>JAYRYS010000001.1:0-642508 GCA_041916875.1 Flavobacterium sp.
AATATATAAAGTATTATAACTACGATAGGATTAAACTTAATTTAAAAGGAATGAGCCCGGTTAAATACCGAGCTCATTATTATCAAACTTAATTATAAATTTGTCTAAACTTTTGGGTGCACTCTATCGCGGGGCTTTGTTTTTTATATAAAATCAGTTATAAAAATTTAGCTTTCATCTCAGGAGTAGGCAGCATGCATTCATCTTTTTTACCATACCATTTGTAGCGTTTGCGTGCCACATAATCGTACACGCTGTTTGTTAGCCAGTCAGGGAGGAATGAAAATAAACTAAGTGCTGAAACAAACCCACCAAGCTCTTTGGCAATTTTCATAGCTGCCTCTGCTTTGTAATAATATGAATGGCCCGGCTGGTACAGGATGATAGAATCGGTTTTTGAAGTATCAACACCAATGTATTTTACTATTTCCTGGCCAAGCGCAGATTGCAACTGTACAAACCGGAAAACATCTTTTTTATCGTGTTTAATGATGTATTGTACGGTGTTGTCGCAAAGGTTGCAAACACCGTCAAACAGGATTATCTTTTTGTCCCTTGGCAAATTTTCCATAGCCTTATTTCTTTTTGGCTTCCACCAGCTCCAGCGATTCTAAATCTACCTTTGAGGTAAAAATGCCATAGTTTACAGTAGCCTTGTTTTTTTCAATGGCATCAATGCTACCAACGGCTTTACCATCTACCATGCGCACGCGGTCACCTACCTTAAGAGGAAGTTTTGGTTTTTCAACCGCTTTTTCCTTTATCTTTTTCTCTTTTTTTTCCTTGCGTATTTCCTCAACCTTTTGCTGCACTTCGGCAACAATCTGTTTCTGTTGTACTTCTTTTATCTTCTTTTCTTTTGGTGTGGCCTTTTTACGTTTTGAGTTCTCAATCTCCACCATCTTCAGAAATTCGCCAATAAGCTCTTTCTTATTCTTATTGTTGAAATATTTTTCACCCATATCATCAAGGCGCTGGCCAAGATAAATCAGCCTTTGGCTGGCATCATACAGTTCCTGGTAGCTTTCCAGCTTTTGCTGTATTTTGGTATTGATGTTTTCCATCTTTTTACCTTCCTCACGGGCACGGGTTTCTTCTTCCTTGAGTATTTGCGAAGTTTTTTCCAGCTTGGAGCGCTCTTTTTGCAAGGTGGCTATAGTTTTATCAAAACGTACTTTGCTGCCTTCAATCTTCTTTTTGGCGCGGTTTATCAATCCGTACGGAATTCCGTTTTTCTGTGCTACCTCAAAAGTAAAGGAACTACCGGCTTGGCCCAGTATCAGCTTATACATAGGCTCCAGCGATTTTTCATCAAAGAGCATGTTGGCATTGGTGGCAAAAGGCAGCTCATTAGCCAATATCTTCAGGTTGGTATAATGCGTAGTAATGATACCAAAAGCCTCACGGTGGTAAAATTCCTCAAGGAATGTTTCAGCCAAAGCACCACCCAATTCCGGATCAGACCCGGTGCCAAACTCATCAATAAGGAAAAGCGTCCTATCGTTACACTTGCGTAAAAAGTAGTTCATGTTCTTTAGGCGATAACTGTAGGTACTTAAATGATTTTCAATAGATTGGTTGTCACCAATATCCGTCATTATCCTATCGAACAAAAAGGTTTCGCTACGTTCGTGCACCGGTATAAGCAACCCGCTTTGCAGCATCAGTTGCAGCAGGCCAATGGTTTTAAGGGTAATACTTTTACCACCCGCATTAGGACCGGAAATCACTATAATGCGGTTTTCCTGCTCCAGTTCAATCGTCTGCGGATATGTTGGCTGTTGTTTGGTTTTGTTACTAAGGTATAGTATAGGATGATAGGCTTCCCTAAAGTACAGCCTCTTTTCATTTGTAATATTTGGCAATAGCCCATTGATGCGGCGGGCATATTTAGCTTTACCGGAAACCACATCAATATCGGTTAAAAAGTCCTGGTAATCGTGCAGCAAAGGCACGTATGGCCTGATAATAGCACTCAAAAGCTTCAGTATGCGCTTTATCTCTTCCTTCTCTTCATACTCAAAATTGTTCAGCTCACGGGAATAGCGCAGGGTAGCTTCCGGCTCAATATAAGTAATACTTCCTGTTTTGGAACTGCCCAATATAGAGCCTTTCACTTTGCGGCGGTACATGGCCAATACGGCTAATACACGGCGGTTTTCTACCACACTTTCCTTAATGTCATCAAGATAACCCTGGCTATGATATTGTGTAAGCGCTGCGGCAAAGCTTTGGTTGATTTTTCCTTTTACCAGGTTCATCTCACGGCGTATAGCAGCCAGTTCCGGTGAGGCATCATCCTTTATTTCGCCATATTTATCTACTACAGCGTCAATCGCCTTTAGTATTTCTTTAGTATATTCAACCCTTTGCGCGCGGATGTGGAGTGTAGGGTAGTAGTCATCAAACTTCTCAAGGAATTTTATAAGCGTGTTGGCTGTGTCTGAAACTGAAGCAATCTTCCTGAAAGCAGAGGCATCAAGATAACTGTCTTCAATAGCCAGGAATTTGATTTCGTTGGTTATAGGCTCAAAACCGTGGTTGGGAAGTGCATTATTATTGTCAAAAGATGAAACATATTCTGATGTCTGCTTCAATGCTTCCATCAATGTTTCGCGGTCTTTAAACGGGGCTATAGCAAAAGCCTTTTCCTTGCCCGGCTCGGTAGTGCAGCTGGAGGAAACAGCTTCCAGTACGGTATTGAATTCTAAATCTTTTAGGGTCTTATCGGTAATACTGATCATTCTTTTGTGTAAACAAATATTATGCAAAAATACTATATAATGCATTAGCTGCACATTTGGCAGATGAAGTTAACTTCATTTAAACATACAGAATAGTATATTTGTGGATATATACGCAGAAAATGAATGTAAATATTGAACAAAGCTGGAAAGAAGTACTGAATGACGAATTTGACAAACCTTATTTCAGCCAGCTGATATCTTTTGTGAAAGAAGAATATAACATGCACAAATGCTACCCTCCCGGAAAGCAGATATTCTCGGCATTTGACTATTGCCCTTTTGACCAGGTAGAAGTGGTAATACTGGGGCAAGACCCTTACCATGGTGTGGGACAGGCAAACGGATTGTGCTTTTCGGTAAATGACAATATCCCTATGCCGCCATCGCTGGTAAATATTTTTAAAGAGATACAAGCGGATTTGAATAAACCCTTCCCTGCCACAGGCAACCTGGAACGCTGGGCAAACCAGGGAGTGCTTTTGCTTAATGCCGTACTTACTGTTAGGGAAGGTCAGGCTGCAAGCCACCAGGGCAAAGGCTGGGAGATTTTTACTGATGCTGTAATCCAGAAAATATCAGAACATAAAAAGGATGTGGTATTTATGCTTTGGGGTGGCTATGCCAAAAAGAAAGGCGCCAAGATTGACAGGGCAAAACACCTGGTTTTGGAGTCAGGGCATCCATCGCCACTTAGTGCCAACCAGGGATTGTGGTTTGGCAACAGGCATTTCAGCAAGGCAAATGATTATATAAGGGAAAAAGGCAAGAAAGAGGTAAACTGGTAAATGGGTTTTAGGTGTTGGGTATTATGTCTTAAGCCGTATAGTTTTATATATTGAGTCCAAAAACCTAATACCCATCACCTAACCCATCAATAAAAAGTAAGTTCTCCTAATATCTCTTCGCTCATAAAGCGGCCTCCGGGGTAGCGTGCGGTATAATCAAGGTTGAGCCACACCTGTCCACGTTCATCAATATGGTAATGCAATTCCTGGCCTTTGCTCTCTTCTACAAAAAGCAATTCTTTTATAAGATAGTTAGCGGTTTCAAGGTCGGCTTTTGTGCCTATAAGCATTTCCGGGTACAGATGCCCACCGGTATGAATGATACGTGGTGTGCCACCGATAGCTCTTATAGCTGCTGCCATAAGGATGGCATGATCATCACAATCGCCAGAAAAGTGCTGTAATGATTCGCTGGCCGGAGCTATATATTCTCGCCCTTTAGGGTCGTTAACATAATTCCATTTGTTCCTGATTACTTTAAATACTGAAAAACACTGAATCATTTTACGATGCTGCTGGTAACCTTTCACATCTTTAAAATACTTGGTTGCAGCCATTACCGAAAAATTACGCACATTCGGATTATTAGAATTTACAGCATCAATAATCTGCCCCTTATTGGGGAAAGGCAACAGTTTGGAGATGATGATATCCTGCGGATTAGGGTCTTCAGCCATGGTATATATCATGGACCGGTAATCTTCATACACCGCATTAAATCCGTATTTGCCAAACAGCGACCCGAAAACCAATGCCAGTAAATAAAGCGCTATGCAAATGATAAGGATGGTTTTGAGCAGGCGCAGCACCAGCTGTATGGCCACAACAAGGGTAATGAAAATCAATATCCTGTCGATATGGAAAGGCCACTCGGGGTCAATGAGGTTTTGGTGCAGGATGATAAAAACAGGTATGGCTATAAGTACATTCAGTGCAAATATGATAATGGAATCCCAAGGCTTCTTTACCTGAAGCTTTTCTTTTATTTTTTTAAAAGTGGCGGGATCCGGTTTTATCATTTTGCATGCAATACAACCACTGTTTTATCCTGTTGCGTTTTCAAAGGTTGTTTTATTTTGTATAATGCCCAAGTGGTGCAATTGCGACTGTACGTTATCAAACGTTTTTTTGTCCAGTTTCTTTTGAGACCAGTGCGTAAGTTTCAGCCACTCCTGTATGTCCTCAATTTTCTGGCCGTAACGTTCGGCCAAAGTACGGTCTATGCTTGGTATATCTTTAAACTCTTCAGTAGTCTGGTTGATGATATCCAAAACTGTTCCAATGGCATCGCCATCATTCTCTAAAACTTCATTCCGCACAGCAATCACAAAGCACGGCCATGGGGTAGGGCAGTCGCCAATCCGCCTGAAAATGCCTTTATCTACAATCGGTTTGGTCATGAAACGTTCCCACATAAAGTAATCGGCACGGCCTTCAGTCAATGCTTCTACAGCGCCATCCAGCGTGTTCACAATCTCAAACTGCATAGCATTGGTGTCCCAGCCTTGTTGTTCAGCATTTACATAAGCCATCAGCTCCGAGCCTGAACCGCGGCGGCTTATGGCCACCTTGCCATTTTGCACGTCAGCCAGGTTTTTATAGGGAGAATTTGCCGCAACATGTATGCCCCATATTAATGGTGACTGTACATATACCTGCACTATCTTGCTATGGTTGCCGGCTGCAATGTCTTTTATGATGCCTTCATTCAGGATAACGGCAATATCGGTTTCTCCATCGCGCAGCATCTGGCATAGCCTGCCGGTACCTTCGGGCACATCGGTCCATTCCAGGTCAATACCGGCATCTTCAAACTCGCCATTTTCAAGGCACAGGTGCCACGGCAGGTTGAAATGTTCCGGCACACCGGCAATCTTTAGTTGTTTCATTGGGTTGGTTTTTTACAAAGTTACAAAGGGCAAGCCTTTGTTTCTTACAATAATTTCCTAAAGGTTTATGCTTCGGCCAGTTTTGTAAGGGTATATTCAATCAGGCTGTTTACAGCTGCATAAGGATCGTCACTGAAAGTACCCAGCGCCCTGTTGGCGATGATGGCGTTAAGCGACAGCGCGTTATGCCCCAACAAAGCCGACAGCCCGTAAATAGCGGCTGTTTCCATCTCCAGGTTCGTTACCCTTTCTTCACCAATCTTAAAGTTGTCCATTTTACTGTTCAATTCCCTGTCCTGTATATCAAGCCTTAAAATCCTGCCTTGAGGGCCATAAAAGCCACCGGCAGTAGCTGTAATGCCTTTGTGCATTTTGCTCCCTTCAATCATTTTCTCCAGTTTTTCACTGCACTTAATGGCGTAGGGTTTGCCTTTGCGTAAATCCCAGTTAGTATGTGCTACAAAAGCATCTTCAATTTCAGTACTGCTAACTTCGTCTATAAGATAGGAGCGGAGCATATTGTCAAGTCCCAGCCCGTATTTTGACATTACAAAGCTATCAGTAGGGATGTCTGGCTGTATAGAGCCGGATGTACCGATACGGATAATATTAAGCGAAGTTAGTTTTTCTTTGGGCTGGCGCGTTTCAAAATCAATATTCACAAGCGCATCAAGCTCATTGATTACAATATCAATATTGTCAGGGCCTATACCTGTTGACATCACCGTAATGCGCTTGCCTTTAAAAATACCCGTCTGCGTTTTGAATTCCCGCTTTTGGGTGGTGAATTCAATAGAATCAAAGTGTGCGGTAATTTTGGAAACCCTGTCCTGGTCGCCCACAAAAATAATATCGTGCGCTATGTTTTCCGGTTTCAGGTTAAGATGGTAAACACTGCCATCAGGGTTTAATATAAGTTCAGATGATTGTATCATTTTTATGGTTTGTCGTTTTATGTTTGTTGTTAAGTCGTTAATCGGGTTTGAGTGTAGCTCAATCTAAAATCTGAAATCTACACTCTGAAGTCAATTATCCTCCCACGCGTTTTACTTTATAGCCTTCTTTCGCCAGGTAATCCATTATTTTATCACGGAAATTTCCCTGTATTATTATTTCGCCATCTTTAGCCGAACCACCTACACCGCAAAGTGTTTTAAGCTGCTTGGCAAGAACTTTAAGGTCGTCCTCGGCACCTTCAAAACCTTTAATAATTGTAGCAACCTTACCACCGCGGTTTTTTTTATCCAGATGTGCTTCAAGGCGCTGCTCGCCGTTGGCAGGTGTTTCGGTTGTTTCTTCTTTTTCAAACTCGAAGTCTTTGTTTGTGCTGAATACAAAACCGCCCAGGTCTTCAAGACTGTTTATTTTTTTGCCCATGTCAAATATTTTGGAACGCGGATGACGCTGATTTAGCGAATCTGCGCTGATTTATTTATTTTCATTTTGAAATACCTTTCGGATAAATTCCGGCTTCTTGCCAAAGTTCAATAAAAGGCCAACTTCGCAATCTGTACCTTTCAAATAATTCATTAATTGATATTCAAAATCTTCAATGATATATTCACAGGCTTTTAATTCTATAATAATGCAGTCATTTACAACCATATCAGCAATATAATCGCCTACATGGTGGCCTTTATAATTAACAGAAATCTTTTTTTGCGGTTGCACGCTCATTCCCATCTCCACCAACTCAATAAACAACGCATTTTGATATACCCTCTCCAAAAAGCCATATCCAAGCTCATTATAAACGTTATAATATGCCCTGATAATATCATTGGTCAGTTCCTTATGTAATAATTCCATTTACAACAATTATAAAATCCGTTTCATCAGCCCAATTCGCGTCATCCGCGTTCCGTTAACTGACAGCTGGTGTAAAAAAAGAAAAGCATCAGGCTAAAAAACCCAATGCTTTTTTGCGCTATAAATTTATAAATTATTTCTTTATCAATCCCAAATCAACAAGGCGTTCATGCAGGAATTCACCGGCGGTGATATCCTCATACAGCTTAGGGTGGTCTTCATCAATACAGTTTTTGAGGCAGTCCAGTTTCATTTCGCTAACAGGGTGCATAAAGAACGGGATAGAGTAACGCGAAGTGCCCCACAGTTCCCTTGGCGGGTTTACCACCTGGTGAATGGTGCTCTTCAGCCTGTTGTTGGTATGGCGGCTCAGCATGTCGCCCACGTTTATAACCAGTTCGTCCGGTTCGGCAATTGCGTCAATCCACTCGCCGTTATGGTTCTGCACCTGAAGGCCGCGGCCCTGGGCGCCCATAAGCAGCGTGATAAGGTTAATGTCGCCATGCGCAGCGGCACGTACCGCATTTTCAGGCTCCGAAGTAATAGGAGGGTAGTGTATAGGGCGCAGGATGCTGTTGCCTTCCTGTGCATATTTATCAAAATAAAACTCGTCCAGGCCAAGGAAAATCGCCAGTGCGCGAAGCACATATACACCTGTTTTTTCCAGCATCTGGTAAGCCTCTTTACCTACTTTATTAAATTGCGGAAGTTCTGCAACTTCAACGTTATCAGGGTATTCACCTGTGCGGGCAGAACCTGGCTCAAGGTATTGCCCAAAATGCCAAAACTCCTTCAGATCGCCCTCTTTGCGCCCTTTGGCATGCTCCTTACCGAAAGAAACATAGCCGCGCTGGCCTCCAATGCCGGGTATTTCATATTTCTCTTTGATCTCAAGAGGAAGGCTGAAGAAGTTTTTTACTTCACTGTACAGCTCATCTACCAGCCTGTCATCAAGAAAATGCCCTTTTAATGCTACAAACCCTATATCTTCATAGGCTTTACCGATTTCATTTACAAATTTTTGTTTGCGTTTCGGGTCGTCCGAAAGGAAATCACGCAGGTCAACACTCGGAATGTTTTGCATAAAAAATAAATTTGTTAATAACTTTCAAAGCCCTAAAGCCTCGTAAATACAAACATAATGATATTTTTTGAATGGGAGAGAAGGAAGTTGTTAACAGTTATTTGTATTCGACAATCTTAGGATTATTGTTTGAGATAACAATTTCAACACTATCACCAACTTGGAGATTATTTTGTGGGAGATGGGTTTGGTACAATTCTTCTTTGTATTCAAATTCAAAACGCGCGTAAGGAATTTGTTTTGGTGTCTTATCAATTCCTTCTATTATCACTGTTTTTAAAATTCCGTTTTTAAGTGCTGATTGTTTGTAGATTTTCATTGCTCCAATGAATATAGCAATGCTTACGATAAATATCCCGAAAGCTATAAAACTGAATATTTTTTTGGCTTTGGCAAATTTTTCTTTGCCCAGCTTTTCGGCATAATCCCAACCGATAAATGTAAAAGGATTAACGTAGCCAAGTCTGTCATTTTTTACTATCAGTTTCCTTACCAGCAATACAGATAGGTGTAATATACCCAGCCAGTAAAGGCCTGCTGCACCCAGTAAAGCCAGAAACTCCGGGCTCAGTGTTTCTGCCGTGTAAGGATCTAACCACCAAAAGTGAAAGGCAGTCCAGAATGAAATAATGGTTAAGGTTATGTAAATAATGAGGTATGGGGTAATGGATATTTTGGGCATTGGTAGATTTAATAAAAATTTCGTGTATTTACAGCGAAACACATGATTTATTCATCTTCAGGTTTTATAGCATATATTCTCTCAAAATGTTGGACATCGTTAGGATTTGGTTCTGGAAAATTATTTCTTATATCTATTGGTAAAGCATTAAGAAACTCTTGTTGATCCTCAGGTTTCAATAATTGTAATAAGTTTGAAATTTCTTGTTTTAGATTGTTTAATTCCATACGAATTTGATTGTTACCTAAATTATTTAAATTTTTCTCAATATAATCAATTCGTGCCAGTGCAGTATTCAATCTACCAAAAATACCTGTTCTTCTCTCGGTGCGAATTATATTGTTTTCTATTAGTTCACTATCTTGCTTGGCGTTCATAATAACCAATTCGGAAAGATATTTAACATCATTATATAAACTATTTATACTATCTTTTAAATCTGCATAAAATATTATTCCATTCAAAAATGAAAAAAATATAACTTTTGCTTTAGTTGATCCTTTTTCAAATTCAATTTTATATATAACTGCCTCCTTATATTTAAAATTTACTAAGCTTTTCTCCACAGCGACTCTAAAAATTTTTTCTAATTTTTGATTTCTATCGAAATCAAATTCAAGGTCTAATTTAATATATGTTTCAGCTATTTTCAATCTCTGTTTCTCCATATCCATTGTGCGTTTAAATTAAATAATTAACTAACCTACAAAAATTCCCCTTACAAAAATTATCATAAAATAATTTTTCACCCACAATCTTTTCCTTGTTGTTATATTTTTTACCTTTATGCCCACAATCAAATAACGATTTCACAAAAATCATCATGAAATTCGACAGAAAACAATTAACCAACGAACAATTACTTGATTTATATAAGAAATTAATAAAACCACGCCTTATTGAGGAGAAGATGCTTATCCTTATCCGCCAGGGTAAGGTGTCCAAATGGTTTTCAGGCATAGGGCAAGAAGCTATCTCTGTGGGTGTTACCGCCGTTTTAGATAAAGACGAGTATATCCTGCCCATGCACCGCAACCTGGGTGTTTTTACCGGGCGCGACATCCCGCTATACCGCCTTTTCTCGCAATGGCAAGGCAAGGCTAACGGTTTTACCAAGGGCCGCGACCGTTCTTTCCACTTTGGTACACAGGAGTTTAAAATTATAGGTATGATTTCGCACCTTGGCCCGCAGCTTGGCGTGGCCGATGGTATTGCGCTGGCAAACAAGCTTCGTAAAAACGGTAAGGTTACCGCAGTATTTACTGGCGAAGGCGCTACCAGCGAAGGCGATTTCCACGAGGCGCTTAACATTGCTGCCGTGTGGGAGCTTCCGGTGCTTTTCATTATCGAGAATAACGGTTACGGGCTAAGTACTCCAACCAATGAGCAATATCGTTGCGAAAACCTGGCCGACAAAGGCATAGGCTACGGCATGGAATCGCATATTATTGACGGTAACAACATGCTTGAGGTATACACGCAACTGAGCGATATTGTGGCTTCAATGCGTGAAAATCCACGTCCGGTATTGCTTGAGTTCAAGACGTTCAGGATGCGTGGGCACGAAGAGGCGAGTGGTACTAAGTACGTTCCGCAGGAGCTTATGGACATGTGGGCAATAAAAGACCCGGTGGACAATTACCGCAAATACCTTAAGGAAGAAGGTGTGCTTACTGATGAGCAGGATGAAGCCTTCCGCGCCGAACTGAAAAAAGAAATTGACGAAAATTACCAGCAGGCTTCAGCTGAACCGGCTATTGAAGCCAATTTAAGCGAAGAACTAAATGATGTATACAAACCATATCAATTTGAAGAAGTTAACTCAAAAGAAGGTTCTGAAAATGTAAGGATGATTGATGCTATTTCGCAGGGGTTGAGCCAGAGTATGGAGCGCCACGAAAACCTTGTGATAATGGGTCAGGATATTGCAGAATATGGCGGTGCCTTTAAAATTACCGATGGCTTTGTAAAGAAGTTCGGTAAAGAGCGTGTGCGCAATACACCAATATGTGAGTCGGCTATTGTGTCGGCCGGTATGGGGCTATCCATAAACGGATATAAATCGGTTATCGAAATGCAGTTTGCCGATTTCGTTTCTACAGGATTTAACCCAATTGTGAACTACCTTGCTAAAGTACACTACCGCTGGCAGGAAAACGCCGATGTTGTAGTGCGTATGCCTTGTGGCGCAGGAGTGCAGGCAGGGCCGTTCCATTCACAAACCAACGAAGCCTGGTTTACCAAAACTCCGGGACTTAAAGTGGTTTACCCTGCTTTCCCTTATGATGCCAAAGGTTTGCTTGCCACAGCAATAAACGACCCTAACCCGGTGATGTTCTTTGAGCACAAAGCGCTGTACCGTAGCTTATACCAGGATGTACCGAAGGATTATTACACCATTCCTTTCGGAAAGGCAGCATTGCTTAGGGAGGGGGATGATGTTACGGTTATATCTTTTGGTGCGGGCGTACACTGGGCACTTGAAACACTGGATAAAAATCCTGATATAAAAGCCGACCTGATAGACCTTCGCACGCTACAGCCGCTTGATACTGAAACAATATTCAAGTCGGTTAAGAAAACGGGCAAAGTAATTATTCTTCAGGAAGATACATTATTTGGCGGAGTTGCCAGCGATATTTCAGCCATGATCATGGAAGAATGCTTTGAGCACCTTGATGCGCCTGTAAAACGCGTAGGAAGCCTTGAGAGCGCCATACCATTTACCAAAGCACTAGAAGACCAATACCTGCCAAAACAGCGTTTTGAAACCGCACTGGCAGATTTAATGGCTTATTAGAATAAGCTTCGACAGGCTCAGCTTGACTGCGAGTTAGTCACACTGAGCCTGTCGAAGTGCTATAAGTATGGGGCTTCGACAAACTCAGTATGACTTAATGAATGTGGCATGTTCAGTGCTACTTGATGATAAAAAAAAGCCGCACTCCATTAGAATGCGGCTTTTTAGTTTTTTAGCAATCCGAGTTATTTACGGTAACGGCAAGGCCACCTTCGGATGTTTCCTTGTATTTGTTGTTCATGTCCTGGGCAGTTTGCCACATGGTGTTGACTACCTTATCCAACGGCACTTTAGCATTTTTAGGGTCGGTTTCCAGGGCAAGCTCGGCAGCGTTTATGGCTTTTATGGCACCCATGGTGTTGCGCTCTATGCAAGGCACCTGGACCAGCCCGCCTATCGGGTCGCACGTCATGCCCAGGTGGTGTTCCATGGCAATTTCGGCGGCAATGAGGCATTGCTCCGGCGAGCCGCCCATCACTTCGCAGAGCGCTGCTGCGGCCATGGCAGACGATACGCCAATTTCGGCCTGGCAGCCTCCCATAGCTGCCGAAATGGTTGCACCTTTCTTGAAGATACTGCCAATTTCGCCGGCCACCATCAGGAATTGCTTTACCTGCTGCTCATCTGCATCATGGTTTTCAATCACCATATAATACATTAGCACTGCGGGTATAACGCCGGCGCTGCCATTGGTAGGGGCCGTAACTACGCGGCCCAAGGCGGCATTCACCTCATTAACGGCAAGGGCAAAGCAGCTAACCCATTTTAATATCTGGCGGAATTTTACTTCCGTCTTGCGGATGGTTTGCAGCCATTCCTGCGGGGAGTTGTATTGCGCATCGCCAATAAGGCCCTTGTGCATATCAAACGCACGGCGGCGCACGTTTAGCCCGCCCGGCAGCGTACCCTCGGTATGGCAGCCAATGTACATACACTCGAGCATGGTGTTCCACACGCGCATCAGCTCGTGGTGTATCTGTTCTTCGGTGCGAATGGATTTTTCGTTTTCGTAAACTATCTCCGAGATTCTCTTATTCTCGGCAACTGTGTAGGCCAATAGCTCATCGGCCTTATCAATAGGGAAGGGGAATACGCTTTTTATCTGTTCTTTTTCTTTGGCCACGGTACGTTCTTCCTTCACCACAAAGCCACCACCTATGGAATAGAAAGTCGATTCATATTTGGCATCATCAGTATAGGCTGTGAACATGAAACCATTAGCATGGAAAGGCAGGAAATTTTTGTTGAAAACAATATCGGTACCAATCTCGAAAGGGATGTAGCGCAGCCCACCCAGGAAAATATGCCTGTTCAGGTTGATGTCGTCAATGATATTGGCAATGTCGTCAATAGGAACATACTCAGGGTCGGCACCGCTCAAGCCCAGCATCACGGCCAGGTCAGTCGCGTGGCCTTTGCCGGTAAGTGACAGCGACCCATAAAGATCTACCTTAACGCGGTTTACCTTTTCAAAAATGCCTTCGGTGCGCAGTTCGTTAAGGAAACGTTCTGCCCCGCGCCATGGGCCAAGCGTGTGCGAGCTGGATGGCCCCACACCAATTTTAAGCATATCAAAAACAGAGATACATTCGGTCATAGCAGTAAAGCAATTTATTGCAAAAGTAATTATTTACCAGCCAGCAAATGTAACTAAATTGCTAATACTATAACGATTGAGTATATAAAATGAAGACTATTTATTTTTGATTTCTATAACAATTGGTGCAACACGTCTATAATTAACTGTGGGATCAGGATTTTTGATATACCTGATATTGTCTATAATTACTTGCTGCTTGTTTTTCAGTTTCTTTACTTCTTTGACCGCTTGTTCATTTAATTTATTTCCTTCTATGTTTATGTGTTGTCCTTTCGGAAGGAATATTGTAAAGCTATATACATTGAAATCTACATCAAATAAAAAATCTTTCATTTCAAATTCGACTTCAGCATTAATAAGCTGTTCTTTGGTCAACTGTATAAAACCTTCTGTACCATTAATTGTAGCTGAAGGTGTAGCCAATTGATAAATCCTAAATACCTTTTCTTCGTGCAAATCAGAACCATCCTGCATTTGGGCTTCAATGTGAATTTTCACTTCTTTTCCTGCACCTGCTTTTAGTATATAGTTACCAAAATCGTCTTTCTTTTCAATGGTATTAAATCCATCAGCTGTAACTGTAAAACTCTTTGCTCCCGGAACAGCAATTTTAATTGGGTTTGAAATTCCACGATATACTACATTTAATTTCTCTGCCGATACAACAGAAATACTCTCATTCTGCGCTAAAGCAGACAAGTTTACAAAGAAAAAGAAAAGCAATTGTTTCATGGCTGCGTTAGTGTTGGTTGCAAACATACAAAAACGCAGCCATTGCATCAATTATTTCAGCAGGGCAGCCAGCCGCTCTTTCATAGAGCCGAATTGCTGTAAAGATTTGTCCTCAAAGCCTAAAGCCAGTTGCATAAACCAGTCCGGGTGGTTGTCGCGCCTGCCGGTAGCCAGGCTCACATGGGTAAATTTGGTGTGCAGTATGGCTTTTATATGCGTTTGCTGCTCGTTATACATTACCATCTCTACCAGTAGTGTATCGTCCTGCGCTTTTATGAGGGCTGACTGTATGCATACCTGCTCGTCATACACCGCGGGTTTCAGGTAAATAATTTCGTGCCCGCTCACCATCCAGCCCAGGCCTTTTGCATACAGCTCCGTCATTTTCAGGTTGTGGAATTGCGCCAGGTGGTCTTCGCGGGCATTCAGCATATAATCTATATAGCCGGAGTTGTGCAGGTGCTTAAAGGAGTCGCAATCGGTAAAGCGGATCTTGTAAAAAGTTTTGAGTTCCATTGTTATTGAATTTTAAAAATCCAAAATTGAAACTCTGCCCGGCCATTTCCTTTGACAAATATCAAAAAACGGCTTTGGCGCGTATGCGGCTCAGCGTTTCCTGCGTAATGCCCAGGTAGGAGGATATCATGCCCAGCGGCACGCGCTGCAAGAGGGTAGGGTGGGTATCTGCAAAATTCTGGTAGCGTTCCTGCGCGGTAATGAATTGTAAATCCTGCACGCGGCGGTGCATCTCTACCAGTTCCTGCGTTATGAGGTGGCGGCCCAGGCGCTCAATATCATGGTAGCGGTCGTACAGCTTTTCCAGCTCGGCATAAGGCAGCGACCATATTATTGACGTTTCCAATAGTTCCACCTGCCTCCCGTCGGCCTTTTTTGTAATGTACCCGTTCATGGAGCAGGCAAAGGAATTCTCGGCCTTAAATTCCTCAATCACCTCTTTGCCGTCTTTCATGTAAAAGCGTTTGGTAAGGCCCTTTTCAATATAATACACGCTGCTGCAAATGCTGCCTGCGGGTACCAGCACGTGGCCTTTGGGCAATTCCTGCTTCAGCATGTGTGAAAGGAGCGTGGCACGGCTTTCGGCACTGAGTTTTACGAAAGGTGAAACGGTATCGAAGAGGCTGGTTTTTTTTATATCCATTCTATTGTGAAATATTGCATCTCAAATTTATTTTATCTTTACGGCTTAACCAAATGCAATGAATAAATTCTCACTCCTTCTTATCTTTTTTATCACATCAAAAGTTTATGCCCAAACACCGTCGCAAATTGATTCCCTAAGCCTTGAAATGTGTAAAACACTTGAAGCTACAAAAGCGATGGGCGATTCTATAAGCCTTAAATTTACTTATCATAAGCATATCCCGGATTTTATAAGTAAGTTTTCAAAAAAGACTGATGCAGAATATAACGAACTTGATGATTTATTGTATTTCCGATTTCAGAAAAACTGCCATGCATTTGTTGAATTGCTTTCCAGGGCGAACAAGCCTCTTGGCGACTGGCAGAAATTTACCGAAAAACCAAGAAAAAAGCTATCTAAAAAAGAATGCCTAAAGTTGGAAGAAATAAGAAACTTCTATTATACCGAAGCCAGTGGTGGTAGAGTAGATGTTATTGTGGAAAACGGTTTATGGACGGAAAAATTTGCAGATGGCACTTTTTCAAAGCTGTATTTTAAATGGAAAGATAACTGTGAATTTGAAATTGAATTTATAGAAAGTAATAATATGAGCCGTAAGAACTTTAGCAGCAAAGGAGATAAATACGTTTATGGAATTTATAATAAAACTGACGAAGGGCTTAATGTATATGTTGTAGCTGACCATGGCAATTATATAGGATTTGTATTGCATATTGCCAAATAATTCCCCTTAACATACAATCGCCTGAAATTTGAGTATCTTTGCCGGCTGAATATTTTTGAGATGAGATTACACAGAAACCTGGTTTTTACGGTTATTGACTCGCTGGGCTTTATTTTTAACGATGGCGAATATGCCGATAAGGTAGTGGCGCGTGCGTTGAAGAAAGACCCGAGGTGGGGCAGCAACGACCGGAAATTTGTAGCTGAAACCATATATGAAATAGTTCGCTGGAAACGCCTTTACACCGAAATTGCCGAGGTGCGCGAACCGTATGACCGTGACAACCTGTGGCGTATATTTGCCGTATGGGCCGTGCTGCGTGGGTACAATCTGCCGGACTGGAAGTATTTTGAGGAAACACCGGTGCGCCGCATTAAAGGCCGTTTTGATGAGCTGAGCAAAGTAAGGAAATACCGCGAATCAATACCTGACTGGATGGATGAACTGGGTGTGAAAGAGCTGGGCGAAAAGAAATGGGAAAAGGAGTTGGCCGCACAAAACGAGCAAGCCAAAGTGATACTCCGTGTGAACACCTTGAAAACCACCAAAGAAAAGCTGCGTTCCATTTTGATGGATAGCAATATTGCAACCGAATTTATTAAAGAATACCCTGATGCCCTGGTGCTGAAGGAAAGGGCCAACGTGTTCCTTACGCAGGCGTTTAAGGATGGGCTGTTTGAAGTTCAGGATGCATCATCGCAGCTGGTGGCGCGTTTCCTGGACGTAGAGCCGGGCATGCGTGTTGTAGATACCTGTGCCGGTGCGGGCGGTAAAACGCTGCACATGGCATCGCTCATGGAAAACAAGGGCCAGCTTATTGCCATGGACCTGTATGAAAGCAAGCTGAAGCAGCTGAAGATTCGCGCCAAGCGCAATAGCGCCTTTAACATTGAGTACCGTATTATTGACAGTACCAAGGTGATAAAGAAACTTCACGAAAAGGCTGACCGAGTGCTTATTGATGCGCCGTGCAGCGGACTGGGCGTGCTGAAGCGCAACCCTGACAGTAAATGGAAACTGCAGCCGGAGTTTATTGATAACATCAGGAAAACGCAGGCAGAAGTACTGGAAAGCTACAGCAAGATTGTGAAGCCGGGAGGCAAGCTGGTTTATGCCACCTGCTCAGTGTTACCCTCTGAAAATGAGGAACAAGTTAAGCGTTTCTTAACTACCGAAACAGGAAAACAGTTTACCTTTGTAAAAGAAAATAAAGTATTGGCATCAGAATCCGGGTTTGACGGGTTTTACATGGCACTGCTTGAAAGGAAAAAATAAGCTATGAAATTTAAAATTACATTTAGCGCACTGTTGCTTTCGGTTGCAGTTTTTGCGCAGATACCTAACGGATATTATAATGGTGCCACGGGTACAGGATACACCCTGAAAACGCAGTTAAAGACTATTATAACCAATGGCCACGACCCGCAAAGCTATACAACGGGACTATGGAACTTATATGCTAATTCGCTGCGTGATAACTTTTATGAGAATGATGGCTCGCTACTGGATATTTATTCTGAAAACCCAACAGCAGCCGACCCGTATAACTTTACCACAACTGCTGAACAATGCGGTAATTATAATGCCGAGGGGCAATGCTATAACAAAGAGCACCTTGTGCCACAGGCTTATTTTGGCGATGGCGCCATGCCTATGTACAGCGATGCACACCACGTTGTGCCTAGCGATGGCAAAGTGAATGGCTGGAGAAACAATCTGCCATTTGGCTTGGTTGGCGCAGCTACCAATTATTGCAATAGCGGTGCCACCAACACGCCTTGCCACAGCCAGAACAACTCCAGGATTGGCAATAACGTCAACTCCGGCTATTCAGCAGGATTTAGCGGAAAAGTATTTGAACCTATTGATGAGTTTAAGGGAGATGTAGCACGTTCATTATTTTACTTTGCTACACGCTACCAGGACCAAATGGCGGGATTTTATACATCTGCTGCTAACACAGTTGAAATGAAAGCAATGTTTGATGGCAGCGCCAATAAGGTTTTTAACCAAACGTTCCTAAATATTTTGCTTACGTGGCATGAACAGGACCCCGTAAGCGCTAAAGAGATTGCTTTTAATAATTCAATCTATAATTTCCAGCATAACCGTAATCCGTTCATAGACCATCCTGAATATGTAGCAATAATTTGGGGCAGTGTAATGAGTACTACAGATTATGTAGTGTTTGACAATGTTTCGGTATATCCTAACCCGGCAAATAATAACCGTGTGAATATTTACAGCGAAACCCGGCTTGATGAAATACAGCTTATAAATATAAACGGGCAGGTAGTGCGCCAGGTAAATAACCCTGTAATGCAGGACAACGTTTATACACTTACCGGCTTGCCATCGGGTTTTTATATACTAAAACTGGCATCGCAAAATACCTCGGTAAGTAAGAAGGTTATAGTAGATTAATTTTATTTAATACAATTTTAAAAGCTGTTTCAAATTTATGAAACAGCTTTTTTTGTTTATAAATATAACAATATTGCTTTTCAATGTTAAATTTTCGTTAACATTGAAATAAACTATTACATTTACAGGCTTAAATTTTTAAAATGAAAAAATACTTTGCCTTGGCGGCTGCATTGGTTTCGGCCGTTGCATTTGCACAAATACCTGCAGGATACTACAATAACGCTACAGGAACAGGTTATGCCCTTAAAACACAATTGTATAATATCATCAAAGGGCATGATGCTAAAAGTTATGATGCACTATATACATGCTACCTTACATCGGACAGGGATTATTTTTATGAGAACGACGGCACAGTGCTCGATATCTACTCCGAAAAGCCAGCGGGTGCAGATGCATACAATTTCTCGGCTACAACATCGGGAGACAGGTGCGGCAATTATGCCAACGAAGGCGATTGCTACAACCGTGAACACCTAATGCCGCAAAGTGTATTTAACGAATCGAGCCCAATGGTTTCGGATGCACACCACATTTTGCCTACAGACGGCAAAGTAAATGGCCAGCGCGGCAACCTGCCTTTTGGTAAGGTAGGCTCTGCCAACTGGACATCAACTAACGGTTCCAAGAGGGGTAATAACCTTAATTCAGGATATTCGGCAGGATATACAGGCGTAGTTTTTGAACCTATTGATGAGTTTAAGGGCGATGTAGCGCGTTGCCTGTTATACTTTGCTACCCGGTATGAAAACCAGATTGCCGGCTGGAACCATGCCATGCTGAACGGTACCAGCAACAAAGTTTTTTCTTCGTGGTTCCTTAACGTGCTGCTTACCTGGCATGCCCAGGACCCTGTGAGTGACAAGGAAATTGCCCGTAATAATGCCGTATATACATTTCAGGGCAACCGTAACCCATATATAGACCATCCTGAATATGTAGCCATGATTTGGGGCAGCGTTATGGGAACTGATGATTTTCTTGCCGAATCAGCCGTATCGGTATATCCTAACCCTGTAAACGGGAATAGTATAAATATCTATTGCGATAAAGAAGTTAGTGATATGCAGCTCATCAGCCTTAACGGACAGGTAATACAGCACATTGCAAAACCTGTATTTATTGATAATACTACAACTTTGCAAAACCTGACTTCCGGGTTTTATATACTGAAGATTGAATCGCCTTACGGTACAGTAACCAAAAAAATAATAGTAAACTGATATAAACCTCCTTATGGAGGTTTTTTTATGTATTTATAATTTATGTTTTAAACCTGAAAATTTTTGACCGGCATGCAATTAACAAATATTTAAGAACTGTGTTAAAAGTGAAATAATAATAAAAACTTAAATTTGGCATGCACTCAAAACTTCATCTGCCCTACTATATAAACAACGGTAAAAGTTCTTTGGGTTTAATTTAATATTATGATATTAATAGTCGATGATATTAAAGCCAACGTGCTTGCCCTGAAAAAAACACTGGAGCTGCACAGTTTGGCTGCTGATACAGCCGAATCAGGAGAGGAGGCTCTTATAAAGATACTCCGTAACGATTATTCGCTTATCATTCTTGATGTGCAGATGCCCGGCATGGATGGCTTTGAAGTAGCCGAAAACCTGGCAGGCAGCAACCGTACCAAAGATATCCCGGTAATATTCCTTTCAGCAGTTAGCCGCAACAAAAAATTCATATTCAAAGGCTATGAGGCCGGCGCGGTTGATTACATTACAAAACCGGTTGACCCAGACCTGTTCATTATGCGGGTAAAAACCTTCCTGAAACTATCAGAACAGCGAAGGTCTTTAAAAGCATTGAGTGAATTGCTCAGCAAAGAAATTGAGATACGCAAGGAAGCACAGGACAACCTGGAGCAGAAAGTGATAGAACGTACCCGCGAATTGAGCGAAAAAAATGAAGAATTGGAATTGCGCAACCATGAGCTGCAGCAATTTTCGTGGGTGGTGTCGCATGATTTAAAAGAGCCTGCCCGTAAAATACAATTGTTCATAAAAATGATTCGCGACCGCTACCTTCCTAATGATGAGGGGGCAAATGACCTGATAAACCGCACGGTGCGTGCCGCTAACAGGATGCAGATGCTTATTAGCGACCTGCTTGACTTTTCGAGGCTTTCGGCCAACGTACCATCACAAACCGTAAACCTTAATGATATTGTACAAGATATAATATCAGATTATGACCATATTATTTTAGAAAAACAGGCAAAAATTGATGTAGATTTCCTGCCAATTGTAAATGGTGTGCCAAGCCAGTTTCGCCAGGTGTTTCAAAACCTGCTTGGCAATGCGCTTAAATTTTCAAAAAAAGGTATCCCGCCGGTAATCAATATCTCATCAGAATATCTTAATGAGAAAGATATTGATGGTGAGGCGGTTCCTTATGGGCCTTACTGCCGCATCATTGTGCAGGACAACGGCATTGGGTTTGAGGAAAAGTACATGGATAAGGTTTTTACTATTTTCCAGCGGCTGCATGACAGCAGTACTTTTGACGGTACAGGTATAGGCCTGGCCATTGCCAAAAAAATAATTGAAAAGCAGGATGGCATCATCACTGCAAAAAGCCAGCTGGATGAAGGTTCCAGCTTTATAATACTACTACCAATAAACAATATATAGCACTAACCAATTACCTACTATGGACGCGAAATTTAAAAGGAATTTACTGGTAAGCTCAAGCGTATCTATCTTTATACTGGTTATAAGCGCGGCTGCTTCGTTCTTCAGCATCAGGAGCCTGCTGGACAGCAACTGGATGGTGAGCCACACGTATGAGGTTATTAACAATCTTAATTATGGGGAAGCAGAACTTACACAGGCACAAACAAGCATGCGGGGTTATGTTATAACAGGAGATAATCATTTTATTGAAAATATTTCGCAATACCAGGAAAAATCTGATTTTTACTTTAGCCAGGTTAGAATATTATCGTCTGATAATGCTTTGCAACAACAGCGCCTGCAAGAGCTTTTACCGATAAGGGAGCAATTTTTCAGGTACCTTAAAGAAAGAATAAGGGATAAGAAAAATAACATTTCAATAGCATCAACCAGCCTGGAAGAGGGGCAGGAGCTAATGGGCAAAATACGCCGAATATTAAAGCGGATGGAGGACCAGGAGAAAACCCTGCTTGCCGAAAGGACAAATACTGCTGAAAAGTATTCGTATTACAGCCTTATCATGATTATAGTAGGTGCATTGATTGCAATAGGTATCAGTATTATATTTTTTATAAGGATACTGAAAGATTATAACCAGCGTGTTATATTGGTGAGGCAGCTGGAAAAAAGTGACAGGGAAACCGCCGAACGCATACGCCTTATAAGCGGTATTGCCGGACAAATTGTACAGGGCAATTACAGTGTAAGGGTTAATGATGTGGAGGGCGATGCGCTGGGTACTATGGGCACTTCGCTTAACGATATGGCCAAAGCGCTGGATAGTTCCTTCAAAACACTGTCAGACAAAGAGTGGCTACAGGCGGGTATTGCCGATCTTAACAAAGTAATGCTGGGTGAAAAGCCGGTGGCCGACCTTACCCGAAACGTGATGCAGTATGTAGCAGAATATACAGGCAGCAGCGCGGGTATGCTGTATCTGCTGAATGAAGACCATCTTGATTTTTCAGCCGGTTACAGCTTTAAGCCGCATGAAAAACTGAAACAGCTTGAGCTGGGCCAGGGTATTACAGGCGAAGCAGCAGTGTCAGGCATAATTATAGAGCTTAAAGGGCTTAATAAAGATAACCTTAAAATAAATTCTGCGGTGGGTGAGGCTATCCCTGCTCATATTGTGGCCGTACCACTGATTGATGACCGTGTGGCAGGAGTACTGGAGCTGGCTACTGTTACTGAGTTTACTGCCCGCGACCTTGAGTTCCTAACCAATGCGGCGCACAATATTGCTATTGCCATTACTACCGCTAAAAACAGGGCAAGGGTACAGGAGCTGCTGGAGGAAACTCAGGCACAATCAGAAGAATTACTGGCACAGCACAGCGAACTGGAAAGCATTAATGCTGAGCTGGAAGTGCAGACAGAGAAACTTCAGGCATCGGAAGAAGAACTTCGCGTACAGCAGGAGGAACTGCAGCAATCTAACGAGGAACTGGCTGAAAGGAGCGTATTGCTGGAAGAGAAGAATATGGAAATCCAGAAAAAATCAGAAGACCTGGAACTTTCTACAAGATATAAGTCGGAGTTTTTGGCAAATATGTCGCACGAGCTTCGCACTCCGCTTAACTCAATTTTGTTATTAAGCAGGCTGCTTTCTGAAAACGGCGAGGAGAATATGACAGCAGAGCAGGTAGAATTCTCTAAGGTAATCAATAGTTCAGGCCATGGCCTCTTAGGGCTTATAGATGAGATACTTGACCTTTCTAAAATTGAAGCAGGAAAAATGGAACTGGAATTCCAGGATATTGCTGTAGCTGAAGTAACTTCTGGGCTTTCGGCCTTGTTTACTGAAATTGCAAGGGATAAAGGGATAAGCTTTAAAATAGATGCCGAAACGGCACCAGTGGTTATAAGGACTGACAAAATGCGACTGGAGCAGATTTTGAAAAACCTGATATCCAATGCTATCAAATTTACATCGGAAGGCTCGGTAACACTACATATTGAAGGTAATGAAAATAACATGGTTTCCTTTGCTGTTAAAGATACAGGTATAGGTATACCGCGCGAAAAGCAACCATTGATATTTGAGGCATTCCAGCAGGCTGACGGTTCTACCAAACGCAAGTATGGTGGTACCGGTTTAGGTTTATCTATAAGCCGTGAACTGGCTAAACTGCTACAAGGCGATATAAAACTGGAAAGCACTTTTGGCGAAGGCAGTACATTTACGCTCACCATACCGGTTATTGGGTCAGGCGCGGTGCAGATAGTAGAGCGTCCGCTTAATGTAACTGAAACAATACAGCCTGAAACTACACCGGCTGAGCAAAAGGAAGAAACAAAGAAATACATCAGTGCCCTAATACCTGATAGTATTGATGACGACAGGGATAACCTGAAGGAGGGCGAAAAATGCATACTGATTGTTGAAGACGATGTGAATTTTGCCAAATCGCTGCTGGAATTTACCCGCAAGCGTGGCTATAAAGGTATAAGCACCGTGCGAGGAGACCTTGCACTTGGGCTGGCACTCAGGTATAAGCCGGTAGGAGTATTGCTTGATATTGAGCTACCGGTTAAGAGCGGATGGGAAGTTATGGAAGAATTGAAAAATGACCCTGAAACAAGGCATATACCGGTACACATTATGTCATCTCATAAAGTAAAGCAGGAGAGTTTGCTTAAGGGAGCTATAAATTTCCTTGATAAGCCTGTTGCTTATGAACAGATACCGGACATTTTTACCCGTATTGAGCATATTGTAAACAGGGAGTCGCAAAAGGTGCTTATTTTTGAAGATAACCCTAAGCATGCCAAAGCACTGTCGTATTTCCTCGAAGCTAATAATATAAACTCTGAAATACGCAGCGAAATATCTGAAGGCATTGATACGCTGCAAAAAGATGAGGTACACTGCGTAATACTTGATATGGGCGTGCCGGACAGGCAGGCCTACCAGGTACTGGAAAGCGTAAAGAAAGATAAAGAGCTGGAAAATCTTCCGATAATAGTATTTACAGGTAAGAGCCTGTCAATGAAGGAAGAGCTGAAGATTAAAAAATATGCTGATTCTATTATTGTAAAAACAGCGCATTCCTACCAGCGTATGCTGGATGAGGTATCACTTTTCCTTCACCTGGTAGAAGAGAAAAAGAACGGCACAAGGCAGGAACTGAAAAAAATGAATTTGCTCAATAATGTATTGAGTAATAAAACAGTACTTGTTGTTGATGATGACGTAAGGAACATTTATTCACTAACCAAATCACTGGAAACACTGAAAATGAATGTTATTACTGCCATTGACGGTAAGGAGGCACTAAAAGCACTTGAAGAAAACCCTGATGTGGATATTGTGCTGCTGGATATGATGATGCCTAATATGGATGGTTATGAAACAGCTACCCGCATAAGGAAGAATAACCGTTTTAAAAACCTGCCGGTAATTGCCGTAACGGCAAAAGCAATGACGGGAGACCGTGAGAAATGTATTAACGCAGGCGCATCAGATTATATTACCAAACCGGTAGATGTGGACCAGCTGATGTCGTTGCTGCGTGTGTGGCTTTATGATAAACAATAACCCCGGGAATTATGCACCATAAAAAAATACTTATAGTTGATGACGACCCGAGGAATATTTTTGCACTGAAGGCTACACTGCGTTCCAAGGGTTTTGATTGCCTGTCATGCACCGGCGCACACGAGGCCATAAGCCTTTTAAAAACAGGTGAGGCAGTAGATGTTGTACTACTGGACATGATGATGCCTGAAATGGATGGATATGAGGCAATACCGCTTATAAAAGCATTGCCCGGCAGAGAAGGGTTGCCGGTAGTGTCGGTTACGGCACAGGCTATGGTGGGCGACAGGGAAAAATGCCTGCAGGCCGGCGCTGATGAATACATATCCAAACCTATTGATGTTGATAAATTACTTGAACTGATAAACAGGTTGTAAAAATGATAAGTGACCGTGAGCTGGAAGTGCTCATTAATGAGATTTATGATTACTATGGCTTTGACTTTAGCGGCTATTCTATGGCTTCATTTAAGCGTAGGGTAGAGCGGCTTTTGCAGGTAGAAGGGTTTGATGGTACAGCTGAATTGCTGTCTAAAATCCGTACAGATGCTACTTATACTGACCGCCTTTTGGAGGAAATTACGGTGAATGTAACCGAGATGTTTCGTGATCCGCAATTTTATAAAACACTGCGCAATGATATTTTGCCTGTAATAGCCACCAAGCCATTTATACGCGTTTGGCTGGCCGGGTGTTCTACAGGCGAAGAAGCTTATTCTGTAGCTATACTGCTGCATGAGGCTAACCTGCTGCAAAAATCATTGCTGTATGCCACTGATATTAACCCTGATGTGCTTGCCAAAGCAAAAGAAGGAACATTCCCTTTACGGATGATGCGCCAATATTCTGAAAACTACATAGCATCCGGCGGCAAAAAAGACTTTTCAGCTTATTATATTGCCAATTATGGCGTGGCCAGGTTTGACCGCGCTTTTTCAGAAAAAATGGTATTTTCTCAGCACAACCTTGTTTCAGACAGATCATTCAATGAGTTTGACTTAATACTGTGCCGCAACGTGATGATTTATTTTGACAAACCCCTGCAGGACCATGTATTGCAGTTGTTTGATGAAAGCCTGGATATGCTGGGCTACCTTGCATTGGGCAGTAAAGAAACAATAAAATTTTCGGGCGTGCAGAACAAATTCCGCCAATTTCAAAGGGAAAAAATATGGCAGAAAATAAAGTAGGCCATAAAATATTGCTTATTGGAGGTTCAGCCGGGAGCCTTGAGGTATTGATGGAAATATTGCCTGCCTTGCCGGATGATGCCGCATATAGCTTGGTAATTGTACTGCACAGAAAAAGCGCTGAAGATACTATACTGGAAGATTTGATAGCGGCAAAAGCACCACTTCCTGTAATGGAAGTGGAAGACAAAGTGCCTTTACTACCCGGGCACATATATGTAGCCCCGTCAGACTATCACCTTCTTTTTGAGAAAGGCGGGGAGTTATCGCTGGATAATTCTGAAAAGGTAAATTACAGCCGCCCAAGCATTGATGTTTCGTTTGAATCGGCTGCGGAAGCCTATGGCCCTGATGTAGCAGGTATATTGCTTTCAGGAGCTAATGCTGATGGTACCCAGGGCTTGAAAACCATAAAGAAACATAACGGAAAGGTGATTATACAGGCTCCTGAAACCGCAGGCGTACCATTTATGCCTGAAAATGCCATATCTAATATTACTCCTGATTATATACTTGATGTTAAGGGTATTATAGATTTTATTAAAGGCTTTTAATGACTTTGTAAGGATTTTCATTCTGCTAACCTAAAGTTAACCTTTGGGTAATTTTTATGTTCACTGATTTGAGCAATTTAGCATTGCTAACCAGTATGCAGGATGAACATATTCAAACAATCGAAAAATGAGCAGAAGGAATTCCGCAAAAGGACACTTTCAGGATTTAAAGATGCTGTAAAAGAACTTGATGAACTTTATGAGGATGCCCGTGCTGATTATGATGCTATAGAAAGGATTGCCGAGCAGTTTGAGGATTTTGTTAAAGATTTAGATGGCAGGCTGGAAGGAAAAGATAAGGAGGCGATGGAAAAGTTTGCTGCCGAGCTTTCTAAAATCAATACTTTTGCCAAGAATAACGTTCGCGATATAAGGGATGTGCTTCGTAACCAGAAAAAGCGCCTGAAGGAATTGCAAAATGATATATAAAAAAATAAATCCACTTAAACTAAGTGGATTTATTTTTTTTCAACTTCCTGTTCTTTAATGATAAGGAATGAAGCCTTAAAACCTGTAGCCAGATTCCATTCGTTACCGGTTACTGTATTTTCCTTATCATCCCGCACCTCAAAAGCGGCAGTATTAGGGCCTGATGTGCCCTGGTTGAGGGCTTCTATCTCTATAAGGTTAAAACCGGGGTCAAGCGTAATCATTACACTCATATAATTATTGTATAAGGTAGTGTTGGAAACAATAACCCGCCCATTCACGCTTATTTTTATACGGTCCCCGTCTTCTGCGCCAAAATCACGGCACATGAGGTTGATGTAGTTTGATTTGGTGGTAAATTCCCCGAACGATCGGTTACCCCTGTAAGCTTCGTTCGATTCGCCACGCTGCCTTATGGTTACACGGTCCTGGTATTCGCTGCCGCCGGTAACAAAATTATTGTTAGGTTGTTCAATTACTGACTTCGGTTTTTCTTCAGCGCCAACCCTCAAATCACTTTTAAATTCTTTTTTGAATGGATCCACCTTAAAAGGGCTCACATAATCTGACGGCACGGGAGCCGGTTTAGGCGATGCTGCCGGCGCCGTACTCCGCGGAATAGAAATTCCGCCCATGCCACGGTCAGGCTGTGCATGTACTGTTACAGCGGTTAATATGATAAAAGCAAATAGCGCTAAAAGTTGTTTCATACAGCAAATATAGTATTTTGCACAGAGCCATAATAACGTTGTGCGGGGCAATATATTTTAAGGCCGGTCCATTTGCCACAGCTTTACCGGTTGCTCAAAAGTGATAGAGCCGGGCGTGGTTACATATTCCTTTACAAATTTGAAGCCAGTTTTTTCCAAAACTTTATGTGGAGTCGGATTTAATGCATACGGTTCACAATAAAGCGTTTGTAAATCCATATTTTTAAAGAAGTACGGGATTGACATGCGTACCAGTTCTGTACCCAGCCCTTTTTGGCGTATGGCGCTATACCACATGTGCAGGTGCATGTAGCCATGCTCGCCAAATTTAGCAGGATTCAGGTTGCTGTGGCCTATCGGCTGTCCATCCACTTCCCAAATCAGTATATAAGCTTCTTTTTCAGGATAGGGTAATAACGCCTGCATCTTCAGCCGGGACTCAAACATGTTACGGGGAGGCAGCTTCTCAATATCAGCCCCCATAGCGTTTAGCTGTTGTGGTGTGGCATTGAACCAATAATCGGCCAAGAGCGGAATATCTTTTTCCTCAAGTTCGCGTACGGAAAGTTTACTTTCTACCATCACTTACTTGTTCCTGCCGGTACGGCTGTGTTCGGCGTTCCAGTCATCGGCGCTGTTGTTTTGGTCGCGTTCATCATCGCGGGTTATCTCCCCCAATTCGTTATATTTTGCACTGTTGTCCACCTTATCATCGGCTGTTGTTATGCCTTTTTTCTTCTCGTCCATAGCATTGGTTTTACCGCTAAGTTAGCCATAAAATGGCTAATAGGCAATCAATACAGCAGCTCCTCTACATTTTTGCGTATGTTCTCGGCCATCTTTTCAGTAGGGAGGTCGTTGGCATCAGTACCAAAAGGGTCTTCAATTTCCT
Organism: Flavobacterium sp.; assembly: GCA_041916875.1. Classification (GTDB taxonomy): domain Bacteria; phylum Bacteroidota; class Bacteroidia; order Flavobacteriales; family Flavobacteriaceae; genus Flavobacterium. Next base: position 28,444 of record JAYRYS010000001.1, read on the forward strand.
CGGCAATCAGCTCAAGGCTGGCCAGTACGTAAAAAATGAACACCACCACCGGCACCACATAATACCCTAGCTGGAACACATATCCAAATGGCAGCGTAAGCACGTAGGCAAATATGAATTTTTTGATGAAGGCACTGTAAGAGTAGGGTATGGGCGTGTTCTTAATACGTTCGCAGGCTCCGCAAATATCAGTGAAAGATTGTATCTCGGCATTGAGTACTATGAGCTGGTCGCCGGTTATTTTGCCCTCGGCGTAAAACTCATTCACTTTAGCCATCATGTTTTTGGCAATCTGGTTGGGCTTGTGCTTATAATGGTCGGCGGGAAGGGTAGCATCTTCAAACAGCTCATGGCTGATGTCAACATTTTTTAAATGTTGGCTCAGCACCTGCGCGTATGCAGGTATAAGGCGGCGCATTATAGCTTTGTCTTCACTGTCTTTAAGAAAAACAGCCAGCTTGAGCGCCAGATTGCGGCTGTTGTTTACCAGCGCGCCCCACATCTTGCGGCCTTCCCACCAGCGGTCATAAGCGGTGTTGGTGCGGAAAACCAGGAGTAACGATATAACAAACCCAAGCAGGTTGTGCATAAGGGTAATGTTCTTGATGTGGTTTTCTTCCGAGAGTTGGAAATGGCCTATTTCCAGGTAGGCTATACCGGCGGCGTAGGCGCCTATGCCAATCATTATAGGCCATAGTTTGCGGAAGGTATCGCCGTGGTTGATGCGGAAAATGAACGAAATCCACTCTTTGGAGTTGTACGAAATCATGGGTTGTTAGTTTAGCCCAAATGTAGTGAACGGCCGGCAGAAACAAAAATCCCTCCGTTGAGGAGGGATTATGTAATAAGTAACCAGATGTGTGTCAGGACTTAATAATACTCGGCAGATTGGCTACCACGTAGGCCAGCGCCGAAACTACAATTCTTAAATTCTTTTTCATAGGGGGCATTCATTTGTTGGTAATAGGGTGGCAATGTAGGAAAAGATATTTTAGTTGAGGCGATTTGTATGTTAAATCTTAATGTTTTGTTAAACTTTAACAAATGACTAATTAATAAATCAGCCCGTTTGCTTTAACAATATTCAATAACTCAACTATGTTTTTTGCCTGGTATTTATGTAAAAGGTTGCGGCGATGGGTTTGAACAGTTAAAAAACTAAGGTACAATTGGTCCGATATTTCCTGTGTTGATTTTCCTTCGCGAAGTAGTTCTAAAATTTCTTTTTCGCGCAAAGTAAGCTTTTGAATGCTGACTGCATCATTAGCGGGGTATTTGTCAATTATTTGCGCTACCTGGTTGCAAAAAGCAGTATTACCTGCAATAGCATCTAACAGGCATTGTTTATATTCAGTTATAGTGGCGCTTTTTGATAAATAGCCATTAGCTCCATTTTGCATAGCCTGAGTTATTATGCTTCTTTCGTATTGGCTGCTCATTGCCAGTATTATTAAGTGTGGGTATTTCTTTTTTAGCTTCAGGCAAATATCAATACCATTACTTGTTTTTAAGAAAATATCTAAAAAAATAATATCCGTTTTTGGCAGCCCTTTATAATCCATTATACCTTTTTCTGTTGTAAACGTATCTGTAATTTTAATGAACTCAATACCTGAAAGCAAATGTTTTAAGCCCTCAATAACCACAGGATGATCATCAACTATTACTACATTGTATGTTTTTTTATCCATTTATTTTACTTTCAGTTCAATGTTAAATATGGTACCTTTTGATAAAACAGATTTTATGCTAAGTATCCCGTTAAGGATTTTAATACGCTTTTTTATATTTTTTAACCCTATACCACTATACCGGCTTAAATTTTCTGCATGAAAGCCTATGCCGTTGTCTTCTACGGTTATCAAAAACAATTCTCCGTTTTGGCTACAGTCAACAATAATTTCAGTGCAACTGGAATGTTTTAAAGCATTATTTATTAGTTCCTGTACAATTCTGAAAATCGTTACCTGATGGGGTGCAGAATTATCAGGCCGGATACCAGTGGAGGAGTAGAGGATACTAACAGTAGAATTACTCATTGCAGAACATAAATCTTTTAACGCCATATCTAATCCTAATTTTGATAAAGTTTCCGGCATTAAATTAAATGCGGTTTCTCTTAAATCTTTTATAGCTAAGGCCAGGTTTGTGGATAGCTTTTCTAAATCTGAAGCATCGCTGCTTTTTTGATGCAGATGTTGCAGCTGCATATTAAGAGAGGATAGCCTGCTCCCAATACCATCATGCAAATCCCGCGCTATTCTTTTTCGTTCGGTGTCTTCAGCTTCAATCATAGCCTGCATAACTTCAATTTCTCTCGCTGAGTTCAAAAAATCAAGCTTTTGTTTGTGTATAATATCCTGCTGTGCATTCAGCATTTTTTGGTTTTTATAATTCTTGTAAAGAAAATAAGCGGTAACCAAAACTATGATTAGCGAAACAGAAACAAGCCCATACCATAATTGTAAATTTCTGAGGTGTATTTCCTTTTCTCTTTTTTCATACTCTAGCTGAAAAATTTTTCTCTCCTTTTCAGAAGTATTATATTTTGCTTCCAGAATACGGTATTCGGTTTCTTTTGAAATGTGCTCTAAACTATCTTTTACTTTAAAATATTTATGCAAATATTCATAAGCTTTAGGATAGTTTTTCAGGTTTTCATAATTTTTATACCTTAATTCATTTTGTATTAAAACAATTTCAGGATCTGCTAAATTTATACCATCTAGTTGATTTTGCGATTCAGTAAAATCCTTATCGCCATGTAATGATTGTGCTAATCCCAGTTTAAGCAAAGAATACATTTTCTCGTCTTTATTCAATAAACGGTTTTCATTATACTGGCTTAAACCTTTGTTATAGTAAAGTATAGATTTTGCATATTCTTTCTGTTCATAAAATAATGTTCCGTATGCGTTAAAAAGACTGGGATATAGATTGTTATTTTTGTTTATTTCAAGTGTTTTGTAAACACTGTTGAGTGTATTTTCCGATTTGGCAAAATCGTGTAACTGGATGAGGCACATTGCATATGCAACACTACAGGCATTTAATACATCAAACCCTTTATGTGTGTCTTTCTTATAATATGCAATGCTTTTTTCATAATATATTTTTGCTTTTTCAAACTCATCTAATGAATAAAATGAGCCGGCTATAATTTGGTTAAAAGAGCCTGTCATTACAAAATTATCATCACTTTTTGCCAAAGGGATACCTTCTTCAATGAGTATTTTTATTGATTTGTCGTGCTGCAAATTATTCCTGTAATAAGTGCTGATATTTTGTATGATTATCAGTTTAAGTTCGGTTGCGGCCGGATGATTATATGGCTTTAGATTTTTGAGGATGGATAGCAGCTCGGTATTAAACTTATTATAATCATTATTGTATAAATGCATCAGCGCTTGGTAGTAGTTAGCGTAAGCAGTTAAGAAGCGTGATTTTTTTGATAATTGCCGTCCCTTTTGCAAATAGGACTTATAATTGTTTAGGTTGTTGTTTTTGAAGTAAAAACCTGCAATTTTTAAATTGCAAATACTTTTTACACTATCATTGGCAGACAGGGAAATTTCTCTTTCCAATTTCCTGATAACTTCGTCATCATTTCCTAAAGTAGATACCTTTTGAGAAAACGATATACAGGGAAACAGAAGTAAAACTATGAGCAGGTTCTTCTTAATTAGCAATGTCATCATACAAAAATAATTAAAAAACACACGTTCGTTTTTACCTGATTTCAGGTATTTAAAAATTATATTTCTTTATGCCTACTATCATAATTCTATAATTACTGCAACTTATAAAAATACCTTATTTCAGGTATTTTTTTTTATTGAATGATAATCTAATTTTAAAATCTAAGAACTGGTTAATTTTTGAGCCGGCTGTACTGCAGTAATGATATCATACTGCATAAATTTTTAAAAAAAACAATTATGATTAAGAACATTACTATATTATTTTTTTTACTATCTATTGTAAAATTAAACGCACAGAGCCAAACAAGAAAAGTACTTTTTTTAGGTAACAGTTATACTTATGTAAATGACTTGCCTAACATTGTTTCTTTATTAGCATCAAATACTAATGATGTTTTAATTTATGATAGTAATTTGATTGGCGGATATACTCTGCAGGACCATTCTGCGAGTACAGTTTCAAAAAATAAAATCCTGTCAGATAATTGGGATTATATTGTGCTGCAGGAGCAAAGCCAGCGACCTTCATTCTCGGTACCACTTGCTTTTTTTTACGGATTTTCCGATTTAAGAGCATATATCAATTTACATAAACCGTGTGCACAAATTACTGCATTTATGACCTGGGGCCATGAGAATGGCGATGTTCAAAATTGCCCTTCAAATCCGGCGGTTTGCAGTTATTTGGGTATGCAAAATCTTATACAGGATAGGTACATGTCATTTTCAGAATTAAATAACTCGGAAGTTACTCCGGTAGGTGTAGTATGGAAATATATTAAAGAAAATTATCCTGGCATAAATTTATATCAGTCTGATGCCAGCCACCCATCTTTGGAAGGTTCCTATCTGGCAGCCTGTTGTTTTTATACTTCTATTTTCAGGAAAAATCCTGACCTGATTACTTATAACCACGGGCTTAGCGCCAGCACTGCCTCTATCATAAGGAGTGCAGTTAAAACTATTGTTTATGACCATATGATAGACTGGTATATTGGTAAATATGTACCAAGCGCTGATTTTAATTACATTATTGGGAACGGCCTTAATGAAATAGTAATCAAATACAATAGGTCAAAATTTTATGACTCATGCGTATGGGATTTTGGCGATGGAACAAGCTCTACCCAAATAATGCCATCTCACAGCTATTCCAATATTGGAAACTATACTATTAAGCTTACTGCAAATAAATGCTATTTAGGGCAAAACCTTACTTCAGTTTTTGAGAGGACAGTTAATTTTTGCGCACATACAAATACAATATTTCCTGATGATATTTTAATTTGTCCGGACCAAACAGGTACTTTATGGACCCAGCCAGCAGACACTTACCAATGGTGTGATGAATATGGAAACCCAATTGAAGGAGAAACCAATCAGTCATTAACATCTTCTCCGGGTTTGTATAGTGTAATAACATCTGTTAATAATTGTTTTGAAAGATCAGCGCCGGTATTTATTGATACTTATGCCGTTATAGGCGATGAACTTTGTAGTTTAAATACTGATAATCCTGTTTTTAAAGATGAGTTTATTTTGTCGCCTAATCCTGTGCATACTTTACTCAATGTAAAATCTCCCTATCCTATTAAAACCCTAATGGTTTATGACATGCTGGGAAACAACATTTCATCCGTCCCGGTTTTAAGCAATGGTGTAGATGTTTCTTTTTTAGCCCAAGGTATGTACATCATAAAAATAGTAGGAGAAAATGGTAAAAGCTATTCTGCAAAATTTATAAAATATTGAAAGATATAACTAATACTGGCCTTCATGGCATTTATATTCAATAAAGCCAATTTGTAATTTGCAGTACCTGTTGTTTTTAATTTATAACGCTTCAATTTTTTCATTTTTAGTATAGCTATAGTACTGTTTTAAAACATTTACCTGTAATCAGGTATTTTTAAAACCGGCATAAAAATCTAAATTTAGATATATAACTATAAAAAAATAATAATGAAAAAGAGAATGATTAATTTATTGAAAATCAAAACAATTGTTTTGATATCGTGTTTATGCGAATACGGTTGTTATGACTATAATTTATTTGCATCATCCTGTAAAACTTCGATGATAATAAATCAAAACCACACTGATGATTTTATTGCAATTAAGGGAATAAAAATTAATCAGCCAAGCATAGTAATAGATGCATCAATAATTTAATTTATAAACATTATGAAAACTACAGTAATTTTTATATTCAGCCTATTATTGCTGGGTTGTAACCCGGTTAAAAATGCTGACAGGAGGGCACAAAAAGACCAGATAACAGTTCTGTACCCTGATGTGGCGTTTAATAAAGAACAGGCCAAGAATCAGTTAGGATTAGGAAAGTCCACTATAAAAGGAGTACTATATAAATCTACAAACAAACTATCTGTTTTAGGAGCAAAAGCCTATGGCGCAAATCTAAAGGTAGATTTGTTTCCGGTTAATGATTATTTTACAGCATGGCATAATCTTCGAAAAAAGAAAGAAAATAAGAAGACCAATGTATATATGTCAGAAGAAGCCTTTTCTATGCGCATTGAGGCGACTACAGACCAATATGGAAGGTTTGAATTTAAGAGCCTAAAGCCAGGCAAATACTTTATTCAGGCTATTATGCCTGTCACGCAGGCTTATACAAGAGATGTGGTAGTAGGTACAAATTCATACGGTACTCAATTTTATGAAAAGGAACGATACAACCTTACAAAATACCACAGGAATGAAGAATTTGTTGAAATTAAAAATGATGGAGAAATAGTAGAGGTTAAACTGAATTAAGTCATAATAAGACCAGTTAAATTTTTGTTTTATAGCAATTTAACTGGTTTTTTGTGTTGTTTTGCGATATTTTGTGCCTGTTATTTACCGATACAGAAACTGCTATCATCACCAAAAAAGTCGGTGAAATAGAAAACAGTATCTATAAAATATAACACCCCATTTTGTGTCAGTACATTTTCATCATGTAAATCTTCCAATATTATACCGATGTCATTATTGATATAGTCATTATTCCTATTATTCTCAAAACCGTTAGCAGCCATAAATGCTTTTACAGATTCTAAATTCGTATCTTCAGTACTGGAAACGAAAGCTTGCTGAACTACTGCATATAAGGTATTATCATTTTCTGTAAACCCTAGAAGATTATACGCTGTATCGGAGAAAAAATAATTATGTAGAAGAAGATTATAAAAGTAATCTTTCCAGGAACTGTAATAGATAGAGTCATTAAGCTTAAGTACGTGTTCGGTACCATTGAGATATACTTTCTGCTCAGCACCTTCGCTCACATATTGAGAAAAGTCAATTTCATCAATCCAAAGATTATTGTGGGTTATATAATCCCTTAATCTCTGCTCTTCTTGTTTTTTGAAATACTTCGCGCTTTTAACCTCGCTGCCTGATTTCTCGCTATTGTTAAGGTAACTGGCGACTGCTTGGATAATTGTTCCAAACCTAACTTCGCTCGTTCCTGAAATGACATTGTGTAGTTCATTTTTTAAATGATTTCTCATTTACAAATATATAAAATTTTTAGGGATGATAAGTATTGTAGCTTTATTCGATGTCTATTAGAGGATAACTTTACAAAATGTTTTAAAGATTACGATTCATCATGGTTATATGTTTAGGACTGGAAAAGCAATTATAAATTCACTCCCTTCACCCAATTCACTTTCTACATCAATGCTGCCTCCCATAGCTTCTATAAATTCTTTGCTTATAGCGAGCCCGAGTCCTGTACCTTCTTTTTCAGTTCCGGGAACCCTAAAATACTTATCAAAAATTCGTGGCAAGTATTTCGGATCGATTCCTATACCGCTGTCTTTTACAGAAATTATCAGTTTATTATCTCTTTCGAAGGCTTTTACATCAATTGTTGTATTATCATAAGAGTAGCGGATAGCATTTGAAATAAGGTTGGAAACTATCCAGGTTGCCTTTTCCTTATCTGCTGACACCAGTGGTAAATTTTTCAAAGATTCAAAGTTGATGGTAATTGATTTTTGTTCCGCCAGTTTTTGATTATTGTCAATAGCATCATTTACTATCCTCTTTACATCTACAGTTTCTATTTTAAGCTTGGTATTACCTGTTTCCACCTGCGATATATTAAGCAGTTCACCTGTGGTTCTCAATAACCTGTCAGTATCGTCATTAATGCTTTCAACCAGGCTTTTCTGCTCGTCATTAAGGCTACCTGTTTGCTCATTATTAAGGAGTTGGAGGCTCATTTTCATGGAGGCTATTGGAGTCTTAAACTCATGAGACACAGTGGCTATAAAATTGGTTTTTGCAAAATCCAGTTCTTTGTATGGTGTTATATTCCTGAGAATGATAAATGAGCCTATGTTTTTTTGATTTTCTTCGCCTGTAGGGATTATGCTGATTGGCACCAATTGTTTTTCAAAGTAACTTTCCTTATTATCGGCATATATTTTTAAAGAGTTATCCTTACTTTCATTTTTCGCCATTTTCTGAAGCAGTGAACGGATGAGGTCGTTTGTAACAGCAATTTCTTCGGCCTGCTTTCCAATTACACTTTCCCTTTTGAGCCCAGATATTTTTAAGGCCTGCTCATTTATAAAAAGTATCTTGTTCCTTTCATCAAGCCCTAATACAGGGTCAAAAAGGTTGTTGATAAGTGTTTCAATCCTCTTTTTCTCCATCATAAGTATTGCCAGGTTGCTATCGCTGTATTCCTGTAATTTCTCAGCCATTGTATTGAATGATTTTGCCAGAGACGAAAATTCATCATGTCCTTTAAAATAAAGACGTTGTGAATAATTTTTTGAAGCAATTTGCTTAATACTATCCGTAAGATTTTTTATAGGGTTTGCTATATATCCCGGTAAGTTAATGAGTAGGGTAAACCCAATAATGAAACAGAATGCACTTGTTATGGAAATCCACAGTATAGAATTATCAGCCGTTTTGCCTGCGGTATCGCTTTTTCTAAGGATTGCATCCAGGTTTAACTTCATAATATCATTCAAATCTTTACGTATATTTGAAATAAAAGCAGGGTTGTTGGGTTCCAGCCTTAACTGATTAAAGTGGGTATTTAAATCTGAAGTGATTTCCTTTTCACCTATTTCGGTTATATTGGCATTTTGTTTTTGCAAAAGCCTTTCAAATTCCGAAAAATCCTCACTTAAAATTACAGTTTTATTAATGAGCTTAAACATGTTTCTTGAATAATCGAGGGAGATGTAATTTGCCTCAAGAATATTTTTTGTATCATTTGATAATAGATGCACCTGCCTGATTGCCAATGCTGATAGTAATGCAATGAAAAGGAAAAGCACTCCAACCGCAAAGGTTAATTTTGTTTTTATTTTCATGGATTATGAAAGTATGATAAGGTCAATATTACTCGAAGTTAGCTTATTTAATAATGATTTAAATGTATTGGTAGATAATATTACTTTAAGCAGGTTAATGTGTGGCTTACCTATGCAAACAGTAGTTATTTTCATAGCTTCAGCCTGTTTGGTAATAGCTACTGTAATTTGGGTGCTTTTTACCCTTATAACTTCAGCTCCAAGCTCTGTGGCCAGCCTGAAATTGTTGATTAGGTGCCTTTGTTTATCAAGAGCAATTTTATCGCCTCTTTCCCTAGGTGTTTCAACATAAAGCACATACCACTTGCTATGGTAGTAATTAGCCAGGCGTGCCGTTTTGCGAATTACTGTTTTTGCTGTTGTATGATTACTGCTTATGCAGGCTAAAAAGCGTTCCTGCTTAAGATTATTGCCCGTAATTTCAGTCTCCACTTTCCGTTCTACCTGGCTGGCCACTTCTTTGAGCGCCAGTTCGCGAAGCTGCAAAATATGCTGTGGCTTAAAAAAATTATTAAGTGCTGAGTTTATTTTATCGGCGGTGTATATTTTTCCTTCTTTCAGTCGTGTAATCAGTTCATCAGCAGTTAAGTCAATGTTCACAACTTCGTCCGCAGCCCTAAGCACACTGTCGGGAATCCTTTCCTTAACTTCAATTCCAGTTATTTCTTTAATGTCTTCGTTAAGGCTTTCTATATGCTGAATGTTTACGGCGCTTATTACATTAATTCCGGCATCCAGTATATCCATTACATCTTGCCAGCGCTTTTCGTTTTTGCTGCCTTCTATATTGGTGTGCGCAAGTTCGTCTACTATAACCACTTCAGGACGAAGGTTGATGATTGCCTGCACGTCCATTTCTTCCAGGTATTTCCCTTTGTAGTATAACGAGCGCTTTGGCACAATGGGCAAGCCATCCAGCAAGCTGTGGGTTTCTGCGCGGTTATGGGTTTCTATAAAACCTATCTTTACATCAATACCATTGCGCAGCAGGGCATGTGCCTCCTGCAGCATACGAAAAGTTTTGCCTACACCGGCACTCATGCCGATGTAGACCTTAAACTTGCCTTTTCTTGATTTTTGTATAAGTTCAAGAAAGCGCTTTGCATTTATATCTTTTTCTGTCATTAAAACGAAATTGCAAGTGCAGTACTAATAAATGTGTTAGTATTAATTGAATTATTTCCTTTCAGGAAAATATCATCCTTGCTGTTCAGGCTTCTGGCTTCAAGCCTCCACACAACATTATTATAAATATGGTAATCAAAATTAGCAGAATACCCCAAAGTTTTAAACCCATTTGCAGTATCGGTTGCAATAATAACCCCATTTTCATCGGAATAATATTCACCCCGAAGCGCTATTGCCATTTTATCATTCAACCGGTATTGTGCAATTAGGACAGGGGAGTACCAGGCATTATAACGCTCACTACCTTTGTTTTTTTGCTCGGCACCAATGTCAAAACCAGCGATCAAACCAAATTTATTGGTAAGCTGAAATTGCCCGTAGAGGTTATGGAAATAGCGCATACGCTTTTCAATATCAGGTTTATCATTACCCACAAATGAGCTGCTGTTTAACGTTATCTTACTGTTTGGCTTATAGGTTAATTGGTGGCCAAAAGCCAAAGTTTTATTGCCATCAACCCTTTGTATGCGCTGCCAGCCATTAAGCACCAACCCGCTTATAAACCATTTGCCAGATGGTGATGTATAGGATAGTTTTGCCCCGCTTTCATAGTAAGGTGAGTTATCGGCAAGCATACTTCGTGTCAATGTCCAGCAATCTTTGCCAACTGCACTTTCAAACCCAATATGGGAGGCAAATATGCCCGCATCTACCCATAGGTTTGCTTTTTTAGATAGTTTTATCCCCGCATTGGCCTCATACACATTTTTAAGTACACCTTCCTCAGCCGCAAGGTTGGCATTAGCATACGTACCAGCCATAAGTGCCAGGTTTGCCCTTACAGAACCACTATCATATCCGGCTTTTATAAAACCAAGGTTTAGCGCCACCTCGTTATGACGATTGTGGGAGTAGAAAAACGAAGGACGCGTATTGTTTTCAGGCTCATTAAAATCGTAAGCATAATAGGTTTCCAGGTAACCGCTTATTTTTAATGCCGGGGTAATTTGGATTGGTAATATTTTAATAGAGTCCTGCTGGGCAAAGGCAAAAGAACCTGTTAAGAGCAAAAGGGCTGTTATTTGTTGCTTGGCTTTCATTATAAATTATTTAGAGCTAAATTAAGTTTTAAAACATTTATTTTCTCAGTACCTAGTACTCCTAAGAGTGGCTTTTCAGTAGTAGCATTTATAATCTCTAAAATCTTTTCTTCGGTAACATTACGTTTTTTTGCAATCCGTTTCACCTGAATTTTAGCAGCAGCTACAGAAATATGCGGGTCAAGACCACTTCCTGAAGCGGTTACCAGTTCTGATGGAATAGCAGATCTTGCTATCCCTGGATTCTTTAGTATAAAGGTGTCGATACGCGCCTGCACTTCAGCAAGATATTCAGGGTTAGAAGGCCCTTTATTGCTTCCGCCGGAACCGGCCCCGTTATAATCCACAGCCGAAGGACGGGACCAGAAATACTTGTCTTCCGTAAAATTTTGCGCTACGTTGATATGGTACGTATTTCCGTTATCGGTAATAACTTCGCCTTTTCCATTATTAGGGGCAAGCTGTGCTATGCCTAAAATACCAAGCGTATAAAATCCGCAGAAAAATACCGCACAGAATAATGTCAGCCTTATGGCCGGTATAATATGAGTTTTCATTTTTTCATTTTTTTAGATAAACAATGCAACAAGTACGTCTATAAATTTGATGCCTATAAAAGGCACAATAACACCACCCAATCCGTATATAAGCACATTTCTTCTTAATAAAGCAGACGCTCCTATTGGTTTATATGCCACACCTTTCAAGGCTAATGGGATAAGCAATGGTATAATAACAGCATTAAATATTACGGCCGAAAGTATAGCGCTTTCAGGGCTGTGCAGGTTCATTATGTTGAGTCCCTGCAGGGCGGGTATGGCCGCAATGAACAGGGCGGGTATTATGGCAAAATATTTGGCTACGTCATTAGCAATACTAAAAGTGGTAAGCGTTCCACGTGTCATTAAAAGCTGTTTGCCTATTTCCACTATTTCAATAAGTTTGGTAGGGTCATTATCAAGGTCTACCATGTTACCGGCCTCTTTGGCTGCCTGTGTTCCGCTGTTCATGGCAACGCCCACATCGGCCTGTGCAAGGGCGGGGGCATCGTTAGTGCCATCACCCATCATAGCAACGAGTTTACCCTGTTGCTGCTCATTTTTTATGTAGTTCATTTTATCTTCGGGTTTTGCCTCTGCAATAAAATCATCTACTCCCGCTTTTTCAGCTATATACTTTGCAGTTAATGGGTTATCGCCGGTAACCATAACCGTTTTAACGCCCATTTTACGCAGCCTTTCAAAACGCTCTTTTATTCCGGTTTTTATAATGTCCTGCAGTTCTATAACACCCAATACCTTCTCGTTTTCGCAAACCACAAGGGGTGTACCGCCATTTGATGATATTTTCTGAACTACCTGAGTAATGTACTCAGGGAAAATATTGCCTGCTTTCTCTACTAAGTTTTTAATGGCATCATAAGCGCCTTTTCTTATACGGGTTGCTCCAAAATCAATACCCGAGCTTCTGGTTTCAGCGGTAAATTTTATAAACCTTGGATTTTCAATCTTTACCGAATGTGGGTCGGTTCCTGATAACTCAATGATGGACTTTCCTTCAGGAGTTTCATCAGCCAGCGAACTTAAAACAGCCGCTCTGATAAAAAGTTTTTCGTTAACTCCCTGTGCAGCATGAAAGTGAGTGGCTTTACGGTTACCTATGGTTATGGTACCTGTTTTATCTAATAGCAGTACATCAATATCACCAGCTGTCTCAACCGCCTTACCTGATTTGGTTATTACATTGGCCCTTAGCGCCCTGTCCATACCCGCTATACCAATAGCAGATAACAACCCGCCGATAGTAGTTGGGATAAGGCATATAAATAGTGATATAAATGCCGCGATAGTTATAGGTACATTGGCATAATCGGCAAATGGTTTAAGGGTAACACAAACTATGATGAATACAAGTGTAAACCCGGCCAAAAGTATGGTAAGCGCAATTTCGTTTGGTGTTTTTTGTCGGGAAGCCCCTTCTACCAGTGCAATCATCTTATCAAGAAAACTTTCGCCGGGTTGGGTAGTTACCTGTACTGTTATTTTATCCGACAGTACTTTTGTACCTCCTGTAACCGAGCTTTTATCGCCGCCTGCCTCACGGATAACCGGGGCACTTTCTCCTGTAATAGCGCTTTCATCAATAGTGGCAAGGCCTTCAATGATTTCACCGTCTGCCGGAATGATGTCATCTGCCTCACAGATGAAACAATCGCCTTTCCTTAATGTTGATGATGGCACTATTGTAATGTCGCCATTGGCTTCAACCTTATTAGCGGGAGTTTCTTCTCTTGTTTTCCTTAAGCTGTCAGCCTGAGATTTACCTCTGGCCTCGGCTATTGCCTCGGCAAAATTGGCAAATAAAAGGGTAAAAAGCAGTATTATAAATACTGTAAAGTTATAGGCAAAACTGCCTTGAGATTGCTCACCGGCTAAAATCCACAGGCACACACACAGCATTACTGCTGTACCAATCTCTACTGTAAACATTACAGGATTTTTGATGAGCGAAACCGGGTTAAGTTTTACAAAAGATTGCTTTAGGGCCTGTTTTACCAGATTGCCCTGAAACAACGATATATTTTGAGATTTCATTTCTATTCGGTTTTAGTTTTTACATGGAGAAGTATTCGGCTATCGGGCCAAGTGTCAGGGCAGGGAAGAAGGATAGTGCAGCAACTATAAATATTACCGCAAATACCATGAACCCAAAGGTGGCAGTATCTGTTTTTAAAGTGCCTGAACTTTCAGGTACATACTTTTTGCCGGCTAATATACCTGCAATGGCAACAGGCCCTATAATGGGCAGGTACCTTGCCAGCAACATTACAATACCACAGGCATAGTTCCAAAATGGTGTATTGTCGCCCAGGCCTTCAAACCCGCTACCGTTATTAGCTGATGAAGAAGTAAATTCATATAGCATTTCGCTAAAGCCATGGTAACCCGGATTGGCAAGCCAGGCAGAGTACTCTTCAGGATTGCCGGCATAAAGATGGCTCGCCAGTGCGGTACCGGCCAAAATTAACAACGGATGAAGCAATGCCACCATCATGGCAATCTTCATTTCCCGGGCTTCTATCTTTTTGCCTAAAAATTCAGGTGTGCGGCCTACCATTAATCCGCTAATAAATACAGCCAGTATAATGAAAATGTAAAAATTAAGGAAACCTACACCCACACCTCCGTAAAAGCAGTTTACCATCATACCCAGTAAGGTAGTTGCACCGGTTACAGGAGTCATACTATCATGCATGGCATTAACCGACCCATTACTGGTACATGTAGTATAAGTTGCCCAGTTAGCCGACGCTGCCGAACCAAAACGCACTTCTTTACCTTCCATACTGCCCATTTGCTGTGAGATACCCATGTCAGTAATGGCAGGATTGCCATTCATTTCACTGATTACTGAAGGGATAAGCAGCAATAGAAAACCTATTGTCATTACCCCATAAATAGTCCATGCCATTTTTTTACGTTTTAATACGTAGCCTAAAGCAAAAATTAATGCAATTGGAATAAGTACAATGCTGGCAGTTTCTACAATATTGGTCAGGTAATTTGGATTTTCCATTGGATTAGCTGAGTTAGGGCCGTAGAACCCTCCACCGTTTGTACCCAGTTGTTTTATGGCAACAAATGCTGCTACCGGGCCTCGGCTTATATCCTGCTTCTTACCTTCAAGGGTGGTAATGGTATCCTTGCTTTCAAATGTCATAGGAGTGCCGTTAAACACTAAAATTACCGCTACTACTACAGCTAATGGTAACAGAATCCTTGTGGCTGAACGCACAAAATAGCTGTAAAAATTTCCCAGTGTGTTAGCAGTTCCGGCTTTCATTGCCTTAAACACCACTGCGCAGATGGCAATCCCTGTAGCGGCACTTATAAACTGCCACAGCATTAATGTAAGTTGGCCCAAATAAGATAAACCAGTCTCACCGGAGTAGTGCTGCAGGTTGGTATTGGTCACAAAACTAACGGAGGTATTAAAGGCGAGGTCAAGACTCATGGATGGGTTTTGATCCGGATTCAGAGGTAGCCATGCCATATTGGTTAGTACCAGCATTGATAGTATAAACCATACCAGGTTTATGGTGAGTAAAGCTGTAAGATGCTGTTTCCATGTCATTTCTTTATCAGGATTTATTCCTGCTATTTTAAAGAAAAGCCTGTCCAGCGGATTAAAAATTTTATCGAGCCATGTTTTTTCATAATTAAATATTTTGCCTATGTACCTGCCCAACGGGATGGCAAGCAATAGTACCAATACATAAGTGATTATTACACCTACAATTTCAGTGTTCATAATTTAAAATTTTTCAGGTTTGATTAGTACATAAGCTATATAAGCAAAAACGCCTAATGCCAGAATAAATAATGCATTCATACTTTACTATTCAATTTTAGATTTATATTTTTTTTGGGGGAGTGAATGCATATCATACACATTCAAAAATTCATAATTGCGTTTCAAAATTTTGTGTTCCATATTGGTGTTTTTATGTTTTTCACATATATGCCAAAACCTATACCTTAAAAATGAATTTGGCGCAATCATCTTATATCTAATGATTTGCTTATATTTATTCAGTGCATAAAATAAAAAACCCTATCAAAATGATAGGGTCTGTACTTTTAAAACGATAGTGTTTTATTCTATTTTGTATTCTTCAAGCTTCCTGTAAAGAGTAGTAAGTGCGATATTAAGCAGGCGTGCTGTTTCGGTTTTGTTACCGTTCGTGTAATTAAATACTTTCTGTATGTGTATTTTTTCGGCTGATGCCAATGAGAAGGCAGATAAGGTTTTTGTTCTGTTCTCCTGAGGCTCGGCGTTAAGCTGTTGCAATTCATAGGGAAGACTTTGTGGTGTAAGGGTATTACTGTTTTCAAGTATTATACTCCTTTCCATAATGTTTTTCAGCTCCCTTATATTCCCGGGCCAGTTGTGCAGCTTCAACAACTGCAGGAATTCTTTTGAAATCCCTGTTATCCTTTTATTTATTTTCAGATTAAAGCTTTTCAGGAAGTTCAGAGCGAGTAATTCTATATCAGAAACCCTTTCCCTGAGTGAAGGAAGTTTAATTGTAAAGATAGAAAGCCGGTAAAATAAATCTTCCCTAAAATGTCCTGCTTCAATCTCTTTAAGTAAATCCCTGTTGGTGGCCGCAACAATACGTACATTCACTTTGGTAATTTTACTTTCGCCTACTTTAATGAATTCACCATTTTCAATAACACGCAGTAACTTGGCCTGTAGGTCTAAAGGCATTTCACCTATTTCATCCAGGAATATCGTCCCTTTGTCCGCTTCTTCAAACAGGCCTTTTTTATCTTTTACAGCTCCGGTAAAAGCCCCGGCTTTATGTCCAAACATTTCGCTTTCTAAAAGATCATGACTAAAGGCAGCGCAGTTAATGGCAACAAAACTCCTGTCTTTTCTGGGGCTTGACTGGTGTATAGCATTGGCAAAAACTTCCTTACCGGTACCCGTCTCGCCATTTAGCAACACTGTTGTATCTACACCGGCCACTTTTTGAGCCAAATGAATAGCTTCCTTTATTTTTTCCGATTCACCAAATACATTTTCAAATGAGTATTTGCGCTCAACACGATTTTCAAGATTTTGGATACGCTTAGTTAGTTTCCTTTTATCTATGGCCTTGTGCAACAGTGGGATAATCCTATTATTATCGTCACCCTTCACAATGTAATCAAAAGCTCCGTTTTTAATGGCCTGCACGCCATCCGCTATATTACCATAGGCGGTAAGTAGTATAATTTCAGTTGCAGGACATTTTTCTTTAATAACAGCGGTTAGTTCCACACCATTACCGTCAGGCAGCTTGACATCACACAAAATAACATCAAAGTCATTTTGTTCTGCCTTTTTCAGTCCTGATTTGCAATCTGACGCTTCAGTCACCTCAAAGCCTTCAAGACTTATGATACGGGCCATAAGCGACCTTAGCTTATCTTCGTCATCTATAATGAGGATTTTGTTCATTGAGGAGTTATATAAATTTACTTTTCGATTTGAGGTGTGTACAAAATTAAATTTTAATGCAGAACAGGAATACTAACAATTTGTGATGTCTTGTGATATTTTGTGCCTGCTATTTACCGATACAGAAATTAGCAAAAATATTACCAAGCAGCTCATCATTAGTAACCTGGCCTGTGATTTCACCAAAGTAGTATAACGCCTGGCGTATGTCAATCGCCATCAGGTCAGCCGGCAGGCCGGAGCGAAGGCCAAACTGTACCTTTTGTATTTCTTCAAGCGCTTTAAGGAGCGAATCATAGTGGCGGGTATTAGTCACAATAGTTTCATTATTGCGCAATGCGCCAGTGTTTACGAATGAAAGCAATAGGTTTTTCAAATTTTCAATACCCGTATTTTCTTTGGCAGAAATCAATACTATATCAGGGATTTCCTCAAGGAGTAAATCCTTTTGTTCGTTTGAAAGTTTATCAGCCTTGTTACCTACAACCACTAACGTTTTTTGGGGGTATTGGTTTTTTATCTTCCCAATTTCCTCTATAAGCCCTGCAACTGAAGCCTGGAACAATTCAACATTCAAAAGATAAATCACCACCTGTGCCTGTTCCATTTTCTCAAAAGTCTTCCTGATGCCGATGCTCTCCACCACATCCTGCGTTTCGCGTATCCCGGCTGTGTCAATAAACCTAAAGCCTATTCCGTTTATCACCAATTCATCTTCAATGGTATCACGGGTAGTGCCTGCAATGTCGCTCACAATAGCGCGCTCCTCGTTCAGCAGGGCATTTAGCAGTGTGCTCTTGCCAACATTTGGCTCACCGGCAATAGCTACAGGTATGCCATTTTTTATAACATTACCCACCGCGAAAGAGTCAATCAGCCTTTTCAATACAAATTCAATGCGGTTCAGCAATTCATAAAACTGTGTCCTGTCGGCAAACTCCACATCTTCTTCCGAAAAGTCCAGTTCCAATTCAATCAACGATGCAAAATTCAGCAGCTCTTCCCTTAGCCTGGCTATCTCATTACTAAAACCGCCCCGCATTTGCTGCATGGCAATCTGGTGGCTGGCCTCATTGTCGCTGGCAACCAGGTCAGCTACAGCTTCAGCCTGGCTAAGGTCCAGCTTACCGTTCAAAAAAGCACGCAGCGTAAACTCACCTGCCGTGGCCATACGGCAGCCTTTGCGCAACAGTAATTGTATTATCTGTTGCTGTATATAAACCGAGCCATGACATGAAATTTCAACCGTATTTTCGCCGGTGTAAGAGTTGGTGCCTTTAAATAAAGAAAGCAAAACCTGGTCATATATTTTATCACCGTCCGCAATATGCCCCAAATGTAGCGTGTGCGATTTTTGTTTCAGTATATCTTTGCCGGATACGGAACGAAAAACTCCCGCAGCTATAGTTATGGCTTCGGGGCCTGAAAGGCGTATAACAGCTATAGCACCGGAGCCTGACGGAGTGGCGAGTGCTGCTATGGTATCATGGAGTATCATTGTTTTTTTTGGCAAAGATATGTTTTTACACCCAAAAAGGGCAGGGGACGGCTTATACTACACTGTTAATACCCCTTTAAAAGTTACCTTAAATATTAAGATTATTCCTAACTTTATCGTGTTAACCAAAACTGTGCAATAATGAACCGTATCCTTTTTCCAACCGATTTTTCTGAAGCCGCCAATGCAGCATTTATGTATGCCCTGCAATTTGCCGACCTGCTGGATGCAGAACTTATAGTGCTGCATGTATATGATTTACCGATTGTAGAAACACCGCCTTTGCCGGAATCTACTAAGGAAATTTTTGATATTGTAGAGATGAACCAGTTTGAAAGCTTTAGGGACCAGCTCCCGCAAATGCACGAAGTGGCAGAAAATAACAAGATGGGGCATATAAGGATGAGGAATGTATTGCTGTACGGCGATCTTATTTATAATATAAATAAAGTATGCAAAGAGGAGGAGATTGACCTTATAGTTATGGGCACAAAAGGAGCCACAGGCCTGAAGGAAACCTTTCTTGGGTCAACTACAGGTTCAGTAATAGCCAATGCTACTGTACCGGTATTGGGGATACCGGCGGAAGCCAAATATCGCCCTATAAAAAATATTGGCTTTACTACACAATACCGGGATAAAGATAGTGACGCTATGGTAAAGGCATTGCATATTGCCGGTAAGTTTGGCGCTGCAATTCAATGCCTGTATATAACTAATAATGATGATCCTTCGGATATTGAGGAGCGAATGGCCGAATGGAAAATGTACTACAAAAGCCAGAATATTGAATTCCACACACTGCCAGGCAACGATATTGAACAGGCCATACTGAATTTTATTGACGAGCAACATTTGGATATGTTGGTGATGCGTGCCCACAAACGTGGTTTTTTTGAAGGGCTGTTCCACAAAAGCCTCACTAAAAAGATGGCATACCATACCACGGTACCACTCATGATTTTCCATGATTAACAAAACCTTGTCTTAAGCTATTGTTAAGCCGAAACAAGCATATTGCATTCTGTCGATAATTAAATGCATTTAGTCGAAAATACAGATACGCATAGTAATTTATAAATCCTCTTTAAGCATTTTTGTTATAGAGTTTTGCCCCCAGCTAAACTTAAAACGAAGGAGTTATGAATTTCAGGACAAGGCAGTCATACAACAACAGGTTGATGTTTGTAGGCGCAGATGGCGAAGTAAAACAAACAGGTTTTATTGAAGTTTCGTATCACGGTGATGATTATGTGCTGGCTAAGAACAGTGATGATATTTTTTACTCAGTGCTGGACTTAAACGGCAATGAAGTAGATAACGATATAAAAGTGGTGCATCGTTTCCAGAATGGGATGTTGCTTACATATAGCTCTTTCCTTAAGGAATATACTTCCTCTGATACTTTTAAGTACAAGGTAAACTATAATGTTTATAGCATATTAAATTATGCTACAGGCAAATCATCAGTTGTAAGTATAGTACAGTCGGACAATTTACTTAATGTTGCCGATAATGAATCGCTACGCAGCAAATGCCGCAAAATTGCGGTGAAAGATTTCCTTAACAGGCCGGTATATTGCTTTAAAGATTTCATTTTTTCCGAAATAATGGACTTCCAGTATATAATGGTAGGGTCATATTTTAACCTTTCATCGGTTAAAAACAATGCTAATTTTGATTTTGAAGCCTACAAGGGCAAAAAAATATGGGGCATTGTAGATATTAGCAATCCCGGGTATTTTAATACAGATACAGAGGTAGATCATGTAGCTGCAGGACTTACTTTTAAGGAAGCAGAATTGAAGCTTATGGATTTGCTTCACGAACCCGAAAAGCCTTTTGCTGAAGACTTTATGCACGAAAAAGTTTACAAAGATGCAGAGGCTGAATACAATATGTACAGTACATGGCGTAAGAAAAACAGGTGGCAGTTATTGTTCTCAAAAGTATTGCCTTCCAGTATCAACTAATTAGCTTTCAGGATATTTAACGTTAATTTTTAACGTTTTATTATGAATTGTTCATTTTTATGGTTATGTTTGTAGCCCCTAAAAAATGAATAAATATGAATGCTATTACCAAAAACCATAATTATGGTTACCAGGATGATATAAGTCCTTTCACAAAGTTTTAACGGTTTTACAAGTGCTGCCACTGGGTTATTTATAACTTTTGTGGCTTTGCCTGTTAGTACAAATTAGCTTTAAACTGTTGATAATTTGGTACTTTGCTTAAAGATAAGATAAGCGAATTGTCAAATAGAAACAATCTATCAAAGCATTAAGCAAGTATTTCATTTTAACACAATATTTGCAGTGTAAGCTAAACATTCAAAAAACAATTAAAACACACCTGAAAATGACTTCTATCTTTGATTACATAGAGCACTACTGGATATCGCTCAGCTCGTTCCCCTTCGTTATCCAGATTGCTATATTTTTTATCATGTTCAGTTGCTTTGCAACCTTCGGATTCATGATAACCGTTTTTGCGGTACGCCGTGATAAGGAGCGCCGTGCCCGCCTTGTTTATGAACTACGCCCCAAAATTTTTACTTTCCTGCGCAACGTACTCACTTCAAAAGACGAGTATTCTGATGTTGAAATCCGCGAACTATATATCGAAAACTTTGGCGAGATAACTAAAAAAACATACATATCGCTTATTCCTACCCTTGAAGATGTAGTAAAGCAGGATAAGCACAGGATGGACTCTGCAAATTACCGTAATGTTATCAGTGGCCTGAAAATTGACGACTATCTTGAAAAAAGGCTTGACTTTTCAAATACCCGAATCAGGTTGCGCGCATTTCAGTCGCTTTCCCGTCTGGACCTTACCATTTCAGACTCTAAAATACTTCCGCATACTTATGCCAGGAACTCTTCATTAAGGAAAGAATCAAGGGCATCTTATGTTGGTGTTAGTAATAATGACCCGTTTAAGTTCTTTGACCAGGATAATGACATGAACCAGTGGGATCAAATCAGCCTTTTGTCCCAGTTTGTGCTTCACCATAAGGATAACCTGCCAAACTTTAGCAAGTGGATGAAATATTCTAAAGATAATGGGCAAATTATTTTCTTCATAAAATTAGTAGCATATTTTGACCAGGCAACATCAATAACCACAGTTATGGAATTCCTGGATCATGAAGATCACCTGGTGCGTAAGGAGGCTATAATAACCCTTGGCAAAATGCGTGTAAGGGAAATAGAATCCCGCCTTATCAAAATGTATTTTACACAGCCCTATGTTTGCCAAACGGCAATTATTGAAGCGCTTTCATACATTTCTTCAGGCAAGCAGATAGGTTTCCTTAAAAATGCATGGGAAATGGCCAGCAGCCACGAACTGAAAAAACTGATTGCAGAGGTAATTTTCCTTTATGGGAAAACCGGTAAATCTCTTATCGATGAATTGGCAAAAGATGAAATAGGTTTTAATAAACTTGTACTGGAGCATGTGCAAAATCCGCTTATCCCAACCATGTTGAAAAAACACCATATCAACAGGAACAAAGTGGTTTACAGTGAAGTAGCCGACACTATTGCAGATGAACGCCCTGATACAACCGCATAATTACGGTTGATTACATATACGCCAACTAAAAAATAGATCTGTTATGGATTCTACATTCGATTTCTTTGAGTATTTCGTATTCTTTTACGCATCCTCTATGTTTGTAGTGTACTTAGTGCTGGGAGTGTTATCTTTTCTTAACATAACCCGCTACAGGACCTACAACTCTAAACTTGACGACCAGTTCCTTCTTGATTCCCCCTTAACCCCCGGCATATCAGTAGTTGCGCCTGCTTATAATGAAGAGAAAACAATTATTGTAAATGTAAATTCACTGCTTACGCTTAATTATCCACTTTTTGAAGTAATTATTGTAAACGATGGCAGTAAAGATAAAACCCTGGAATTACTCATAGAAGAATTTCAGTTGGAAGAAACCCCTTATGCTTATGTAGAGCGCATTAAAACCAAGCCATTTAAAAGAATATTCAAATCTACAAACCCGGAGTTTTCCAAGCTTACAGTGGTAGATAAAATGAATGGCGGTACCAAGGCTGATGCCTCCAATGCAGGTATCAACGCATCACAATATCCTTACTTTTTGTGTACTGATGTAGATTGTATCCTGGACAGGAACACTATGCTCAAAATGATAAAGCCTGTACTTAACTCTAAGGTTAGGGTAGTGGCTGTTGGGGCAACCCTCCGCATGTCTAACAGTTGCGATATTAAGGATGGTGTTATTGAGCGTGTTCGCCCGCCGCAAAGGCTCATACCGCGTTTCCAGGAGCTGGAGTACCTGCGGGCTTACCTTTTTGGTAAAATGGGCTGGAGCCTGGTAAACTGTGTGCCCAATGTATCGGGTGGTTTAGGCCTTTTTGATAAGGAAATAGCTGTAAATGCAGGCGGATATGATGGGCAATCGCACGCCGAAGATATGGACATCATGGTAAAGATGGCTGCCTATATGATTAACAACCACCAAAAGTATAAAATTGGCTATATACCGGTTTCCTGCTGCTGGACAGAAGGCCCGCCAAACGTACAGATTCTTGGCAGGCAGCGCACACGCTGGTCAACCGGGCTGGCGCAGATATTTTTTGTACACCGCAAAATTTTGTTCAATCCGCGCTATAAGCAGTTAGGGATGATTACGTTCCCTTTCCAGCTCATATATGAGTTCCTTGCGCCGGTAATTGAATTTACAGGTATTATATACTTTATCCTGCTCATACTTAAAAATGATGTGAACTGGCCTATGGCGTTTTATATATTCCTGTATTCATACTCGCTTGCTGTAATGTTTGGTACTATGGTAATTCTGCTGGATAACTTTGTAAAAAGGCAGTATAAAACAGGGCGCGAAACTTTTAAGCTTTGGCTCATGGTATTTTTGGAGCCATTTATTTATCACCCGCTCCTGATATGGTTTTCGCTTAAAGGATATTTCAACTTTTACACTTCCCGCCAAATGGAATGGGGCACCATGACCCGCCAGGGCTTTGATAATAACAATAATAAAAAACCGGGCAAAAAAATAATAGACAAGGCAAATGCATAAATCAATTTCCCCCATATTGCTAAAAAGCATCCTTTTCTGCTTACTGTTTTTATCTGTGCCCGCTATAGCGCAGGAAGGCCTTTCGTCTGACGAGTACTATGCACTGGCCAAAAAAGAAGGCAACCAAAACCGTAACTTTAAGAAAGCTACAGAATATTGTGAAAAAGCCAATAAGCTGGCGCCACTGGATATGGATATCCGCGAGTATTTGGGCAAATGCTACATGGAAACAGGCAACCTTGACAAAGCCCGTATAGTGCTGCTTGAAGTGCTGGAAAAAAGCCCGCGCCGAACTGATTCCAGGCATTACCTGCTTAATATTGAAACGCAGACCAAGCGCTATTCCAGCGCAATATGTTACGTTAATGAACTGCTGGAGATTACTCCTTACAGCAAAACATTGTGGATGCGCAAAATAAACCTATACGAATTGATGAATAACCGTATAGAGGCAAGCCGCTCAACCCGCCGCCTTTATCAGATTTATCCTGAAGATGCTGAAATCAAGGCAATGTATGCTGCCGTTATGAAGGAAGATGCCCTGAAACTGAGCAAAGGAGGAGATGTGTCTGCCGCCATTAAAAGTTATGAGCAGGCTATTGAGGTTTCCCCAAAAGATGAGGAAGGCTACCTCAACCTGATAAGCCTGCAGATAAAAACAGGACAGTACCATGCTGCACTTGCCACAGCCGACAGGGGGCTGAACGCTATCCCACTGAGCCGTGCCCTGACAGATAAAAAAATTGGGATATTACAGGAACTGCACGAATATCAAAAAGCAATTGATGTGGTTAATGCACAGCTTAAAAAAGGCGGGTCGTCCTACTATCAAAACCTGTTGGTATACCTTACCGAAGAAGCTGCCCGCTATTATAAAAATTCTGACCCGTATGAATTGTACGGCCAGTTGTATGAAAGAGACAGGGGCAACCAGGAAGCTCATGACTATTTGCTGAACACTGCCATAAGCCGCGGTTATTTTGCCGATGCGCAGGAAATGCTCACGCAGGCGCTTAAAGGCAGCCCAACATCAAAAGAGCTGTTGGTAAAGCAGTTGTATGTGTACCAAAGCCAAAACAATATTCAGGGTGCAAGGTCAACTATAGAGAAACTTTACAACCTATACCCGAACGATAGCGATATTGCTGATAAATATGATTTTGTGGTATTCCAGGAAGCGAAGGCCAACTATGCTGCAGGCGATTACAAATCATCATTGCCGGTATTCATAAGGCTGTCACAACATCCTGATTTTGGTAAATCGGCGAACAGCTATATTTTTTCGGTTTACCTGGCACAAAAGTCGTATGACAATGCGCTGGAACAAATCAATAAACTGATTAGGCAGTACCCGGGCGAACATGAGTACATCCTGAAGAAAATTGACCTGCTGGCCGATATGCAGGAATATGAGGCAGCGTTTGAGCTGGTGCATGAATATAAGGACAGGTATCCGGATAATCTGGAATATGCATATATGCTAAATGACCTTTCGGTAGATTACATCAAATACCTTAACGAAAAGGAAGAGTATGCCACTGTAAAAATAGTAGCTGATGAACTGGTGGCCAACAATCCTGATAACATGCAGGCGTATGATTATGCCATTGGCGCGCGTCTTTCTATGGGTGAATTTGCCGAAGCGCAACAGATGATACAGCAGGCATTGGTGCATTTCCCGGATTCCAAAGAGATGAAGCTCAAAGAAGCAGGTGTTTATACCGAATCAGGCGAACATGAAAAAGCGGTAGCTGTATTGAGGGAGCTTAACAAGCAGTATCCTTACAACAGCAACATAAAAGGATCGTTGGTGGAGGCTATGCTGGCCTACGCTAAGCAGAAAGAAGAAGACAACAGGAGCCTGGAGGCGATAAAAATATATCAGGAAGTGCTAATGATAAAGCCTAAAGATACTGTGGCTGCCATAAAGCTCGCTAACCTGTACATTGCAAGAGACCAGCCGGATGAGGCGCTTAAAGTAGTGAACACCAGCCTTACTTATAATAAGGATAACCAGGATTTGCTGTATCTTAAAGGTTTGATATTTGAAAAAATGAACAACTTTAAGCTGGCACGCGAATACCAGGGCAAGTGGATTCCGCCTGTACACAAACTGGCAGAGCATAACGACCACCTAGATTACCTGGAAGCAAAGATGCTGAAAAACCAGGTGATATTAAGCTATCTTAAAGCCACGACTGATTCTATCCCGTTCAACACATCAGTAGCAACAGTGGAATATATGCGCTTTGGTGTTAAAGATACTTATGTGGGTCGTGTAAACTACGCTGCACGCAATACCGGTGTAGGTGTGCAGGGCGAGATTGATTGGTACCATAACTTTAAAGATAAAAGTTATACTTTGGTAAATGCAGGCGTTGCCAGTCAGTTTTTCCAAAAGTATAAAATCGGTGTATCATATTACCAGCCCTTCAAAAAATCCTATGTGGGTGAAGTAGGCATCCGCTACGCCGGCCTTTCGGACGACAGGAAGCTTATTACAGGTACGCTCGGTATAGAAAAGTCGTATGACAAGCTGTGGCTCAACCTGCGCGGCTCCGTACTTAGCGACAGCGAGGATTTGTACCACACTATACTGGGCCAGGCACGTTTTTATATGAAAAATGGCCGCGATTATGCGCAGGCAATGGCATCGGTAGGTACAGCGCCGGAAGACCAGAAACTGGATTTCCAGACCAATACCTTCCTATCGTATGTCAACACTATGGTAGGGGCGGGCTATTTTTACAGCGCCACGCACCGCACCACCGTGGGCATCATGGGCAACTGGTACAACTATAAAATTTCGGAAGACTATTATATCAACCAGTACAACCTGTTCGTAACTTTAAGGACACGATTCTAAGCTATGCCACTAAGGGTTTTTATATTGAGCCTGTTTGTACTGTGTGTTTCCTGCAAAAGCGGTGCACAGCCCTTTGTAGTGTATCAGCAGGGCACTGTAACACCACAGGTTATGGCTGAAGATGCTTCCTTAAAGGCACTGGCCTCAGACTTTGCCGTGCAGTTTGAAAAGGCAACCGGTACTAAACCTGTTGTGGTTGCATCTGCGGAAGTCCAAACTCCTGTGATAGTTTTATCATTAAAGAAAGCAGCAAGCCATGGTTTTTCCATCATGCAAAAAGGCAACAGCGTTACAATTGAAGGGAATGATGCAAATGATGTTTCTGCCGGGATAGCCTACTTTTTTGCAGAATACGCAGGTAGGTTAATAACTGAAGATTACAATCTTAAAGTTAAAGAAATAGTAGTGCCGGACGGATTGGAATACAGGCAGGAATACGCTTTTGAATACCGTGAGCCTTATTTTCCTGAGAGTTTCAGTGCCGATTTCCGTAAGTGGAACAACACCCAAACGCTTGATGATACCTGGGCGTTGTGGGGGCATAATATCGGCAAGAAAATTAAGGTAACCGAGCCTATGTATGCCCTTGTAAACGGCCAGCGCACTGACGAGCAGCTGTGTTTCTCCAGCCAGGAACTGGAAACCGCATTGGCATCCTTCATCAGCAATACGGTGACCAAAGGGCACAGCCACAAGTTTATGGTTATGCCTTATGACAATACCATGGTGTGCCTATGCAGCAAATGCAAAGCGAAAGGTAACACTAAAAATAACGCCGGCCCGGCAGTTTTCTCGCTCATGAACAAGCTGGCAAAACAGTTTCCGGAACAAGAGTTTTTCAGCACGGCTTATATGACTACTGAAAAAGCCCCCGGTTTCCGGTTGGAACCCAATGCGGGTATTATGATAAGCACTATGCCTTTCCAAAAAGGTGTGGTGATTGAAAAATCGCCTACGCAGGGCAAGGTAGATAAAACATTTGCTGACTGGAAGAAAGTAACCGATAAACTGTACCTGTGGGATTATGCCATCAACTTTGATAATTATTTTGATGCTTATCCAACGCTGCTTATCGCGCAGCAAAACCTAAAGTATTATAAAAAGCTTGGGGTTAAGGGTGTATTTATGCATGGTAATGAAACTGACTATAGTGCATTTGGCGACCTAAAAGCTTACATATATGCACAGCTGCTGCAAAACCCTGATATTGATGTACAAAAGCACATTAAGCTGTTCTTTGATAATAAATACCCTGCCGTAAGCAACCTGCTATACAATTATTACATGGCAGTGGAGCAAAGGGCTTTAAAATCCGTTAAGCCGTTGGATATTTATGGTGGCATTGTACAGTCATACAAAAAATACCTGGATGATGCCGAGCTGAAAACCTTTTATGAAGCACTGGCCGATAAGGCCGCAACTTTGGATGAAAAGGAACAGGCTAAACTGAATCCGCTATTGGCATCACTGGCATTCCAAAGGCTGGAAGTAATGCGCACCAACGCGTTTGAAGGTAACGGTTACGGCAATTATAATTATGATGATGGCACAGCAAAAATAAAGCCTCAGGTAAGCGCATTGCTGAATGCTTTACGCAACTATGCCAACACCGCAAAGCTCGATGTGTACAATGAGCAGGGCTTCAGCATATCAGGATATTACAGCCAGTGGGAAAAGAACATTCTTCAGCCCGGTTACAAGAGCTTTTTTTACGGAAAGAAAATCCGCAGTAAATACGAGCCTGAAGAAGATTATCCCAACATACAGCTATTAAATGATGGTAACATTGGCTTCAACGATTATTATACCAACTGGTTCATTGCTACAAAAAACAGCATTTCTATTGAGGTAGAGCCTAAAGATGTAAAAGGGGCGAAGGTGATTGAAATGTCGTTCCTTGAAGACACGCGCCACAACATTCACCTGCCCGAAAAAGTAAAAGTTACGATAGGCGGCAGGAAATACGAGGCGTTAATTCCGGTAACAAACAGGACTGATATACACAAGGTGACAGTTATACTTCCTGTTGAAATAAAGCCTGAAGATAAGCTGATAATCATAGAAGTAATAAAAAATAAAGAATACAAAAACAAATCTGTAGCCTGCGACGAGGTTTACTTTAAATAACTACAGTATGAAAACAGCATTGGTAAAAATACAACCGGCGTTGCTTATGGCACTACTGGCCATAACATTGCTTACCGGCTGCAACCGCGGCGACGGCGAAAACGAGTTCCTTGCCAAGACCACTATTGAAATTGAGGATCCGGTAAGGCATTACTACCCGATACTTCAGGGACAGAAGCAGAACATAATAGTGAAGGTAACCAACACTGGCGAGGAGCCATTGAAGATACATAAAGTGCTGCCATCATGCGGGTGCACTATTGCCAGCTATCCTAAAAATGCCATTGCGCCCGGCAATGTGGCACTTATTGAGATGGAGTATAACAGTATTAAAAATATTGGAAAAGTTGGCATTTACACTACCCTGATTGCCAATACCAAAAAACACCATCATACTATTTATTTTGACCTTAACGTAGTGCCCGATGCGCTTTATACCAAAGACTATGAAGAGCTTTACCACATACAGGAGGAGGAAAAAGGCGGCCTGCAGGAACTGGTAGAAGGAAAAACCAACGAGCGCGGCTATATTGTTGACTCTACCGAGGTGCGCAAATACATGTAATAGTTTTGATATTTAATTAACACCCAACACTTTCTTAACGGCAATAATGCTGCGGGGCATAATTAGTAATTTCACGTTTATTAATTCAAAAATGAAATTATTATGCCTTTTATTACCACCAATTCCGTCAGCCTTTCGGGGAATTCTGAGGAAGTAAACATATTTTACCAGGATATTGGCCGCGGCAGGCCTGTAGTGCTTATACATGGCTGGCCGCTTAATTACCAAATGTGGGAATACCAGCTGAACGAACTGCCAAAGCATAACATACGTATTATTGCTTATGACCGTAGGGGATTCGGGCTTTCATCGCGACCTTGGGAAGGCTACAATTATGACACCTTTGCATCTGATATTAAACTACTGCTGGAAGAACTGGACCTTACCGATGTAACCCTTGTGGGCTTTTCAATGGGTGGGGGCGAAGTGGCACGCTACCTGGCCAAATACAACGGCGACGGCCGTGTTACCAAAGCTGCCTTTGTAAGCGCTGTAACCCCATACCTGCTTAAAACGCCTGATAATGAAACCGGTATTCCGCAGGAGCAATTTGATGGAATGTTAGAGCAGTTAGAGGAAGACCGCCCTAAATTCCTTGCCGGTTTTGCCAAAATGTTTTACGGCGTAGGTATTTTCAGCCAGCCGGTGAGCGATGAGATATTGCAGCATGATATGACGCTGGCCATGCAGGCTTCAGGATATTCTACCATAAAATCCATGACGGCATGGTCCACAACCGACTTTAGGGATGACCTGGCCAAAGTAAAAGTGCCAACGCTCATTATCCATGGTAAAAGCGACGAAACCGTGCCCATCGCAGCATCGGGCGATGAAACCGCCAAACGAGTACCGCACGCCCAATACATAGTTTATGATGATGCGCCACACGGGCTCTACTACACCCATAAGCACAAATTCAACGAAGACATCATCAACTTTGTTCATTCATAACGCTTCCGTACACATCTACATACCCGAAACCGCAATGCTGAAAAGTGCTGCGGTTTTTTTATTTAATTGAAAGATATAGGTTACTCCGAAGTAGCAATTCTTGCTATCGATGCCGTCATTGCGAGCGGAGTTTACGGAGCGCGGCAATCAACTAATTTGTGAAATTTGTGTAATTCGTGGCAAAAAAGATTGCTTCGTCGTGCCTCCTCGCAAAGACGGCACCTCATAGTTTCTTCATCCGCAAAGCGCGGCAATCTGAACAATTTGTGAAATTGGTGTAATTCGTGGCAAAAAAGATTGCTTCGTCGTGCTTCCTCGCAAAGATGCTACTACAAAGCGTGGCAATCAACTAATTTGTGAAATTTGTGTAATTCGTGGCAAAGAAAATTGCTGTACTTCCTCGCAAAGATGTACCTCATAGTTTCAGCCAAATAAAAATTAAAAAACCGCAACATATCATGCTGCGGTTTTTTTGGTTATAGAGAGGTTAGTTAAATAGCTTGTTCGATTATTAACCATTAGATTATTAGACATTACTGCCAATCGTCAATAGCCAATAAAAAATAAACAATTAATTATTAAGCATTACCGGCATTACCAGCATGGTAACGGTTTCGCCTTCGTCAAGGCCATCAACAGGTGTAAGTATGCCTGCGCGGTTAGGCAATGACATTTCCAGCATGATTTCGTCGCTTTGCAAGTTGCTCAGCATTTCGGTAAGGAAACGCGAGTTAAAGCCAATCTGCATGTCGTCTCCCTGGTAATCGCAGGTAAGGCGCTCCTCAGCTTTGTTGGAGTAATCAATATCTTCTGCCGAAATATTCAGTTCAGTACCCGCAATCTTAAGGCGGATCTGGTGCGTAGTCTTGTTAGAGAAGATAGCCACACGGCGCACAGAGCTCAATATCTGTGTCCTGCCTATCATCAGCTTGTTAGGATTTTCCTTTGGTATTACAGCCTCATAATTAGGGTACTTGCCATCAATAAGGCGGCAGGTAAGCACATAATTGTCAAATGAGAAAGTAGCGTTGGCATCGTTGTACTCAATCTTTACTTCTGCATCCGAGGCACCAAGGATACCTTTAAGGATATTCAGCGGCTTTTTAGGCATAATGAAATCTGCCACTTGCGATGCTTTTACATCCGTCCTGGCATATTTTACCAGCTTGTGCGCATCAGTAGCTACAAACGTAAGCCCTTCCGGTGAAAACTGGAAGAACACGCCCGACATTACCGGCCTCAGATCGTCATTACCGGCAGCAAAAATGGTTTTGCTTATGGCGGTGGCAAGCACTTCGGCAGGCACAAGCGTTTGCGATGGGTCTTCAAGCGTCACAGCTTTAGGGAACTCATCACCCGATGCATACGCAAGCGCATACTTACCGCTGTTAGAGCTTATCTCGATAGTATTGTTATCCTCAACCGTAAAAGTAAGCGGTTGTTCAGGGAAAGTTTTTAAGGTTTCCAGCAATAGCTTGGCAGGCACGGCAACGGCGCCTGTGCTGTCTGAATCAATCTCCAAAGTGGCTGACATGGTGGTTTCAAGGTCGGATGCCGACACTTTCAACTCATTATTGTTCAGCTCAAAAAGGAAATTATCCAAAATAGGCAGGGTATTGCTGCTGTTGATAACGCTTCCCAACACCTGTAGCTGCTTTAGCAAATAAGAACTGGATACTATAAATTTCATCACTTGTTTCTATCTTTTTAATGTAAAACCTAAAATTTTACGTTCCACAAATATCGTAATCAATTTTAATAGTGCAACATTTTTTTATTAACACTATTTGCTGTATTTCCTTTTACGTAAATACGTAAAGAGCACACCAAATACAGCTAATATAATTATTGGTAACCCGACAGTTATAAACCGCGCCTGGCTATATTCCTCATAAACTTTTTCCTTATCCAGCATCGGCAGGTCCACCTGCTTGCTGCGTATGTTGATAAGTCCTGTATCGTCCAGCAGGTAATTTACGCAGTTCAGCATAAACTCGCGGTTGTCAAACAGGTTGTTGGTCCACTTGTCATAGCCCAGTTCCAACGGACGGTAATTCTTGTCCAGCTGGTTTCTCACCACATCGCCGTCAGATATTACAATCATTTTCCCGGCTTTGCCTTCTGCTTTAAAAGCAGGGTCTTTAAAAGGCAGTATGCGGTTTTCATACATAGAGTGGAACTTGCCCTCCAGCAATACCGAAACCGGCATCAGTCCGCCGCCATTTAGGTAGTCTTCAGGTGATGTTTTCTCTGCCACAATATCCAGCTGAACGGTAAAAGGTGTGCCTATTTTTTTAGAAAGTGGCGATGATTTCAGCAGTACCGTTTTTTTGATGTTGTTGCGAAGGGTATCAATAGGGTTGACGAAATCAAATTTAATCCCACCCATATTTTTTACAATAGGGTGCAGGGAGTTGGCCGCTTCCTGGTTGTTAATTCCGTTCTCAGGATGAATGAAAGGCGCAAACCTCCACGGATATTCCTGGTATTGTGTCTGGCTGCCCTGGTTGCCCGTAGCCAGTTTTATTGATGTGGACTGCTCATCCTTAATCAGGTCGGGGTTAATCCTGAGCCCGTATTTAAAGAACATGTCGTTCAGGTTCAGGTCGCGCGGATAAGCCAGCGTGGCGCCATTGTCGTTCATCAGGCTATCCATCTCAATCTGCACAGCGTCAATCATCCAAAGCGTTTTGCCGCCGTTTACAATATATTGGTCCAGCACCTGTTTTTCTTCTTCGGTAAAGCGTTCGGTAGGCTTGGCAATTATGGCAAGGTCATATTTTTCAAGCGCCTTTAGTGTAGCCAGCGGATTTTTAGCGACAGAATCCATAGTGAAAGGCCCTATGTAGTAGCTTTCGCGTACCTGTTTGATGAAATCGGCCATCAAAATATCGTGCAGTTCGCCATTGCCGTGTATTACCGCTACTTTCTTCTGTTTCTCCTTGGTAATCTTATTGAAACCATCCGTAAAGGCGTACTCTAAATGCTGTACGGAACCAATAACTTTCTCAGCAACCGAATTGGTCATTACGTTCTTCAGTAGTGGTATGCGCACGCTCTTGCCCTTGTAGGTGGCAATAGCCCACGGGAACACCATGGCTTCTGTCTGTTTGCCTTTGTCGTTCACCATCACACTGGCCGGTTTCATGCCACTGCCGGTAAAGGAGTCAAAAATAGCCTTATCAATATCGGTAATGTTATTGATGCTGTTTTTTATCTCCGTTTCTTCCTTGGTAGATTTTATCTTATTATCCAGCTTAAAGATGGTGTAAATAAGGTCGCGCTTGGTTTGGTCGGCGCTTTCTGATTTGTCCAGCGGGTCGAAGAATGAGAACTTTATATTAGGGTTATACGCTTCAAATTCCTGTAAAAGCTGTCGGGTTTCATCCTGCAGCCTTTTGAATTCGCCCGGGAAATCACCTTCAAGAAAAACATCAATATACAATGGCTCATTAACTGTATTGATGATGTTTAGTGAAGTTTCAGATAGTGTGTATCGCTTATCGTGCGTAAGGTCAAAACGCTTAAATATAAAGTTGCCGGCAATGTTGAGCACCACAAGTGCAACGATGATAATACCCAGCTGTTTCAGGTTTTTTTGTTTCCTTGTTTCCATTATCCTTTCAGTATTTTAAGTTTATACACAGTGAAAGACAGGAATAGCACCGCAATGCTTATAAAGTAGATAATATCGCGCGTATCAATCACCCCGCGGCTCATGCTTTTAAAGTGATAATCCATGCCCAGCGATGCTACAAAGTTGCCCAGCCCGCCAGCAAAAGTTGATAACCCTTCAAACCCAAAATAGAAAACAAAACACAGGAATACTGCCGTGATGAAGGCTACAATCTGGTTGTCAGAAAGGGTAGAGGTAAATATGCCTATGGCTGTATAGCCTGCAATTAGGAACAGTAACCCGAAGTACGAACCCAATGTGCTGCCCATATCTACATTGCCCGGCGGGTTACCTAAATCCTGAAGAACGAATACATAAATTATGGTTGGCAGCAGCGCTAACAGTATCAGCACGAATGCACCAAGGAATTTGCCGTTCACAATTTCCCAAACAGTCAAAGGCTTTGTAAACAACAGTTCTATAGTACCTTGTTTCTTTTCATCCGAAAAGCTGCGCATGGTTACCGCCGGGATAAGGAATATCAAAATCCAGGGGGCCAGGGTAAAAAACGGACTCAGGTCAGCAAAGCCGCTGTCCAGTATATTGAAATCGCCTTCAAAAACCCAAAGGAAAAGCCCGTTGAGCAGAAGGAAAATAGCGATAACCAGGTAACCTATCGGCGAACCGAAAAAGGCCTTGATCTCACGTAATAATAATGCTTTCATTTATCTGTATTGAAAGTTTAAATGTTCAATGTTTTAAAGTTTTGCTATGATGTAGGAAGGAAGCATCTCACTGGAGATTCTTCATTCCCGCTTCGCTTCATTCAGAATGACAACCCGCAACCTGCAACCCGCTACTCTAACGTTACCAGTTTATCCACGCTCCAGGCTTCCGGCTTTTGGT
This sequence comes from Flavobacterium sp., assembly GCA_041916875.1. Classification (GTDB taxonomy): domain Bacteria; phylum Bacteroidota; class Bacteroidia; order Flavobacteriales; family Flavobacteriaceae; genus Flavobacterium. The sequence continues at coordinate 63,342 of JAYRYS010000001.1, forward strand.
TAAAAAACTGCTTGGTGTAAGCCCAAACCCCGCCAAAAAGCTCAGAGTTACGGTAGTTTTCCAAATCCTGCTCATCATCCCAGTAGCTGTAGGTAAAAAACACCTCCGGATTGTTCTTATCCCTGTACAGTTCTAAGAAACGGTTTCCGGGGAAATTTCGTATATGCCCTTTAACTTCATCAAAATTAGCAAGAAAGGCATCAACCTTATCTTCATGGAAACTCATCTTAACTATGCGTACAAACATACTGCTTTTTTAATTTTTCAATCTTTCAATTTTCAATCTTTGAATACTACATTCACCACATCCCTGTATTTCAGCCCAAGGAGTGATCGCGCTGTGCCCACCGTAAGCGGGTTGCTGCGGTATATGGCAATTTCCAACAGGCCGGCTTCATTAAAAATAGCCAGCTTTTCGCCTTCATAATCTTTTAAGGAAAAGCGGTCGTTCACCGTCCAGTCGCAATACCCTTCCTTAACGGCTTTTATATTCTTGTTACTGAAGGTAATCTCATAATCGCGGCCTTTGGCTACATCCTTCACCAGCTTTCTGTCTATGTTGGTAACGCAGTTGCCAAAATGGTCAATGTAAACCACATGCCCTTTAATGGAATTTTTGTCTGTCGCTACAACAGCATGCAATTCGTTGGTTTCCTTTATTTCGGTTATCTCGCGGCCTATCACGTTCAGCAGGCCGCCGCGTGCTATATGGCAGGCTACGGTAACAAAAACATCCAGCGCCACGCTGCCTTCGGGCAGGCGGTCGTGTATATTGATTTCCACAATTTTTTGCGGTACAATTTTTTGGGTAAGTATGCTCAGGATACCGTTATCGGCACAAATAAAAAAATGGTCGTTCCACTGCATGGCTACATGACGGTTTTCCTTACTTAGCTCGCAATCCACCCCAATAAGATGCACTGTGCCTTTTGGAAAGCTGGCGTATGCCGCGCCAATAATGTAGCTGGCCTCTGAAACGTTAAATAAATCGATGTGGTGCGATATGTCAACAATAGTGGCCTCGGCGTACTGCGAAAGGATTTTACCCTTTAAAGCGCCCACAAAATGGTCGCGCAGCCCAAAGTCGGTTGTAAGGGTAATTATTGACATAAAATTGTGCAAAAGTTTTCCTGAGTGATTTTAAAAATTCACTAAATTTGAATGCAAAGCTAATAATTATAAGCTATCATTTTTAATTAAAAATCACACTCCTCTTGAACGAAAGAACGATTGAACTTGAAGATATAGCCCCGAAAGATTTTTGGGGCGCGCAGGACTCCCACCTTGAAACCATTAAAAAATACTATCCGAAGCTTAAGATCGTAGCACGCGGAACCACCCTGAAAGCCTTTGGCGAAAAGGAAATTCTTGACGAATTTGAGAAACGCTTTAAAAGGCTGATGCTGCATTTTACGCGCTATAACAATATTGACGATAACGTAATTGAAAGGGTGATACAAAGCGACAGCAATGTAGAGCAAATGAACCCTGACGATAAGATACTTGTGCACGGCCTGGGTGGCAAGCTGATAAAAGCCATGACCCCCAACCAGCAGAAACTGGTGGACTACATGGGCAAGAACGATATGGTATTTGCCGTGGGCCCTGCCGGTACAGGTAAGACCTATACCGGTGTGGCGCTGGCAGTAAGGGCGCTGAAGGAAAAGCAGGTAAAGCGCATCATCCTTACCCGCCCGGCGGTGGAAGCAGGGGAGAACCTGGGTTTCCTGCCCGGGGACATGAAGGAAAAGCTGGACCCGTACATGCAGCCTTTATATGATGCCCTGCGCGATATGCTGCCGCCTGAAAAGCTGGAAGACTATATTCTGAAAGGCATCATACAGATAGCGCCGCTGGCCTTTATGCGCGGGCGCACGCTTGATAATGCCTTTGTGATACTGGACGAAGCGCAGAACACTACACACTCGCAGATGAAGATGTTCCTGACGCGTATGGGTAAAAATGCCAAGTTCATGATAACGGGCGACCCGGGGCAGATTGACCTGCCGCGCAGCACTACATCAGGTCTTAAGGAAGCCTTGCTGATACTGAAAGATGTTGATGGCATAGGCATTATTTACCTTGACGATAAGGATGTGGTGCGCCACCGCCTTGTGAAAAAAGTGATTGAGGCTTATAAAACTATTGAGCACCAGGGATAATCATGAAGAAATTTATTGGCGTAGGATTACTGTGTTTTTCCGCAATATTTATTTCCTGCGAAAAGGAGGGTGAAAAAGCTATTATTAACGATCTTGTATTAAAGCAAAGTGAAGAAGGCCCGCAAAATGGCTACGGCCTGGCGGTAAATATAGGCGGCAATTATACGTACCTTATTCCGGGAGGAATCCAGGAGCTAAAGCATGATGATTCGCAGATGTTTGTAAAAGCCGGTACAGCACCTGAAGTTAAATGCTACAAAGTTACTTTTACCGAAATGCAGTCGCAGCTTATGGACATAAAAGAAGCCGATTATAAAGATGGGGTGTCTAAATGCTCCGATTGTGAAAGTGTTGAAATTCCAAACTAGATGAAGGATTTTTCACGGCCGGTTACGGTTTTCAGATACGGGCTTGTATTTTTGGTTATTTGCGTTTTTATATTTTTTGTTTTTAATTCTTCTGTTGAAACTTGGGGGATGAACAAAACTATAGGTTGGGCATTTGATATTTGCAGTTTGAATATTTCATTATGGCTCTTAAATTTGGGGATATTGAATGTAATTTATGGGTTGCTGTCAGTTTTTCGTTCCCGGATTAATCCTATCGTTTCAGCAACAAACATTATTTTTCTGGTTGTAATTCCCATAGTATTGATTGTCGATTTCAAATCGCAGTATTGTCCCTATTCTTTCTACATGGCATTTCTGACTATTTTATTTCCATTTGTAAATATCGCATTTGCCATTTATTATAAAGTTTCAGGCAAATTGCAAACCCCATAATTACTGTTTATCTTCGCAGCTTAAACACAACACAACTACAATGAATACAATTACAACTACAAACTTCAGTTTCCCTGGGCAAAAGTCGGTTTACAAAGGCAAGGTAAGAGATGTTTACAATATTAATGATGAGCTGCTGGTGATGGTAGCTACCGACAGGCTTTCGGCTTTTGATGTGGTAATGCCAAAAGGCATTCCGTACAAAGGGCAGATACTGAACCAGATTGCTACCAAATTTATGCGCCTTACGCAGGATATTGTTCCTAACTGGCTTATTGATACACCCGACCCTAATGTTGCCGTGGGCCACCTTTGCGAACCTTTTAAGGTAGAGATGGTAATACGTGGCTACCTTTCGGGCCATGCGGCTCGAGAGTATGCTGCCGGCAAAAGAGTACTTTGCGGGGTGGAACTTACAGAAGGATTAAAGGAGAACGATAAATTTCCTTCGCCAATCATTACACCAACCACCAAGGCTGACAACGGTGAGCATGACGCTGATATTTCCCGCACAGATATCATCACCAAAGGTATTGTTACCGAAGAAGATTATACCGTGCTTGAAGACTATACCCGCAAGCTTTTTGAAAAAAGCACTGAGATTGCAGCCTCCCGCGGGCTGATACTGGTAGATACCAAGTATGAATTTGGCAAAACTAAAGACGGTAGGATAGTGTTGATTGATGAGATACACACGCCCGATTCTTCCCGTTATTTTTATGCTGACGGATATGAGCAACGCCAAAACAGCGGCGAGGGCCAAAAGCAGCTAAGCAAGGAGTTTGTAAGGCAGTGGCTAATTGCTAACGGTTTCCAGGGGAAAGACGGCCAGCAGATACCGGATATGACGGATGAGTATATTGCCACCGTGTCTGAACGTTACATAGAACTGTATGAAAACATCATAGGCGAGAAGTTTGGCAAAGCCGATATTTCAAACATTCAGCAGCGAATTGAAAAAAATGTGGTCGATTTCCTGAAGAAATAATTTACAATAAAAATCTTTGTTACTGCTCCACAATAGTGGGGCAGTTTTGTTTTTGTATGCCTGCATAGTAAGTTTTAAACTGTTAAAATTATGTTAAATATACTGTTTTAGGTAACGGTTGTCTCTGTGTCTGCGTCTATTATATCAAACGGCCTAATCAACCGTTTCATAATTACCGAACAATCAATAATAATTTATAATCATCAAAATCAACCATCATGAAAAAAACGATCATTTATTTAGGACTTGCTCTTGTAGCTTTTAGTAATGTTGCTGTTGCAGCTAATGTTGAAGCCGCTCCTGCATTTGAGTTAGTTAAGGAGTACAGGAACACCACGCCACTTGCAAACGCTATTGTAAAGGGCGATGTGGAAGCTGTTAAGAAATTTATTGAGTATGGGGCTGATGTGAACGAAAGGTCTAACGGTGCCACGCCGCTTATGCTGGCTGCCCGTTACAACAACGTAGAGATCATCAATATCCTTATTCAAAAGGGAGCCAATATCAACGCGAAAGACGACAGGGGAAACACAGCTATACGCTATGCTGAAATGTCAAACGCCCAGCAGGCGGTTGATACCCTTAAAGCTGCGAAAAACGCTTAATTACAAAACTGAATGAATGAAAAAGCACCTTGAAAAAAGGTGCTTTTTGTTTTTATTTCTTATCGAAGTAAGAGAAGGTTTCCTCATTCTTCATGTTCAGCAATGTTTCGTAGATGAGTTTGATTACATTCTCCACATCATCCCGGTGTACCATTTCTACGGTAGTGTGCATATAGCGCAGAGGAAGCGATATAAGCGCCGAAGCCACGCCGCCGTTACTGTAGGCAAACGCATCGGTATCGGTACCCGTAACACGCGATGACGCCAGGCGCTGGAAAGGGATCTCATTTTTTTCGGCAGTTTGCAGTATCAGCTCGCGCAGGTTGTTCTGTACTGCCGGGGCATAAGTAACCACAGGGCCTTTGCCAATCTGTGTTTCACCTTCAATACGTTTGTCAATCATCGGTGTGGTGCTGTCGTGGCACACATCGGTAACGATGGCAGCATTCGGGCGAATGGTCTTGGTAATCATCTCCGCGCCGCGCAATCCCACTTCTTCCTGTACCGAGTTGGTAATATATAAACCGAAAGGCAGTTTCTTTTTGTTTTCATGCAGCAGGCGCGCTACTTCGGCAATCATAAAGCCACCAATGCGGTTGTCTATGGCACGGCACACAAACTTGTTTTCGTTCATTACCATAAAATCATCCGGGTACGTAATTACACAGCCTACGTGCACGCCCAGTTTTTCAACTTCTTCTTTCGTGTTGCAGCCACAATCAATAAAAATAGTCTCAATTTTGGCTGGCTCTTCTTTACCGCGGTTGCGGGTATGTATTGCAGGCCAGCCGAATACACCTTTTACTATTCCATTTTTGGTATGGATATTGACACGCTTAGATGGAGCAATCATATGGTCGCTGCCACCGTTGCGTATTACGTATATAAGGCCGTTTTCGGTAATGTAGTTTACATACCACGAAATCTCATCGCTATGGCCTTCAATCACCACCTTGTAAGGCGCATCAGGGTTAATAACGCCCACTGCTGTACCGTAGGTGTCGGTTATAAAAGTATCAACATAAGGCTTAAGATAATCCATCCATATCTTTTGTCCTTCAGATTCATATCCGGTTGGGGATGGGTTGTTTAGGTATTTCTCTAAAAATGCCATAGAGGCATCATTCAATATCGATTTTGAAGACATAAATTTAATTTTCCGCTAAAATATAAATAACAAATCAGAGTTATGAATAATTGTATAATTTTGGCTCAAATTTCTACAGTATGAAACTAAATATCTGCATAGTATTTCTTACGCTGTTTGCCCTGCAGGCAAATGCGCAGGTACCTGTTACGGACACCATACGCAGGGGCATGGACCAGGATTCCATTGCCTTTGATGTTGATATGCAGGAAATTGTGATATCCAATGTGAAGGATACGGTTTCGGCTGAAATGAAAAAACAGTTGGCGATACTGAAGCGCCGAGTACTGAAGGTGTACCCGTATGCCAAGATTGCAGCTGAGAGGCTTACTATGCTGAACAAGAACATGGCGAAACTGAAGACGGATAAGGAAAAAAAGAAGTACGCCAAGATTGTGGAGAAATACCTGGAAGACGAATTTGAAGGCCAGCTGAAAAAACTGTCGCGCAAAGACGGGCAGATACTTATAAAACTGATATACAGGCAAACCGGCGAAACAACTTTTGACCTGATAAAGGAACACAAAAGCGGCTGGAAAGCGTGGTGGAGCAGCAAGGTGGCCAAGATGTTCGACCTGAACCTGAAGACTACCTATAGCCCCGTAAACGTTGCGGAAGACTATTATATTGAAGGTTTCCTCCGCCAGGCTTTTGATGAGCGCAGGCTGGTAAGGCAAGAGCCGGCTTTCCCTATTGATTATGCCGCTGTTACCAAAAAGTGGCTGGGCAAGTAATTAAAAACCTTCAAACACGCCCAGGCCAAACAGTGCAAAATCATATTTTACAGGGTCGTCTTTATCCATAAGGCGCAACTGTGCGTCCAGTTCCGTCAAGGCTTTTGCATCGTTTTGCTTGCGGGTGAGTATGCCCAGTTTCCGGGCCACATTGCCGCTATGAACATCCAGTGGGCAGGACAGGGCAGAAGTGGGGATGCTTTTCCAGATGCCGAGATCAACACCGGCGTTATCATTACGCACCATCCACCGGAGAAACATGTTAATACGCTTGGCTGCCGAACCGCTCAAAGGGTCAGATACGTGCTTTTGCGTTCGGCTCAAATGCTCTATCCCGAAAAACACTTTCTTGAATTCCGATATACCTTTTTGCAGGTCGGTAGCATTACTGGCAAAAACCGCCTCAAGCCCGCTATGATTGGTATAAATATTCTTAAGCGCTTTGATGAAACATATAAAATCAGCGCCATTGAAGGTACGGTGCACAAAATTTTCCAGCGTTTCCAGGTGATGTTCTTCATGGCCCATCACAAAATCGTAAGGGCTGTTGCCCATCAATGCCATCATCTTTTTAGCGTTGTTGATGATCATCTTGCGGTTGCCCCAGGCTATGGTTGCAGCCAAAAAACCGGCTATCTCCACATCTTCCTTTTGGGTAAAAAGGTGCGGTATCTGTATCGGGTCGCTGTCAATAAAGTTGGGGTTGTTATAAAGGATAACCTTTTCATCCAAAAAAGATTTAAGCTCAGCCGCATTAAGTTTCATCTCCATGGTGCAAAAATACAATCAAACTCACTGTCTCGCAACTGGCATGCTGTAAAAACCATCCTGCAACATTTCACCCCTCATTTGCGGCACTACATGATACTTACGCTTAAACCGTTCCAATTGCACTTTATTTACGCAGGGCAGTGGGCCATTAGCCGTGCCGTAAAAAAAGAAATTCTCTTTGGGTGAAAAATACATCAGGTTGCCTTCCTGCTCTTTGGTAAATTGCATACTTGCATGTGCGGAATTTGCTTCAGGCTGATACAATTGAACGGCTTTAAAATCTGGAATTGTGAAAATAGCCAATGCTGTTGTGGCAGCCAAACCTACTGCATATACTTTAGTTTTGAAAGGAATTGCATTCAATACCTCAGAAACAATAAAGGCCAGGAAAAATACAATTTCCGGCAAAAAGAAACGGAACTGTGGCGATATAAAAAACAATAGGATAAAGTGCACCACACATCCCAGATAAATACTGTACAATTTGTTTGCTCTTATTTTTCTGAAGAGCGGCATAATTGCCAATAATGCAACCATCAGGATATTGAAAAATCCGTCAATACCGCCAATCATAAGCCATGAAATGAATCTATCAGCCCACGGTGCAGAAGCCTCAATGCCATAAATATCAGCATTGGAGGAAGTGTTAAGCCCATCCATCAAAAGTTTAGGCACTTGCCAGTCGGCACCGGTTTCAATAAACGTAAGGGGGTAAAGCGGGTAACCGGATATGATGTAGTTCTTCGCCATCCAAAGCGCAGCAATGGCCAGGCTGCTAATAATCATGCCGGGTAACAGCTGCCGTGTCCTGAACAGCGGATATAGTAACAATAATCCCAATGGCGTTATGGTTATCTTGATGAAAGTGATGAACAGCAACAGTATAAAAGGTAGGGCAATGTGCTGTTTGGTAAGCAGGTAGAAGAATATGGGCGTAATGAGTATTAAGGGCAGGTCGGGTGAGGGGCTATCCAGGAAAAAGAAATACAGTACCGAAAAACAAGGTAATACACTAATCCACAAAATGCCTGATGCCTGCTTTTTGCCTTCCAAAAAACAAAATAACATGCCTGTTATGAACAAAAACCCATTCAGGTCATTAATGCTGCCCGTCAGGAAATTCAGGTTCAGTCCCGCCTGTAGCACATGCCAGGGCGACATTTGTGCCAGGAACGGGTGCAGGTTGCCCAGCCCTTTTACAAAACCGTATTCATTTATCCATTTTATGGTTTGGACGTAATAACTCTCATTATCAATGATTGTGGGTAGTTGGACTGATTTTAATGCTGAAGCGAGAAGCATGATTACAAGCACTGTTTTTTGTAAAAGCGGGAGGGAACCAACGTCCTGCCTGAATCCATTGAGCACAGTTTTGTAATCGTCCCGAAAGTAAAGGCTCAGGAATAGTGCTATGCCCACGCAGCATAAAAAAGGAATACTACCCAGCGATGTAAAAAAGGCTGTGATCGTAAATGCTAGGGTGGCAAAAAACATCCCTCCTATAAGCAATAGCGGAACATTTTTGGTTTGCAGCCTGAAAATTTTATTTACAAGCAGGCCTCCCGGCAGAAAAATGAGGAAGAGTAACAGCCAGTATGCCAGTACGGTTATCATACATTGCTGATGATGTTGCCATCGCTCATAACCAGTTTCCTGTCGGCCATGTCGGCCAGTTCCTTATTGTGGGTCACAATTACAAAAGTCTGGCCCATTTCATCCCTCAGCTGGAAGAATAGTTTATGCAGGTTTTCTGCGGAAGCGGTATCGAGGTTGCCCGAAGGCTCATCAGCAAAAATCACAGCAGGCTTGTTGATCAGTGCCCTGGCTACAGCCACGCGTTGCTGCTCACCGCCCGACATTTCGCCAGGCTTATGGCCTATCCTGTGCGAAAGCCCCAGATAATCCAGTAGTTTTTTCGCTTCGGCCTCAGCTTCCTGTTTGGGTCTCCCGGCTATAAAAGCGGGTATGCACACGTTTTCCAAAGCGGTAAATTCAGGTAGCAGCTGGTGGAACTGGAAAATGAACCCTAACTGCATGTTGCGGAATTTGGACAGGGATTTGTCCTTCATTTTCAGCACATCCTCATTATTGATAATCAGCGATGCACCATCGTGGGCAGATGGCTTATCAAGCGTGCCCAGTATTTGCAGCAGCGTGGTTTTGCCTGCGCCCGATGCACCCACTATCGATACAATCTCGCCTTTGCCTATAGTGAGGTCAACTCCTTTTAAAACATGGAGCTTATCATAATATTTATGGATGTTCTGTGCTTGTATCATTCATGCTGTTTTCACAAAGAAACAAACATTTTCAGGAATAAGAAATCTTTTTTGGCACAATATTTCGTATATAATTTTGTAAACTTTAGTTAAGGGGAAATGCACCCCAATAACCAATTATTTAATTTTGAAAAACCGGGCATGAAAAAAATACTGACCTTAGTGCTGGCGCTGGTGGCAATGTCCTGCCAAAGCCAGGAAAAACAAAAAACGGCGAAAGCCGAAGTTAAAAAAGGAGATACAAAAATGAACGACAAAAAAACGGAGACTGCCATATTTGCCGGCGGTTGCTTTTGGTGTACCGAAGCTTTTTTTACCGACCTGAAAGGTGTTGAAAAAGTAACATCAGGCTATATTGGCGGGAAAACTGAAAACCCAACGTATAAAGAAGTTTGCGGAGGCTATACCGGCCACGCCGAGGCTATCAAAATAACGTTTAACCCGGACGAGGTGGCGTATGAAGACCTGCTGGAGATTTTCTTCGCAACGCACGACCCTACAACCCTTAACCGCCAGGGTGCCGATGTGGGCACGCAATACAGGAGTGAGGTTTTTTATACCAGCGATGCACAGAAGGTTGCGGCGGAAAACTTTATAAAGCTGCTGACAGACCAGAAGATTTTTGATAAGAAGATTGTAACCAAAGTTACTTCGGCCAGTAAATTCTATCCTGCGGAAGATTACCATCAGGATTATTATGCGCTGAACCCTAACCAGCCGTACTGCCAGGCCGTGATTGAGCCTAAGCTGGCCAAGCTGAAGAAGAATTATAAATCGAAGCTGAAAGGTTAATTTGTTTATTCGTGGATTTGTTGATTTGTGGTTCCAAGCCGGGATTAACAACTTAACAAATCCACAAATTAACCTTTATCTATTCTTTAAAAAGGAATCCCAGCCCAATGCCACGCAGCATTTTTTTTTCAAACCACCAGAAGAATTTGAACTGGCCGGATATAAACCCGAAAAAAAGCAGCAATACCTGATATATAGGGAAGATGAGGATAATATAAAGCGGATAGTACAGCCACGGCGAAACCACATCTTTAGTAAAGCCAAACCATGCCAGTATAGGTTTGGATAAATAGGCAGATGTAGAGCCTGTTATCGCAAAAACGATGAAGATGATTACAAACTGAAAATTACTGGTAATGCCCCAGCGTTTCTTTAACTTTTCCATTACTGGTATAAAACACAAATATAGCTTATTTAAAACTGAGGCACAACACCGCCAAGCCTTTGATTGTTGGTTTGCTGAAAATAAACCAGGTAGTTGTAAATCAGGTAATTTACCTCATACCCATAGTTGATGTTGCCGCTGTAGTCAATGCGCATCTGGTACATATCGGCATAGCGTTGCGGCTGGTTGGTACGCAGGTTCCACTCAGTGATCCATTGTAAATTTTTATTTTCCAGATAAGACTGCGGATGATAACCCCTCGGTCTGGCTCGGGAGTTGAGCCAGCCGGTAAAGCCGGGGTCTATAATTATCACCTCATATTCCAGCTCGTCATTGGCAATGCGTACGGTATCTCCGGCAATTGCACTTGGCTTGTCTTCAGGGTTTGAAGTCACAACTGTTTTCTGCTGTGTGGTACATCCGATTATCATCGCGATGATTAGTATAATAGAAAAGATATAGGTTTTCATAATATCAATTTCCCATAAAAATAAACAATAAAAGCGCCCATTCAGGCGCTTTCATGTATTTTAACGTAGTTATTTTAGCTGTTTTCAGTCTTCAGCAGGCTGATAATCTGCTCTGCCAGTTCGGTGCCAATACGGTCCTGTGCTTCCAGCGTTGCAGCGCCAATGTGTGGCGTAAGCGAAATCTTAGGGTGCATCAAAACCTGTACGGCAGGTGTAGGCTCTTCCTCAAAAACATCAAGTCCTGCAAAAGCTACCTTTCCGCTTTCCAGTGCGTCAATAAGCGCTACTTCATCAACCACACCACCGCGCGCCGCGTTGATGATGCCTACGCCATCTTTCATGGATTCCAGTTCCTGTTTTCCAATCACATAGCCATCCTGCGCCGGAACGTGCAGTGTAATAAAATCAGCATGCTTAAAGATGTCTTCAATCGGTTCCGTGGCAATTTCAACATTGATGAATTGGCCGTTATAAAAATCAACGCGTATATCAGCATGGCCCACAAACTTGTCCGACGCTATTACACGCATGCCCAAACCAAGCGCAATGCGAGCTACAGAGCGGCCAATTTTCCCAAAGCCAATAATTCCTAAAGTCTTGCCACGAAGCTCAATGCCGTTGGCGTATAGCTTTTTAAGCCCTTCAAAATTGGTATCGCCTTCCAGCGGCATGTTTCGGTTGGCATCATATAAAAAGCGCACACCGGTAAACAAATGCGCAAAAACCAGCTCCGCCACCGAATCAGACGATGAGGCCGGAGTATTGATAACGTGCATTCCTTTTTCGCGCGCATACTCCACATCAATATTATCCATGCCCACACCGCCGCGGCCTATAACCTTAAGCCCCGGGCAGGCATCTATAATGTCCTTGCGCACTTTGGTAGCGCTGCGCACCAGCAGTACGCTCACATCATTTTTATTTATATAGTGGGCTACCTGTTCTTGTGCTACTTTGGTTGTTATCACTTCAAAACCGCCCTCCTGCAGCGCTTTTATGCCGCTTTGGGAAATGCCGTCATTGGCTAATACTTTCATTCTCTATTTCAGATTTTATATTTCAGATTTCAGATTGTTAGTCACGCTGAGTTTATCGAAGCGCCTAACCTTAAACTTTAAACAAATTAAACGTTCTTCTCCAATTCCTGCATTGTCTCTACAAGCACCTGCACGCTCTCAATTTTCATGGCGTTGTATATGGATGCCCTGTAACCGCCAACCGACCTGTGGCCATTAAGTCCGCTGATGCCTGCCGCTTTCCACAGCTTGTCAAACGCTTCAGTATGCGCTTCATCTTTCAGCAGGAAAGTCACATTCATGTGCGAGCGGTCTTCGGTTTTGGCTGTACCCGTAAATAATGGGTTGCGGTCTATTTCAGCATACAGTAGAGCTGCCTTGGCATTGTTGCGTTTTTCCATCTCAGTAATGCCACCGTTGGCTTTAAGCCATTTCAGGGTGAGGTAAGAGGTATATACCGCAAAAACCGATGGCGTGTTATACATACTTTCCTTATCAATATGCTGCTTGTAATCCAGTATTCCCGGTATGGTCCTGCCGGTTTTTCCTAAAAGGCTTTCCTTAACCACAATCAGTGTAGTACCGGCAGGGCCCATGTTTTTTTGCGCCCCGGCATATATAAGCCCGAATTTTGAAAAATCAATCTGGCGGGAGAAAATATCAGAGCTCATATCGCAAACTATTGGCACATCCGTTTGCGGGAAGGCAAACATCTGCGTACCGAAAATGGTGTTGTTGCTGGTGCAGTGAAAATAATCAGCATCAGCAGGTATTGTATATTCTTTGGGTACGTAAGTGTAGTTTTCTGTTTTGGATGAGGCTACCACTACGGTATCGCCAAAGTTTTTGGCTTCTTTAATGGCTCCGGCTGCCCAGGTGCCGGTATCAAGGTAGGCAGCTTTGCCCAGCTTGGTCATTAGGTTATAAGGCACACGCACAAACTCCAGGCTTGCACCGCCGGAAAGGAACAGCGCCTGGTAGCCTTTTCCGGTCAGGCCCATGAGTTCCAACACTAAAGCGCGCGCTTCTTCCATTACGGCTACAAAATCTTTGCTGCGGTGTGATATTTCGAGTATGGAAAGCCCCGAGCCGTTAAAATCAAGTACGGCTTGTGCGGCTTTTTCAAATACTTCCTGCGGCAGGATAGAAGGCCCTGCACTGAAATTATGTTTTTTCATTGATGTGAATCTGTTTTGCAGATGCAAATTTCCTAATTATCTAAAAATAACCACAGAAAAACTCTGCAATAATTCAGCTATATTTTTGATAAAAATGCAATTGTATCTACATTATCGGCATAATCCCAAAGGCGGGGTTTTTGGGTTTCGCCAAATGAAATATTGCTTACTGCGTCATCATTGCTTACAATGCACTGTATCTGTTCGTGTTCTGCTTCCAAACGCTGTTTAACCGTATCTTTGTTATCATAAAATTCATAAAAAATACTCGAGATAGGTGAGGCATAGCCGTTATCTTCCTTAATGGTAAGGAAGCCGTTGTCCAGCAGCTTGAAATTACTCATCAGGAAAACCGCCTTATTATAATCATAATTGTTGGCGTATTTTTCATAATGGATGATGTCGCCATACTCATACATAGCCTCAAAAAAAGCTTTGAAGTCATAACCCTGAGGTACAAATAGTTTTGACACGTTTCGGCAACCCAGCCCAAAATAGCGGAAAATATCTTCACCAAGCCCAATCAGTTCCACATGCGTTTCGGTACCATCAAGCAGGGCGACAGAATTTCGGTTCTTACGGATGATGGACGGCTTATCTTTAAAATAATATTCAAAATAACGGGAGGTGTTGTTGCTGCCGGTGGCAATTACCGCATCAAAACCTTCCAGCTTGCCATCGGTAAAAGTGATGTATTCCTTCATTTCAGGGGAAACAGCTATAAGGTATTTCGCCAGGAAAGGCAGCAGGTGCTTGTCATTTGATGATGATTTCACCAAAACCCTGTGGCCCGTTATCAGTACTGAAAGGAAATCATGGAAGCCCACCAGCGGTATATTTCCGGCCAGTATGAGCCCTACGGTTTTAGCCTGTATGTTATCAAGGTTATAACCAGCGAGCCATTTGTCGAGATTTTCCTCTGTAAGCGCTTCCGCCCACTGTGCCAGCGAAAAATAAACCTGTTCCGGCGTAAACCATCGGTTGTGCGATTGCGACAAGTTTATAAGGTGCAGCATGTCCTCAAAAAACGGTTCGTTATGCACTACGCCTTCCTTTTTGTGGCTGTTGTTTTCCGTAAACTGGCTAAGGAATTTACCCAGTTGTATAAAGGCTGATTTTCTTTCTCCTAATGTCATTCTTTAATATGTTGAGTGGAAACAAAAGCTTAATTAATGCCAAAAGAACATTAAAAGAAGCCCTGCTGCGCAATATAGTTTGCGTATAAATAGTTTTGAACGTAATTTTGCCCCAAAGTTACATTATTAAACACTAAAGTAAGCTATGGCTATCATTATAACAGACGAATGTATAAACTGCGGTGCGTGCGAGCCTGAGTGCCCTAACACCGCCATATATGAAGGCGCTGACGACTGGCGCTATAAAGATGGTACCAGTCTAAAGGGGCGTGTGGTACTGCCAAGTGGCGAGGAAGTGGATGCTGATACCCCGCACACTCCAATAAGCGATGATATTTATTACATTGTACCGGGCAAGTGTACCGAGTGCAAAGGCTTTCATGATGAGCCGCAATGTGCTGCCGTATGCCCGGTAGATTGCTGCGTGCCGGATGACAACCACGTAGAGAGCGAGGAAACATTGCTGAACAGACAGGCTTTCCTTCACGGTGATTCTTAGTTATTTCAAGCAAACGCATAAAAAAATCCTGAAGCATAACACTTCAGGATTTTTTCATTTTCATAGCAACTCAAACTTTATTTTCAAATTTTATGGCCTTTGTACGGTAAATGTCTGTACGGTAACGCCGTCAGTCTTATCATCATAGGTTTCTATAACCAGGTTCCCGTCTTTATTAAAGTAACCGTAAGATGTGGTGTTGCCGCTCCTGTAAATGTAGTTGTTGTTGGATGTACGCCTTAGCAAGCCATAATTTGGGTTACCATCGGTAGAAACCCTGTAACCTGTCCTGTCAACCGATAGTTGAAAGCGTTGGCCGTTCATGGTATAATAGCTGGAGCGGTCAATTTCCTGGGTAGGTATCCCGTCACCCGATATAGTGGTTGACTGTGTTACCTGCACCGGTGTAGGCGTAAGGTCTTTGTTCAGTTTTTTAGATTCCGCATCCTTAAACTCCAGTTCCTGCTGGGCGCTGCGTGTTTCGTTTTTAACCAGTCTTTTTTGTTCCGTACCATTATTTACAGTTGTAGTTGTAGTCTTGGTTTCTTTGGTAACATTTTTGTTTACCTGGGCGCTTGCGGTAAGCCCTAATGCCAGCATTGCTGCTATTGCTAAATTTTTCATGGTTTCTGCAAGTTTAGTTATACAGTTACAAATTTAGCCCCGCAATGTTAAAGCGGAATTTAGAAAAACATAAAGAATTGGTAAAGTTGCTAAGAGACTAAGGTACTTAGCTATTAAGCTTCTAAGCTAAGAGGCTCAGTAGCTAAGCAGCTTAATAGCTTTTTACCTAAAAAAACCTATCTTTGCACCCTTAAAAACCGGTAAATAAAAATGAAAGCAGGTATTGTAGGATTGCCAAACGTAGGTAAATCAACACTTTTTAATTGTTTGTCTAACGCTAAAGCGCAAAGCGCCAACTTCCCGTTTTGTACCATAGAGCCTAATATTGGCGTGGTAAACGTGCCCGACCCAAGGCTTGAAAAACTGGAGGAACTGGTAAACCCGGAGCGTGTAGTGCCTGCCACTGTAGAGATTGTAGATATTGCCGGCCTTGTAAAAGGAGCCAGCAAGGGCGAAGGCCTTGGTAACCAGTTCCTGGGCAACATAAGGGAGTGTAATGCCATCATCCACGTGCTGCGCTGCTTTGATAACGATAATATAGTACACGTTGACGGCAGCGTGAACCCTATACGCGATAAAGAGACCATTGATATAGAGCTTCAGTTAAAAGACCTTGAAACGGTAGAGAAACGCCTGGAGAAAGCCAAAAAAGCAGCCAAAGTTGGTGCTAAAGAAGCACAGGTGGAGGTTAGCCTTTTGGAAAGAATAAAAGATGCGCTGCTACAGGCTAAATCGGCTCGCACGATACAGCCACAGAATGAAGAGGAAGCAAACATGATTGAAAACTTCCAGTTGATTACCACTAAGCCGGTATTATATGTTTGTAATGTTGATGAGAACGCAGCCGCTACCGGAAATAAATATGTAGAGCAGGTGCGCGAACTGGTGAAGGATGAGAATGCCGAGGTGATGTTCCTTGCCGTAGGTACCGAAGCTGACATTACAGAACTTGAAACGTATGAGGAGCGCCAGATGTTTTTGGAAGACCTTGGCCTGAAAGAGCCGGGAGCTTCAGCTTTGATACGTTCGGCTTATAAGCTGCTTACCCTGCAAACGTATTTTACCGCAGGCGTGAAGGAAGTGCGTGCCTGGACCATAAATGTTGGCAATACAGCGCCACAGGCTGCCGGAGTTATACATACCGATTTCGAGAAAGGCTTTATCCGTGCGGAGGTTATAGCTTACGATGATTATGTGGCTTTCGGGTCGGAAGCAAAAGTAAAAGAAGCCGGTAAGCTAAGGGTAGAAGGCAAGGAATACATTGTGAAAGACGGCGATGTGATGCATTTCCGCTTCAATGTGTAAATAGAATTGAGATATTAGATATTAGTATTTAGATATAAAGCCTGCCCGGTTAAGGGCAGGCTTTTTTATATTAGTTATTGGTATAGATTGATATTATCTCCAAAACCAAGGTTTATGCCAACTGTAACCACTAAATCTTCCGGTGCGTAATTATTATTATCATTAAAATTGTTGCCCACAGATAAATACACCATACGGTTCTTTTGTAATTTATACTGCATTAGCCCGTTCAATTTATACGTTGTATCATAAACATTATTTGTACTGGCTGTCCGTAGCAATGCTTCGGCAGATAGCGAAAATTTATTGTTGAAATCATACTTTAGCTTAGCGCCAAAATCTACCAGGCTTACATCATTTAAAAGCTGGGCTACTTCATCTTTTTCGTAATTGATTTCATTGTAAAAAAGATACCTGGCAAGGAAAAAAACTGAAAATGCCGATGTTGATTCTGATTCTAATTTTGGATCTGAATTTGGTTTCGGCTTAAAAGTATAGCCCAAATCACTCCAAACGCCAATCCTGTAAATCCCGGTAGCATTGGTCTTGTTGTTTTGCGCATTCAGGGCAAGCCCACCGCTTACATCCCATTTAAGGCCGTACCTTGCGCTAAGCTTGTCAAGGTCAAAAGCTATGGAGTCTTTATTGATAAGCTTATATTCTTTACTGAATTTTTCATCCAGTTCTTTTTTTAATTCGGTTGATTTACCTTGTAATTTAGTGTATTCATTCATTATTTCGGTTAGCGATTTTTCAAGTTTTGCAATACGGTTTTTTTTCTCATCATCATTAAGTGTAGCATCTTCTATTACCATTTTAATTTCATCACCAATTTTTTTTGACTGAGTAAAATTGTCATTTATTTTTTTCTCTAAATCTGCATATTGCGGGTTTTTATTCCTGAACTCACTTAAATGCTTGTTGTAATCGTTATGAAAATCCTTCAGTGCCGTAAGGTAATTATCCATTGCCTCTTTATTTACCTTACCGGCCAGCAGCGGAACGCGTATGCCCACACCATAGCGCCAAAGGCTGTCATTCTCCCCAATGCCTTTTACAATCCCTGCTGAAAGGCTGACGCGTTCCGGCCGCCAAGGGTTTTTATTAGTATCAAATTCCTCTTTAAATTTTAGAGACTTCGCTTTTTTGCCCCACCAGTAAGGGGTAACCGTAAAACTATAATTATTGGGCAGTCCCGAAAAATTGTTCGATGCATTTTGTACCGAAACTATGAATTCAGGCGTTGATCCGGGTTCGGCAATTTCAGTAGGGGATGTATCCATCAAAAGAAAGGCCGGGCTGGTGGGCATTTTCAGTAAATCGAGGCTTATGTTGTTCATCTCGATTTTTTCCTGTGCTGTAGCGATATTCTGGAATATGCTGAAAACCAAAAATATCAGGTATGTCTTTTTCATATCGGTTAGTATATTGCTACCGTATATTCTGAACGGAATATGGCTCCTTTGCCTACAGTACTTTTAGTAAACCTGGTGTCGCAACTGCTGCCGCCATTTTCATTCACTTTTACAGCGTAGGCAATATCATTTGGCGTACTGTCCATAACATCCTGGATAGTTGATACAACTACTATCCTGCTGTATTTTAAACCGGCGATATTTCCCAGCGGGCGTCCGGCACATCCACCGGTGAATGTATCCAGGACTACCGTGCTGTTATCATTCCTTAGATGATAAACTGTTGTAACGCAGGGCTGGCCGTAACCACATTGCAGGT
Source organism: Flavobacterium sp. (assembly GCA_041916875.1). Lineage (GTDB taxonomy): Bacteria > Bacteroidota > Bacteroidia > Flavobacteriales > Flavobacteriaceae > Flavobacterium. The sequence goes on from JAYRYS010000001.1 coordinate 81,949, forward strand.
CAAGGTATAGTTGGCCATTTGTGGTGGTAATTAGCGAATCGGAGTCGTAAATTGTTGTCATAATAGTAAAGTATTGATTGTTAGATGTAAAGCTAAATTTTAACATTTCATTATATATACCCATCAGTGGGTATTTTCGTTTTGAACTTTAAACATGAAATGATTATATTGGCAGTAATTAATATAACCTCCAATTATGAAATTACTCGCCCTTGCCGGGAGCAGCAGCTCGCAATCCATCAATAAAAAACTGGCTACTTATGCCGCAAGCCTTTTCAATGCGTCAGAAACCACCATCATAGACCTCAACGATTATGAATTACCGCTGTTTAGCGTTGACAGGGAAAAGGAAGTAGGCAAGCCAGATGCCGCCCGTGCATTCCTTGATATGATAGAGTGGGCAGATGTAATTGTACTTTCGGTGGCCGAGCATAACGCCGGGCTTACCGTGGCTTTCAAGAATATTTACGATTGGGCATCGCGCCAAAAGAAAGAAGTGTGGAGCCATGTGCCCATGCTGCTGCTTTCTACATCGCCGGGCAGGCGCGGGGGAGCCAATGCACTTGAGGCGGCCAAAATAAGCCTGCCGCATTATGGAGGTAATATAAAAGCCACCTTCTCGCTGCCATCGTTCAATGAAAATTTTGATGTGGAAGCCGGAAAAATATCCAATAAAGAGCTTGATGCTGCGTTAAAGGATATTATAGGCAGATTCGATTATGAAAAAGGGCTTTAAACGGTTTTTAAAATACTGCAAGCGCTTTGCTCTGGGGCTTGTAGCGTTCATCTTGCTGTATGTAATCATGGCATTTGTTTTGTCGCGCATACCGGTAAATTCCAGTCCCAAAGTGGGTAATATACCCATCTACATCAACTCCAACGGCGTGCATACCGATATTGTGGTACCTATTAAAAATGAGGTGAAGGACTGGGCGAAAGATTTGCTGTACACGCACACTAAATCGCGCGATAGCATTGCCAGTTTTGTAGCATTCGGCTGGGGCGATAAAGGCTTTTACCTCGACACTCCGCAGTGGAGCGACCTGAAAGCCAGTACGGCAGCGGTGGCGGCTTTCCACATGGGCACTTCGGCCATGCACACGCAGTTTTATAAGCAGCTGAAAGAAGATGATGAGTGCGTAAAGATTATGATTACCAAAGAAGATTATACCGCGCTGGTGAATTACATATCCGAAAGCTTCCAGCTGGATGATGCCAAAAAGATACGCTGGATTGAAGGGCATGCCTACAACACGCATGATGCTTTTTATGAAGCCAACCGAAAGTACAGCTTGTTTTATACCTGTAACACCTGGGCTAACAATGCTCTGAAAGCTGCCAACCAGAAAGCTGCCTTGTGGACACCCAGCGATACGGGGATTTTTTGCCATTATAATTAGATTATTCGATTGTTCGATTTTTAGATTTTTAGACAGTACGAATTTGAATTATCAAGTTAGGTAGTCTAATAATCGAATCATCTAAAAATCCAACCATCCAAACTGGCATCCTTTTTGAATAATCGGTACGCATGAAAACGATTTTTATGAAGAAGATATATTTGGTTCTGTTTGCTGTGCTTGTAGCGTTTACATCTAAAGCTCAGGACTATACAAAAGTAGATAACCTGGTAAAAATCTATCCGAAGTCATTTTCTGACCTGGATAAGCTTTCCGATAAGATAAATGCCGATTTTAAAGAAGATACCGAAAAGGCGCGAGCCATTTTTACCTGGATTGCCACCAACGTTAAATATGACATGGAGGCTTACAGCAAGGCTGAAGCTCCAATAGCCTATTCGTTCCGCACGCAGGAAGAAAAGCTGGCCAAGCAGCGCAAATTTAAGGACGACCTTGCCCTTAAAACCCTGAAGTCTAAAAAAGCAGTGTGCCAGGGCTATGCCCAGCTGTTTGAAAGCCTTGCGCAAAAGGTAGGGCTGGAGGCAGTTGTAATTCCCGGTACGTCAAAATCACTACTTACGCACATAGGCAGGCAGCCCGGCGCGAGCGACCACGCTTGGAACGCAGTTAAAATTAACGGCAAGTGGCATTTGCTGGATGTTACCTGGGGTGCAGGTACGGTTACCGGCAATCCGCTGGCTTTTGCCTTCAGGTTCAATGACGGGTATTTCCTTACCGACCCTGAGATATTTGTGCTGAACCATTACCCTGATGACGAGAAATGGCTGATGACCGAAGCTACAAAAGAGGACTTTGCCGATTATCCGCTGTATTACGGCAATTACGTTATGGGAGGTTATGAGTTTGAAACGCCTTTTAATGGAACGATTTTGAACAACAAGCCGGTTTTACTACCTTTTAGCGTTAAGAACCTGAAGCCCGGCGATAAGTTGGCCTATGCCTTCAGCAAAAATAAAGTATTTAAAGAAATAAAGCCCAGCGATAAAAACGGCGTGGCCGAATTTGATGTGCCGCTGGACCCAAATATGGCAGGCTACCTTACCATTTACATCAACCAGCGGTCGGTAGCTTCGTACAGGATAAAGTAAATTTAATAAATACTATTGGCAGCCGGATTGTTAAGATGCTTTTTAATAAGTTTCTGCAATCCGGCTTTCATTTTTTTGGCAGAAATAGTACATTAGCAGAAAATCCATAAAAACATATGCTGGAGCAGAATCAGTACACTGAAGATAATATCCGTTCACTCGACTGGAAGGAGCACATCCGCATGCGTCCCGGCATGTACATCGGGAAGCTGGGCGATGGCTCATCGCCCGATGACGGTATCTACATACTGCTGAAGGAGGTGATAGATAACTCTATTGATGAGTTTGTGATGGGCACCGGCAAAACCATTGAGGTTACCGTAAAGGACAAGACCGTAACCGTGCGCGATTATGGCCGTGGCATACCGCTGGGCAAAGTGGTTGATGTGGTTTCTAAAATGAACACCGGTGGTAAGTACGACTCCAAGGCATTCAAAAAATCTGTCGGGCTAAACGGTGTGGGTACCAAGGCGGTAAATGCGCTGTCTAACTATTTCAGGGTAGAGTCGGTTCGTGATAACCAGCTAAAGGCCGCGGAATTTTCGGCAGGTGAACTCACGCTGGAGGAAGACCTGGTAGAGACCACAAAACGCAAGGGTACCAAGGTAACATTTGTGGCCGATGATACCATTTTTAAGCACTACAAGTACCGCAACGAATACATTATAAAAATGCTGAAGAATTATTGTTACCTGAACACGGGGCTGACAATAATTTACAACGGCGAAAAATACTATAGCGAGGAAGGCCTCAAAGACCTGCTTGGCGAAACCATTGCTGAAGACGACAGGATTTATGACATCATACACCTGAAGGACGATGACATTGAAATTGCCATGACGCACAGTAAAACCCAGTACAGCGAGGAATATTATTCGTTCGTTAACGGACAGAACACCACACAGGGAGGTACACATTTGGGCGCTTTTCGTGAGGCTATTGTGCGTACCATCAAGGAATTCTACAATAAGAACTTTGAAGCGTCAGACATCCGCAAATCCATTGTGAGCGCCATAAGCGTTAAGGTAGAGGAACCGGTGTTTGAATCGCAGACCAAAACCAAGCTGGGCTCTACCGAAATGGGGCCGGGGCTAACCAGCGTGCGTACGTTTGTGAATGATTTCATCAAGAACAAGCTGGATAACTTTTTGCACCGCAACCCGGAAGTGGCTGATGCCTTGCTAAAGAAAATATTACAGGCAGAGCGCGAGCGCAAGGAGCTTTCGGGCATACGCAAACTGGCACGCGACAGGGCTAAAAAGGCCAGCCTACATAATAAAAAGCTGCGCGACTGCCGTGTGCACCTAACCGATGCTAAAAACCCGCGAAGCCTTGAAAGCACGCTGTTTATTACTGAGGGTGACTCGGCTTCCGGCTCAATAACCAAATCGAGGGATGTGAACACACAGGCTGTTTTTAGCCTTAGGGGTAAGCCGTTGAACTCGTATGGCATGAGCAAGAAGATAGTGTACGAGAATGAGGAATTCAACCTGTTGCAGGCGGCGCTGGATATTGAGGAAGAGATGGAAAACCTCCGCTATAACAACATCGTGATTGCTACCGATGCCGACGTTGACGGCATGCACATACGCCTGTTGCTGATTACGTTCTTTTTACAGTTCTTCCCTGAATTGATCAAGGAGAACCACCTGTATATTTTGCAGACACCTCTGTTCCGTGTGCGCAATAAAAAAGAAACCATATACTGCTATAGCGAAGAAGAGCGTCGCAATGCGATTGAGAAACTGAAAGGCAAGCCGGAGATAACACGATTTAAAGGTTTGGGTGAAATATCGCCCGATGAGTTCAAACATTTTATTGGCGAGGAAATAAGGCTCGACCCGGTTCAGCTGGACAGCGCCACATCAATACAAACCCTGCTGGAGTTTTACATGGGCAAGAATACGCCCGATAGGCAGGAGTTCATCATCAATAACTTGAAGGTAGAGCTGGATGTGGTGGAGTAAGCCAATTGGCAGTCGCAATGATCAGTTAGCAGTTAGCTTGAACTTGTCGAAGACCGGTCACTAGTTGTTATTCAGAGCGCAGTAAAATGTGGTCGAAGAATCCTAATATGAAGTATTTAATAATTTTACTAAGCTTTTTAATTATCGGATGCAATTCAAAACCGGAAGGTAAAACTGTGGCTGAAAAACAGCAGAAACCACTGCCGGAAATGAGTAAAACTTTCCCATTTTCAGAAGAGGATAAGGTGGAGGTGATTTCGTATCCGGTGCGATATGAGTGGGATACATTGAGGGTTAAAGGTGATTATAATAATTTTTTGGTTGAAAAAAGGAAACTGATGTCAGACCCTTCTCATTTTAAAGACAGGATTATTTTAGATAATGTATCAAAAAAGAAAATATTTGAGGCTTTATTTGTTGATGAAGAGGTAGATGACTCTCCCAGCGCTTGCTTTGATCCGAGGCATGCCATACTTTTTTATAATAAGGAGGATATAATAGCTTACATGGAAATATGTTTTCATTGTAATAATGCACGGGCTGATTTTAAACATAGTTATTACAACCTTGATGAGCTTGAGAAAATTTTCAAAAATTCCGGAGTGAAATATTTCGGTGAAGGAAAGCACTAAAATGAACGAAGAAGACGAAAATATAAAACCCTTTGACGGGGAGCATTTTTACGAAAAGCAGGACAATCCTGAATCGGGTGATACCATTACCAAGGTAACCGGTATGTACAAAGACTGGTTCCTGGACTATGCCAGCTACGTTATCCTGGAGCGTGCCGTGCCGGCTATTGAGGACGGTTTCAAGCCTGTGCAGCGCCGCATTATGCACTCGCTAAAGGAACTTGACGATGGCCGCTATAACAAGGTGGCTAACGTGGTAGGGCATACCATGCAGTACCACCCGCACGGCGATGCCAGTATTGGTGATGCCATGGTGCAAATAGGCCAGAAGGACCTGCTGATTGATACGCAGGGTAACTGGGGTAACATCCTTACCGGCGATGGCGCTGCGGCTTCGCGTTATATTGAGGCGCGGCTTAGCAAATTTGCGTTGGAAGTACTGTATAGCCCCAAGATTACGCCGTGGCAACTGTCTTACGACGGTAGGCGGAACGAGCCGGTGAACCTACCCGTAAAATTCCCTTTGCTTTTGGCGCAGGGAGCCGAAGGTATTGCTGTGGGCTTATCCACCAAAGTGCTGCCGCACAACTTTAATGAGCTTATTGATGCTTCAATTAAAGTATTAAAAAATAAGCCTTTTACGCTATACCCTGATTTCCCAACTGCCGGGATTGCTGATGTATCTAATTATAATGACGGAATGCGGGGCGGCCGAGTGCGCGTTCGTGCCAAAATAGCGCAGTTGGACAAAAGTACGCTGGTAATAAGCCAGATACCTTTCAGCACCAATACATCAACGCTGATTGATAGCATACTGAAAGCCAACGAGAAGGGCAAAATAAAGATAAAGAAGATTGAAGACAACACCGCCGCAGAGGTGGAGATATTGATCCATCTCCCGCCGGGTGTGTCGCCGGATAAAACTATTGACGCACTGTATGCCTTTACGGCATGTGAAACATCGGTAGCACCGCTGGGCTGCGTTATTGAAAATCACAAGCCGTACTTTGTTGGCGTGAGCGAAATGCTTCGCATATCAACCCACCGCACGGTTGACTTGCTAAAGCGCGAGTTGGAAATTCAGCTGGATGAACTGGAGGAACAGTGGCATTTTCTTTCGCTGGAGCGGATATTCATTGAGAACAGGATTTATCGCCTCATTGAAGAGGAGGAAACCTGGGAGGGCGTTATCCGTGCTATTGACGAGGGACTGAAGCCTTTTACCAAACACCTGAAGCGCCCGGTGACGGAAGATGACATAGTAAGGCTTACGGAAATCCGAATCAAGCGCATCTCTAAATTCGATATTGACAAGGCACAGGAAAAGATAGAAGCCCTTGAAGGTGAAATTGCACAGGTAAAGCACCATCTGGAGCACCTGATAGATTTTGCCATAAGCTATTTCCAAACGCTGAAAGACAAATACGGCAAAGGCCGTGAACGTAAAACCGAACTTCGCAGCTTTGATAATATTGAGGCTACCAAAGTGGTACTGCGCAACACCAAGCTGTATGTAAACCGTGATGAAGGCTTTATAGGCACTGGCCTTAAAAAGGACGAGTACGTTGCTGATTGCAGTGATATTGATGATGTTATCGTGTTCCTTCGCGATGGCAGCATGATGATTACAAAAGTAGATGTAAAAACGTTTGTGGGTAAAGACATCATTCACGTTGCCGTATTTGACAAAGGCGATAAGCGTACCATTTACAACATGATTTACCGCGACGGTAAGTCGGGCCCGTCTTACGTAAAGCGTTTCAATGTTTCGGGCGTAACGCGTGATAAGCTATATGACCTTACACAGGGCAACAAAGGCTCTCAGGTATTATACTTCTCCGGCAATCCTAATGGTGAGGCTGAAGTGGTTACCATCCTTTTACGTCAGGTGGGCAGCGTGAAAAAGCTGAAATTCGACCTGGATTTTGCTAACCTTGCCATAAAAGGCAGGGCATCCAAAGGCAATACGGTTACCAAATATCCTATAAAGAAAATTGAGCTCAAAGAGAAAGGCATATCAACCCTGAAGCCGCGCAGGATTTGGTTTGACGATACCGTGCAACGGCTTAACGTGGATGGCAGGGGAGAGCTGCTGGGCGAATTCAGGCCGAACGACAGGCTGCTGATCATCAACCAGAACGGCAAGCTTAAAACCATTATACCGGAACTGACCACGCATTTTGACGAAGGCATGATAGTGCTGGAAAAATGGCATCCTAAAAAACCGATTTCCGCAATTTATTATGACGGCGAAAAAGAACGCTATTTTATAAAACGCTTTGTGGTGGAGAATGAGAATAAAGAGGAGACGTTTATCACCGAACATGAAAAGTCGCAACTGGAGATTGTATCTACCGATTATCGCCCCGTGGCTGAAGTTATCTTTGCCAAAATAAAAGGCGTGCAAAAAGAAACTATTACCGTAGATATTGAAAACTTTATAGCCGTTAAAGGCATCAAAGCACTGGGCAACCAGCTTACGGCCGATAAAGTAAGGCAAATCAGCTTGTTGGAATCGCTGCCATTTGAAGAGCCTGTGGAAGAAGCACCGGAAGAGATGGAAGTGAAAGGCGATGAAAACGTATCGGGAGACGAGCAGAACATTACGCTTGACGATGACGGGCAGATAACCCTAAGCTTGGATTAACACACCGAAAGTTGAGGACTACAATCAGTTTTGAGATAAATGAGACAGGGCAATTTAAGGAACAGCTACTGCAATGGGCACAGCAGTTCCGTGAAGTATCCTGGCTGGATAGCAGCAATTACCGGCAAAAGTACACATCCTACGATGCAGTGCTGGCTGTTGATGCGTTTACCTCTGTAAAAACCGATTATCATAATGCTTTTAACGAACTGAACGAGTACCAGCAAATTACCAAAGATTGGCTGTTTGGTTACCTGTCGTACGACCTGAAGAACGATACCGGAAACCTCGCATCCGGAAATCATGATGGGCTGGAGTTCCCTGATCTTTACTTCTTCCAGCCCAAAAAACTTTTTTTGCTAAAGGGAAATGTTTTGGAAATGCATTATCTGAAGCTTTGCGATGATGAGACTGAAGATGATTTTAAGGCGATTTGCGGCATTAAAATTACAGATACAAGGACAATTTTCAAGCTTGATATAAAACAGCGCATATCGCACCAAAACTACTTTGATAAGGTAGGGCAGATGCTGGCGCACATACACCGCGGCGATATTTACGAAGCCAACTTCTGCATGGAATTTTATGCTGAAGATGCGGTTATTAACCCACCGGAAGTATATAAAAAACTGAATAAAGTATCGCAGCCGCCTTTTGCGGTTTACTTCAAAAACCACAAATACTACCTGCTTTCCGCATCGCCGGAACGTTACCTACGCAAAGAGGGCAGCAAGATAATTTCCCAGCCTATAAAAGGCACGGCAAAAAGAAGCGCTGATGCTGAAGAAGATAGTGCCATAAAACAGCAACTGGCCGCTAATGAAAAAGAGCGTTCCGAAAACATAATGATTGTAGACCTCGTGCGTAACGACCTGTCCCGTACTGCTGCTAAAGGTTCGGTTAACGTTGAGGAACTGTGCGGTGTTTATACTTTTATGCAGGTGCATCACCTTATTTCAACAGTTGTTTCTGAGATAGGGGAGAATACCACGCCTGTTGAAGTTATCAGGAACAGTTTCCCTATGGGCAGTATGACGGGTGCACCAAAAATCTCAGCTATGCAAATCATCGAAAAGCTGGAAGAAACCCGCCGTGGGCTTTACAGCGGTGCATTCGGGTATTTTACGCCGGAAGGCGATTTTGACTTCAATGTGGTGATACGTAGTATTTTGTATAACGAGGCAGCCAAATATGTTTCTTTTTCTGTTGGTAGTGCGATTACCGCCAAGGCAGACCCACAGCAGGAATATGAGGAGTGCCTGCTGAAAGCGAAAGCCATGCACCAGGTTTTAAGCGGAAACTAAAAATTACTACCTTTGGTTATGCTTTCCCGATTTAAATACCATCTCAATAACAACCTCTCTTTTTTAAAGGATAAGAAACTGCTGCTGGCCATCAGCGGCGGTGTTGACAGCATGGTAATGGCTGAGCTTTTCAGGCAATCGGGTTACAGTATTGCACTGGCGCATTGCAACTTTGGACTGCGTGCAGAAGAGAGCGATGGCGATGAAAGCTTCGTGAGAGAATATGCTTTAAAGTATAATACTCCTGTTTTTGTAACCCGCTTTGATACAAAGCTTTTTGCTGCTGATAATAAACTATCGGTTCAGGTTGCGGCAAGGCAATTGCGCTACCTTTGGTTTGAAGAATTGCTGACTGAAAATAACCTGGATTATCTGCTGACGGCACACCATCTTGATGATTCCATCGAAACTTTCCTTATCAATTTTACGCGTGGCACCGGGCTGGAAGGACTGACCGGCATACCACAACAAAATGGCAATATCATACGTCCGCTGCTTCCTTTTACCCGTGAAGAAATTGAAGCTTTTGCGCACGAAAATAAAATACAGTGGCGGGAGGACAGCAGCAATGCATCAGACAAATACCTGCGCAACAAGCTGCGGCATGATATTGTCCCGGCCCTGAAAGCGCTTAATCCATCCTTTGCCGGTTCTTTCCAAAATACGCTAAGCCATTTGCAGCAGGCACAGTCTATGGTAGTAGATGCTTCTGTTTTAGTATATAAACAGGTGGTTACAGAGAAAAACGGGCAGAAACATATTAATGTTGCAGAGTTGAAGCGCCTGCCAAACTACACAGCCTACCTTTACCATTGGCTCAATCCATTTGGTTTTAGCGCGTGGGAAGATATTTACGCCGTGGTTGATGCACAATCAGGCAAGCAACTTCTTTCACAGGGATACCGGCTTTTAAAAGACAGGGAAGTGCTGATACTGGAGCCGCTAAAAGAAAATGACAATAGCCAATATCTGATTGAAAAAGACGTTAAAGAAATTACATATCCGGTACATTTAAAATTATCACCTGCGGAGGCTAGGATGATACCTTCCGGTGAGCACGAAATAACAGTGGATGCCCAAAAGTTAAAATTTCCGTTAGTTGTAAGAAAATGGCAGGAAGGTGATTACTTTTATCCTTTGGGAATGAAAGGGCAAAAGAAGAAGGTTTCCAAGTATTTTAAGGATGAGAAAATGTCTTTAAGTGAAAAGGAAGATATATGGATTTTATGTTCTGAAAATCAAATAGTATGGATAATTAACAAACGTGCTGACGAACGTTTTAAAACCGATAAAAATACAACACAAACACTAAAAATTGAAGCCTTATATAATGAATAAATTTGCCTGTACCTTACTGTTTTTATTTGCATTCTTACTTTCCAACGCCCAGGTGCTGGATCCGATAGAATGGACATCTAAAATTGAAAAAAAATCAGATACGGAATATGTACTGGTTTTTGACGGTATTATAGAGCCGGAATGGCACATGTATTCCCAATACACCCCGGAAGGCGGAGTTAATCCTTTGGAGGTGCTTTTCAATAATGACAAAAACAATTTTGAAGCTGTGGGCAAAGCACAGGAGAGCAAGACCCGTACAGCCTTTAATGATGTTTTTGGAGTAGATGAAATCTTTTGGGAAAATACGGTACAGCTGAGGCAGAAGATAAAAATTACCAATACTGCCAATACCCTGGTACAAGTAGAATTATCTTACCAGGTATGCAAAAATGTATGCATACAGCAAAACAAATTGTTTGAGTTCGACCTGAAAACACTGTCATCCAAAGAAGTGCAGAATTTCTCAGAGCCTGCGGTTGCGGAAAAAGCTGTAGCAGAAACCAAAACAACTACAAAACCAAAAGATAAAGGAGATGACAGAGGGCTTGCAGGTACTTTCTTTATTGCATTCTTATTCGGTTTTTCGGCATTGCTAACCCCGTGCGTATTCCCTATGATACCTATGACAGTGAGTTTCTTCACCAAACAAAGTAAATCAAAGGCTGCCGGTATAAAAAATGCAGTACTTTACGGTATTTCAATTATTATTATTTATGTTTTATTGGGGTCATTGGTTACAGCAATTTTCGGTGCTGATGCATTGAATGCACTATCAACAAATGTATGGTTTAATATTGCGTTTTTCATATTGCTTATATTCTTTGCATTCTCATTCCTTGGGGCATTTGAAATTATGCTGCCCAATTCATGGGCGAATAAAGTGGACAGGCAGGCTGACCGTGGAGGGATTTTAGGCATCCTTTTCATGGCGCTGGCACTGGCTATTGTGTCATTCTCTTGCACAGGGCCAATTGTGGGCACACTGCTTGTTGAGGCAGCCTCAAAAGGCGGTTTAGCCCCTGTAGTGGGCATGGTAGGCTTCTCGCTGGCTATGGCTTTACCTTTCATGCTTTTTGCGATGTTCCCGGGTTGGTTGAATTCATTGCCAAAATCAGGCGGCTGGCTTAATACAGTAAAGGTTTCACTTGGCTTTTTAGAGCTGGCACTGGCCTTCAAATTCCTTTCTAAAGCTGATTTGGTAGTGCAGGCACACTTCCTGCACAGGGAAACATTCATTGCTATCTGGATAGCTGTTTTTGGGGCATGGGCTTTATACTTGCTTGGCAGGATTACATTACCGCATGATAGTCCGCTTGCACATATTTCGGTAGGCAGGTTATCACTGGCATTATTGGTATTGTCTTTTACGGTATATCTTATACCTGGGCTTTGGGGTGCGCCGCTTAAAATAGTGAGCGGATATGTACCGCCTTTAATGTACAGCGAAAGCCCTAACGGCATTGGCAGTAGTGGTGGGGGAGCATCTTCCGGAGATTTGCCTGAAGGCGCTAAGCGAGTAGCACATGGCATTGTTGCTTTTGAAGATTACAGCAAAGGGCTTGCCTACGCCAAAGAGCAAAAAAAGCCTGTATTGATTGATTTTACAGGATATGGCTGTGAGAATTGCCGTAAGATGGAAGATTTTGTATGGTCTGACGAGCGGGTGCTGAATATTCTGAAGAATGATGTAGTATTGGTATCGCTGTATGTAGATGCCAAGGAAGCACTGCCTGAAGCAGAGCAATACATCTCTAAAGAAACAGGCCGCAAGGTAAAAAGCGTTGGCAATAAATGGAGCGATTTGCAGATTACCAAATACAAAACCAATGCCCAGCCTTATTATGTACTGATTAACCATAATGAAGAAAGCCTGAGCGAACCGGTAGGCTACACACCTGACATTGAAGAATACCAGGCGTGGCTGAAAGACGGAATCTCAAAATTTAAATAATCATATCTTATCCATAAGCCTGCGGGCGGCCAGCTGCACCGGATTCCACACCAGTGAGAAGGGCGGCGCGTAAGACAGGTCAAGGTCAATCAGGTTTTGCAGGGTAAGGTTATGAGTTAGCGCACTTGCCACTACATCAATGCGTTTGGCAGCATCTTCTTCGCCAATAATCTGCCCGCCCAGTAATTTACCGGTTCCTTTTTCGGCCAGCAGCTTCACAGTAATTTTTTTAGCGCCCGGATAATACCCTGCACGTGTTTTACTGTCGATGATAGTAGTTTCATAAGCTATGCCCAGCTTCTTCAGGTCTTTTTCCTGCAGGCCGGTGCGTGCCACCTCATAGCTGCATACCTTGCACACGGCTGTACCCACTGCACCCGGAAAAACAGTTTCTGTTCCCGCAAGGTTAGTACCTGCCACAAGCCCGGTTTTATTAGCAATTGTACCCAGGGCAATGTGAATATATTCGCCGCTTACCATATTGTAAGTTTCGGTACAATCGCCGGCGGCATACACGTCTTTAATATTGGTCTGCATGTGCTGGTTTACCTTTATAGCACCCTTCACGCCGAGTTCAATGCCGGAGCCTTTCAGGAAATCGGTATTGGGCGATGAACCCATGCCCAGCACCACAATATCGGTTTCAATGGTTTGCTTATCCGTTACCACAGCGCTTACCTTGGCGTTTTGCTGCTTAAAACCGGTAAGCCCTTCGCCAAGGTATAATGTCACGCCCAGTTTGCGCATCGCTTCCGATACCAGAGCGCCCATATCCGGGTCCAGTGTATTCATCACTTCGGCAGACCGGTTTACCAGCGCCACCTCAAGCCCGCGTATCAGCAATGCTTCGGCCATTTCCAGCCCAATGTAGCCACCGCCAATAATCACGGCTTTTTTCGGCTTGTGCTCTTCCAGGTAATTCTCCAGCCGTATGCCGCTTTTCAGAGTTGAGATGCCAAACACGCCTTCATCGGCATAGCCAGGCACATCTGGGCAGTAGGATTGTGCGCCTGTAGCTATCAGCAGCTGGCCATAGTCTTCCCAAAATTCTACTTTCTTAGTCTTATCAAATACTTTTACACGCTTTTTTTGAGTATCGACAGCTATTACCTTATGCAGCGTACGCACATCAATATTGTACTTTTCCCTGAAAGTTTCCGGAGTGCGGACGATCAGGTCCTGGTAGCTTTCCACAATCTGCGATATGTAATATGGGATTCCGCAGGCAGAGTAGGAGGTGTATTGTGATTTTTCGAACACTATAATTTCGCGGTTGGGTTGTTCTCGGCGCACTTTAGATGCTGCCGTCATTCCCGCAGCATCACCGCCTACTATTACAAGTTTATTGCTCATAAGGTTTATATGTATCGTGTTTTTTAATTTTCTTTTGAATTATCCTGGCAGTCATGCCGTGTACCATTACCGATAAAAATATTGTTGCCATGGTAACTTCCACCAGCTTTTCCTTAGCCGGAAAGCTGGCTTCGGACAGCGCATAGGCAAGATAAAATATAGACCCAATACCCCTGATACCATAAAATGAAAGTACAAACCGCTGAAAAGGATTGAGGCCGGTTTTTATTAAAGAAGCATAGCCCGCTGCAGGGCGTATTAAAAAGACCATAACTAATGACACCGTTATAACTTGCCAGTTTAAAAAAAGATAATAGTAAGATGATATAAAACTACCTGAAGCAATAAATAGTAAAGCTACAAACAAGCCTTCCAGCTCTTCATTAAAATCGTGCAGCCTGTCCATGTGCCTGTCATGCTGTTTATAATTACTAAACATACAGGCTGCAGCAAATACTGCAATAAATCCATAGCCTCCAAACAGCTCGGTAATAGCATAGGGAAGGAGTGTAAGCGATAATGACAATATACCACGGCTTATTTTACCCAACATGTCTTTCTCACTAATAGAAAAAACAGCCTTATAAAGCAACCAGCCTGTAGCTAACCCCACACCCAGTCCTATGGCTATTTTTATAACAATATCATACAGCAACCAGTCACCAATCCATTCTGTATAATTTGTTCCTTTAGTAGCTAGCATAATTGCAAAGTAGGTAAAAGGAAAGGCAAGGCCATCATTCAGGCCCGCTTCTGATGTTAAGCCCAGTTTTATTTTTGATGTATCGTCCTTACTGGGCTGTGATGTTTGGAGTTCTGCGGCAAGTACAGGATCTGTGGGTGATATTAATGCAGCAAATAAAACCGCTGTGGCAACCGGCAAACCAATAATCCACCACCCAAGATAACCTGCTGCCAATATAGTTAGTGGCATAGCAATGAGCAGCAACCGAAAGGAGTACTTCCAGGATGACCACCGGAAAGGTTTTCTTATTTTAAGGCCTGTATTGGTAAGCGAAACTATTAATACAAATTCAGTGATGCGCTTTATGATCTCAAGCTCTTCCAAAGGCCTTATTACGGTTTTGGAACAGATAAGGTAAACCGCAATACCAATCAATAAATAAACTATAGGTGGAGAGATATATTTACGCTTTAGTAAAACAGGCACTATAGCAGCTAAGAGTGCTATAAACCCTGCTGCCAGCATCATAAGAATATATGTGTCTTTTATTAATCCCTCCATAATATAGATAAAAAAATAGCCAAACATAGTTTGGCTATCAAGATTTGTTTAGCGAACTATTTAAGTATATGCTGGCCCAGTATCTGATATACTTCGTTAATGTTATTATCCTTACCAAAATGCTTTTTGATAGGAAGCGCTTCTCCTCGTACCCATATTTTCAACTCGGCATCCAGGTCAAGAAGTCCGGCGCTTTCTTTAGAAAATTTGATGATGCTGGTGTAAGGTATAGTTACATAATCTACTTTAGAGCCTGTGATTCCCTGCTTGTCAACCAGAATAAGGCGCTTGTTGGTAAATACAAACATATCCCTTATGAGCTTGAACGCTTTCTCTATATTCTCTCCGGGAACCAATATCGGCTGGAATTCCTGTGAAATTTTTTCTATTGACACTTCTGATGCGTGCCCCATGATGGCATTAAATAGTCCCATGTTAAATTGTTATTGGTGATTAAAACATAAATGTAAACAGATATTTTGTGTTAAGAAAATTTTCAGCATTATTTTTCTCATAAATTATATGATGCGGGAATTTTGTGTATTTTCGGTTCATAAATTTTCTATATGCTGATAAAAGTATTCGGGAGTGCCGTTTTTGGGGTTGAAGCCACCACCATAACCGTTGAAGTAAACATTGATAAAGGGGTAGGGTACCACTTGGTAGGCCTGCCTGATAATGCCGTGAAGGAAAGCAGCTACCGCATTGCCGCCGCCTTAAAGAATAACGGCTACCAGCTACCGGTTAAAAAGATTACCATAAACATGGCGCCTGCTGATTTGAGGAAGGAAGGATCGGCTTATGACCTTACACTGGCTATAGGCATACTGGCTGCTTCTGGACAGATAAAATCGGAAGAAGTGGATAAGTACATCATTATGGGTGAACTGTCACTTGACGGAAGCCTTCAGCCTATAAAAGGTGTATTGCCTATAGCCATCAAAGCTAAGGAAGAAGGCTTTAAAGGTTTTTTCCTGCCGAAGCAAAACGTGAAAGAAGCCGCTATAGTGGCCGGGCTGGATGTTTATGGAATAGAAAATGTTACAGAGGTTATCGATTTTTTTGAAGGGCGCGGCACACTGGAACCGACAGTAATCAATACCCGCGAAGAATTTTATAAAACGCTTGATTTCCCTGAATTTGATTTTGCTGATGTAAAAGGGCAAGAGAGTATAAAACGCTGTATGGAAATTGCCGCCGCCGGTGGGCATAACATCATACTGATAGGCCCGCCCGGTGCCGGTAAAACCATGCTGGCTAAGCGATTGCCCAGCATTTTGCCACCCATGACGCTAAAGGAAGCTCTGGAAACTACTAAGATACACAGTGTGGCAGGCAAGATACGTGAAGTGGGGCTGATGAACCAGCGGCCTTTCCGGAACCCGCACCATACAATCAGCGATGTGGCATTGGTTGGCGGCGGTAGCTACCCGCAGCCCGGTGAAATATCCCTGGCGCATAATGGTGTGCTGTTTCTTGACGAGCTGCCTGAATTTAAACGCACAGTACTGGAAGTAATGCGCCAGCCCCTGGAAGACAGGGAGGTGACCATTTCACGCTCCAAGTTTACTATTACCTATCCATCATCATTTATGCTGGTGGCGAGCATGAACCCAAGCCCCGGGGGTTATTTTAATGACCCTGATGCGCCGGTTAGCTCATCGCCCCACGAAATGCAACGCTATTTAAGTAAAATTTCAGGGCCATTGCTGGACAGGATAGATATACACATTGAGGTGACGCCGGTGCCTTTCGAAAAACTGTCGGACAACCGCAAGGCCGAAAGTAGCGTTGACATCCGCCAGCGCGTTACCAAAGCACGGGAATTGCAGTCTGCCCGCTTTGAGCACTTGGAGAATATACACTACAACGCGCAGATGAACACCAAGCAGATTCGCGAATACTGCCAGCTTGATGAAACCTCGCTCCAATTACTGAAGACGGCTATGGAACGTCTGAATCTTTCAGCCCGTGCGTATGACAGGATACTGAAGGTATCGCGCACAATAGCCGACCTTGAAGGCGATGATAATGTTGGCTCCAACCACATTGCCGAAGCCATACAATACCGTAGCCTGGACAGGGAAGGATGGCTGGGATAAGTATTGTAGATTTTGAATTTTAATTTGTAAATTAGGGGAACACGGATATGACGGACTGAACTGATGATCACAGATTTTTACCTGTTCATTTATGATAATGAGGCATCCCTAACCTATGACCCAAAACCTTAACCTATGAAGAAAGAACTTAAAGAATTGTTTTGCAGCATGCCGCAGATAGTAAAAGATAAATTACAGCCCGTAATGGAAAACCTGCTGGAAAGGGCAGAAGACCTGGATAATTTTCCTGATAAAGATTCAGATGAGTATGATGAAGAACGTGAGGATATCCTGAAGGAAGTGCGCAAGGTAAAATACATTAACGAGCAGTGGCAGATAATGAATGCCAAAAAGAATAATTAAAAATGCCCTGAAACTTCAGGGCATTTTATACTATTAAATTATCTTATTTCGTCAAAAGTATTTCCCTGGTTAATATCGCCGGACGTAAAACCTTTCTTAAACCAGTACATCCGCTGTTCAGATGTACCATGTGTAAAGGAATCAGGCACCACATGCCCCTGTGCTTTTTTCTGTATGGCATCATCACCAACAGCATTGGCTGCGCTTAATGCTTCCTCAATATCGCCTTCCTCCAGTACGTTATTCATCTCTTCGTTATAGTGTGCCCAAAGCCCGGCGTAAAAATCGGCCTGCAGTTCCTGCGCTACCGATAATCTGTTGGCACCACGCTCATTGGTCTGTTGTTGCATCTGTCGTACTTTATCTGATGTTCCTAACAATGTCTGCACATGGTGGCCTACCTCATGCGCAATAACGTAAGCAATGGCAAAGTCGCCACCCTTTGCCCCGAAGCGCGACTTCAACTCATCAAAAAATGCCAGATCCATATACACTTTTTTATCAAGCGGGCAGTAGAACGGACCTGATGCCGATGATGCACCGCCACATGCTGTCTGAACACCATCTGTAAATAAAACAAGTTTAGGATTTTGGTAGGTTAAGCCCTGCTCTCGGAAAATTTTAGCCCATACATCTTCAGTATCGGCCAGTACGGTACGCACAAAATCGCCCATCTCCTTTTCCTGTGTAGTAAGTTCGCGGATTTCGGTAGGGTTGCCTTGCTGTACTTGGTTTTGGATATCGTTTAGAATTGATGTATCGGTACCGGTAAACATACTGATGAGTAATATGATAACCCCAATGATACCACCGCCTGCGGCTATTTTGCCGCCCGACATGCCACGGCGGTCTTCAACATTATCGCTTTGCCTTCTGCCTAACCATTTCATAGTTGTAAGTTTAGTAGTATGAAGTTAGGAAATAAGCGCCAGGGTATGAGGTACTTTATCATCAATTTAGCATTTTCTGCCAAACTATTCTACCAGCGAAACATAGCGGGTTTCAAGGTTTTGGGTATCATTGATGTTTACCAGGCGTTCGAAGTAGGAGCTTATCGGCCAGCCGGAATCATGAATTTGGGATACCTGGTAATCCGTAAGCGATGCTTTGTTGATGATGTCGTTCAGCTTTTTGGTATCCTTGCCGGTAATGTCGCCCAGCATTTCTGTAACCACAGGCATTATGGCGTTACGGTCATAGGTTTGCCAAAACTTTATGATGTAGTCTGCATCTTCTACATTCACATCAAAAAGCTCAATTTTAATATGCGTTTTCATTATGGTTTTGGTAATGGCATTCTCCTCATCCACATCATTTTCAATTACTTCGCCTTTTTCCAGACCAAGCCCGTGGAAGGTATAAAAGTGCGCGACTTCTTTTAGCGAGTGCGCTTCTATAGCCTCACGTGTACTGTACCTTTCCCTGATTACAGCTATCATCGCCTGGCGGAATGTAGCATCCGCTTCCTTTTCCAGCAGTTGGTATGCTTTTTCGTTATGCTTTTTGATGTCTTCCCAATTGAGCAATTCGGAAAAAGCACCAAACTCATCGGTTTTGAATTTTATGACAAGGCCTTCGTTTAAAAGGGCCAGTTTTTGTGCGCTTTTGTTTTCGGTGGTAGCCTTTACGTCACGGTATTTCCACTGCACAGTGTAGCTGGTAGCGGTAGAGTCCAGCACCACCATGTCAACCTTGTAGCTTATGCTTTCGGTAACAATGGTATCCTTACCTTTTACTTTTGATTTTTCGTTCAGGAAATCATAAGTATGCTTTTCGTTCTTATCCCAATAGCCGATTACCTGAACCGAACTGTTTTCAGGATTGATTTGAGACTTTGCCGCCAGTGAGCCCAGCAGCAAAGCCATTAAAAAATATCTTTTCATTATAGTGTTGAAGTATTAAAACCCGTAGCGGAAACCAACATACGCATCGGCCTGGTCAGTATCGCTCACGGCAGCAGAAATGATTGAGCCTGAACCGATGAAGAAACCGCCAAGGCGGAAACCAAGGCCTGCGGTAAAGCCTGAAATCTCATTGTGTGACAGCGGCACATAGGCTTCAAAAATATCAATAGAATAACGCGGTGTTACAGTTATGATGTTTTGTATGGCAATCTGATCGTTTTCGTTATCCTCATTCAGCTTTTGCTGGGTGTAGGCAGTAACAAAAAGCGATTTGTAAACTTTAACATCAGCATAGGCAGAAAATACAGTTGGCAGTTTTACCTTGAAGTCTTTTTCAGTACTCATGGATGTAAAATAAGGGCTTGAATTTACGATAGCTTCAATATCTCTAAGGTCGTCGACATTTTCAAATTGCCTGAGGTCAAAACCACCTACAGCAACATCCGGAACGTTCATGCTATAGTTCCTGCTTACATTGTTATCATCTTTAAATGTCATGCTACCCAGGTTTCTGACAGAAAGCCCTGCATTAAGTATATTGCCTCCGTTCACCTTATCCTTCCATTGATATGTAATGCCCAAATCAGCAGCAAAGCCATTAAGGCCACCTGCAAAGAATTGTGAGAAGTTACTGCTATCTGTAAAATCTTCAGCTAATGATCCGGAGTAGGCAATGTTTACGTTGGCAGAGGCATCGTCAAGATAAACTTCGGTGCCCGTACGGGTTATGGTGCCTGTAAACCTGTCAGCAGAAACGTTAGCATAGGAACCCGGGAAAAGCAATTTCAAAGTAACGCCTCCGGTAAAACGGTGCTCTTCGTTATTGAAAAGTTCCCTTGCGGCAGAAAGCCCAATTTCGCCCCATGTTGTGGCTGTGGCACGCTGGTTATAATCAGTATTTATCCGTACAGGCCCACCTAATATGGCGTCAGTAGCGGCATCGGTTACGGCGTTACCCAGGTTAACATCAATATCTACAAAGTTAGCCTTGATTTTAGCGCCCGATGTTACCGCAAAGCCCCACTTATCAAGCTTAAAGCCAAAGGCCGGGCCTAGTATTTCAAGATCACCACGCAGGTTGGTTGCTTCATCTCCGGAGAAGATAAGGTTGTCAAAATTATTGCCCGTAACAATATCGCTGAAAGTGATTTTGTTGTTCGCTACGTTAGCGCTCAGGTTAAACACGTTGATTTCATAGGTGTTCTTCATGTTGCTTAGCTCAGCCGGATTAAGTGCAGCATTCAGCAAGCCTACACGCCTGGAGGTATTGATACCCGAAAAGTGTTCTTGTGCCATAGCGCCTGTGCATAGCAGGGAAAACATAAATAGTAAAGGTTTTTTCATATTGTTAGTTTGTTTAAGAGTGCAAGAGTAAGGGAATATTTTTAGCTATACTATACCCAAAAATAGGTATATGCGTATAACCTCTTGTGAAGATAATGAAAATGTTAAAATTAAGGAAGGATTATAACAAAATCTTTACACCGCTTTCCATATAACATCATCAGGCACAGGGGCTGTGATTTCAATAGGTTCTTTAGAAACAGGGTGGGTAAAAGCCAGTTTGCGCGCGTGAAGGTGAATGCCGCCATCGGCATTACTACGGTCAAAACCATATTTCAAGTCTCCTTTTATAGGTGAGCCGATAGCTGACAGCTGCGACCGTATCTGGTGGTGGCGCCCTGTATGCAGGTTAATTTCCAGCGCATAGTAATTGTTAAGCTCCTTTATTATGGTGTAGTCCAGGCTGGCTTTTTTGCTGTCTGGCACTTCTTTGGTATGTGCTTTTGAGGTATTGCTTTTTTCGTTGCGCTTTAGGTAATGCACCAGTATACCGGCATCCTGTGGCGGGCGGTTCTTAACCACAGCCCAATAGGTTTTTTGGGTTTCACGGTTTTTAAACAGGTCATTAAGCCTTGTCAATGCTTTAGATGTGCGGGCAAAAACCACTATACCTGTAGTGGGCCTGTCCAGCCGGTGCACCACCCCAAGGAAAACCTCGCCAGGCTTATTGTACTTATCCTTTATGTATTCCTTCACCACATCGCTCAGTGGTTTATCGCCGGTTTTATCGCCCTGAACGATATCGCCAACACGTTTATTAACCACGATGATATGGTTATCTTCGTAGAGCACGTCCAGGTTATCTTTTGTACTTACTATCTTCAATTTGATATTATTAACAGCCCTTCGACAAGTTCAAGTTGACAATCTGAAATCTGAAATCTAAATTCTGAAATTAATACTGTTCCTTCTCATTAGGGAAATCGCTTGCCTTTACATCACTTACATACTGGCCTATGGCAGTAGTCATCCCTTCATAAAGGTTCATGTAGCGGCGCAGGAAACGAGGGCTGAATTCATTGTTCATACCCAGCATATCGTGTATTACTAATACCTGGCCATCAACACCGCCACCGGCGCCAATGCCAATTACGGGAATGCTGATGCTTTCTGCCACTTTTTTGGCCAGCTGCGCAGGGATTTTTTCCAGCACTACGGCAAAACAGCCAATTCGTTCCAGCATTTTCGCATCTTCAATCAGCTTTTCGGCTTCGGCTTCTTCCTTGGCACGCACGGTGTAGGTGCCAAACTTATAGATAGACTGTGGGGTAAGGCCCAAATGCCCCATAACCGGTATGCCGGCATTCAGTATTTTTTTGATAGAGTCTTTAATCTCACTGCCACCTTCCAGCTTTACGGCATGCCCGCCACTTTCTTTCATAATGCGGATAGATGAACGTAACGCCTCTTTAGGGTCGCTTTGGTAGCTGCCGAAAGGAAGGTCAACCACCACCAGCGCCCGGGTTATGGCGCGCACTACCGATGAGGCGTGATATATCATTTGGTCCAGCGTAATAGGAAGTGTGGTTTCGTGTCCCGCCATAACATTGGAGGCCGAATCGCCCACCAAAATAACGTCAACACCCGCAGTGTCAACAATTTTTGCCATGGTAAAATCATAAGCAGTAAGCATCGAAATCTTTTCGCCATTGGCTTTCATTTCTATAAGGGAGCGGGTAGTTATCCTTTTATAATCTTTTTTTGCAACAGACATAATCGTATTTTTTAGAAGGGTAAATGTAGTAAAATGTGCCAAGAAACATAAGCAACTTCTTATTTTATTGGCATACAGATGTAACAAATGCTAACCAATAAGACCAATAACCATCAATCAAATCAATTATGAGAAAAGTTTTACTTGCATTTGTGCTTTTAGGCACGCAACTGATGATGGCACAGGAAGCAGACATCAAAAAATCCATCCATACCTTTTTTGACGGCCTGCAAACCGGGGATACGTTAAAGGTACAATCAGTTTGCAGCAATGCCATGGCGCTGCATACTGTTACCGAAAGCGCTAAAGGGGCAAAGTTTACCGATGAAACATTGAAGGAGTTTTACGGTTCTGTAGCATCCATCCCTAAAAATCTGAAAATTGAGGAGCGCCTACTGAGCTACAACATACAGGTTGACGGCAGCATGGCACACGTATGGACACCGTATGAATTTTATGTAAACGGAAAAATGACGCACAGCGGCGTAAACTCCTTTCAGCTGTATAAGGATAATAACATGTGGAAAATAGTATATATTATTGATACCAGGAAGACACCACAGCATTCGATGGATAGGAAGTAAAGGGATCAATGCTTTTATTTAACATTGTATAATTGTAGCTTGTTTCTTAATTTGCATGCATGAAAAAACTATTTGCCTTTTTGGTGCTTATACTAATTTCCTGTAGTGAAAAGCCTACCGATAAAAATACAGTTGTAGCAATTTTGCCCTACAAAGGCTTATCATCGGAAAAATCTACTTTAATCAAGAATGCTATTGAAGGCTATTATAAAGTTACTGTAAAGATATTTGATGAGAGTCTATTGCCTGAAGAAGCATTTACTAAAATAAAATCACACCGCTACAGGGCTGACAGCCTTATTATTATACAGCAACGTAATATACCTGATGGGATAGATTATGTTATTGGCTTGACAACAAATGACATATCTGTTACTAAAAGAGATAATACCGGAAAAATAAAGAAGCCAGAATGGAAATATAATGACTTTGGTATTATGGGCCTCGCATATTGTCCTGGTAAAAGCTGCATTGTGAGCGATTTTAGGCTTAAACATAAAGACAAAGCCATTCAGTTTGGACGTTTTAAAAAAGTGGCCATACATGAGCTTGGACATAATTTTGGATTGCCACACTGCCCTGATAAAAATTGTGTTATGACCGATGCTGTTGAAAAAATCATTACAATTGATAATGCCAAGCCAGAGCTATGCAGCAAATGTAAGGCTAAACTAAAATGATTTACGCTTCTACAAGCTCAGCCTGCCTAAACTGTGATACTGTTTTGACAAGTTTCTGATTTGTTTGAATAAATGCGCAGGATAAGCCTATAGTACTATAACAAAAGAGTCACACTGAGCTTGTCGAAGTGTGAATCTTTTGTTTTATGCCTCCGCTACCTTTGTTGTAACAATAGCACCCAAACAGTTTTCCGGAATATTAAAAGCATCTGTAAGCGGCACAGCATCCTGGCGTATTTCCCAGCATAGCTGGCCTACCAGTTTGCGTATGGCTTTAGTCTTTACACCATCCATATACCCTTGCTCCAGGTACCAGCCTTTATTTTCTTCCAGTTTGTTTAGGGCAAACAGGTTATAAAGCCTGGTAAGCACTTCTTTCAATGCAGGGTAGGTAACAGCTTCAATTTGTACATAAAACTGTTCCAACAATACCCTGTTCAGGTAAGCATCGGCAATTTGCAGCATATGAGGGTGCATAATATTAGCTGCATCAAAAGTGTCCAGCCCATCGTCAACCAGCTTTTTAAAACGCCTCGCGGCAGAGGAGGTGAGCTCTTTTTCCCTGTACTCAAAAGCATGCTTATGGAATTGCGGATCTTTTAAATGTGCTTCATCGGTATTGCGAATAGCAAACGGATTTTTTTCGGTAACGCTGGTTTTGGCTTTGTCCACTACATAATTTAATATGGCAGATATATTCATCTCACCATATTGTTTCCGGAATTCGCCCAGCCTGTTCTTGGCCACCAGTTGCATCAGCACCGTGTTGTCACCTTCAAAAGTGGTATATATTTCGGTATCATTCTTCAGGTCGTCAATGCGGTTTTCACTCAGGTAGCCTTTTCCGCCGCAGGCTTCGCGGCATTCCTGCAATGTGTTGCGGGCATTCCATGTAGCATAAGATTTCATTCCTGCGGCCAGCGCTTCAATATCCTGCATTTCATCTTCTTTGCGGTTCACAAAGCGTTTGGTAAGGTATTGCAGCCCGAAATGCAGTGCATACGCATTGGCCAGGTAGGGCATCAGCCTGCGCTGGTGCATACGGTAATTCAGTATCGGGACTTCCTTTCCTCCCTCGGGTCCGAACTGCCTGCGCCTGTCACCATATTTTATAGCGATGGCCAATCCGGTTTTAGTAGCCGATAGTGCTGAGCGTGGTATGCCTATCCTGCCACCAACCAGCGTGCCAAGCATGGTAAAAAACCGCCTGTTATCGCTGGGTATAGGGCTTTCAAATTCTCCTTGGTCATTCACCTGCGCAAATCGGTCCAGCATATTATCATACGGTATTTCTACATTGCTGAAGAATATAATCCCATTATCAACACCATTTAGACCCATTTTGTGCCCACAATCTTCAATAGTTACGCCGGGCAATACATTTCTTTCTTTATCGCGAATTGGGACAATAAAGGCATTAACGCCATAATCTTTTCCGCCAATAACAAGTTTGGCAAAAACAGTAGCCATTTCGCCATGCACGGCGGCATTGCCTATATATTCCTTACGGGCATATTTTTCAGGTGTGTTGATAGTAAAGGTGCGTGTAGTATGGCTATAAGTAGCGGTTGTTTCAATACCTTTAACATTAGACCCGTGGTGGGTTTCAGTCATGGCAAAGCAGCCGGGCAATTTGGCTTTACCAACTTCCGCAAGATATTTTTGGTAATGTTTTTCGGTTCCAAGTGAAAGGATACTCATTCCCCAAAGGCCGTACTGCACACCAAATTTTATCACCAGGCTAAGGTCGTGGTAGCTAAGTGTTTCCATGATGGCAAAGTAGCCCTCAATATCATTCCTGCCGCCATTGGCTTTAGGATAAGCATAACTGCCATAACCCTTCTCGCCTAAAATGGCGCACCATTCCCAAACTTTTTCACGGTATTGGTCAATATCAGTAATCGTTTCAAGCTTAAATTCCCCGCTTTTTATAATGTCTTTAATAGTATTGATGATAGGTGCCTGTTCACCATCCAGCAAAGCCGTCATTTGTTTTACATCAAAGCTTTCAACAGTTTTATAAGCATTTGTAATAGTATTGCGGTTCCCCCGGAAGCTTTCAATCACTTCGCGGCTCATAATTCCAAGCGCAGATTCCATAGCAGCGAATGATGCCGCTACTTTGGTAATATCCTGTTTGGTTAAAGCCTCACGTTCAGCGTTGGCAATATAGTAACCTAATTCGGTTAGGTTGTTAGGGTTGTTGGTAATGAGTGCTTTATCAATAAGTCCTTTCCAACGGAAAAGTTCTGAACGGGATGGGGGAGATGCCAAATCTATTTTCGACTTCAGGAAATCTTTCTCTGCTCTGGTAAGCCATTCCTGTTCTTTAATAAAATGTTGTATGGCGGTAAATTCTTTATCTGTTATAACACTGTCCTGCCAGGCATAATAAATTACAGGCAGTAGCAGCGTAAGTTTAGGATTATTGCTAAAAGTGATGTCCATGGCATTAGGTTTTCATAAAAATAAGCATTTACTTACAGCAGTACTTTTAAAATATTGTTAAGTATAATAAGGAGGGTACAATGCTTTTTTATTTATTTAATAATCAATGAATTATGGGTATGAATGAAATTAATGGTTAAAATTGGCATTTATTTAATATATAGTATGATGCTCATTAAAAAAATAGGTGGTAATTTAGATGAGAAACTAAAAGCTATTAATCCTGTAACACTATTATTATGGAACGTATAATTACTAATCAGCCGGGCAGCATGAATGCAGTTAACACTGTTTCTTTTGAAAAAGCAGCGAGAGATTTTGAAAGTGAGACCCAAAAAGTAGAGGAAATATCATGCAACCAGCTGATTAAAAATTTATTGCGTACCAACCTGAGGTTAAGGAAACTAAATGAACTCAGCACAATGCTGTTGTTCTAAAAAATAATGCTATGAATGACCAGGATAAAAATACCGGAAATAAGAATCTGGGTAATGGGTATGAGGAAGAAAACAACAATAATTCCATACAGCAGCGTACGGATAACCCAGTAGATAATGATCCACAAAATGATGATACCGATAAGTATCTTGCCTTAGAGCAACCAGGTGTAAGCTACACAAAGGAAAGCAACCCTACAGCCAGTTCTGACCAGGGTAATTATGGTTCTGACGTGGAGCAGAAATGGAACCCTGAAGGCGGTAATAGCAAATATTCGGATGCTTTCAGCCAGGATGATTACCTGTTAGAGGATAATGTAGACCTTGATGAGGATCAAAACCAGTCTATATCATCTGACGATGAAGACTTTGAAGAAACAAACGAACGTTATTAATTCATTCTTACTAAATACAAACAAAATCCCCGCTAAGTTTTTTATCGGGGATTTTTTATAACTAGCTATGACAGGAAATTCTAAGATAGCGATATACGGTGCGCTCGCCGCTAACATTGGCATATCAGCAGTTAAGTTTGTAGCAGCCTCCATAACCGGTAGTTCTGCTATGGTGAGCGAGGGCATACACAGTGCAGTTGACAGCGGAAATTCGTTACTGTTATTATTTGGCATGAAACGCAGCCAGCGTCCGCCGGACAGGGGGCATCCTTTCGGGCATGGCAAGGAAGTTTATTTTTGGTCGCTCATAGTGGCTATACTGGTTTTTTCACTGGGTGGTGGGATGTCCGTTTACGAAGGGATAAGCCACTTGCAGCACCCGCAGGAATTGCGTGACCCGTTCTGGAATTATGTAGTACTGTTTGCATCGATGATATTTGAAGGAGCTTCACTTGTTTACGCCGTGCGCGAATTCAACAAAAGCAGGGGAGGGCTCAGCTTTTGGAAAGAACTGAGCATGAGCAAAGATCCCGGACTGTTTGCTGTGATATATGAAGAGAGCGCCGCCATAACCGGATTAGTCATTGCATTACTGGGCGTATTCCTTGGGCATTACTTTAATAACCCGATGTATGATGCTATTGCTTCCATGCTGATTGGTATAGTGCTGATTATAGTTGCAATAACCATGGTTAAAGAAAGTAAAGGTTTACTGGTCGGTGAGAGCGCCAATTCCGAAATTGTAAAAGGGATTTACCGTATTGTAAATGACGAGCCAAGGGTGCAGACACTTTATTTTCCACTTACAATGCACCTGGCACCTAATGAGATATTGCTTGCGCTGGATGTGGAATTTCGAAAAGAAATGACCGTTGATGAACTTTTCAGGGCTGTAACGGAACTGGAAGACCGCATCAAAAAAGAATACCCTTCAGTAAAGAAAATTTATATAGAAGCTAAAAATTTTGGCGGGCGCGAAAAACCCTGGGAAGAGTTGTAGCTAACCCGCCAATACTATTAATATTTGCCGCTAAGCAACGCACCGCCCATAGGCACTTTAGTATCAAGGCCGAGTTTTTTCAGCATTTCATAAGTGGTGCAAACCGCAGCTGAAGTTACCGGTATGCCAGTTTCCTTCTCAATGGCATCAATAGCCTCCAGTGATGGCATTTGCACGCACGCCGAAGCCACAATAACATCAACACCGGTAAGGTCAAGCCGCTTGTAAATCTCCAGCAGGTTCATAGGATCTTGTGCCGCTACCTCCAGGTTATCAGGAATTTCAAGGGCAATAAAGTCCACTACTTCAAATCCCTGATGTTCAATGTAATCTACTACTAACTGCGTAAGCGGTTTCATATACGGTGTTATCACGGCCACTTTTTTAGCGCCAAGTACTTTAAGCCCGTTAATTAACGCGCCGGCACTGGTTACAATTGGGGCAGGGGCATCATTCTTTACGGTTTCCTCATACAGGTTGGCTTCGCTAACGCAGTGGTAGCCACGCCCCATGCTCATTATGGCCACAAGGCAGGCATAGCCCATAACGTCAACGCGGGCATCACTCAGTTCCTGGGCGCATTTCAGGCTTTGGGCATCCATGGCTTCCAGTTCTTCCTTGGTGACTTTCTTCATGCGCATGCGGCTGGAGTGGAAGGTAAAACGCTCCGGCGAAACGGTTTCCCTGGCACGGAAAAGTGCCGGTATCTCCGTCTCCATAGTTATATTGCTGCTTGGAACAATCTGGCCAATGCGGTATTTTTTCATTTAGTTTCAGGTTTAAAGTTTCAGGTTTCCACTACGACGCATAGATTTCGAAGCGTGGAAAGTCTTTTGTCTATAATTTATTATCTTGTAGTCTCTTCTTCACTATCCACAATATAATTCTTCAGCGTACCGATTCCCTCCACGGTAGCCTCCACCACATCGCCGGGCCACATCCATTCCTGTGGGGTGCGGCCTGCGCCAACACCTGCAGGTGTACCGGTTGCTATTATATCGCCTGCTTCCAGCGTGAAAACCGTGCTCAGGTCATGTATCAGGTCTTTTATATCGAACAGCATGAATTTTGTGTTGGAATTCTGTTTTTCCACGCCATTCAGCTTTAGCGAAAGGTTCAGGTTTTGCGGGTCGGCAATCTCATCGCGGGTCACCAGTACAGGGCCCATAGGCGCAAATGTATCCTGCCCTTTAGAAACAATCCACTGCCCGGCACGTCGGCAATCGCGCGCGCTGATGTCGTTGATTACCGTATAGCCATACACATGGTCCATAGCGTTTTCCTTGCTGATGTTCTTTCCGCCCTTGCCAATAATTACGGCCAGCTCCACCTCATAATCCAGCTGCTGGGTGATTTTTTGGTTATGGATAATGTTGGTATCCGTCCCTGTAACTGCCGATGGCGGTTTAGAGAAGATAACCGGCTGCTGTGGCAGTTCCTTTGCCGTATCAAGTGTCCTGGCCGATTCTGCCACGTGCTCGGTATAATTCAGCCCGATGCCAAAAATGTTTTTACGCGGCTTAGGTATCGGGGCCATAAGCGTTACATTGCCTAAGGGAAAGGAGCAATCCAGCAGTTCTTCCTGCGTGGCGGTATTGTAAAGCTGCACGGCATGATTGATGCCTTCAATGCCCAAATCTATAAAATCCAGCATGTTATCCGGCAGGGTAGCACTTTTGACATGTGCCAGCTTTTGTATGTCGATAACCATATTTTCATCAATAAAACCCAGGCGGGCAGCGGTATGGTTAATGCGGTAAGTAACTAATTTCATTTATATTGTTTATTCGTTGATTCGTTGATTTGTTAATCTGTTTACTGAAAACTGCGACTGTGACTGAAAACTGATCACTGCCTTCCCTCCGGGTGCACCTTTTCCTGATAAAGCCCAAGTGATTCAATTACCGGCAGGTCATGAAAGGAAAACAGGCAGGCATCTTCAGTATCGCTACCGTTTACATGCTCATGGTATTCCCAGGACGGCACACAGAAAATATCGCGCTCTTTCCAGTCGAAGCGCTTGCCGCCAATGATGGAATAGCCATGTCCTTTAGCGCACTGATATACAAACGACCCTGTATGCTTATGTGCCTGCGTATGCTCGCTTGGCCTTAATAATTGTATTGATGCGCCCATGGTTTGCATTACGTGGCCGCCTGTTTTAGGATTGGTATAATGCATCAGGATACCATCGTACGGAGAGCCCTGGTTTACCTTTGCGGCTTCCAGCAAAGCAGGATAAACATGTTTCCACGAATATTTGAACAGGGGAGAATACGGCTTATCCCAATCACTGTCTGCCGGTACCAACCCAACGCCGCTGTAAGTTAGGGGAGAATGGTTTACCGGTGCAACCAGCGGCTGTTTGCCGTCATATACCGCATAATCATTAGCTTCCAGCGCATTCACCAGCGGAATATCAAGTCCGTCCTGCCAGATGCAGGTTTTGCCGCCGGCTTCCACGCCATGTTCGTGCCAGGTACTGTTTGGGGTAATAACAAAATCGTTCACTTCCAGCATTATCTTGTTGCCGTCAACTACGGTATAGCCACCTTCACCTTCCATAATAAAGCGCAGTGCCGAAGCCCTGTGCCTGTGCGCTGAAGTGCTTTCGCCGGGGCGGGTAACCTGTATGCCGGTATAGAGCCAGCCCACGGCAGCGCTCACATCGCGGCGCTTGTCATTCACCAGGTACACCACGCGCCGGCCGGCCTGTTCGGGCGTAACCAATTCGCTTGATTTTAAAACCAGTTCCCGCAGCTGCTCGTACTTCCATAGCATAGGCACGGATGATGTGCGCGGTTCCCATGGCTCAATGTCGTTGGCCACGGTCCACAGTGCTCCCGCACCGAGTGATTCGAGTTCTTTGTAGTAGGCTTCCAGTTCCGGCGTGTCCTTTACGCGGGCACGGCCTAAAACGCTGTCGTCATGTTTTGT
Organism: Flavobacterium sp.; assembly: GCA_041916875.1. Classification (GTDB taxonomy): domain Bacteria; phylum Bacteroidota; class Bacteroidia; order Flavobacteriales; family Flavobacteriaceae; genus Flavobacterium. The sequence goes on from JAYRYS010000001.1 coordinate 112,807, forward strand.
TTCCATACTTTATAGTATCAGAATTTATTTTTATTTGAAGCGGATGGCCTGGGCTTTCCGGTTGTCCTTGTTCCTGCCATCGGCTTTATCTTTTCGTGCCTCAAAAGGATACCGCCTCTGTCAGGGCTAAAAAGCCATTCTTTTTCTTTTTGGCAAATACCTTTAGTATCTTATTTTATTATGTTATTATATCTTCCCATTTTAGGTTGCCTTGGTTTTCTTTGTTTTTTATAATTACCCTGATTGGGCATGAATGTTTTTTCTTTTTTAAACTGGCCAAATATCGCACAGGCAAGAAACATTATGGCTAATCCCGCACAGGCGGCTATATCCGATTTTATTTCTTCTCCCTCATCATTAAATACAAAGACGGAATTATCATCATTAGTACGCAATGTAAATTCTTTGCCTATTTGTATGTCCTCGCAGTGCATTCCCAGGAAATTTTTTCGGTATATTTTCCCAAGATAACTGAACTTAAAATGCGCCTTACTAATCCTGGAACCCTCACCACAAGGGATGGGTACATCAATAATATCTACTGTAACATTCTTTCCATTTTTTATAATAGCCATATCTTCATATTTAGCCAAGGCAAGCCAAAGTACTCCGGCCATCATCAATAGGCTAATAATCGTTAATGACTTCAGTCTTTTCACACTCAAAAATCCTCCTGCGTATCGCTAAGCGTTATGTTTTTCCTTGGGGCAGTATTTACCCGAAGGTCAAAAATATCAAAACGGTTGTAATGCCCCAGTATATCGTGCATTTGCTTGGGCTGTATGCATTTGCTCAGGTCGATATCCGCATACACAATGCCTTCCTCATCAATCAGCGGTTCGCCTATAACTGCGCCATTCGGGCCTATGAAACCTGTAAATGCGCTATTCTTTCTTGTAAGCAGCTCTTCCGCATTTGGCACATCCTCCTTCATAGTATCAATGATTTCCTTGGTGATGGTTGAGCACGACACCACGGTAAACAGCTTGCCTTCAAACGAATGTGCCGCAGCGCGTATCTTTATCGCTTCGGCCATGTTGTAATCGGGTGGGGCTACTGGCAGCGAAATGTAATTGGCTACGTGTATCAGCTCTCCTTGTGTAAGCAGCGTAAAACGTGCCAGGGTGTTGGTATTCTCGCCACAAGCCAGTGTGCCTATAGGACCAATCTCGGTATTATAAACTTTAAGTGATGACCCGTCGCCACCGGTCCATGTCAGCTTTTCAGCCCAGGTAGGTACCAGTTTGCGGTGCTTGCCTATCAGGTTGCCGTTATTATCAATTATCAGGTTGGTATTGTACAACTCTCCAAAACTCTGCCCACGCTCGTTAACGCCTATCACTACATGGCAGTTATTTTCTTTGGCGGACTGGCACAGCCTGTCGGTTTCCGGGCCGGGAACGGTTATGGAGTTGGTGTACAGCCTTTCATACCACTTACTGCCCTGCACCGGTGTCATGATCCAGTTCCAGTAAGGGTAGCCCGCCACAAAAACTTCGGGAAAGGCTACTAGGCTTGCACCGTTGGCTGCTGCTTCAGCAATGATGCCGCACGCTTTTTCAACCGTGGCATCCGCGTCAAGGAAAACCGGGGAAGCCTGCACCGCAGCGGCTTTAAATTTTGGTAAATCCAACATTGTATTGAATTATGAATTATGAATTTTAAATTATGAATTTTGAATGAGATACTTCGGCAATGACAGAAAATCTGAAATCTGAAATCAAAAATCTGAAATTAGAAACGCATATCCGGTATCACATACTGCTCCAGCTTGGCACGCATATCGTCAGGGAAGGGGCTGGACTTTATTTCGTCACGGCCACCCTTGAAATCCACGCGCACCAGTGTTACCTCGCCCTCCAGGCATACAGAGCCATCGGCATGCTCAAACTTAAACCCGCAGTACATTGACGATACGCCCAGTTTTTTAACCCACAGGTACTTAGTCAGCACATCGCCCAGGCGGGCTGCTTTTTTAAATTGCACCTTCAGGTCAACCGTAGGGATGCCGCCGGTTTTGTGTATGTTCTTAAAGGGCATGCCCAATACCTCGTCATAAAAATCTTCTACTATATTGTTCAGCATCTCCAGGAAGCGCGGGTAGAAAACTATCCCTGCAAAATCCACGTGCTGAAAGCGTACGGTCTCTTTTTTAATAAATGCTTTTTCCATTATGCTGTTACTGAGTTTTTCAGTTTAAATCGTTGTATTTTTCCGGTCTCGGTTTTAGGGAGCACATCTACATAGCGTATCTCCCTCGGATATTTATAGGGTGCCGCCACTACCTTAAACCAATCCTGTATGGCTTTGGTCAGCTCATTGCAGGCTTTGTCTTTTTCTTTAAGTACTATGTAAGCGCAAACCAGCATTCCGCGTTCTTCGTGTGGTATGCCCACTACGGCACATTCGGCTATATCCACATGTGTCAACAGCACGCTTTCCACTTCAATCGCAGCAATGTTATAACCCGATGAAATGATCATGTCATCGCCCCGCGCCACAAACCAAAAGTAGCCGTCTTCATCCTTGCGAAAAATATCGCCGGTTATATTCCAGCCGTTTTCCACGTATTCTTTCTGCTTTTCAGGGCTGTTAAGGTATTTGCAGCCGGTAATACCGCGTACTGCCAGTCGCCCCGGGGAGCCATCGGTTATTTCATTGCCATCACTGTCAATTATACGTGCTTCATAGCCACGGATGGCTTTTCCGGTAGCGCCTTTGCGCATAATCTCCTCATTAGAGGATATAAAGATATGGAGTATTTCGGTAGAACCGATGCCGTCTATAATCTTTAACCCTGTGGCATCGTACCAGTCTTCCCAAACTTTCAGAGGGAGTGTTTCCCCGGCCGATACGCATTTGCGCAATGAACTTATATCATAGTCTCTCACCTTTGTTGTAAGTACGCGCCAGGCGGTAGGAGCAGTAAAGCATACGGTTACTTTGTGGTCCTGTATGGCCTGCAGCAATAGTTCGGGGGTTGGTTTTTCAATCAAAAAGGTGGATGCCCCAACGTAGAAAGGGAACAGCACCAGCCCGCCCAAACCAAAAGTAAAGCCCAGCGGAGGGCTTCCGGTAAAAATATCATCGGGTGTAGGCTGCAAGGCATATTTTGGGAAGGCCTCGCATATCAGCAATATATCTTTATGGTAATGCGATGTCATTTTAGGTTTGCCGGTAGTGCCGGATGTAAACCCTATAATTGCCAGCGAATCGGCCTTTGTAGCATGGTTTCCAAATGTTTTGGGCTTATTGCCCATCAGTGTTTCCAGCTTGGAGATGCCTTCGCCTGAACCATCAAACGTAATAATGTGCTTTAGATAGGGAGATTCCACAGCCATGAGTGCCTCTTCTAAGGTGTAATCACAAAAGGCATGGCTTATTTCGGCACTCTCAATCATTACGCTAAGCTCTTTTTCGCGCAACAATGGCATGGTTGCCACTACAATTCCACCGGCTTTGAGGATGCCGAACCAGCAGGCTACATACATGGGGTTATTGGCCGAACGTATCAGTACGCGGTTGCCCGGCACAAAGTCCAGGTTTTCCTTTAGCACATGCGCTATCTGGTTGGCTTTTTCGCACAAATCCTTAAAGGTCCAAGTGTTCTCAAAAGTGCGTATTGCTATGCGTGAACCATTGCCTTCAGCAATGTGCCTGTCCAGCAATCGCTCCACGCAATTCAGGTCGTCCGGGAATTCAAAATCAGGGTGGCCGGTAAAGCATTCTGCCATGAGCGAAGGATGCGGCAGGTGGTCGTGTGCAAAATTATCTTCGTAGTGTTTCATGGCGGTGCTGCTTACTTTTTATGCGTTAGCGGTTTCAGTACTTTTTTCATGCCTTCCAGCATTTTGCGCTGGCCGTTGATGTATGGGTACAGGTGCGAGGCGGCCGACATATATTGCTTTGGTATGCCAACCGAATTCAGGTCGTGGGCGTTGTAAAGTTCATACGCTTGTGCATTGCGCACAAACGACGGGTCTAACAACAGGGTTTTGCCCAGTGCAACTAAATCGGCACGGCCATTTAATAATATGGTATTGATTTGGTCGATGTCCTGTATGTACCCGGCTGTTATGGTTGGTATGTGTACAGTGTTGCGCACCATATCGCTAAATGGTGTTTGCCACATCCTGCCCACGGCGGGTTTCTGCTTTTCAACGGTTAATCCGGTGGATACGTTGATGATATCAGCCCCGGCTTTCTTAAAGGCTTCGGCTATGGCAGTAACATCTTCCTCTTTAATGCCGCCTTCTGCCCAATCGGATGCTGAGATGCGTACGCTGATAGGTTTTTCCGGTGACAGTACATCTCGTATGGCCTTGAACACCCTAAGTGGGAATTTCAACCTGTTCTCAATGCTTCCGCCAAATTCATCGGTACGGATATTGGTAAGCGGTGACAGGAATGACGCCAGCAGGAAGCCATGGTGGGCCTGCAGTTCTATCATGTCAAAACCTGCCTCATCGGCATTTCGGGCAGCATTCTCAAACTCATGGGTTATGATGTCCATATCTTCCACAGTCATTTCCTGCGGTGCCGCCATCATATCATTGAAGGCAATAGGTGAAGCACTTAACAATCCCCAGGGTTTATCAATGGGCTCGTTATTGCCTTCCCACGGGAATTTTACCGCTCCTTTACGGCCCGAATGCCCTATCTGCAAACCAATTTTCGTATTACTGTTTTTATGGATGAATTTTGTGATTTTTTTCCATTTAATAGCTTGTTCCTTAGACCATATACCTGGGCATCCTAAAGTTATTCTTCCGGTAGGTGAAATGGCCGTGGCTTCGGTAATGATGAGGCCGATGCCACCAATGGCACGGCTGCCGTAATGCATAAGGTGCCAGTCGTTCACCAGCCCTTCGGTGGCTGAATATTGTTCCATGGGGCTCATCACAATCCTGTTATCCAGCGTCATGCCACGCAAGCAGAAAGTGGTGAACGCCGCAGATGTTGATGGCTTTTCGTTGGCTGCGTTGGCATTGAATTCAGCCATGACCTTTTGAGTGAAAGATGCGTCGCGCAATGCCAGGTTTTCCAGGGTTACTTTTTTGGAACGCGTCATTACACTGAAAGCAAACTGCAGGAACGGGTGCTGTATGTGCCTGTCCATATCCTGGAACCATTGCAGCGATACGTTGGCCGCATGTTGTATCATTTCCACACGGTTACGGCGCAGTTTTTCGTAAGTGGCAAAAACAGCAGGCACATCGGTTTTATGCTGTATTACTGAATCGGCCAGCGCTATGGCGCACTCCATGGCCAGCTTGGTGCCGGAACCGATAGAGTAGTGGGCCGTGGCCTTGGCATCGCCCAGTAGCACAATGTTGTTATGGTTCCATTTTTTATTGGTAATTACCGGGAACTGCCTCCAGTGTGACCGGTTGGATATCAGCCCGTGGCCGTCCAGCTCTTCCTTAAATATTTCTGCAAGTTTGTTGATGGTATCTTCTTCATCAGTTACATTGAAGCCGGCGTTTTGCCAGGTGGCATCGGTACATTCAAAAATCCAGGTACTCATGCCTTCCTCATACTGGTAGGTGTGGGCTACAAAGGTGCCATAAGGCGTTGTCCTGAAAAAGTAAGTGAAAGAGTCCAGCGGGCGGGTAGAACCCAGCCATACAAAGCGGTTGCTTTGTAGTTGTATATTTGTACCAAAGTCAGTTGCATATTTATCGCGTATGCCGCTATTGATACCATCGGCAGCCACAATTATGTCAGAGTCCTGAAACTGGCTTAAATCGTCTATGTTGTATTCAAAATTCAGGTTAACACCTTCTTCACGGCATCGCTGCTGCAATAGCTGTAGTAATGTTTTACGAGAGCATCCACAAAAGCCGTTGCCGGTTATGCGCACCTTTTCGCCATCGCGTGCTACATCAAGCTCATCCCAATAGGCAAAGCGGCTGCGTATCAGGTCGTAAGATTGCGGGTCACGGCTCAGGAACTCACTCAGCGTTTCGTCAGAAAACACCACGCCAAAGCCAAAAGAATCATCGGCCCTGTTACGTTCATATACATTAACGTCACAATCGGGCATTGCCTTCTTCAGCAATATCGAAAAATACAAGCCCCCGGGGCCTCCGCCTATAACCGTTACTTTCATGGTTTTATAAATGGCCTTTTAATTGAGAATACCTCACCCAGCTTAGCGTAGTTCCACCCTTCCAGGCGGGCTATGGGCTTGTAGGCTTCCCTGTTTATCTTATAATCGTCCAGTAATACGCTGTCATCAACATGAAACATCACTATGCGCCCAATCATTATGGTAGCGCCGCCGTCCTTATGTCCTTCCAGGCTGTAGTGATGCACCAGCTCACATTCAAAATGTATGGGGCTTTCGGCAACCCTTGGCGGCTTCACCCTGACTGATGGCAGTTGCGTTAAACCTGCATAGTCAAACTCATTATCATCGGGCGGCAGGTTGATGGAAGTGTTGTTCATGGCTTCTACCAGCTCTTCCGTAGCCATATTAACTACAAACTGTTTGATGGCCAGCACATTGTTAAGCGTGTCTTTATTGGTATTGCCGGTGCGTACAGTTGAAAACATTACATGCGGCGGGTCTTCGCCTACGGCATTAAAAAAAGAAAAAGGCGCAAGGTTAGGCACGGCATTTTCGCTAATGCTGGAAATCCATCCTATTGGGCGCGGTATTACTGCACCGGTAAGTATCTTATATACGTTTTTGCTATCGGTTATTTCCGGGTCAATTTGCATGGCAATCTTAATGTATCTCACAAATAAAAGAAAAATATCGATGTCATTTTTAATGATTTTTGTGATAAATTTCATTATTCATTGAAAAAATATTGAAAATAATAATTATTCATATTTATTTTCCTGTGAAACAATCAGTTTAAAAATTACATATAGCAAAAAAAAATCAGGACAAAATTATACAGCATTCAAAAAAAATAATTTTACCTTGTGTATTTTACATAAATATTAAAAATAAGTAGCTATGAGGGGTTGTTTTTAAATGATTGTTATATTTACAAATCGCTGAACCAATAAAATTTTAGACAAGATGAGCTACTATCAGGTAAAAACCCTTGAGCAATATTTTAAGCACTATAATAAATCAATACGCGAACCGCGAAAGTTTTGGGAAAAGATAGCCGATGAAAACTTTACCTGGTACCAAAAATGGGACAAAGTGGTAGAATTTGATATGCAGGAGGCTGATGTAAAATGGTTTGTGAATGCCAAGGTGAATATTACCAAAAACTGTATTGACCGCCACCTGGCCAAAAGAGGTGAGAAGACAGCAATTTTATTTGAGCCTAATAATCCTGACGAACCTGCACAGCATATAACCTATAATGAATTATATGACCGCGTAGCCAAAATGGCTAACGTATTACGTGACCAGGGCATTAAAAAAGGAGACAGGGTATGTATTTACCTGCCCATGATACCGGAACTTGCCGTAACTGTGCTGGCCTGTGCCAGGATAGGAGCTATACACTCAGTAATATTTGCAGGTTTTTCTGCCTCTGCGGTTGCTACGCGCGTAAATGACTCACAATGCCGTATGGTTATAACATCTGACGGCGGTTTTCGTGGTAATAAGACCATTGATTTGAAAGGCATAATTGATGAAGCGCTGGAGAAATGCCCATGCGTAGAAAAAGTATTGGTAGCTAAAAGGACCAACACTAACGTAAATATGAAAGAAGGGCGCGACCAATGGCTACAGCCTTTGCTTGACGAAGCGCAGGCAAACAATATTGCAGAAATAATGGATGCAGAAGACCCGCTGTTCATACTTTATACATCAGGCTCTACAGGCAAGCCAAAAGGTATGCTTCATACCACAGCCGGCTATATGGTTTATACAGCTTATACATTTAAGAATATATTTGCCTATGAAGAAAATGATATTTTTTGGTGTACTGCAGATATAGGCTGGATAACAGGCCACTCTTATATACTATATGGCGCTTTGCTAAATGGTGCTACCACAGTGCTTTTTGAAGGCATACCTACCTATCCTGAGCCGGACCGTTTTTGGAAAGTAATAGATAAACACAATATTACACAGTTTTATACAGCGCCAACAGCTATACGATCGCTGGCTAAGGAAAACTGGGAATGGGTTGATAAGCATGATTTATCATCACTAAAAGTAATTGGCTCAGTAGGCGAACCCATAAATGAAGAGGCATGGCACTGGTATAATGACCATGTAGGCAAGAAAAAATCGCCTATTGTAGATACCTGGTGGCAAACAGAAACAGGTGGTATAATGCTATCGCCAATACCTTTTGTAACGCCAACCAAGCCAACCTATGCAACTTTGCCATTGCCTGGCGTGCAGCCGGTACTTATGGACGAAAAACGTAATGAGATTGAAGGCAACCAGGTAGTAGGCAGCTTGTGCATTAAGTTTCCGTGGCCGGGTATGGCGCGAACCATCTGGGGCGATCACCAGAGGTTTAAAGAGACTTATTTCTCTACTTTCCCAGGCAAATACTTTACGGGTGATGGTGCGTTGAGAGACGAAGTAGGTTATTACCGTATTACAGGGCGTGTTGATGACGTGGTTATTGTTTCGGGCCATAATTTAGGCACAGCACCTATTGAAGATGCTATTAATGAGCACCCGGCAGTTGCAGAATCAGCCATTGTAGGTTTCCCACATGATGTAAAGGGGAATGCGCTTTATGGCTTTATAATCTTAAAAGAATCAGGCGAAGGGCGTGACAGGGAAAACCTTACACGCGAAATTAATGAACACATATCAAGCCACATTGGGCCAATTGCAAAGCTGGATAAGATACAGTATGTATCCGGGCTTCCTAAAACACGTTCAGGAAAAATCATGAGGAGGATACTACGCAAGATTGCAGAAGGTGATTTTTCTAATTTTGGTGATACTACCACATTGTTGAATCCTGAAATTGTTGATGAAATAAAAGAAGGTAGGGTATAAGCCCACATCTTTGTCAAAAAAAATAAGCGGCCATTTACGGCCGCTTATTTTTTTGGGTAAATTATAACATTTGTATTGTAAGGTTTTCCCTAAATTCGTTTTATGGAGACTGGCCATGATATAATAATTATAGGGGGAGGGCTTGCAGGCCTTACAGCAGGAATACACCTTTCTAAAGAAGGAAGGCGCGTGCTGGTACTTGAAAAATCAGGATACCCCAAACACAAAGTATGCGGCGAGTATGTTTCCGGTGAAATAACACCTTACCTGGACTGGCTGGGTATAGATGTAGCGGCACTAAAAGCAGTAAGTATAAACAAGTTTGAATTTTCAGCCAGTAATGGTAAAACCGTAAAAGCCATATTGCCGCTTGGAGGCATAGGTATAAGCCGTTATGCACTGGATTATTGCCTGTACCAAAAAGCGTTAGAAAACGGCTGTAAAGTAGTGGAGGCGAATGTTAGTGATGTACAATTTGAAGGGGATAGCTTTAACGTAGCTGCAGGAGATATAGCTTATACAGCAAAAATAGTAATAGGGGCTTACGGCAAGCGCTCCAATATAGACCAGGTGCTGAGCAGGGATTTCATAAAAGGCAAATCGCCATGGTTGGCAGTAAAGGCGCATTACATCGGAAATTTTCCTGATGATGTGGTAGGCCTGCACAATTTTGACGGCGGCTACTGTGGAGTTTCCAAAGTTGAAGGCGGGTTGATTAATGTGTGCTATCTGGCCGATTATGAATCGTTCAAAAAATATAAGAATATTGAAGAATACCAGGATAAAGTGCTGGCCCGTAACATGAACCTGAAAAAAATACTAGCGGAAAGCGCCATGGTTTTTGATAAGCCTGTAACTATAAGCCAGATTTGCTTTGACCGCAAACAGCCTGTAGAGAACCATATTTTGATGGCAGGCGACACAGCAGGGCTTATACACCCATTGTGCGGCAATGGCATGGCGATGGCGATACACAGCGCCAAAATAGCAAGCGAAACAGTGCTTGATTTTTTAAATGGTAAAAGCAACAGGTTAGGGATGGAGCAGCAATACAAAGCTGAATGGCGCAGGCAGTTTAGCAAAAGGCTGGCTATGGGGCGTGTGCTGGGTAGGATTTTGCAGAACCGTTTCCTTACCAAACAGCTTATGCGCGTTGTAAGCTATGTGCCGGCATTGTTGCCGGTTATCATAAAACAAACGCATGGTAAACCAATAAAAATAGCAAATGGATAAAATAGATATAACCTACCGCACGCAGGATGGGGAAATAATGGATGATTTTTCGCTGAAAGGTGAGGAACTCCGCACTACGCTGAATGAAATTGCGGCCATCAACAAAATGCTGGGCGGCAACAGCCTTACGCTTCAGGGTGTAAAGAAACTCTTGAAAAAGTCAAAAAAGTCGGGCACCATAACCATCATGGATGTAGGATGCGGCAACGGCGATATGCTGCGCATGCTGGCAGATTATTGCGATAAAAAAAACATCAGCGTAAACCTGGTTGGAATAGATGCCAACCGCTTTACCATTGATTATGCAGGCCAGCTATCATCTGATTACCCGAATATTACGTATGTATGTATGGACATATTCAGCCCTCAGTTCCCGGATATGGAATATGACATAGCCCTGTGCACGCTTACCCTGCACCATTTTAAGGATGATGAGATATTGAAAATAATTTCTATCTTTAATAACAAAGCCAAAATAGGCGTGGTGATAAACGATTTGCAAAGGAGCAGTTTGGCATACAGGCTGTTTAGGTTTGTATCGCATGTTTTCAATCTGGGCAATATGGCCAAAGAAGACGGGCTTACATCAATTCTACGAGGTTTCCGCAGGGATGAACTAAATGCATTTGCCGATAAATTAAAACTAAAAAACAGTATTATAGAATGGAAGTGGGCGTTCCGCTACCAATGGATCATTTCAAAAGTATGAGTGTAAAGATTGTAACCGCCACTAAGCAGCTCCCTAAGTATTCAAAAGCGACGGAAGATATTTTGCCATTGGTTGACGCATGGCTTCAAGGCCAGGAAGAACGTTTTGTAAAAAAAGTAAAAAAGATTTTTGAAGGCGCCGCTGTTGACAGGCGATACTCTATAATGGAACCGGTAGAGGTATTTACCGCCACATCCTTTCAGGAAAAAAATGATATATACACCCGCGAGGTAATTGAACTGGGTGAACAGGTATTGGACAAAGCACTTAAAAAGGCTGATTGGGACCCAAAAAGCCTTGATTACATTATTACTGTGAGTTGTACCGGCATTATGATACCGTCATTGGATGCCTACCTTATAAACCGTATGGGGCTTAAACAGGACATTGTGCGCCTGCCGGTTACTGAGATGGGTTGTGCAGCGGGAATATCGGGTATTATATACGCACGCAATTTCCTGAAGTCCAATCCGGGTAAGCGTGCAGCTGTTATTGCGGTTGAAGCGCCTACGGCTACCTTCCAGCTGGACGATTTCTCGATGCCCAATATTGTGAGCGCAGCTATTTTTGGCGATGGCGCTGCCTGCTGCCTTCTTTCATCATACGAAGATGATAAAGGCCCGGAAATACTGGATGAGCAGATGTACCATTTTTATGATGCCGAGCACATGATGGGCTTTAAACTAACAAATGGGGGATTACAGATGGTTCTGGATATTGAAGTACCCGATACCATAGCCGGTCATTTTGGCGAAATCATACACCCGTTCCTGGAGCGGAACCAATTGACAATAAAAGATATAGACCACCTGATTTTTCATCCAGGAGGCAAAAAGATTGTACAAACGGTTGAAGACTTGTTTTCAGGGTTGGGAAAAAATATTGATGAAACCAAGGAAGTGCTGAAACTGTACGGGAACATGTCCAGCGCAACAGTGCTATATGTTTTGGAAGGCATTATGGATAAACAGCCGCAACCTGGCGAAAAAGGCGTGATGCTGAGCTTCGGGCCGGGATTTTCAGCGCAAAGGGTATTATTGCAATGGTAAAGGAGTTTCAAGATACAGGCTATTGGGCTATGGTGCTTGGCGGAAGCAGCGGCTTAGGGTTGGCATCGGCGCAAAAATTGGCCGCCCATGGTATTAATATGATTATTGTGCACCGCACGCCACGCATTGCCATGGCCGAAGTTGAGGCCGGTTTTGATGTTATAAAACAGCATGGCGTTCAGCTGTTATCTTTCAATGCAGATGCGCTTAATCCTGAAAAGCGCAAAGAGATTGTATCTGAAATCAAAGATAAAATACAAAGCGGCAAAATTCGCTGCCTGCTGCACAGCATAGCTAAAGGCAACCTGAAGCCTATGCTGGGCGAACAGCCTTTGCAGAATGATGATCTTCACATTACCCTCAACGCCATGGCTTTCAGCCTGTATGACTGGGTAAAAGAGGTGTTTGATGCAAAACTGTTTGCTGATGATGCCAGGGTAATATCCTTTACCAGTGAAGGTAGCAGCAGGGCGTGGCCGCATTATGGTGCGGTATCGGCTGCGAAGGCGGCACTGGAAGCCATATCCCGAAATATTGCACTGGAGTTTGCCCCACACGGCATCCGTTCCAATTGCATACAGGCGGGGGTTACGGACACGCAATCGCTGCGGATGATTCCGGGTAATGAAGATCTGGTAAATAATGCCATACAGCGTAATCCTTTTAAAAGGCTGACGAATACTGAAGACGTAGCTAATGCGGTGTATCTATTATGTAAAGACGAGGCTGCGTGGATTAACGGAGCTGTAATCCCGGTAAACGGCGGAGAACACCTGCAATGATGAATCCGAAAGAAATACTTAATTTGCTGCCATACGAAAAGCCATTCCTTTTTGTGGATGAGCTGCTGCATATTGATGAAAATGGCGTAAAAGGCACGTACCGGTTTAATGCTTCGGCAGAATTTTACAAAGGGCACTTTAAAGGCCATCCGGTAACGCCAGGGGTAATCCTTACGGAAACCATGGCTCAGATAGGAGTAGTTTGCCTTGGGATTTATTTATTGAACAATGAATTGAATAAAGACATTGCAATTGCTTTAACATCAGCTGAAACAGAATTTTTAAAACCTGTTTATCCTAATGAAAAAGTATCCGTAATATCCGAAAAAATGTACTTCCGCTTTGGGAAGCTGAAATGCAAAACCGTAATGCTGAACGAAGCAGGCGAAGAAGTTTGCCGTGGCACCATAGCCGGAATGATAACGACAAAACAATGAGCATAAGGGTAGTAATAACGGGTTTAGGCATAGTAGCACCCAATGGGGTAGGACTGCCTGAGTTTACGCATGCCATAAAAAACGGCATATCAGGCATAAGGCACGATGAGCAGCTTGAAAAACTACAGTTTTCCTGCCAGATAGCAGGTAAGCCGCAGCTTACGGATGAACTTATAGCCCAATATTTCACAGAGCTGGAGCTGCGTGGCTTCAATAGCTCCGGAATCATGTATGGCGTTATAGCGGGCATGGATGCATGGGCCGATGCAGGGTTGCCTGTAAACAGTAGCGATGACCCCGATTGGGATAGCGGCACTGTTTTCGGTTCCTGCACATCGGGTATTGATAAATTCCGCGAAAGCATCTATAAGATTGATGAGCTGCAAACACGAAGGCTGGGCAGCAATGCCGTGGCACAAACCATGAACAGTGGCATAAGCGCCTACCTGGGCGGAAAGCTGGGGCTGGGCAACCAGGTTACTACCAATGCTTCGGCGTGTGTTACAGGCACCGAGAGCATCCTTATGGCTTACGAACGCATAAAAACGGGGAAAGCAAAACGCATGCTGGCCGGAAGCACAGGCGATAGCGGGCCATACATTTGGGCCGGTTTTGATGCGCTCAGGGTGTGCAACTCCCGCCATAACGATAATCCTACCGAAGGTTCCCGCCCTATGAGTGCCTCAGCAGCAGGTTTTGTGCCGGGCAGTGGGGCAGGTGCCATGGTTTTGGAAACGCTGGAAAGTGCGCTGGAAAGAGGCGCAACCATTTATGGTGAAATCATAGGTGGTCATGCTAATTCCGGCGGGCAAAGGGGAGAAGGCTCTATGACGGCGCCCAACAGCATTGCTGTGCAGCGCTGCATTACCGAGGCGCTGAAGGATGCCGGGATAACCGGTCAGGATGTAGACATCATCAACGGGCACCTGACTGCAACCATAAAAGACAGCACTGAAATACTGAACTGGACAAAAGCGCTAAACCGAAGCGGTGAGGATTTTCCGTATATTAATTCGCTCAAATCCATGACCGGGCATTGCCTTAGCGGTGCCGGTAGCGTAGAAAGCGTGGCTACAGTATTGCAGCTGCATGAGGGGTTTATTTTCCCTAACATTAATTGCGAAGACCTTCACCCGGAAATAAGTGCGGCCATACATCCGTCAAAAGTACCGATGAAGCTTATAGAAAAACAAAGTAAAATTGCGGCAAAAGCCAGCTTCGGTTTCGGCGATGTGAATGCCTGCATCATATTCAAAAAATTTGAACCATAACACCATGAACAAACAAGAACTGATTGAGAAACTGAAAGTAATCGTGAAGCCATACACCAACAATCCGGAAGCGTATGATAACCTTAGCGAGGAGACTGATTTTATAAACGACCTGAAAATCAACTCGGCCAACCTTGTCGATATCATCCTGGATATTGAGGAGGCTTTTGATGTGGTGATTGACAATACCGAGATGGAGCGGATGCTGAACGTAAAAGCCGCAGTAGAGATAATTGAAACCAAACTGGCTGCAAAATGATAGGTAATGATGTTGTTGATTTAGAGTTGGCCCGTACCGAAAGCAACTGGAAACGCAAAGGTTTCTTGGAAAAGTTGTTTACGGAAAGCGAACAGGCGCTGATACAACAGCATCATGACCCTGAAACTATGGTTTGGCTGCTTTGGAGCATGAAGGAAGCTGCCTATAAAGTCTTTAACCGGCAAACCGGCACACGGGCATTCATCCCCCATAAACTGAAATGCGAAATCCTATCTTCCGGACATGATGCTTTTGAAGGGATGGTTTATTGTTGCAGTAAAAAATATTATACTGTTTCCGCTATTTCAGGTGAGATAATCCATACTGTGGCCAAAATGGATAAGTTCGATTTAAAAGCAATCCAATTATTAAACATACAAGAAGTAAAAAAAGATGATTCAGGATTACCATATATAATTGAAAGTAAGAGTAAGGTTCCTGTATCATTAAGCCATCATGGGAGGAAAATTATAGCGGTCAGATAAATCAGATATTTAGCTTTCTTTTCAATTTGAGGAATAGTATTGCGGTAATATATGCATTGCCTGATGCAGTATGCCTGTCGCTCTTACGGACTTTAAGCGCATCGCATAACTCATCCAGTGTAGCTTGTGTGCCTTCAGGCAGATCTTTCCATTTCTGGTAAAGTACGTTAGTATCCATAATAGGATTGCGAAGGCGTCCAAGATCCAGCCTTTTAAGTGCCTGATTAATCATTTCCACATCAAGGTTAATGTTGTGGCTTACAAGGGTAGAGTCTTTAATAAAGTTAAGGAATTTTATCATTGCCTCAGCCTCTACCACTTTTTCATTGTTGTCTTCCTTCATTACATCATTCAACGCTATTGATTGTGTAGTAAATTTATCCTGCTGCACATGCACTTCCAGGAAATCACCTACTTCAATTGCATTATTTACCACACCTATAGCACCTATGGAAATAATAACGTCATCTTTCCAGTCCAGCCCACTGGTTTGCATGTCAAATACTACATAGCGCCTGTTTGACAGTTTATCATTGTCATCAAACAGGGAAAGATAATTTTTCCAGAACTGAGGCAGGCTTCCGCCTGTAAGCCAGTCAAACGCCATAGCTTAATTGATATAAGTTAATGAAAAACGATTCTTGATAAGATCCTGCAAATCATTTATAGGCTGGAAACAATTTTTAAGCTTTACTTTATCTGATTTTGATAAATCATTAATATTTATATACTTACCGTCAGAATCGTTATTCAGTCCTTCTTCCGTCCGGAAACGCATCAATGTGTTAAAAGCCTCAGCACATTCCTCATATAACTCTGCATTTTGAGGTTCCAGTTCGGCTAATCTCTTAAACCGTTGATAAGTATTGGTAATTTCAAACAGGTTCTGACTCAGGGCAAGTAGGCGCGCGCCATCAATTAGGGGTTCCAATGCGCGGCTTTTGATGTCGAAACTGTCTTTATGCTCTCCGTCATTTTCCAGCAGGAATTGCCTGAAAAAACCTAAAGGGGGCAAATTCTTAAGGGTATCAGCAGCCATATAAGCAAAAAACTTCTTGTTTCGGTTCATGCTTTTACCAATATTTTCAAGCAATACATCTTCAATAACCGGAACACCGTAGATGAAATCAAAGTCGAAGAAAATGGTGCTAAGGGCAACCGTTTTTTCCGATGGCGTATTTATCCAGTCATTGTATTGGTTAACCCAGTCGGTAACCGATTTACACCACTGCGGATTGCTGGCCATAAGTCCGTCAGGGGAGTATTCATAGCCAATTTTATTTAATGTATAGGCTACCCTTTCAGCCAGGTTAAGAAAATAGCTTTTAACCGATTCATAACGCTGCGCCTCCACGTCTTCAAATACAATTGCATTATCCTGGTCGGTAAGCAAAAGCTGTTCTTTACGGCCCTGGCTACCAATACTCATCCAGACGAAGCGTACGGGTGGGGGAGTTCCAATCCTTTCCACTGCAATTTCAATACCACGGCGGATTATGGCAATGTTTATTTCGGCCACGATATTGGAAATATGCGAAACCGGTATATTCTTTTCTATAGAACTCTGTATAAGGTCGGTCAGTTTTTCGCGAACATATTTAAGCTCTTTGGAGCGGATTGCCCTGCGTGTCTGCTTCAGTAAAACGCCGGGAGTATTGGCTTGTGCCGCCACCACATCATGCTCGGATATAATTCCTGAAACAGGGCTTTTGTCGGTACCATCGCGCGTTACACACAAGTGGCCAACATCATGCTTTAGCATCATCATTTGTGCTTCGGCTACCGAAATATTTTCAGGGACTGTAATTACCGGCGTTGTCATTACCTTATCAGCCGTAGTGTCAATAGGGAGGAGGCCTGTTGCAATTTTAGCCCTAAGGTCCTTATCGGTTATTATGCCTTTTGGCAGTTGGTTTTCCTGTATGATAACACTGCCTATAGAGCTGTTAGCCATGGTTTTGGCAATAAATTTCAGCACATCTTCCGGATTGGCAGTAATAGGGTTACGGGTGTATTTTATAGGCTGAAAGTATTGTATATCGGTGGTCTGTTCACTGTAAATAGTATTTTCAGATATCAGCTTGCCGCTACGTTCCTTATCATAAGGATTACGGGATTGTGATGCAAAGCTTTCCAGCAAAAAGCCCAATACTTCCTTGTTTCCAGTAACATAAGGTTGGAAAACATCAATAGGAATACCATAAACAATTGATTCCTCCCGTGATTTTGCCGTCATCAGGTAATTGTTTTTGGCAAAAAAGGGGCGCAGGCCCAATATATCGCCTTCATCGCATTTATCAATCAAGGTTTCTTCCATGTCAGATGTTATGGATAGGCCGATTGCGCCATCTTTCACCACATAAAAATCAGGATGCGTGGTATCGCCGCCTTTAAACAGCACCTGGTTTTTTTCAAGGTACAGCACTTTAGACTGTTCTGCAATAGCAGCAAGTTCTTCATAACCAAGACTGCTGAAGGGAGGAAAGCGCTTAAGAAAATCGGCTATGCGGCCGGCAACAGGGTTGTTCATATATCAGGGCAATAATGATTAAAAGTACATTTTTTTATGATTTCATCAAAAGAAAATGCTTACATAAAATTCATAAAGCTTTGTTAAATAACGTATATACAACTATGTGTTTATGATTAAATTTACTCTCAATTAAAAAAATTTAAATCTTAAAATGAAAACAACAAAACAACTTTTGGTGCTGGCCATGATTTTCTTTATGGGGATTGCCAATGCACAGGACAAAAAACCTGCCAGCCCGGCAGCTACAGCTACGGGAAAAATTAATGGCGCAACCATAACTATAAATTACAGCAGCCCATTTGTAAAAGGCAGGACTATTTGGGGTGATTTGGTGCCTTATGGCAAAGTATGGCGTGCAGGTGCTAATGGATCAACAACATTTGAAACGGATAAAGCGATAACTATTGAAGGGAAAAAATTACCTACAGGTAAATATGCGCTGTATGTAATTCCTGAAAAAGATAATGCTACGGTAATTTTTGGCAAAGACCCATCAATCGGGTTCAATAAATACGACCAGGCCAATGACCAATTACGTGTTAATGTAAAAACCAAAAAATCAACAACGCTTACAGAAAGCCTTGTGTACAAGATAAACAAAGATAACGTAACACTAAGCTGGGAATATCTCGATATTCCGATGAAGGTAAAGTAATACGTCTTACATACTGTAGAAAAACCGCATTTTAAACTAATGCGGTTTTTTTATTTAGAATATGATATTATAAAGAGAGGTTTTGAATTGTTTTATTTTACATAATATATATTATAATTCAAATATTATAAACTGAATTAATGCTATTCAGCCTGTATTTCAGTGTCATACACCGTTTCTTTACCGTTATAATATTTTACCTTAACCTTACCTGATTTGGAATCACTTATTAATGAATACCCTATAACAGTCTTATTTATAATTGACAGATAATGCTTGTCGTCTGTCACTTTTTGGTGGATTGTAAGATCGTTATTCGGGTAAATCCTGATTACGTAATCCTTAGCGTTGATTTTGCTGTATGATAATTCCTGGCCGCTGTAAACCTGCGTCATTTGCTTTGGCACAACAATAAATTCAAATACCGGATTTTGCTTTACAATGCGCAGCAGCTCATAATATTTGTTAGACACTTCAACATTTTTCTCGCTGATTTGTGCTGTTGACGCAAAACTTACCAGCAATATTGCAGCTGTAACTATATTTCTCATTATAAATATGTTATGTTATTTTGGCAGCGAAAGTAACTTAAATATTTTATAAGTTTTATAATTACTTCAAATAATATTTTAACATTTGCGTTATTGCATAAAATTCTTACATAAAAGCTATGGAAAATACACTGGGCATTGAATTGGTTTCGATAAAATCTTTATCAAAAGATTGGGGAAAACTGGACAAGGTAAAATACAAATACAAGCTTAAAAACAACGTTTGGCAAACACAGGAACGCGAAGTTTATAACCGTGGCAACGGTGCAGTAATATTGCTTTACAATAAAAATAAAGGCACAGTGATACTGACCCGGCAGCTACGCATACCTACCTGGTTTAACGGCAATGCCGATGGTATGATGATTGAAGCCTGTGCCGGCCTGCTGGACGAAAAAGACCCCGAAGACTGTATTCGCCGGGAAACGGAAGAAGAAACCGGCTATACCCTTAGCGAAGTGCGCAAAGTGATGGAAGTGTATATGTCGCCAGGTTCTGTAACTGAAATATTATACTTTTTTGTTGCAGCCTATTCTGATGCCATGAAAACCGGTGAAGGTGGCGGCATTGATAATGAACAGGAAAACATTGAGGTGTTAGAGATTCCTTTTGATGACGCTATGCAAATGATTTATGATGGACGAATAAAAGATGCCAAAACAATAATGTTGCTCCAGCACGCCAAACTTAATGGTTTGCTGGATAACTAAATGCCCCGGCAATATAAATATTTAATTATATATTGCCGTAGTACATAGCTTTTACAATACCATCTGACAATCCAATTTTAGGTACATAAATATTACGCGAGCCGCTCCATTTCATAGCATTAAGGTATATGCGAGTGGCATAGATAATAACATCGGCCCTGTCAGGGTTCAGTCCAAGTTCGGCAACACGCTGCTCATAGGTCATGCTGTTCAGCAGCTGGTATTGCGAGTTGACATAAATATATGATAATGGCTTTTCCTGGTGTTTACCTGATAGTTTGAATAGTTTATTAATGTTTCCGCCGGAGCCAATCATTGTAACAGATTCATAAGGCTCAACCACCGATTTTATCCATTTTTCAATTTCCTGCCAAACCACCTCATTCACCATGTTGTTCAATAGCCTTACCGTACCGTTCTTAAACGATTTTGAAGCTACTATTTTACCATCAGTAAATAAAGAAAATTCGGTACTGCCGCCGCCTACATCTACATATAAGTAGGTATGGTCCGGCTTCAGGAATTGGTGCAGGTCGGTTGAAGCAATAATCGATGCTTCCTTTTTTCCGTCAATTATATCAATTTTGATGCCTGCCTCCTGCTCAATGAGTTCAACTACTTCCCTGCCGTTATAAGCTTCCCGCATTGCTGAAGTAGCACAGGCCATGTATTTTTCCACCTTGTGCACTTTCATCAGCAGCTTGTATGCCTTCATGGCATCAACCATCCGCTCAATATTCTCCTCTGTAATCTCGCCTACAGTAAATGCGTCCTGGCCAAGGCGTATAGGTACACGCACCAGTGAACTTTTATTGAACTGTGGCTCCTTTCCTTCCTGCTCTACAATATTTGAAACCAAAAGCCTCATGGCATTGGAACCAATATCAATAGCAGCGTATTTTTTTATGTTAATCATTATTTTTAAGCTACTAAGCTATAAGCTATTAAGCTTCTGAGCTTTCCCTTGCAAGAAGCTCAATTGCTTAAAAGCTCAAAAGCTTTGTCTATAATTGTTCATAAATCACATCCAGTTTGTTCCGGAAGTAGTTGTAGGTTTCCAGCTGTGCGCGGAAAACTTTTTCGTTAGGGCGCTTACGGTATTTGTTTTCAAGCGATTCGCTGTGGTAGCGTGCTTTCACATTACCTTTCCACCCAATTTCAAAGGTATCAATTAATTCCTGTTTTATATCAGCATCATAAATTGGTGCTGTAACCTCTACCCTTGCGTCCAGGTTGCGGGTCATGAAATCAGCTGATGATATAAACACTTCCGGCTCACCGGCGTTGGCAAAAATATACACGCGCGTGTGTTCCAGGTAATTATCCACAATGCTTATGGCCTCAATATTTTCGCTCATGCCCGGCACACCTGGTATAAGGCTGCAAATGCCACGTATCACCAACTGTATTTTTACGCCTTCCCTACTCGCCTCATACAGCTTATCAATCATCTTGTAATCGGTAAGGCTGTTCATTTTTAATTTTATATACGCATCTTTGCCTGCTATAGCGTTGAGTATTTCCCTGTCAATCAGCTTGTAGAATTTATTGCGTGTATAGTGTGGCGATACAAACAAATGCTTATAACGATGAAGACGGTAGTTTACATCAAAAAAGTCGAATACCTTGGCAATATCCTTCATTATCTGGGTATGGCTGGTAAAGAGAGTAACATCAGTATATACCTTGGCGGTAGATTCGTTAAAGTTACCTGTTGATATAAAACCATATCGCTTTACTTTGCCCTGTTCCAGCCTTTCTACAATACATATCTTGCTATGCACCTTCAGGCCCTTAACGCCAAATATAAGGTTGATGCCCTCAGTCTGCATCAGTTCAGCATAGGATATGTTGCTGGCTTCGTCAAAGCGCGCCTGTAATTCAATCTGCACTGTCACTTTTTTGCCATTCTTGGCTGCGTTGATCAGTGAGCTTATTATCTGAGAATTTTTGGCCAGCCTGTACAGCGTAATTTTTATAGAAAACACGTTAGGATCCAGCGCCGCTTCCCTCAAAAATTTAATGACGTATGAAAAAGACTGGTATGGTGTGTGCAGCAGGTAATCTTTCTTGGCTATTTTTTGCAGCATGCTCCCCTCAAGGCTCAGACCGGGAATTGGCAGCGGCACATTTTTTTGGTAAAGCAGGTCAAACCTTCCAAGGTTAGGGAAATCCATATAATCACGTCGGTTGTGATACCTGCCCCCCGGAATAATACTGTCAGACGAGTTGATGTCCATCTTCTTCAGGAAAAACTCCAGCGTATCGGGCTCAATCATGTGGTCATATACAAACCGGACCGGCTCGCCTACCCTACGCTCCAGCACCCCCTTGGATATCTTTTCCATAAGGCTCTTGCTTTGGTCACTGTCAATATCCAGCTGTGCATCACGCGTAATTTTAATCATGTGGGCTGATATGCTTTCATAATTAAATATATTAAAGATATTATACAGGTTATGACGTATAACATCATCTAGCATAATGATATACTGACTTTCACTATTAGATGGAAGTACCACAAAACGATTGATGGTTTTTGGCATTTCAATTACCGCGTAGCGCACTTTGCGTTTAGGTTCTTCCCCGTCTTCAATGTCTTTTTTCTTTGGCTTCAGTACAAGTTTTACAGCAAGATAGCCCGAAGTGTCTTTCAGTACCGGGAACTCATCAAGGTCATTAAGTATGATGGTTACCAGCTCAGGGCTTACCCGCTGAATAAAGAAATCCTTGATATAATTTTCCTGCTCCTTAGTGATTTCCTTTTCATTAATCATATAGATGTTCTCGTTCTCCAGTTCTTTTTCAATAACGCTAAGCACACGGAGGCTTTCTGACTGCTGTTCAATAACAATTTCGGTAATTTCCTTCAAAAGGCTTTGAGCCGATATGCCACCCAACAGCTTTTCGCCGGTTTCGCCTTCATGTATAAGGCGGCGTATTGCTGCATAACGAACCCTGAAAAACTCGTCAAGATTATTGGAGAATATCCCTAAAAAACGCAGCCTGTCAAGTAGTGGTACGTTTTCATCGGCTGCTTCCTGAAGTACTCTTGCGTTAAATGTAAGCCAGCTTTTTTCCCTGTCAATATACCTGTTTACCGGTGAGTGGTGGATCATATTTTTTTAAGTCGCTTGGAAATATTACTTTTTCTGTTTTCCCGTTTTTGATAGACTTCCAGTCATTAGTATCAAAAGTAAGGGATACAAAACCCGCTGTGGGCACATTGGCCACAGCCTGGTTTCCAAATATATTAACAAAATTAGTAATAGCGCCATTATGACCAAAAAGAATTAGGTTATCAAATTGGTTATTGCAGCTTTTTATGATTTTTTCAAGGCTTCCTTCATCAAAAGTATAAAGGTCATCTTTAAAAATAATGTTATCTACCGGTATCGATAGGTTTTCAGCAAATATATAGGCCGTATTTTTTGCCCGTTGTGCCGTACTGCTCCACATAATGAAAGATTTAGGCAAATGATCTTCAATATTCACAGCCATAAGATGCGCGTCATTAACCCCTCTTTTTGACAGCGGACGGTCTTTGTCTTTCAGCGGAACATTCCAGCTCGATTTGGCATGCCTAATCAGGATAAGATTTTTCATACGGCTATATTTTTAATTATCAATAACTTAAAAGTCCAAAAAAAAACATAGCTATTTTCCCTACATGATGTTAATTAAATATTAAAATTAAGCAGCGTATTATGGCGCCAAACGGTCTATATGCCAATTATAGTCCGGTTGAAGCTGGTAGCGAATCCTGTCATGAAGCCTGTTGGCCCTGCCCTGCCAAAACTCCATCTCTACAGGCTTTATAATATAGCCACCCCAATGCTCCGGACGCAGAATATCCTTGCCTTCATACTGTTTTTCCAGTTCAGCCAGGTTTTGTTCCAGATAATTGCGGGACGGTATCACTTCGCTTTGAGGCGATACTACTGCGCCCAGCCGGCTTCCTTCAGGCCTGCTTTCAAAATACCCGTCTGATATGTTTTCAGGAGTTTTCTCCGCGCGGCCTTTAATAATGACCTGGCGCTCCATTTCCTGCCAGAAGAACGACAGGCAAACATTAGGGTTCGCGGCTATGGCCCGGCCTTTTTCTGAATGATAATTGGTGAAAAATATAAACCCTTCCTCATTATATTGCTTCAGCAGCACTACCCTGCTTTTAGGATACCCGTCTAAGCCAATGGTTGAGACCGTCATGGCATTTACTTCTCCCTGCAAGTCGTGTTCCTCGGCTTCAATAAACCATTTTTTAAAAAGCATCAGCGGGTTATCAGTAATGCTGTCTTCCATCAACTGGCTTTTTTCGTAAGAGCGGCGGTAATTGCTTAGGTCGGACATTTTTAGAATATTTAGATTTGCAGATAGTCAGATTTTCAGATGCCAGACTATCCCATAAAGATATAACACAAATGTAAGGTTTATGAGGATTAATCTAAAAATCTGCAAGTCTGCAAATCTAATTTAAAACTCAAACATCTTACCGTCATCGGCCAGCTGAACATTCTCAAAAACGGTTGATGCTTCTTCTTTAAATACTTCAATATTGCTGTATCTTGTAGAGAAATGCCCTAAAATAAGGTGTTCTGCATTAGCCTTTTTAGCTATAGTAGCAGCCTGTTTGGCTGTGGTGTGCATCGTTTTATCGCACAGGTGAATTTCTGATTCCAAAAATGTGCTTTCATGGTACAGTACCGTAACATTTTTAATCAGCGGTACTATATCTTCGCTATACACAGTATCAGAACAGAAAGCATAACTTTTTACAGGGGCCGGCGGGTGAGTCAGCTCACTGTTGGGTATTATCCTGCCATCTTCCAGCGTTATGTCGCCACCGCATTTTATCTTGTAATAGTAAACAGTATCAATATTGTATTTTTCGACTGCTTCAATATCCAATTTGCGTAGGCCAGGTTTTTCTGTAAATAAAAAGCCGTTGGTATATACCCTGTGTTTCAGCGGAATAGTAGTTACAACTACCTTATCATCTTCATATATAACTTCAGGCTCTTTACTATCCAGCTCATGAAAATACAGGTTATAACCTGTCCAGGAATTGGAAAGCTTCAGTTGCAGCAAAATCACTTCTTTAGCACCTTTTGGGGCGTGTATATGCAAATCGGCCTGGCGGTTGAGCAATGAAAAGGTTGACACCAAGCCTATCAGCCCATAAAAATGGTCGCCGTGCAGGTGCGAAATGAATACGTGGTTTATCTTGGAAAACTTCACCTTGTTTTTGCGCAGCTGCACCTGTGTACCCTCGCCGCAGTCAATAAGGAACATGCGGTTATTTATTTCCAATACCTGCGATGTAGGATTGGTCATGGTACGCGGTGTGGCGGCATAACAGCCAAGTATGGTGAGGTTCATCTATAGTTACGGGTTCCGGTTAGGAGTTGCGGGTTTACTTTCAGATCTCTAACACTCTTAATCTGAAATCTGAAATCTGAATCTGAAATCTAAAATCCCAAATCCCTCTCAATTTCTTCCATCTCAATAATGTCGTGGGCTTCCTGCAGGGTTGGCACAATAACCATTTCATCAGGCATTTCGTCAAGGTCAAAATCCGGGGCAACAATCACGAATGATTTCTTTGCCTTGCGGTGCGTATTGGATAGCGTCAGAAAACCCAGTATATCTTCCAGTTTCAGGCCTTTGTCCTGCGAAGCATCAAGAATGATGTTCTGCGCTTTAAAGTTATTATAATCTGCGGTTATGTTATCCAGGAATGCTTTAAAATTCCCTTGTGTGTCCTTTATTATCGTTGTATGCCCTTTATCTTCTGATTTCATGTATTGAGTTGCTTAGATGCTGAGTCGCTAAGGTACTAAGATTGCATTAAAATATGCCCTAATTACAGTAAATTTAGCGTTATTACTTGATTTTGCTTGCCAACAGGTAGATGACAGCCATGCGTACTGCCACGCCGTTTTCTACCTGATCCAGGATTACAGACTGCTGTGAGTCGGCCACATCACTGGTTATCTCCACACCACGGTTTATAGGGCCGGGATGCATAATCACCACTTCTTTATCAAGTGAGTCCAGCAACGCCTTGTCAACGCCATACTGCTGCGCATATTCGCGGGTAGAAGGAAAATAATTTACATCCAGCCTCTCATTCTGCACACGGAGCATATTGGCCACATCAGCCCACTCCAGCGCATTTCTAAGATTAGTTTCTACTTTTACGCCAAGCGACTCAACATAGCGTGGAATAAGCGTTTTTGGGCCGCATACTTTTACTTCGGCACCCTGCATTTGCAAGGCAAAAATATTGGATAATGCCACGCGCGAATGCAGTATATCACCCACTATAACCACTTTTTTGCCTTCAACGCCGCCCAGCCTTTCGCGGATGGTGTAAGAGTCTAGAAGACCCTGAGTAGGGTGTTCGTGCGCGCCATCGCCGGCATTTACTATACTGGCCTTTACGTTTTGCGAAAGGAAGTGTGCCGCGCCCGGTTTTTCGTGGCGCATTACCACCATATCCACTTTCATGGAGAGGATGTTGTTTACCGTATCAATAAGTGTTTCTCCTTTTTTTACAGACGATTGCGCCGCCGAAAAACTGATTACATCTGCCGAAAGGCGTTTTTGTGCCAGCTCAAACGATAGCTTGGTACGCGTGCTGTTCTCAAAAAATATGTTGGCTATGGTAATATCCCTGAGTGACGGGACTTTTTTTATGGGGCGGTTAATTACTTCCTTAAACTGGTCGGCTGTTTCAAAAATCAGGTCAATATCATTTTTGTTGATGTATTTTATGCCTAATAAATGATTAACGCTTAATTCTTTCATTGGGTTGTGTTGTTGCAGTTGTCTTAAGCTATATATACTTTATCTTCCCCTTCATTCTCCTCCCAGCACACTTTTACTTTATTGTTGTTGATGGAATCTACCTGGCGGCCCCTGTAATCGGGCTGTATCGGCAGGTGGCGGCTAAAGCGACGGTCTATGAGCACCAGCAGTTCAATTTCGCTGGGGCGCCCGAATGATTGTATGGCGGTTAGTGCAGCACGTATGCTACGGCCGGTGTACAGTACATCATCAACAAACACCACTTTTTTGTTTTCCACCAAAAAGTCGATCTCAGTCTTGTTGGCTTCCAGCGGCTTGTCTGACCGGCGGAAATCATCACGGAAGAAGGTGATGTCCAGCAATCCCAACTGCACTTCGGGCACGTTGTATTGTTCTTCCAGTATTTTTTTGATGCGTTTGGCAACAAAACTGCCGCGCGGCTGAAGGCCAATAAGAACCGTATCAGTAAAATCAAGGTGTTTTTCAATCAGCTGGCAGGCCAAACGGTGTAGGATGATATTGACTTCGCGGGAAGTAAGCAATATTTTCTCGCTCATAACAGGGTGTTGTGTTTGGAGTGTAAAAATAGGCAAAAATTAATTTGGGAGAAAATACTGCGCCGCATTTCTGCCTGCTGAAGGTTAATGTTATTGTAATTTTGAAGGAAAGCTTACAACCTTACAGTAACTTTAGGTATCAATAACACTAAAAACAAAAAGTTATGACTAACAGGATATTCAGGCTGAGCCTGCTGGCATTGCTCCTCACCACGGTTACAAGCTGTGAATTGGTTGGCGATATTTTTCAGGCAGGTATGGCTTTCGGTATTTTCCTCATTGTGCTGGTGGTGATATTCATCATCTGGATTATCAGGAAATTCAGCAGTAAATAAAAAATCCCGCCATGTGCGGGATTTTTTGCTTTATACAGTGTACATTTTCTTTCTCAGCTCCTTGATTTTTTCATCATCAAGGTAATCATCAAAGGTCATGTAGCGGTCTATCACGCCATTTGGTGTAATTTCCAGTACGCGGTTGGCCACGGTTTGTGCAAACTCATGGTCATGCGTGGTGAAAAGCACCGATCCTTTAAAGTTCTTCAGCGAGTTGTTAAAAGCCGTGATACTTTCCAGGTCAAGGTGGTTGGTAGGCTCATCAAGCATCAGCACGTTAGCGCGGAGCATCATCATGCGGCTCAGCATGCAGCGTACTTTTTCGCCACCTGATAGGACACGTCCGGTTTTCAGCGCTTCTTCCCCACTAAAAATCATCTTACCAAGGAAACCACGGATATAAACCTCGTCACGTTCCTCTTCGGTCTTGGCCCACTGGCGAAGCCAGTCCACAAGGGTAAGGTCGTTCTCAAAAAAGTCATGGTTATCTGCCGGAAGGTACGATTGTGTTGTTGTAACGCCCCAATCAAAACTACCGGTATCAGGCTTCATGTTGCCATTCAGTATTTCATAAAAAGCGGTTGTAGCACGGCTGTCTTTAGAAAAAACCACCACTTTATCGCCTTTGGCCATATTCAGGTCAACGTTTTTGAAAAGCGTTTCCCCTTCTATCGATGCGCTAAGGTCTTTCACATTAAGTATCTGGTCGCCGGCTTCACGCTCGGTTTCAAATATAATGGCAGGATATCTGCGGCTTGATGGCTTAATATCATCCACCTTAAGCTTCTCCAGCATTTTTTTACGGCTGGTAGCCTGCTTAGACTTCGCCACGTTAGCGCTGAAACGCATAATGAATTCCTGTAGTTCCTTTTTCTTCTCATCAGCTTTCTTGTTCTGCTGGGCCCTTTGCCTTGCGGCCAATTGGCTCGATTCGTACCAGAAAGTGTAGTTACCCGAGAAATGGTTGATCTTACCGAAGTCAATATCCGAAATGTGTGTACACACCGCATCAAGGAAGTGGCGGTCGTGCGATACTACTATTACCGTATTATCATAATTGGCCAGGAAATTTTCCAGCCAGGCAATGGTTTCAAAGTCAAGGTCGTTGGTAGGTTCGTCCATAATCAGTACATCCGGGTTGCCAAATAGCGCCTGCGCCAATAGCACACGCACCTTAAGCTTACCGTCAAGGTCGCCCATCAGTGTATAGTGAAAATCCTCGCCAATACCAAGGTTAGACAGCATGGCCGCAGCATCAGAGTCAGCATTCCAGCCATTCATCTCCTCAAATATTACCTGTAGCTCGCCTACCCTTTCGCCATCTTTATCATTAAAGTCAGGCTTCAGGTATATTTCATCCATTTCTTTCTTCACAGCAAAAAGCGTCTTGTTGCCCATCATCACGGTTTCAAGCACGGTGTGCTCATCAAACATATTGTGGTTCTGGTTCAGTACGCTCATGCGCTTGCCCGGCTCCAGGTGAACGTGACCTGAAGTTGGATCTATATCTCCCGCAAGTATTTTAAGGAAGGTAGATTTACCGGCGCCGTTAGCCCCGATGATACCGTAACAGTTTCCCTGCGTGAATGTTGTGTTTACTTCGTCAAATAAAATCCTTTTACCGAATTGTACCGATAAATTTGATACTGATAGCATTTTCTAAAATTTTTGCAAAAGTATGAAATTTACTGTAGTTTCGGCGTCTTTCATGATGATTAAACAATTTGTTAGTGTTTTAACTAGTTTTTAACAACATGGGATGCGTAATAAAAATATTTTTGCTTACGCCTTACATAGCAAATGTTTAAACTGTTCAGGATATTCTCAATCGTTTCGCTCGCCGCACTGGCTTCATGCAGTGATGGCGATGATACCTATGCAGCTTGTTTTGGTGGCGAAGTTACCAACCCGCAGGTACGCTATGTAGTGTTCAGCCGAGGCAATACGGTTATTGATACCATACCGCTGGATAAAGATAACCGCTTCTTCATAAAATTCGATTCGCTTACGCCGGGCATGTATAATTTTAAGCATGACCCTGACTACCAGTATGTTTATTTTGATAAGAATGACAGCATCATGGTTTCTATCAATACGGTAAACTTTGATAAGTCCATCATGTTCAGTGGGCGCGGCGAAAAGAAAAACAACTTTATGATGGACCTGTTCCTTATGAATGAGGCCGACAGACATACCAGCACTGTGATTTATGACCGTGACCTGGCCGGTTTCCAAAAAGGCATCGACTCTATTAATGATTTAAGGCAGGCTTTTTACAACAAAAGCAAGAAAGATATTGGCTGGAGCAAGGATTTTGACTTTTATGCCAAAACCCGTGTAGATTATAACTATTACACCAAGAAGGAATATTACCCCTACGTACACTTTAGGCGTACCGGCAAAGTGATGGACAACCTGCCTGCCGGATTTTATAATTTCAGGAAAAAGATTGATTTTAATAACTCTAAGCTTACTAACTTCTCCCCTTTTGTGCGCTATTTTACTGCTATGCTTAATAATATGGCTATAACTCGCGGTATAAAAGACGGCGCCGGCGAGAACCCGCTGCGTGATAATATTGCCAAGCTGAATATTGCAGATTCTATCTTTACCAATGAGCAGATACGCAACGAAGTGCTGAACAACATTGCGTTCTCTTACCTTTTGCAGGACCAGGACATGGTGAGTAACCAAAAGTTTTTGAAGGAATACCTGAAGCTTTCTACCGATAAGAGCGATAACAACCAGATACGCAAGATTGGCGAGGCCATCAACTTCCTGAAGCCGGGCAGCAAGCTGCCTGAAATTTCACTTGTAAACATTGATAACAAGCCTTTTGATATTAAATCAGTTAATAGGGAAACCGTGCTCTACTTTTGGACATCGTGCGCTAAAACGCATTATGAGATGACCGGCGAAAAGATTGCCGCGCTTAAAAAGCAGTTCCCTAATGTGAATTTTATTGGTGTAAATGTAGATGATGCCAAAGAGTGGAAAGCCAGCATGGCAAAGCTAAAGCCGGCCGACACGCAGTTAAGGGCATCAAACTTTGAAGCACTGAAAGAAAAATGGGTGTTTACCAAAATAAACCGCACCATAATACTGAATGCTGACGGTACTATAAAGAATGCTTTTACCAGCCTGCTGGACACTGATTTTAATACCTTCCTGAAAAAGTAATCATTACTTTACCGGTATCCAGATTTCTTCTTCCGAATTAGCATCGCCGGTTTTGTACTTCTCTCCCAAAACTTCAAAATGTGGCCTTGCATCCAGGCATATTGTAATTAATATAACATACTAAAACCCGCCAAAGAATTACTTCCTTGGCGGGTTTTAAAAGTTTTGATCAGGAGGCACTGTGGCCTGCAAGCCGGTGTTGCTGACCGGTTTCCGCATAAAGCGCCGGCGTTAGTTTTGCCCTGTACGAACGGGTGGAAAGTACAGCGCCCCTTACAGCCTCCTCCGGCAAAGCTGACTACCCGTCATCTTCGCTCAGGCCGGTAATGCATCCTGTTCATAATGTAAAGTTAATCATTGGTTTCCCTAACAAATCCTAAAGCCGGCATAAGGTGCTGTTAAAAGTAATAGGCTGCCCAACCGGGCAGCCTCTGTTGTTTTTTATTCCGTCCCGGGAAGAACCCGAAACTTTAACCCGTAACCCGTCCGGCTACGCTACAATCCTCGGATAATAAACCGTGCACATCATGCCTTCGCTGGCTTTGCTGGCATGTGGGCAATGTTCCGTCTGGAATTTGGCGCATCGCAAACAATCGGTATCCCTGCCCAGTGCCGCACGGAATTCGTACGCCTGGCAGGCCTGCGTATCTGCAGTTACAATTTCATGTACATTGCACAACTGGCCTTTTATATGGTGATCGCAGTTGCCGCAACACTTTGCTAATTGAATGTCCATAACAATTTAATTTTTAAGTTATACCCTAAAGTTACTTATAAACAATGTTAGAAAAAGTATAAATATCTGTAAATTAGAAATTTGAAAGTAGATTGATTAAAAATAATTTTAGATTTGCAAATCCCGAAAATCTGTGAAAGTAGTTTTAATCCGTCCAATACGTGTTCCAAAATAATCAGCGAAAATCCGCACAATCAGCGTCATCCGCGTTCCATGATAACACACCCTAACCCATCTCAAGAGGGGAACAGCTACACTCAAGCCAAAAAATCAGCGAAAATTCGCTTAATCAGCGTCATCCGTGTTCCATGATAACACACCCCTAACCCCTCTCAAGAGGGGAACAGCTACACTCTTACTTTATAATTCAGATTGTAGATTTCAGATTTGCAAAAAACTGAAAAATCTGTGGTAATCCTTTTTTTCTCTCCAATCTGTGTTCCAAAAATAATCAGCGAAAATCCGTACAATCAGCGTCATCCGCGTTCCTTTCCATCAATTAATTAAAAATTTAAAATTCATCATTTATAATAAAATTGAAGTAATTCTTTAACAAATCCTTACCCTTAGCCCTTAACTGAAATTACCCCAAAATTCAGTACCTTTGCGTTTTGTACAAAATGCTATGTTAGATACCGAAGAAACGATTGAAGTACTGGGTGCCCGCGCCCACAACCTTAAAAATATTGATGTTACCATTCCCCGCGAAAAGCTTGTGGTTATCACCGGTTTATCGGGTTCCGGGAAATCATCCCTCGCTTTTGATACCATTTATGCCGAAGGGCAGCGCCGCTACATAGAAACCTTCTCTGCCTATGCGCGCCAGTTTTTGGGAGGTCTGGAAAGGCCGGATGTGGATAAGATAGACGGCCTCTCTCCCGTAATTGCCATAGAGCAGAAAACCACCAGCAAAAGCCCACGCTCAACCGTAGGGACCATTACTGAGATTTACGACTTCCTGCGCCTGCTGTATGCCCGTGCCGCGGATGCCTATAGCTATATGACCGGCGAGAAGATGGTGAGCTATACTGATGAGCAGATAAAGGAGCTTATAGTAGAGAAATTCAACGGTAAGCGCATAACCATCTTAGCACCTATAATCCGTTCACGTAAAGGGCATTACCGTGAGTTATTTGAACAAGTGAGCAAACAGGGTTTCCTGAAGGTTCGTGTGGATGGCGAGATTAAAGATATTGAAAGCGGCATGAAGCTGGACCGCTACAAAGTGCACGATATTGAAACCGTGATAGACCGTATGGCGATTGATGCATCGGAAGAGACGGACAAGCGCCTGAGCGACAGCATACGAACGGCGATGTACCACGGCGAAGATGTGATGATGGTGATTGAGCAGGAAAGCCAGGAGGTACGCTACTACAGCCGTAATCTTATGTGCCCTTCTTCGGGCATCTCCTATCCTAACCCGGAACCGAACAATTTCTCCTTCAACTCCCCTAAAGGCGCCTGTGACAATTGCACCGGCCTGGGCGTAGTGAATGAGATTAACATGAAAAAGATAATACCCAACCCTAAGCTTACCATAAAGCAGGGCGGGTTCGCGCCACTTGGCGAATACAAAAGCTCGTGGATTTTTAAGCAGTTGGAGATAATCGGTGAGAAATTCGGCTTTAAGCTAACCGACCCTATTGAGAAAATATCCACAGAAGCGATGGATGTTATCATGAACGGCGGCAAAGACAAGTTTGTAGTCAATTCCAAAACACTGGGCGTTAACCGCGAATACAAGATTGATTTTGAAGGGATATCCAACTTTATCCGCAACCAGTATGATGAGAGCGGATCAGCATCTATAAAGCGCTGGGCCAAAGATTTTATGGACGAGGTGGAATGCCCGGTTTGCCAAGGCACAAGGTTGAAAAAAGAATCATTGTACTTTAAATTCAACGGGCTCAACATTGCGGAACTGTCTAACATGGACATATTGGACCTTTCCAACTGGTTTGCCGATATTGAAAACCACCTGACCGAAAAGCAAAAGGCTATTGCCGTTGAAATAGTGAAAGAAATCAGGGCAAGGCTGGGCTTCCTGGTGGATGTAGGGTTGAATTACCTGTCGCTAAACCGCAGTTCGGGCACGCTTTCCGGCGGCGAGGCACAGCGCATCAGGCTGGCTACGCAAATAGGATCACAGCTTGTTGGAGTATTGTATATCCTTGACGAACCAAGCATAGGCCTGCACCAGCGCGATAACGAAAAGCTGATAAAATCATTGGAGTCGTTACGTGACATTGGCAACTCGGTTATTGTGGTGGAGCACGACAAGGACATGATAGAACGCGCCGATTATGTGATTGACATTGGCCCGGCTGCAGGGCGTTTCGGCGGGCAGATAGTAAGCAAAGGCACACCAGAAGAATTGCTGAAAGAGCATACGCTTACCGCAGCCTACCTGAATGGCGAAAAAGAAATAGCAGTCCCTAAAAAGCGCCGCGAAGGCAACGGAAAGTCCATAAAGCTTACCGGTGCCACCGGCAACAACCTTAAGAATGTTTCGATAGAAATACCGCTTGGCAAGATGATTTGTGTTACCGGCGTTTCGGGCAGCGGCAAGTCCACCCTAATAAACGGTACTCTGTACCCTATACTTAACGCGCACTTTTTCAATGCGGTAAAGAAACCGGCACCGTATAAAAAAATAGAAGGCCTGGAGCATATTGACAAGGTAATTGATATTGACCAGTCGCCTATTGGCCGCACGCCACGCTCAAACCCTGCCACCTATACCGAGGTTTTTGGCGAGATACGCACACTGTTTACCCAAACGCCTGAAGCCATGATACGCGGTTACAAACCGGGGCGCTTTAGCTTTAATGTTAGTGGCGGCCGCTGCGAAACCTGCGAGGGTTCAGGGCTTAGGGTTATTGAAATGAGTTTCCTTCCGGATGTATATGTAGAATGCGAAACCTGCCAGGGCAAACGATTTAACCGTGAAACGCTGGAAATTCGCTACAAAGGCAAATCCATCAGCGATGTGCTGGATATGACGGTTGATGAGGCGGTACCCTTCTTTGAGAACATCCCTAAAATATACCGAAAAATTAAAACCATACAGGATGTTGGCCTGGGTTACATTACCCTTGGGCAGCAAAGCACAACGCTTTCCGGTGGCGAGGCACAGCGCATCAAGCTGGCTTCAGAGCTATCTAAAAAAGATACAGGCAATACCTTCTACATACTTGACGAGCCTACCACTGGCCTGCATTTCGAAGACATTCGTGTTCTGATGGATGTAATCAACAAGCTGGTAGATAAAGGCAACACGGTACTAATTATTGAGCATAACCTTGATGTGGTGAAGCTGGCCGATTATATTATAGATATTGGCTATGAAGGCGGTAAAGGCGGCGGGCAGGTAGTGGCAAAAGGCACGCCTGAGGAAGTTGTTAAAAACAAAAAAAGCTATACGGCACAATTCCTTAAAAAAGAATTATCTTAGGCGCCGTTTTGTTTAAAAAATAAAGAAAGAAAATATGTCAAAAGAAACATATCAAAATGATGATGAAAGAATAAGCCAGGGCTTAGCACAAAAGAACTGGAACGAAATACGCAGCAACGATTCATGGGCCATTTTCAAGGTAATGTCTGAGTTTGTAAACGGTTATGAAACCATGGCACGCATTGGGCCATCGGTTTCCATATTCGGTTCGGCCAGGACAAAGCCCGGTGATAAATATTACCTTCTCGCTGAGAAAATCGCTGAGAAAATTGCCAAAGCCGGCTACGGCGTTATTACAGGCGGCGGGCCAGGCATTATGGAAGCAGGCAACAAAGGCGCACACACTGGCGGCGGGCCATCAATAGGATTGAATATTGAGTTGCCTTTTGAGCAGCATTTTAATCCGTATATTGATAAGGACAAGAACCTTAACTTTGATTACTTTTTTGTGCGCAAAGTAATGTTTGTAAAATACTCGCAGGGGTTTGTGGTTATGCCGGGCGGTTTTGGTACGCTGGATGAGCTTTTTGAAGCCATTACGCTAATCCAGACAAAAAAGATTGCCAAGTTTCCTATCATACTGGTAGGGCGCGAGTTCTGGGCAGGGCTTATGGACTGGATAAAGGCAGTGATTGTGGAGAAATACGCCAACGCCAACCCGGACGACCTTAACCTTATAAAACTGGTGGATACTGAGGACGAAGTGCTGGATGTGATAGACAGCTTCTACAAAAAATACCAGCTTAGCCCTAACTTCTAAAACACACAAAAGCTGCCTTCGGGTAGCTTTTTTTTTATTACGCAACGCGCATTACAATTTTGCATCTGTAAATTAGTTATAGTATATTGCACTGCAAGCCAAACCCAGCCATAAATCGTATATGGACTTAAATTAATTTACCATTGAACGCAGCGATCAGGCTACTGGCCTTACTCATAATTTTATTTTCGGTTTCGTTACACGCGCAGCACCAAAGCAAACTTGCCGTGCAGCTGGATGATACAGCCAAAACATTGCATGTAAAACAGGAACTGGTTTATAACAACCACTCCAATTCAACGCTTACCACAATAGTGCTGAACGACTGGAATAATGCCTATTCCGGCAAAGAAACACCTTTGGCACGACGCTTTTCAGATGAATTTGTACGGGGTTTCCACATGGCACCGGAAGATGACAGGGGGCATACTACTATTGCATCCATCATACAAAATGCATCACAACTGCAATTCGCAAGGCCCGACGGCCATCCTGATATTGTAGAGATTAAACTGCCTGCACCCTTGCAGCCGGGGCAATCCATCACCATATCAATTGACTATACCGTAAAACTGCCGAAGGACAGGTTTACCCGCTTTGGCTATGATGATAAAGGCAACTATGTACTGAAGGACTGGTACCTGTCCCCTGCGCGCTTTGAAAATGGTGAATTTACCATCCACAGTAATGAAAATATCGATGATATTACCAATGCCGTCAGCGATTATGAAGTGACGCTAACTTTACCATCATCTAAATCAGCATCATCCGACCTTTATATGGGCAATAAGCAGAGTAAAGGTGAATTTGATGAGTATTATTTTATTGGTAAAAGGCTTAATGCTTTCAATTTAGTAATAGAGCAAGGCAAAAGCACATTTGAAGTGTACCGTACCAATACTATTGAGGTCAATACCAACCTGAAAACCAGCCGCACCACCGAAATTCAGCGCGCAGTATTGGTGGAGCAGATTGTAAATTTCACTAATGAGAATCTTGGAGTTTCGCCTTATAGCAAAATATTAGTGACTGAAGCTGACTATGCGCGCAATCCAGTATATGGCCTTAACCAGCTTCCCTCCTTTCTCAGCCCGTTTCCTGATTCTTTCCTTTATGAAATACGTTTCCTGAAAGCGTACCTGAATACTTACCTCAAGAATTCATTAAAACTGGACCCGCGCCAAGACCATTATATTTATGATGGCATGCAAACCTACCTGATGATGAAATATGTGGATGAGTTTCATCCTGACAAACGCATGACGGGCGATTTGGGCGACTGGTGGATTTTGCGGGGCTTTAACTTGTTTAAAGTGGGCTTCAACGGGCAATACAATTACCTGTGGCTGCTTATGGCGCGCAAAAACCTGGACCAGCCTGTGGGCGACGCAAAGGACACCTACATCAAATTCAATGAACAGATTGCCAACCGTGGGCTTGCCGGGCTGGATTTCAACTACCTGGATGCCTATGTTGGTGAGGCGGTACTGCCCAATACCATCAAAGAATTTTACGAACTGAATAAAACGCAGCAAGCTAACCGTGAAACCTTTGAAGGAATGTTGCAATCTAAAACCACTAAAAACCTCGATTGGTTTTTTGATACGGTTATAGATACCCGGGAACTGGTTGATTATTCTTTCGGCAACATAAAAAAGGATAAGGATTCTATCACCATTAAAGTCAAAAATAAAACAGGCACAAATGTACCGGTATCACTGTACGGCATCAACAAAGCCGGTGAAGTGGTTTATAAAGAATGGTTGGAAGGCATCAAAACCGATAGCACGCTTATCGTGCCCCGCCAAGACATCCGCAAGCTGGTGCTGAATTACAATAATGAAATCCCTGAATACAACGCGCGCAATAATTATAAATCAGTAAAAGGACTATTCAACAGGCCATTTAAATTCACCTTTTTCCAGGATTTGGAAGACCCGAAAGTGAACCAGGTTTTTTATGTGCCGAATTTCATTTTCAACCTGTATGATGGTGTTTCCGTAGGCCTCAGAATACACAACAAATCGTTGCTGGAAAAGCCGTTTATTTTCGACATAGAACCCACCTACTCTACCAAAACCGGACAGCTTATCGGGTCGGCGGCGTTCCTTTACAACCAGTACATCCGCGAGGGTTCGCTTTACAACATCCGTTACGGATTGAGCGGTTCTACCTATCACTATGCACCGGATGCTGCCTATATGAAATTTGTGCCCAGCATACAGTTCCGCTTCCGCGATGAGGATTTCCGCAAGAACAAAAAAGAGTTTGTGGTAATACGCCATGTGATGGTTGACCGTGAAGCATCTGAATTTGCCGACACTGAAGAGCAAAACGAAAATTACTCGGTATTCAACGTGCGTTACAGCAAGTATGAGTCGGAAATCACGAGGCATTACAACTTTTTTACTGATGTGCAGCTGTCTAACAACTTCGGTAAGCTTTCGGGCGAGGTACAGTTCCGTAGGCTCTTTAATGATAACCGCCAGATTAACCTGCGCCTGTATGCCGGTATGTTCATGTACCGCAGCACCAAATCGGAGTTTTTCAGTTTTGGGTTGGACAGGCCAACGGACTATATGTTCGACTACAATTACTATGGCCGTTCGGAAGAAACAGGACTATTCAGCCAGCAGTACATAATGGCCGAAGGCGGCTTCAAATCAATCATGCCCACCCGCTTTGCCAACCAGTGGATGACTACAGTAAACGCCAGCTTCAACATATGGAACTGGATTGAGGTATATGGCGATGCAGGCCTTTACAAAAACAAATACCGAGATACCAACTTTGTGTATGACAGTGGCATCCGGCTAAATCTGGTCCCTGATTACTTTGAATTGTATTTCCCGGTATATTCCAGCAACGGATTGGAATTTGACGGCAACTACAGCCAGAAGATACGTTTTGTGGTTACCATAAGCCCGGGCACGCTGATTAACCTGTTTACGCGCAAATGGTTCTGATGCGCTATAAATCAAATTAAAAATTCATTTTTCATAATTTTAAATTGATTTTAGTGATAATAATTTATCCGCTTCAATCAGGGCGGATATTTTTTTATCAATACCGAAACCACTTTTTTCCATCGCCATTATGATATGTCATACTTTTAATTAAATTTGTAATCACACAACCATTGGTTTTTATGACAGAGACAGAAACAAAGAAAGAGCTTTCTTTTGAGGATTTTAAAACAGAAGTGCTCAACGATTATAAAATAGCCGTAGTAAGCAGGGAATGCAGCCTTTTGGGCCGTAAGGAAGTGCTTACCGGCAAGGCCAAGTTCGGGATTTTTGGCGATGGCAAGGAAGTGCCGCAGCTGGCTATGGCCAAAGCTTTTAAAAATGGTGATTTCCGTTCGGGATATTACCGTGACCAAACCTTCATGATGGCCATTGGCCAGCTGGACATACAGCAGTTTTTTGCAGGTTTGTATGGCCATAGCGACCTGGAACACGACCCAATGTCGGCCGGGCGCCAGATGGGTGGGCACTTTGCCACGCACAGCCTTGACGAGAACGGCAACTGGAAAAACCTTACGCAACAGAAAAACTCAAGCGCTGACATATCCCCTACTGCCGGGCAAATGCCAAGGCTTTTAGGTTTGGCACAGGCGTCAAAAATATACCGTAATGTTACGGGTATCGAAAATAAGACCAATTTTTCCATCAACGGTAATGAAGTGGCCTGGGGTACTATTGGCAACGCCAGTACATCCGAAGGGCTTTTCTTTGAGACTATAAATGCTGCAGGTGTACTGCAGGTGCCTATGGTTATAAGTGTGTGGGACGATGATTATGGTATATCGGTACATGCACGCCATCAGACTACAAAAGAGAACATATCTGAAATATTAAAGGGTTTCCAGCGCGATGAGCATGCCAAAGGTTATGAAATTATCACGGTAAAAGGCTGGGATTATCCTGAACTTATAGCAGCTTATGAGAAAGCTTCGGTTATAGCGCGCGAAGAGCATGTACCGGTACTGATACACGTGTACCAGCTTACGCAGCCGCAAGGGCATTCTACATCAGGGTCGCATGAGCGTTATAAAAATGCTGACAGGCTTGCCTGGGAAGGTGAGTTTGACTGTATTGCCCAGATGAAAAACTGGATGCTGCAAAACAACCTTGCATCCGCCGAGGAGCTTGAAGCTATAGAAAGCCAGGCTAAAAAAGATGTTCTTGAAGGCAAAAAAGCAGCCTGGGAAGCATTCAGCAGCCCGATGAAGCAGGAACGCAACGAGCTTGTAACCCTGTTGAACAGCATTGCTGCCAAAAGCGACAATAAGGTTTTTATAGAGAAATATGCCAATGAGCTTTCTGCCATAAAAGAACCTATCCGTAAGGAACTGTTGGTTGCTGCACGCAAAGTGCTCCGACTTATAGTTAAGGAAAACGGCAAGGCAGAACTTTCTGCATGGATTAAAAATTATACCGAAAAAATACAACCGAAATTCAGCTCGCACCTTTTCTCACAATCCGATAATGATGTGTATTCGGTTAAGGAAGTTTTGCCACAGTATGCTGAAGGCGCTGAGGAAGCTGACGGACGTGTAATCATCCGCGATAACTTTGATGCTATTTTCAACAAGCACAAAGGCACACTTGTTTTTGGTGAGGATTGCGGTGGTATTGGTGACGTAAACCAGGGGCTTGAAGGCATGCAGGAAAAATACGGCGATTTCCGCGTGTGCGATGCCGGTATCCGTGAGGCTACAATCCTGGGCCAGGGAATTGGTATGGCGATGAGGGGCCTGCGCCCTATTGCTGAGATCCAGTACCTGGACTACCTGCTGTATGCTATCCAGATTATGAGCGATGACCTTGCCACATTACAGTACCGTACTGCGGGCAGGCAAAAAGCGCCGCTTATTATCCGTACGCGCGGGCACAGGCTGGAGGGCATCTGGCACTCGGGTTCGCCTATGGGTATGATCATTAATGCAATCCGCGGTATTCATGTGCTTGTTCCCAGGAACATGACCAAGGCTGCCGGGTTTTACAATACTTTGCTTGAAACCGATGAGCCTGCCCTTGTGGTGGAATGCCTTAACGGTTACCGACTGAAAGAAAAAATGCCAACCAACCTGGGCGAGTTTAAAACGCCTATTGGTGTGGTGGAAACTATAAAACAGGGTACTGATATTACACTGGTATCGTACGGCTCTACCCTGCGCCTTGTGGAGCAGGCCGCCAAAGAACTGCTTGAAGTGGGGATTGATGCTGAGATTATTGACGTACAGTCGCTATTGCCGTTTGACATTAACCACGACATTTTGAAGAGCATAGCCAAAACCAACAGGCTTTTGGTTATTGACGAAGACGTGCCGGGTGGCGCATCGGCGTATATACTGCAGCAGATTGTTGATGTGCAGAATGCATACAAGCACCTGGACAGCAAGCCGGAAGCACTGGCTGCCAAAGCACACCGCCCTGCTTACGGCACCGACGGGGATTACTTCTCCAAGCCATCGGCAGAGGACATTTACGAAAAGGTTTATGCCATAATGCACGAAGCCAAACCGGACCAGTATCCGCAACTATATTAAAAACGAAACCTCCCAATTGGGAGGTTTTTTTTATGCGATTTGCAATTTTAATTCATTGCTTATAATTTTAACTTTAATATCTAATTAGTAAATTTTATAATGGTGTGGTTAAAAATATTTTTAAATTTGACGTATGGGGACATCATCAATATTTTCGATTGGGCATGGAAATAAGGTAATACAACAATTCATAGAGGAATTGAAAGCTTATGAAATCGAATATGTATTCGATGTGCGTTCTAAACCATATTCAAAATTTAATCACTTTTATAATCAGAATGTTTTAGAAGCTGAGTTAGCCGAACATAATATTACATATGTTTTTATGGGTGAATATCTAGGAGGTTTACCGACAGATATAAGTTGTTACGTGGAAGGTAAAGTTGATTACCGAAAAATAAGGGAAAAGTCTTTCTTTAAGCACGGGATTAATATCCTCAAGGAAGCAAATGATGAAGGATTGAAAATTGCCTTAATGTGCAGTGAGTCTAAACCTGAGGAATGTCATAGAAGTAAGCTTATTGGTCAAGAACTATTGAATAATGGAATAGTCATAAAACATATTATTTCAACTTCGGATATTAAAAGCCAAGTCAGCGTCATAGATGAAATTATGAAAGGCAAGAATATCAATAATTTATTTGGAGAGGATTTAGATTTTACTTCACGCAAAAATTACTGATGGAAATATATACTATTGGCGTTTATGGATCAGATGAACAAAAGTTTTTCAATAAATTAATTGAAAGCAATATTACCTTATTTGTAGATATTCGAAGACGTCGCGCGGTCAGGGGCTCAAAGTATTCTTATGTAAATAGTAATAAGCTTCAAAAATTACTTAAATCACATAAGATTAATTATGTTCATATTTTAGACCTTGCTCCTACTAATGAAATTAGAAATTTACAAAAGAAAGCCGACAAAGAAAATAAGCAAGATAAAAATCAACGTCGAGATCTTTCTTATGACTTTACAAACTCTTATAAAATTAATATTTTAAATAAATTCAATCTTGAATATTTTGTTAAATTAGAAAAATTTAATAAAATTGTTCTGTTTTGTGTTGAAGAATGTGCAGATGCTTGCCATCGATCTCTCATCGCGAAGGAACTTAAAGATAAATATGATTTTAAGATTATTAATCTGTAATGGAGGTATTAATTGTAGCAAGAACAAAGTGGGGTGATTATTATTGCATAAGTGCAATAGAAATGGCCACAAACAAATTCATTCGACTTATGACCTCATTTGGAGGTTATCAACCAAATAATACACAATATAAAGTTGGTCAAGTCTGGGATGTTGATTATACATGTTTACGAGTGCGACCACCTCATATAGAGGATGTACGAGTAACATCTCAAAAATATTTACGAGAAAATCTAGACATTAAAACATATATTTTAAAAAATTGTCAAATTTGGACAGGTAGCCCAAAAAAATTGTTCGATTCAAAATTAAAGTGGGATAACGGAAGTGGATATTTAAATGATGCTACGGACTTACCTCAAAATAGTGTTGGATTTTGGAGTTGCCATAAGGATTTAGTGCTTGACAACTATAAGAAATATTATAACTATAAATCTAGAATACCACTAAATAATAAGAGGTTACCCTATAAAGGTATCGAGCCACCTTTAGCAATTATTCCTGCAGAAACTTTAATTAGAGTTTCATTAGCAAAATGGTGGAAGAAAGATAATGGTACAGAAGAGAGATGTTATCTACAATTATCTGGTTGGTACTCATAATACAAAAACCGCCCTTATCAGGCGGTTTTTTTTATCTATGTCAGGATATTAATTATCCTAAAACTTCTTTTACTTTTTTACCAATTTCAGCAGGAGAGTCAACTACGTGTATACCGTTTTCCCTCATA
The DNA here is from genome assembly GCA_041916875.1 of Flavobacterium sp. Taxonomy (GTDB): domain Bacteria; phylum Bacteroidota; class Bacteroidia; order Flavobacteriales; family Flavobacteriaceae; genus Flavobacterium. The sequence goes on from JAYRYS010000001.1 coordinate 155,696, forward strand.
ATGCGTTTTTTGGCTTCGGCAGTATCATCAGCACCGCCCACAATAGCGCCGGCGTGACCCATCGTACGTCCTTTAGGTGCAGTTTCACCGGCAATAAAGCCAATTACAGGCTTGCGGTTACCATCTGCCTTCACCCATTTCGCAGCATCAGCCTCAAGCTGTCCGCCAATCTCTCCAATCATAATGATAGCTTCAGTCTCAGGGTCGTTCATAAGCAGTTCAACAGCTTCTTTAGTAGTAGTACCTATGATCGGGTCACCACCTATACCAATAGCTGTAGTAATACCAAGGCCCTGTTTCACTACCTGGTCAGCCGCTTCATAAGTAAGCGTACCTGATTTAGAAACGATGCCCACTTTACCTTTCTTAAACACGAAGCCCGGCATGATGCCTACTTTAGCCTCTTCCGGAGTAATAACACCCGGGCAGTTAGGGCCTACAAGGCGGCAATCTTTACCTTTAATATAATCATAAGCCTTGATCATGTCGGCCACAGGGATACCTTCAGTAATAGCGATTATTACTTTGATGCCTGCGTCGGCAGCTTCCATAATTGCATCGGCTGCAAAAGCCGGCGGAACAAAGATGATAGAAGTATCGGCGCCTGCAATATCAACAGCGTCCTTAACCGTGTTGAAAACAGGGCGCTCCAGGTGCGTAGTACCGCCTTTGCCCGGGGTAACACCACCTACTACGTTAGTACCGTACTCAATCATTTGGCTGGCGTGGAAAGTACCCTCGCTGCCGGTGAATCCCTGAACAATTATTTTGGAATCTTTATTTACCAGAACACTCATGATATATATTTTAAATTGTTTTTATTTGGTGATGCAAAAATAGGCTTTTTGATAAAATAAATTAAAGGTTTTCGTATTTTTTCATATTATTTTATCCTTAAATTCCTTACAGCCGGTTTGGCCCTGTGCGGCAGCGCAAATAAAAAATTAAGCCTTTGCAATTGCCGCTCCAATCACTATATTTGCCGTACAGTTACACCTATGGAACAGTTTATAGTATCAGCCCGCAAGTACCGCCCGCAAACCTTTAAGGATGTTGTTGGGCAGCAGGCTATTACCAATACTTTGCTGAATGCCATAGAAAACAACCACCTGGCACAGGCGCTTTTGTTTACCGGTCCGCGTGGTGTGGGCAAAACTACCTGCGCCCGAATTTTAGCCCGCAAGATCAACCAGGAAGGCTATGACGACCCTAATGAGGATTTTGCCTTTAACGTGTTTGAGCTGGATGCGGCATCAAACAACTCGGTAGATGATATCCGCAGCCTCATAGACCAGGTGCGCATACCGCCCCAAACGGGCAAATACAAGGTATATATTATTGACGAGGTGCACATGCTCTCCCAAGCCGCTTTTAACGCTTTCCTGAAAACGCTGGAAGAACCGCCAAGGCATGCCATTTTTATCCTTGCTACTACCGAGAAGCACAAGATTATCCCGACGATATTATCGCGTTGCCAGATATTCGACTTTAAGCGGATAACCGTGCGCGATGCCAAGGAGCACCTTGCCGATGTAGCCCGCAGCCAGGGCATTAACTTTGAAGATGATGCATTGCATATTATTGCCCAAAAGGCTGATGGAGCTATGCGTGATGCACTATCTATATTTGACCGCGTGGTGAGTTATTGCGGAAATAATTTGACCCGACAGGCTGTAACAGAGAACCTTAATGTGCTCGACTATGAGTATTACATTAAGGTGACTGACCTGATTTTGGAGAACCGTATACCTGAACTTTTGCTGACGTATAATGATATATTAGCCAAAGGTTTTGATGGGCATCATTTTGTACAGGGGTTGGCCTCCCACTTTCGTGATCTGTTGGTTTGCAAAAATCCGGCAACATTAATTTTGCTTGAAGCAGGTGAAGCTGCCCAGCAAATGTATGGCATACAGGCTCAGAAGGCCAGCCAGGATTTTCTGCTGAAAGGCATTGACATTGCTAACGACTGCGACCTGAAATACAAAGCCAGCCAGAACCAAAGGTTATTGGCCGAACTTTGCCTCATGCAGCTTGCCTCCATCACCTTTGATGGAGAAAAAAAAAAGCTGACCAGTTTATAATCCCCCCGCATTATTTTAAAGACGGCGCGCCTGTTGCTGCCAAAGTCACCATTCAGGAAACCGTGGTGGAAACACCTGCTGCTGTGGCCGATATCGTTTCGGTTACCGTGGAAGAAGTGCCTGCACCCATCACTCCCCTACCTACAGTTGAGCTTGAAGTTGATACACCTGAAGTGATAGCACCTCCTCCCGTAAAAAAGGAAGATGATGGCGCGATGAAGGTTTCGGCACTCTCGCTTTCCAGCATACGCATGAAGCGCGAACTTGAGCAAAGCCAGAAGGCAGTACAAAAGCACCATGATGAGTTGCCGAAGGAGGCTTTCAGCGAAACGGATATGCTGCTGAACTGGAATAAGTTTGCCCAGCGCCTTAGCGATAATGGCCAGAAGATTATGGCTACCTACATGCAGATAAACGACCCGGTGCTGGATAAGGACGGCTTTACCATAAGGCTGGAACTGCCCAACGAAGGCAGCAAGGTTGATTTTGACAATGGCAAACTGGAACTGCTGGGCTACATGCGCGGCAAACTCCACAACCATGACATCGTGATTGAAACCCACGTGAATGAAGCGGTTTCTAAAAAGCACGCCTTTACCCCTGAAGAAAAATATGAAAAGCTAAAGGCCATAAACCCGGCGCTGGAAACGCTGAGGAAGATGTTTGATTTGGATATATAACAACTAATTATAATATGAGAATTAAAGTTGGAGAATTCGATGTCTTGGAATCTGGGACAGTCGTTGGAAACGCAAATGAACCTATAGATTTTAAAATTGAAGGTAGCCCAGTTCTTACCTTTAGGCTAATATTTGTCAATGACATAGAAAGTAAAGAGCAGTCAGCCAAAGCTATGGCATTGCAATCTGAACAAGGCACAATACAGATTACGTTTACAAACTACAATAATTCACTTGGTGTTGGAAATACTAGCCCAATACCCACAGGACATTATCAAGGCAGAAAATTGTTTCTAAATTATAGGATTTACAGTCTGGCTAATGATGGAGGTAAACATGTGCATTACACATGGTTATTAGGAGAGGAGGTTGGCAATGGCTAATGAAATAAACATTGAGGAAATAAATAGAAACTTGCAAGAAAGCTACATTCACTATGATCCGAGCAGAGTTGATTACTCAATTAATAATTTAGAATTAGAAATGCTGGAAAACGTTGGTAGCAGTATTTGGAAAGATGTTTTTTTAGCAACAATAGGAATAGCTATTCCGTCATTAGTTAATGCTTACTGTGAATATTCAAAACTTGTAAATAAAGAGCTATTTACGAAAGAGATTTTCATAAACACTTCTATAGGAGGTATATGTTTAATTATGTCAATAATATCACTCATCATTTGGCAAAAAAATAAAACAAGTTTTAAAACTTTGATTTCTCAAATAAAAAATAAACCTAAATATAGATTACCTGGTCAATCCTAACAGATTTTCGTTTGATTACATATATTAATCTCACCAATCATGAAACGTTCTGGTTCAGCTGATTTACCCCTTCATGGCGGGCATGTGCCTATGTGGCTGGCTGACCGCATGGCGAAGCTTGGCCTTGCTATTGTAGAAACTATTGCCATGGAGTTTTCCACAGCCGAGGTTATCAGCAAGCTGGCAAATCCGTTTTGGTTCCAAAGTTTTGGTGCGGTCATGGGCATGGACTGGCATTCTTCAGGAATCACCACATCGGTACTTGGCGCGCTAAAGCGTTCGGTAAACCCACATGCAAAGGAACTTGGCATATATATCTGCGGAGGCAAAGGCAAGCATTCTATGAACACGCCGAATGAATTGATGGGCGTAGGCGAACGCACTGGACTGAACGGCGTGGAGCTTTCAGGATTGAGCAGGCTTACTGCCAAGGTCGATAATACCGCCATACAGGACGGTTTTCAGCTTTATCAGCATAATTTTATTGTGAACGATAAAGGCGACTGGTGTGTGATACAGCAGGGCATGAACAACCAAACCTCTACCGCGCGGCGCTATCACTGGCATAGCGAAAACCTACAGTCGTTCATTAACGAGCCACACACTTTTATTTACGGGGAGAATCAGGGAAAAATCCTGAACCTAACTGCTTATAGCGCGGCAGCAACCCGAGAAAAATCATTGTTGATAGCCAATGAACACCCTGATAAGATACTTAAAGAAATCAATCATCTTATAATGCCTAACCACCATGATGTGAAAATGAAGGATGTAAACATGAAGCGCCTTGGCGCTATGCTTTGGCTGGCCCACGAAAACAAGCCGGAAGATTTTGAGGATTTGCTGTTGCTGAAAGGTATGGGCCCACGTACTATACAATCGTTAGCACTGGTTAGCGAAGTCATTTACGGCACCCCTACCAGATTTGACGACCCCGCACGCTTCTCATTTGCCCATGGGGGAAAGGACGGCGCGCCATTCCCTGTTCCTACAAAAGTGTTTGATGAAACCATTAACACATTACAGACAGCTATACACCGGGCAAAAATTGGCAATACCGACAAGCAGCAGGCCATTCGTAAATTATCCGAATTGTCGTGGAATGCCGAAAAAGATTTTACACCTAACTACAATTTTGAAGCATTGGTACAGAAAGAGCGTGACGAATCTTATAAATATGGCGGCAAAACCATTTTTGGGGATGCAAAACCACCTAAGCAAGGTAATTCTTCGGGGCAATTAAAGCTCTTTTAGCTCAATAGGTTCATCATCTTCGGCCCAGTCCTGGTATTTGTAAAATATCCTGCCAATCAAAATACTGAGGCGGCTCTTATAATCATCAATAAGCCATTCCTTATAATTCTTGGTGGTTTTGGCTAATAAACGTGCATATTGCTTCACGCGGAATTCAATATCACCATCAAGCAGTTTGGCTAACTTCCTGGCCTCAGATGGTGTCTCAGCATTTTCAATACACATAAAAGCATGCTGGCGTATTGATTTTTCAATCACCGTCTTGGGTTTCATCTTATTTTCAAGCGCTATCTGGTACTCATCTTCCACATCAAAAGATACCTCTATCGTATTCTCAAACCTGGCGCGCACCTCTTCTGGCATCACATAAATATGGTGGCTTTCAATTTCAGCATCGCCACGGATATTCTCCAGGAACAGCTCCGGCTGGCGGAAAATATAATACCAGTCCACCGGGTCGCTCCACAGCCCGAAACGTTGGGCGTTATTACCTAAGTCAATCACTGTGAATATATCCTTGCCCGGAAGCTTGCGCGACCCACGCCCTATCATCTGGAAATATAAAGTGAGCGATCGTGTGGCACGGTTCAGTATAATGGTCTCAACCGTAGGCTCATCAAAACCGGTAGTAAGGATTGACACCGATGTCAGTATTGCATCAGGCGTTTTGCTGAACCAGCTGAGAATCTTTTTTCGCTCTTTTTCAGGCGTTTTATTATCAAGGTGCTTTATAGGGTATCCTGCTGCCTTAAAGGTTTCATATACATATAACGAAGTGTAGATGCCGTTATTGAAAATAAGCGTTTTCTTCCCTTTGGAACGCTGCTCATAAGCCTGTAGCAGTAAATCCTGCATGGCGCCGCGGGAGTATAATTCGTCTGAAGAACTTACCGTATAATCACCGTTAATACCCAGCTTCAGGCCGGTCAGCTCCACATCGTAACCATACATTGCCGCTTTTGCCAGGTAGCCTTTATCAATAAGTGCCTGTATGGGTTCGCCGGTAATCAGCTCATCATAGGTTTCATACATAGGCAGCTCAATGTTAGAGCTCAGAGGTGTGGCTGTAACACCAAGGAACAGAGAGTTTTTGAAATAAGTAAACAGCTTTCGGAATGAGTTGTAATGCGCCTCATCAACAATCACCAGTCCAACATAATCCATGTGGAATTTTTTGTCGCGCAGGCGGTTGTTCAGCGTTTCCACCATGGCTACATAGCAGGAATACTCGTTGTTATAGGGCAATTCCTTTACATTACTGTCAATAATGGTATTATTAACTCCAAAACCACTCAGCATTTTAGAGGTCTGCTTACTCAGTTCAATCCTATGGGTAAGCACCAATACCTTGCGGTTATATTTTTCAATATAACGGCGCGCTATTTCCGAGAAAATAACGGTTTTGCCACCGCCGGTGGGCAGTTGGTACAACAAATGATAGTTGTCGGGCTTACCTTCAAATGCCTCAAATATGGCATCAATATCTTTTTGCTGGTAACCGTAAAGTTCTTTTTTTCCTTCAGCGTCTTCTCGTTCCATGTAGTTGTGTTATCCTCCAAAAATATATATTTACTTACATAATTCTGTTTATAAAATCATAATTATTGCCCGAAAACCCTAAATTTTACACAGTATAAATATGCGATTGGTTTATTCCTTAAATTTGAGTGATTTATGATAACCGATGATGCTGAACTACGATAATATTTCAATTCCGGAAGCTACCGACCTGCAGAATGAACTTCGCAAAAAAGTATCGTTGATAACTGAACCAAAGTTAATAACCACAATTGCAGGCGGCGATATTTCGCATAATAAAGATACTGATGTGGTATTTGCCGGGATTGTGGTGCTGAGCTACCCCAAGATGGAAGTACTCTCCTACTCGCTGGTTGAAACCAGGACCAAATTTCCTTACGTGCCGCAATACCTTGGTTTCCGGGAAGTACCTGCACTATTGGAAGCTTGGGAGCAGCTACCTGTAAAGCCGGATGTGATGGTGCTTGACGGGCAGGGAATTACGCATCCGCGGGAAATGGGCATTGCGTGCCACTTTGGTGTGCTGACAGGTCACCCAAGCATAGGTTGCGCCAAGAATATGCTGTTTGGCGAATACAGGCCGCTGGGGCTTGATAAATTCAGCGAAAGCCACATTATGGCTGATGGAAAAATAAAAGGCTATGCGCTTCGCACCAAGGCCGGGGTTAAGCCGGTTTACATTTCGCCGGGGCACAAAGTATCGGTAGAAGACAGTATTGACATTATGAAAACCTGTGTAATGAAACACCGCATACCCGAACCCACCCGCATTGCGCACGAAAAAGTGAATCTTTTCCGCGTTGGGAAATTAAAGGCCGGATACCATCTGGCAGATGTGCAGGGTAGTTTGTTTTAACAAATTGATTTTAATCTATATATACTGCCAACAGATTGCCCGGATCCCACCAAAATAAAATCAATGACAGCAGATTAAGAATAAACAGCAAAATATTGATTCTAAACTTCTGTAAAAATAAACTAACAACATATATAATCACATTAAAGTAACCAAAAAGAAGCGACGATAAGAATATATACATTATCGTATCGTTAAAATCTACATTGCAAAAATAAAGGATTATAATAGTAATATATCCCGATATAGGAATTGTAAAACATAACGAGATAACTTTATTCAAAATAATGTTTTATTGTATTTAACGCAAATTATTACTCAAAATTATCCCATATCCTTTCAAATTCTTTCCGGTTATCCCAATGCTGGCGAAAAGCCTCATCATGTATAGCTAATATGCGTTCTTTAAAATTGGATACCATGCCATTGGCTGCCACATAGTCCACCACCTGCTTGTAGCTGTTCAGCATGCTTTTATAAAACGAATCGTATTTCAGCTGCCGCTTTGCTGAATAACGCTGAGCCGTTTCAATGTTATACAGCATTACATCGGCTACCACAAACGGGTCAACACCCAGCGTAAGGAAGTTTTTAATATACTTCTGTGCAGTTGACCGGCGCAGCTTTGGGCGTTTGCCTTTTATGGGGAAGTACTCATTCAGTATCTTCAGCTTAGCCTCCTGCTCCAGCTTTTCTTCCTTCGGGTTAAAAACAAAATCGTAGTAAGCCTTTACATCGCTGAACTTTTCATACAGTGCCAGCAGCTGTTCTTCAAGTTCTGGCTTTGGCAGTGAAGTGAGGTACTTCTTTAGGTCGCGTTTACTCATAGTGTTACGTTACCCTCAAAAATACAGTTTAAATTTGGTATGGCAATTATCTTAAAAAAAGTTGCGGGAAAAATATTAAATATAGTATTTTTGCATTCCGAAAATTGAAGTCCAAAAACTAAATCAACTTACCGTGGAGAACCCGAGTGCGCAAAAGCTGATCAACAAAATGCAGCTTGACCTATTTAAAAAAGGCTTTGATGCAGAAACACTAATTGCCGACCTTAAAAAACTACGCGAATACTCGCTTGAGGAGCAAAACCCAACGCTTACCAAGGCCATCCGCCTGACGTATGAGCACCTTGAGGAAAACGGTGCATTCCTTATCCCTATACCTGATGATGAACCTATTGAAGGTGAAGAGCTGGTAAGCGGTGATGCTGCAGGCAACGAAAATAATATGGAAAGCCTGGAGTATTTACTATCCCTGTTTACTGACCTTAAGAACAAGAACAACATACTTGACCTTAAGGAATATAATAACGCCTTTTTAGCCTTTTAATATTTTATAATATTGGTTATATATTTATAGTGGGAGCTGTTTGGAAACAAACAGCTTTTTTATTTTCCCTTTCGGGGGCTGGTGCTTACCTTTGCAGAAATTTTTTACAATATGATCCGTTTCTTCAAAATAATCGCTACCCTTGAGGGTATTTCAGCCATTGTACTTTTCTTTGTTGCCATGCCTCTTAAATACATTTGGGGCAATCCTGAACTTATTCGTCCTGTAGGTATGGCCCATGGCGTACTCTTTACCATCTATATCATTTTTGCCATTGCATTGAAAATTGAATATAAGTGGGATTGGAAAAAATTCCTCATCATTTGCCTTGCTTCCATCCCTCCCTTTGGCACATTTTATATTGAATACAAATACTTCAGGAATACCACAGCGTAAATGGGCGAATTGTTCAACCTGACATATAGTATCTTACAAGAAGCGCACCTAAGTGGTTCTAACACGCTTTATGGCAGTTTGGGCATCAATCTGTGCATCATTGTCATTGTAGCCATCCTGCTTGATTTTGTGGCGCGTAAAGTTTTGGTAATGGCCTTTGCGGTTATTGCACGCCGCTCCAAAACTACATTTGATGATTTTCTGGTAGAAAACAAAACAGCCAAATACCTGGCACACCTGGTGCCGCTTCTGTTTATAAGAGATGTGGTGCCGCTGGCCATGAAGCGTTTTTTGTATTGGGAAGCACTGTTCAGCAAAGGCATAACCATCTGCATTATCCTTCTCAGCCTCTGGATTATCCGCAGCATATTCAGCGCACTGCGCGATTACCTCAAGCAGCAGCCCAGCTATAATGACAAGCCTATTGACAGCTACATACAGGTAGTGATGATTGTGTTATGGATATTCGCCGTCACCGCTATAGTATTGCTGCTTTTCAACATAACCATTGGTGCGCTGTTGGGTACATTTGGGGCTATATCGGCTATTATCCTGTTGATTTTTAAGGATACGCTACTGGGCATTGTTGCCAGCATACAAATAAGCGTAAACGATATTGTGCGCATTGGTGACTGGATAACCATGGAAAAATTTGGCGCAGATGGCGACGTGATTGAAATTAACCTGGCTACGGTAAAGGTGCGCAATTTTGACAATACCACCACTACTATCCCCACCTATAGCCTGATATCCGACTCGTTCCGTAACTGGCGCGGCATGCTTAACTCCGGCGGGCGAAGGATAAAAAGGCATATACTGATAAAAGCCAACAGTGTACGCTTTGTAAAGGATGATGAACTGGCAGACCTGAAAAAAATTCAGCTGCTAAGAACTTATATTGAGCACAGGCAGGCTGATATTAATAAATACAATCAGCAAAACAGTATTGATAAGGAAATAGCCATCAACGGACGTAACCTTACCAACCTGGGCTTGTTCCGTAAATACATAAACAGCTATATTGAGACGCATCCGGGTGTGAATAAGGACATGACCATAATGTGCCGCCACCTGCAGCCTACGGAAAAAGGAATCCCTATTGAGATTTACGTTTTCACGTCAGATAAGCGCTGGATCAATTATGAGTACATTATGGCTGATATTTTTGACCATATCATAGCATCAGTACCTTATTTTGGGCTGGAGATTTTTGAGCTGCCTACAGGTAAAGCTTTTGTTGAAGATTAAGGCTTTTCTATCCTGTCTTTCACATATTCTATCTTTGTTTTTCCATGTGCTGACGGGCGGCCGAAACTATCGAGGTTTACCATAGTGATATTATCAACCGTAATGATTTTTTCCTGTGTCATTTTGTTGCGCACTTCAGACCGGAGCACTAATGAAGTACGCCCAAAACGCACTACGTCAATCCCTATCTCAATAATATCACCTTGCTTAGCAGAGCTCATAAAATTGATTTCGCTCATGTGCTTAGTCACAACACGTTGGTTTTCAAGCTGTATGATGCTGTAAAGCGCTGCTTCCTCATCAATCCATGCAAGGAGCTTTCCGCCAAAAAGCGTACTATTAGGGTTCAGGTCTTCGGGCTTAACCCATTTTCTGGTATGAAATCTCATAAGGCAATTTTTTGTAGCGACAAATTTACAATATCCGCGTAGTCAAATGCTAATTCCGGCAGGTTTTTAACCGAAAACCATTTCGCTATATGTAGATATAGCCGTACAGACAAATATACCCAATAATAAAGGGGCTAATGCCCCTTTTATTATTTTTTATTTTTAGCCTTAGCCTTCTGTTTTGCTTTTTTCTTAGCTTTTGCTTTAGCAAGTTTTTTTGCCTTAGCTTTTTGCTTTTTCTTTTTCAGCTTCTCTTTTTTCTTTGCTTTAGCCTTGGCTTTCTTTTTTTCTTTTTTCTTATCCTTGTCTTTTTTCTTGGCTTTCTTTTCTTTTTTAGCCTTCTTATCTTTCTTCTCCTTTTTTACTTCTGCCGCAACAGGCGTTTCTTCCGTTAACTGGGTTTGCCCATCGGCTGGCTGTTCGGTTTCTGCAACCTTTTCAACTAACTCTACGGGCGCTTCCTCAGTTGCTGGTTCAGCTTTTGTAGTAGCAGGTTTAGCAGAAGTCCTTCTTCTAGCCGGCTTGGCAGGAGCCTGGGTTTCTTCAGTAGTTTCAGCAGGCGCTGCAACAGTTTCTTTTACCGTTTCAGTTGCCTTATCATTTTCGGGCTGGTTGTTTTCGTGGGCTTCGTTTTTCATGTGTACGTATTGTGTAATTGTTAATCTATCGTAAATTTTTTACAAAGTTAACTATTAAACCAATACCCCAATGTTAAGTTTTCACCTGTGAAATAAGCTACTTAACAGTGTTAAATGAATTAAATAAATCCATAAATTTGTATATACACATAAAACTACTATGAAAAATATAAAAATAAGCGTGCTGGACCAGTCGCAGGTGGCCCGCAATGAAACTGCCGAGCAGGCATTGGCTAATTCAGGCAAACTGGTACAGTTGGCCGATGATTTAGGATTTGAGCGTTACTGGGTAAGCGAACATCATAATTTTAAGCTGGTTGCCGGTACTGCGCCCGAAGTACTCATACCCTACCTGGCATCAAAATCTAAACGCATACGTGTAGGCAGCGGTGGCATTATGCTGCCCAACCACAGCTCGCTCAAAATCAGTGAAAATTTCGGATTGCTGGCTACGCTTTTTCCCGGTCGCATTGATTTCGGCATTGGCCGTGCACCGGGCGGCGACAGGCTCTCGGCACACTTGCTGAATCCGTCCAACACATTTAGCGAAAAGGATTTTTACAACCAGTTGCTGGAGGTGCAGGCCTTCCTGAAAGGTGATGATACCACTGATACCGTTCATGCTAAAATAAAAGCCTATCCAATACCTGAAACTCCGCCTGAAATGTGGATATTGACTTCCAGTGGTGGCAGCGCCCAGTTTGCTGCACATTTTGGCATGGCGCTGTCGTTTGCTCATTTCATCAACCCAACCGGCGGGCCGGAAACAGTAGCGGTGTACAGGGATGCTTTCCATGCTTCGGAACAGCTGGCAGAGCCTAAAGTGAATGTTGGCATATTTGTATTTTGTAGTAAGGATGAGCGTAAGGTAGCCGACTGGATTACCGAGTTTGACTACCGCATGCTGCATATTGAGATGGGCGCTACGGGCGACCTGCCTACCCTGGCTGAAATACAGGCTATGGATTATAACATGCACCAGCGCGCACGCATTGCCTGGAACCGTAACCGCTTTATTGCCGGCACTCCTGATGTGGTAGAAAAACGCCTGCGCAAGCTGGCTGACGATTATAGCGCCGATGAGATTATGATTGCCACCTGGGCTGAAGATTTTGAGGATAGGAAAAAATCGTATGAATTGGTGGCGAGAATGTTTGGGTATGAAAAGTAAATCGTACATTTATAGATATCATTAACCTTATGGAACCTAACTACCTTGACAGTGCCCTGAAGCAGTTTGAATATTACAAAATGCTGGGCGATAAAACATTTGCACAGCTTACTGATGAGCAGCTTTTTTGGCAATACAATGCTGAGAGCAACAGCATTGCCGTTATTGTGAAACACTTGTGGGGCAATATGCTTTCGCGGTGGACTGATTTCCTGACTACAGATGGCGAGAAGGAATGGCGCAACCGCGATGCCGAATTTGAAAACGACATTGCCAGTAAGGCGGAGTTATTGGAAAAGTGGGAAGAAGGCTGGGATTGCCTTTTTAATGCGTTGCGTCCGTTACAGCAAGTAGATTTGGATAAGGTAATTTACATTCGCAACCAGGGGCATTCGGTTATGGAGGCCATCAACAGGCAATTGGCACATTATCCGTACCATATTGGGCAAATAGTGTTTATCGGCAAGATGCTATGTGATGACAACTGGACATCACTATCCATACCCCGTGGAAATTCAGGCCAGTATAATGCTGATAAATTCTCCAAAGAAAAATCAAGGCAGCATTTTACGGACGAATACCTGGGCGACAAAAAATAGTTATAAGAAAGGTACGTTCCAGCCTATTGAAGGGTCATAGCGCAATTCGCCATTTTCAACTGTAAGCGGCGATTCAAAATTGTTGGTATAAAGGCTGCCGGTTCCTAATCCTTGCGGCATAGGATTATTTTTGGTAAACGTATATTGCGCTATGGCGTTTAGCCCAACATTGCTTTCCAACGCCGAGGTGATCCACCAACCGATGTTGTATTTTTCAGCCAGGGAAATCCACTCATCACAGCCGCGCATTCCACCCACCAAACTGGGCTTTAAGATGATGTATTGCGGCTTGATTTTTTGCAATAAACCTTCTTTTTTCTGCGAGCTAAATACACCTATCAACTCTTCATCCAAAGCTATGGGTAAAGGGATGTTTTTACACAGCTCTGCCATACTGTCATGTTGATTTTTTCGAATAGGCTGCTCTATGCTATGTAGTTTAAATTCAGATAATTGATTTAATTTACCTAAAGCTTCGCTTGTATTAAAAGCACCATTAGCATCAACCCTTATCTCAATTTCATCAGCACTAAAATTACTGCGGATAAAACGTAAAAGGGAGAGTTCTTTTTCAAAATCTATCGCCCCAATCTTCAGTTTTATGCAGTGGAAACCTAAAGATAATTTCTCTTCAATCTGCTCTTTCATATACCCTTCATCTCCCATCCACACCAGGCCATTAATCGAGATATTTTTTTTGCCTGAAGTGAAATCAGACGGGAATAAAACAAAAGGCTTTTCCCCTTCCAACGATTTAAAAGCCATTTCCAGCCCAAATTGTATTGAGGGGAATTCTATCAATTCTTCCCAAAGCTTATCAAGGCCAAGACTGATATTTGAGCAGGCCCAATGGAGCTTCTCCTCATAATCCGGCCGGTCGTCAATGCTCAATCCACGTAAAATGCCGCACTCCCCTATTCCCTTTTTTCCATCCTGTTCAATGATGATGAACCACGTTTCCTTTTGGGTAAGCACGCCACGGCTTGTACCGCTGGGACGCTTGAAATCCAAAACGTATTTTTTATAATCAGCCTTCATGATAGTTTTAGCCACGAATTGCACGAATTTATTGGTGAAATTTGTGCAATTCGTGGCAGATAAAATTATAATTCTAAATTCTCGCCAATTTCCAGCAGCATCAGATCCTTGCCTTTATCAAAGAATTTCTTTTTAGCTCCTTCCTTGTCAATCTTGATATAGCCAAAGGTATCGTAGTGGTAACCCAGTATCTTATCGCATTCTAAAAAGTCAGAAGCTATGATGGCATCTTCCACATCCATAGTAAAATTACTGCCAATTGGAAGGATAGCCAGATCCAGCTTGGTGCGCATTGGTATCAGCTTCATGTCGAACGTAACCGATGTATCGCCGGCAATGTAGATGTTTTTGTGCTCGCCCTCAATTACAAAACCACCCTGGTTGCCGCCATAAGTACCATCAGGAAAAGAACTGGAGTGGTGCGCCACTACATATTTCACCTTACCGAAATCAAACTGCCAGCTGCCGCCGTGGTTCATTGGATGGGTTTTAAAGCCTTTCTTTTCGTAATAGCCGGTAATCTCGGCGTTTGAAACTATTGTGGCACCGGTGCGCTGGGCTATAGCATCAACGTCCAGTATGTGGTCGCCGTGGGCATGGGTAAGCAATATAAAGTCGGCTTTCAGTTCGTCAATATTGATGTGTGAAGCCATTTCGTTGGCAGAAATGTACGGGTCAACAATAATGTGCTTTCCGCCTACTTCAATACCAAGGCTGGCGTGTCCGTAAAATGTGATTTTCATATTTTTAGTTTATGTGTTGATTTAGCTTAATTGCATGGCGATACTGAGTAATACTGAAAGTAAAAAAGTACTCAGCGCCACTACTTTCAATTCCGGGTCAAAGCCGCGTGGCTCCTTATTGTTTGCCACACGTTTTAAATGCAGCAGGAACAGCACGTAAGCAACTAGGAAAAAATATTGCTTTATTTCAAAGTTAGTCAAAATGGCGAAAACCAAAACTAAAGCCAATGCTATTATAACTATACTAAAATGATAAACCTTTGCTTTATCTCCTCCCATTTGCACTACCAGCGTATTTTTGCCCGACATGGCATCACTCTCCCTGTCGCGCATATTGTTCAGGTTCAGCACCGCCACGCTTAGCAAGCCAATGGATATAGCCGGCAGGAAAATAAGATTGTCCAGTTGTTTGGAATAGAGAAAATAGCACCCAACAACGCTCACCAGGCCGAAGAAGATGAACACAAACAGGTCGCCCAATCCCCTGTAGCCGTAAGCTGAGCCGCCTACCGTATACTTAATGGCCGCCGCAATGGCTGCCAATCCTAAAAAGAAAAAGAGCAAGGAATAAGCAAAATTATCTTTCCCGAAGGAAATATAAATAAGCGTTATAGCCGAAGCCAGAGTGAGCAATGATGTGATGATGATGCCCTTCTTCATGGCTTCGATAGTTATGGCACCCTTTTGTATGGCACGCTGCGGGCCAATGCGGTGCTCGTTATCGGTACCTTTTACGCCATCGCCATAATCATTGGCAAAGTTGGACAGCACCTGAAGCCCTAAGGTGGTGAGGAGCGAAAAACCCAGTATGGCCCAATTGCCCAAGCCTTGTGAGAAGGCATAAAAGCTACCGACCAATATTCCTGAAACCGAAAGCGGCAATGTGCGCAAACGTGCGGCTTCAATCCATGCTTTTGTATTTGACATTGTAGTATCTAAATTTAATTTACATCCAGTGCTTTTTACTGGTTTCTACCTGGTAAAGCCAAATGTTTACCAGTTCTTTCATCTTGGTATAGTTGGCCACACCGAAATTTACATCACCACCGGCGGTTGAAAGTGTTATAGAGCCAACATCTGCCGGTACCTGCCAAAAAAACTGGTGCAGCGCTATGGATTGTATTTTATGCGGGGCGAGATAATCATTGTCAACATCCCACGCGCCACGCTGGTTGATGATATAGTCATTGCTTACAAACAGCCTGCTGTTGCGATAACCGAAATATACCAGCAGTGTGGTAAATACCACGTAAGCGGGTACAAAAACTGAATATTCCAGCATGTCAGCAAAAAGATAGGCCAACCCAAAATATATTCCTACCGGAATAAGTACTGCCCTGAAAAAGTTGAACACAAATTTCCTGTAATTGGGCTTTATCATTTCGCCACGCTGGGGTGCATGGCCTAAAAGAAATTCCAGCAATGCGTCTTTCTCCTCTTCATTACAGCCCGGAACCTCAATGTAGGATTTCTTATTTTCAGTAAAAATGCCTGATGCCTGCCTAATCTTCAAATCCAGGATATTGAATTTCTTTTGGAAAAAATTACGCCCTATGGTAAGTATCTGTACCTTTTCAGGACGAAGGATAGTGTTTTTAGTATTGATAAGACCATAAGATAAAAGTAAGGAATTTTGCTGCCTGGTAACCCTGAAGTTATAATACCTGATTACAATCCTTATAAGGTTAACCATCAAAGTAAGTACCAGGATAGCAATGATAATAACAAATATAAACTTCAGCATTACTTCAGCGTTGATGTACTCATCAAGCGGGTCATCATCAATATCAGAATATGTAATAAAGTCTTCAATATATTGAAATGTCGTAATAAAAAAAGCGATGAGCAGCGCAAAACTGCGGGCATAGTTGGATGTTATGCCGGTTTTGAATAAACTGGAAAAGCTGACCTGTATAAAAGGATGTTCTTCTGAAATTGCTTCATCAGTGTTGTCATCGCTAAATTTTGCAGCCGATTTCCATGACAATAGCCGTGATTTTAATGAAAGGGCCAGTTCATGGCTGATGGCTTTTACTGAAACTTCTGTTTTATCCGTTCCGGCTGTATCTACCTCCAGCGCGTGCACGCCTATTATTTTTTGTATGAACGACTGGTTGATGTTTACCTGCTGTATCTTTTCAAGCGGAATGGCCAGTCGGCTTTTGTTGATGATGCCGTGGCGGATAACAAACTCCTCATTATCTTCATCCAGCTGAAAGGTAAAATTCCTGTATTTTAGGTAAGCTATAACCGCAATTGCTATTAACACCGCCCCTACCGCCGGCCACAGGTACAGCTTATTGATTTTTTGGCTTTGCGTGATGATGACTATCAGAACCGGAAACAGCGCCCTAATGGATTTTTGCAGTGTATCGGTAAACATTACCACAACACCAATGAGTGATTGCCTTTGCGGCTGGCTGAAATCACTATTCATTAGTCACCTCGTTTTGTATTTTGCCCATCAGCAATTGTTTTACGTTTTCGGCATACTCTTTCTCAATACCCGGAATCTTAATATCGCTGTTGATGCCGCCCGCAGTAAATATTTCAACCGATGCCAGCCCGAGGTAACGCGCCAGCCAGCCTTCGCGCAGTGCAGCGTGTTGAACCCTGTTATAAGGTATTATAGTGGTAGTAATGCTGATGGCGCCACTGCGGTAAATAACATCATACGTGCGGAAGGCATAGCCGCGATTTTTAAAGCTCACCCGGTAAATTACAAACATAAGGAGCAGCAATACCACATAAATAACTATTACTGTAACAATGTGCGGCTGAAGCTCTTCAATAAAATAAACAGCAGCGCCCGCGCCTGCACCCACAATCAGGAAAAAGAATGCCAGGTTGGCCACTATAACTTTCCAATAAGAAGGATGCAGCGGCGTTAGGGCTACATCTTCAAAACGAGGAAGCTGAGTGGTATCAATGGTTTCATTAGTAAAGTTTTCCATCGCTTACGGTATCCATTTTATGTCCCTGAAGTTGGGCTTCCTCTTTTCAAGGAAAGCATCACGGCCTTCTTTGGCTTCTTCGGTCATGTAAGTAAGGCGTGTGGCCTCACCGGCGAAAACCTGCTGCCCCACCATGCCGTCATCGGTAAGGTTAAAGGCAAATTTCAGCATTTTTATGGCCGTTGGCGATTTGCCCAGTATTTCCTGTGCCCATTCATAAGCGGTATCTTCCAGTTCAGCATGCGGTATTACAGCATTCACCATCCCCATTTCATAAGCTTCCTGTGCCGAATAATTGCGCCCTAAAAAGAAGATTTCCCTGGCACGCTTCTGCCCTACCATCTTGGCAAGGTAAGCCGATCCGTAACCGCCGTCAAAACTGGTAACATCAGCATCTGTTTGCTTAAATATAGCATGTTCTTTGCTGGCAAGCGTCAGGTCACACACCACATGCAGGCTGTGCCCGCCACCTACTGCCCAGCCGGGAACTACTGCAATAACTACCTTAGGCATAAAGCGGATTACGCGCTGCACCTCAAGGATGTTGAGCCTGTGCATGCCATCATCGCCCACATAGCCCTGATGGCCACGTGCTTTTTGGTCGCCCCCGCTGCAGAATGAGTACACACCGTCTTTTGACGATGGCCCTTCGGCAGAAAGCAACACAACGCCTATGGAAGTATCTTCGCGGGCATCAATGAAAGCTTCAAAAAGCTCAGATGTGGTTTTAGGTCGGAAAGCGTTGCGCACATCGGGCCTGTTGAAGGCTATACGTGCCACGCCATCGCATTTTTTATAGGTTATATCTTCAAATTCCTTTACGGTCTTCCAGTCTATAGTGCTCATTATATGGTTTATTTTAGCGTAAAAATAAACCATTTTTTGCATTCACCATAAAATTTGCCGGGACTAAAACTTTTGCTGAAATTTTTATCTGTGATAATTAATTTGGTTTCAAAACATTAACTGCAGATGTGGCAATAATATGACCAAATTATTGTTAACCTTAATTAAAATACGCATACAAATTTAAGGTTTATTTATATTTGCGTTTTACGCATACTGATAAAATGAAGATTATACGATACTCTATATATTCCCTGCTGATGGTTTTTGCTTCCTGTAAAAAAGAGAGTGGCCACCTGGCAGATAACCGCACTACAAACGACAGCATTTCTCCTTACCATGTAGATTTCCCACCTGTTAATGATAATTACAAGCAACTGAAGAAAACCAGTGTTCAGCATTTTTACAACAAGTACTGGCCAAAGGATGATTTGAGCGGAGGCTTTTTAGTAGCAAAGAACGGGCAAGTGATTTTTGAACATTATGGCGGGCTATCCAACAGGCAGACCAAGGAAGAAATAACACAACACACCCCTATACACATAGCATCTGTCAGCAAAGTGCTTACGGCAGCCGTAGTGATGAGGCTTATTGATGAAGATAAGCTGGAACTGGACCAAAAGGTGGCAGAATTGTTGCCAACTTTTCCATACAAAGAAATAACGGTTAAAATGTTACTGAACCACAGGAGCGGGCTGCCCAACTATGCCTATTTTTGTGATGACCGCAAGATTTGGAACCGCAGTGTGCTGAAAAACCAGGATATACTGAACCTTTTTGCCAAGCATAAATTTGCTTTGTATTTTAAGCCTGATAAAAAGTTTGGGTATTGCAATACCAACTATGCCATGCTGGCGCTGATTATAGAAAAGGTTACCGGTATGAACTACCGCACTGCTATGGAAAAGCTATTGTTTGAACCGCTGGGCATGAACGATACTTTTGTGTTTGAGTACAAAGAAAAGAATAACGTGAGCCAATCGTACAAAGGTAATAATGTATTGTATGGGTTTGACTTTTTAGACGATGTATATGGCGATAAGAATATATACTCTACCCCACGTGATTTGCTGAAGTTTGACCTGGCCACCTACTCAAAAAACTTTCTGGACCCTAAGTTGGTAAAAGAGGTTTTCCGTGGGTATAGCTATGAGCATAAGGGCGAGAAAAATTATGGGCTGGGCATAAGGCTCCATGAGTGGGATTCCGGCGAAAAACTGTTTTACCACAATGGCTGGTGGCATGGCAACACATCATCATACGTTACGCTGAAAAAAGATACCGTAACCCTGATTGCGCTTTCCAACAGATTCTCTTATAAGCCTTATAAAATATGGAAACTATCGCCACAATTCGGCACTTATCCGTTAAAACAGGATGAGGCTGAGGGTGCTGAATAATACAAAAGCTGTCTTAAACTGGCAGCTTTTTTATGCTATGCCATAGGGTATTTTTTACCGGGACGATTTACAATGATGCCTGTAAGGAATATAAGCATCAACACAATAAATAATCCAAAATAAATTACCCCGCCAAACTCATCAAGCACAGGAAAATCCAGCATAAGAAAAATAGCTGTAGCTATAAAGCCGGTAACTGATGTGATAAAACTTATGGCCTTCATGTTTGTGTTTTTAATTTAATAAAAATAATTATCAGAAGGCCTTTCAACCCTCAGTTGCTATTATTGGTCATGATATAAAATCTATAGATATATAATTGTTGGGAAAATATCCCCACAGTCTATTTTGAGGTTGTATAAAGATACGCATTTTAATTGTAAGAATGTTAACTAAATTTTATGATAATCAACACTTTATATTCAGCTACAATTTTACAATTAACAGGCGTTTAACTTTTCAGCTATAATTAAAAGCTGTAATTTGATATACTTTTGTAAATCAGCCTGTATTTAATTAAATTTGTTTAAAGCATCAATCACCTCCTATGGCCATAAATACTGAAAATGAAAATAACAATTTCAAGAAAACCATTGAATACTACCATAAAATGGTGGAAGAGGTTGAGGACTATGCCATTATACTGCTTGATTGTGACGGAAACATAGTTAATTGGAATAAGGGCGCTGAAAAAATAAAAGGCTATAAAAGTGAAGAGATTGTAGGCAAAAATTTCAGGCAATTCTACTTCATAGAAGATGTGGAAAGCAAACTGCCTGAAAGCCTTATCAACCAGGCAGCTACAACCGGGCGTGCATCGCATGAAGGATGGCGGCGACGAAAAGACAACAGCCGTTTTTGGGGCAGTATAGTGATTACTGCTATACACGATGATGCCGATAATGTAATTGGCTATACAAAAGTGACAAGAGACCTAACCGAAAGGAAAATTTCGGAAGACCAGATAAAACAATATATGGCCGACCTGGAATTTAAAAACAGGGAACTTAACCAGTTTGTATCTATTGCTTCACACGATTTACAGGAACCGCTAAGAAAAATAGGGATATTCGCAAGTTTGCTAAAAGACAACCTTGATGACAGGGAGCTTATGCAAAACTATATTGAAAAAATATCATCATCAGCGCAAAGAATGTCCAACCTTATTAAGGAAGTGCTTAAATATTCCATGCTTTCAACCGAAGAAATGGCTGTCCCAACTGACCTTAATTTTATTATTAAAACTATTGTTGATGATTTTGAAGTGACGATAAAAGATAAAAGTGCAGTTATAAACTATCCTGAAATGCCCCTGGTTAAAGGTATACCCATACAGTTGCATCAACTTTTCCTTAACATTATAAGCAATGCTCTTAAATTTTGCCAAAGCAAACCGGTAATCAATATCAGCTGGGAAAAGATAAAGCTTCCCGGTATACAGGACATGGTAAAACCTGTTGACTTTTACCGTTTTAAAATTAGCGACAACGGCATAGGCTTCAGTAAAGAATATAATGAAAAGATATTCAAAATGTTCCAACGGCTTGATTCATCGCAGCAAGGCAATGGTATTGGGCTGGCGCTATGTAAAAAGATTGTAGAAAATCATCTTGGCAGCATTTCAGCACAGAGCGAACCCGGCAAGGGTACTACATTTACCTTTGAACTGCCGGTATAATCACATTTTATTTTTTAGTAGTTGCGTGAGAGTAAATGTCCTGTTGAAGTAATTTTCAAGACAGGCAATATCTTTCTGTGCCTGCTCATCTGTCTGAACCGATCCATTAGCCAACAAATAAGTTTCTGCTTTGCTGGTTTTACCATTTTTGGTAAATTTAATATCGGTTACCGTAACCCTGTATTTTCCTGAACTTTCTTCAATCTCAAAGTTAAAGCTCATTTCCTCATTCATATAAGCAGAAGTACCCGGGCAGGTATTCTTTACTTTTTTTGCAGACCCTTTATGTAATTTTCCGGCTGAAGTGGTTATAGTAAGCCTAGGGTGCTTTGCCAATACAGCAGCAATATTGGTTTCGTTACTTATAAAAACATTTTCCCATGTGATACTATTATTCTTTGCTGAAAAATTATGGGATTGAGAGAATCCCTGAAAGCATATAATGAAGAATAATAAAAATGTTTTCATTTGTTCTATTGGCTAATAAGCAAAAATAGTATTTAATTGAATGCTAATGAAAAATAAATTTATAAGATTAAGCATAATATGTTATAATATTTTACGGCGATTAAACATTTTATTATTAGAATGTTATGTTTAGAGTTTTTAATAAAACTTTAATATTTATTTAAAAAAAATCAAGAGTAAAAAATTGAACTTGCAGCCTCAATTAAAAACCTCTTGTATTATGAGCTGGAACATTTTAAAAAACAGGCTGAGAGCTTTTGTACAGCAAAGTGTAAGAAGCTATAAGCAGCGTAGGTTAAAAAGGTATTTTACAACCTGAGCACTTGCCAACCAGGCTGAAGTTTTGCCATTGTTATTGTAGCAATGGCAAAATTTTATCTCTCCATTCCTCAAGCTTTTCTAAATATGTTTTAGTAGCATTCGCTCCACTTGGCGAAGGCAAAACATAATATTGCAGACCTGGCTTGCGCCCCACATACTTATCATAATAAACCATGGCATTTTTACTGGAAAACAGCACTGCTTTTATATTAGGGAATTGTGCATAAAAACTCTCAAAATCGTTAGGCAATTCGTTTTTGATGTTGCTGTCCAGGCTGCCCTCCCTTTCACAAAATTGCAGTACATCCCACAGCGCTATCTTATTCTCACTAAGTAATTGCAGCCGCTCATTATATTCTATGCTAAGTGGCCTGCCGAACATCTCAAACAGAATCTTCCAAAAGTGGTTACCCCTGTTGCCATAGTACTGTTGCAGCTCCAGCGATTT
Organism: Flavobacterium sp.; assembly: GCA_041916875.1. Taxonomy (GTDB): domain Bacteria; phylum Bacteroidota; class Bacteroidia; order Flavobacteriales; family Flavobacteriaceae; genus Flavobacterium. The sequence continues at coordinate 178,537 of JAYRYS010000001.1, forward strand.
TTCGCCCGGCATAGTGCCCAATATCAAAATTTCAGACTGGTTGTCCACTATGGGTTCAAAGGCTTTTTTCATAAAAGTTTTGGCTTTAAAAAATGTTTGTAAGGCAGGTATTACACTGATAGTTAAACTATTGTTAGCAGTACCTCATTTATGATTTTATTAGTAGAGGCCACTTTTCACATTGGCTAAATTTGTTGTTATACCAATTAAAAATCATTCAAATTTAAGCTAAACAATTATGAAAACAACAGCAAAAACCACAACTAAAAAATCTACTTCTGCCTCAAGGGCAAAAACAGCTAACACATCAAAAGCTACAGCATCAAAAACTACAGCTGTACGCTCTGCTGTACAAGGAAAAGTAAAGGCTAAACCCACCGCTGCTGAGGGTTTAAAAGAGTTATATATTGATTGTCTTAAAGACATTTACTGGGCTGAAAAAGCACTTTTGAAAACACTTCCTAAAATGGCAAAAAATGCAGAATCAAAAAATCTTACTTCAGCTATTGATGGGCATATGGCGGAAACCGAAGAGCAGGTATCACGCCTTGAAAAAGTGTTTGAACTAATAGGCAAAAAAGCTACCGGCAAAAAATGTGAAGCTATGGATGGGCTACTAAAAGAAGGGCAGGATATACTGGAAAGCACAGAGCCGGGACCAGTTCGTGATGCCGGTATAATTGCTGCATCGCAAAAAATTGAACATTATGAAATTGCTACTTATGGCACCCTTTGCGCTTTTGCCAAAACGCTTGGCCAGGAGAAAGCATTAGAGTTATTGCACACTACGCTGGAAGAAGAGAAAAATGCCGACATAACTCTTACCGAAGCCGCCTATAACACCATCAATTTTGATGCTGCTGATGAAGATGCGGATATGATGGAATAGTTGCAGCAGCATGATTGAAAATGGGATTTTTTTTAGAAAATCCCATTTTTGTTTAAGTTTTGTCTTAGATCAGATGATTTGCTTCCAATGTGAAAGTAGTATTAAAACCGTAGGCATTTAAATAGGGTATTGCTAAATTTAAGTAACGGTAATTGTGAAGGTTACCGCTTTTATCATAAAGCATAAACTTATGAAAGCAATTTGGAAAGGCAGCATCAGTTTCGGGCTGGTGCATATACCCATAAAATTATACAGCGGCACACAAACGCACAACATCAACCTACACATGATACGCGAAAAGGACAAGTGCCCCATTGAATACGTTCGCGTTTGTAAAAAAGACGGCAAGGAAGTAGCCTGGGAAGACATTGCCAAAGGCTACCGCAAGGAAAGCGGCGACTATGTATTGCTGGACAAAGACGACTTTGCCCGCATAGCCCCTGAAAAAACACAGACCATAGATATTTTTGAGTTTGTGATGGAGGAAGACATACCATCCAAATACCTGCAAAAGCCTTATATAATTGAACCTGACAAAGAAGCGAAGAAAGTATATGCCCTGCTTAGGGAAGCGCTTAAAAAATCGAAGAAGGTGGGCCTGTGCCGTTTTGTGATGCGCACTACCCAGCATTTAGGGATTTTGAAAGTAGAGGAAGATGCCATACTGCTGATACAGATACGGTTTAATGATGAACTGCGCGACCCAAGTGAGGCTGATTTGATTCCGAAAAACATTACCATATCTAAAAAGGAACTGGATATGGCTATGAGCATTATTGACCAGTTGACTGATAAGTTTGAGCCTGAGAAATACAAAGATACTTACAAGGAAGACCTTGTAAAGATGATTAAGGCCAAAGCAAAAACCAAAAAAGGCGATAAAGAGCCAGCACCGGTAAAACGCAGAAAAAAAACCGAAGAAAAAGATGATTTGCTGGAACAGCTGAAAGCCAGCCTTGCCGCTATTAAAAATTAGTTGCCATGAAACTGTCAGAATACAATCGTAAGCGTGATTTCAAGAAAACAGCTGAGCCGAAAGGCAAGGTTAAAAAAGGTGGCCGTGAACTACATTTTGTGGTGCAAAAGCATGATGCCTCCCGCCTGCATTATGATTTCCGGCTGGAGATTGACGGTGTGCTGGTAAGCTGGGCGGTACCCAAAGGCCCCGTGGCTGATACATCCGTCAAGCGGCTGGCTATGCATGTTGAGGATCACCCCATGGATTATATTGATTTTGAAGGGACCATACCCAAAGGGCAGTATGGCGGCGGTACCGTTATGGTTTGGGATACGGGAACATTTTTGGCAGAAGGAACAGACACGGTTACGGAAAGTGAAAGGGTTCTGCCCAAAATGCTGAAAGAAGGCAATATAAAAGTGGTGATGAATGGCAAAAAGCTAAAAGGCTCTTACCACATAGTAAAAATAAAAGGCAAGGATGACGGCGACCCGTGGCTGCTGATGAAAGGCACTGATGAGTTTGCCGACAAAAAGGATTTCGACCAGCATTCGGTGCTTACCGGCAGGACGCTGGATGAGATTGAAAACGATAAAAAAAGTGATGTGTGGCAAAGCAAAAAGGCTGAAAGGAAACCGGCCACACATGGCGATGAAAACCATATCCTTGAAGAAGAAGAAGATGAAGAAGAAGAAGATGAAAAAGCTGTAAAAAAGCCTGCCAGCAAAACAAAAGCCAAACCAGCTGCAAAAGACAGCAGCTCCCCCGCCCCGGCCTTTACTGCTGAAGATGTGGCAGATGCCAAAAAAATATCAAAATTTCCGTCAAACTGGCTGCCCCAACTGGCTACGCTGGCCGATGAAGTTTTTGACAGTGATGAATGGGTTTTTGAAACCAAGTACGATGGTTACCGTGCCCTGATACAGATACATAAAGGCAAGGTTGAACTTGTGTCACGAAACGGGATTTCATTCAACAAAAAATATGCGCCGCTGCTGGAATCCTTCAGCCATATAAAAGATGATATGATTCTGGATGGTGAGATTGTGGTGGAAGACACCAAAGGCAAGAGCCATTTCCAGTGGCTGCAATACTACCAGGACAATCCGGGCCGTGGCAAACTGAAATGCTATGTGTTTGATATATTATACTTCAACGGGTATGACCTTACCTCGTTGGAACTATTGCAACGCAAGCGCATTTTGGAAGCCGTGCTGCCGCAGAATGACGAGGTAAAATATTCCGCACACATTGTTGGCGAGGGCAGCAAAGCGCTGGAAAAAGTGCGCAAACAAGGCGGAGAAGGCCTTATCGCCAAAAAGATTAATTCCACCTACCGGATTGACAAGCGCTCTAGGGACTGGCTAAAGATAAAAGTAACCCAGGAACAGGAAATGGTGATTGGCGGCTTTACTGAGCCTAAAGGTTCGCGTTCAGGATTTGGGTCACTGCTGTTAGGCTATTACGAAGGCGATAAGTTTATTTACTCCGGAAAGTGCGGTACGGGTTTTAATGAGGAATCGCTTAAAGACATGCACGAAAAGCTGAAAAAGCTGGAACGTAAAACCTCTCCTTTTGAAACCACACCAAAGGAACGCGGCGCCCACTGGGTGAAACCGGAACTGGTAGCCCAGATAAAATATACCGAATGGACCGAAACCGGCAGCCTGCGCCACCCTGTTTTCATTGCCCTGCGGAATGATAAAGACCCTAAAGACGTAAGCCGCGAAAAGGCTATTGAGTTGAAAGTTGGAAAGTCAAAAACAGAAAGTCAGAAGAAGGCAGTAAAAGAAAAATCAGAACCAAAAACTACAAAAAAGAAAGCCGTGGCAAAACCTGTAAAAAAAGGATGGGATACCGACAAGGTTGAGGTCACTAACCTGGATAAGGTTTTATGGCCGGAAGAAGGCTACACCAAAGGCAATGTAATCAACTATTATGCTGAAATGGCGCAATGGATACTGCCGTATATAAAGGATCGCCCACAAAGCATGCGCAGAACACCGAACGGCATTACCGGCGATGGCTTCTTCCAGAAAAATGTGGCAGGCTCAGCACCTGACTGGGCTGAAACGGAAAAGATACACTCTGATTCTACCAACGAAGATATTGAGTTTTTGGTTTGCAATGACAAGGAAACACTCATCTATATGGCCAACCTTGGGTGTATTGAGATCAATCCGTGGAGCAGCCGGGTGGGCAGCCTGGACAATCCTGACTATATTATTTTTGACCTTGACCCAAACAAAGCTTCACTAAAAGACCTGATTACCACTGCCAAAAAGGTAAAAGAAATACTGGACGGCCTTGGTATAAAAGGATACCTGAAAACATCAGGTGGCAAAGGGTTGCATGTGTTTATCCCCGTAAAGCCAAAGTACACCTATGAACAAACCCGCGATTTTTCGCACATCATCAGCCAAGCGGTAAACAAGGCCCTACCAAAAATTACCAGCCTGGAGCGCCTGCCCAAAAACCGCATTGGCAAAGTGTACCTTGACTTTCTGCAAAACGGGAAAGGCAAAACAATGGCGTGTGCCTATTCCCTACGCCCGCGCGAAGGTGCCACAGCCAGCACGCCAATGGATTGGGAGGAACTGGACGATAAAAAATTCGACCTGAAGAACTACAACATAAAAACACTGCCAAAGCGCGTAAAAGAGAAAGGTGACTTGTGGGCTGATTTTTTTGATAATGCGCTGGATCTGAAATCTATTTTAACCAAGCTTGCATGATGTGCCGAAAAGTTTACATTTGTAAGAAACATCACACCTATGAAATTACGGGCGGCATTGTGCCTGATTATCCTATTTTGCTTCCAGGGATTTTCGCAAAATAAGTATGAAGAAGATTTCCTTGAATTTTGGAACGACTACGGTAACCATTACGCCTATTTTTATGAGCAGGGAATTGACTGGGAGAAAGTTAAGTCAATGTACCTGCCACAAGCATTACTGGTGAAGAATGATTATGAGTTTACCAAACTGCTGGAAAAAGTAGTGAATGAACTGCATAATGGACATGTAACGCTTCAGAACAACAACACAGATTCCAACAGGATAATTCCCAGTGGCGCTGATATTTTTGTAGAGAAAAGAGGTAATTTGTTTTTCATTGCTGATGTTCGGGACAACTCAAAAGCAAAGTCTTGCGGGCTGAAGCCGGGAATGCAGATTATAGCCTTTTATGATAAGAATGTGTTGCCCTATCTTGATAATTTCCTTCCTAAAACAGTTAAGAACTATAATGCTGCCATGTACAGCTATGCAGCAAACATGGCATTTGCCGGCAGGTATGACATGAGCCGGGAAATAACAGTTATAGAAAACGGTAAAAAGAAAACATTTTATCCTGACGTGGAAACTATAGCTGAAGATAAATCCCTGCTCAGCTACAAGGTACTTCCCGGAAATGTAGGGTATATTAAAATAAACAACTGCCTTTGGAACAACGACCTCATTACAACCTTTGATGCAGCGCTGGACAGCCTTATGCAAACTAATTCGCTAATCCTGGATTTGACGGATACTCCTTCCGGTGGCAATACTACAGTTGCTCGCGCTATTATGGGAAGGTTTACCGATAAGGAACTGCCCTACCAAAAACACGTAATCAACGAAAAGCAATATGGCACCGTACGCTCCTGGGTGGAGTATGTACTGCCCCGCAAAACCATTTATAAAAACAAGCTGGTTGTTATGGCAGGCCACTGGACGGGCAGCATGGGTGAAGGCATGGTGATAGGTTTTGATGGCATGAAACGCGCCAAAATTACCGGCACCAAAATGGCCGGCTTGCTGGGTGCTATCTATACCTATAGGGTCAAAAATAGTAATGTGGGCTATTGCATCCCTTCCGAAAAATTGTATCACATCAACGGCACATCAAGGGAAAATTTTGTTCCTGAATATCTTACCGAAACCCAGGAACAAACTTACCAAAAAGCCCTAAAGATAGCCGGGTCAAAATAGTTATTTGATGTAAACGGTTTTTACATTCACAAATTCCTTCAGTCCATTTTCGGCCAGCTCGCGCCCAAATCCGGAACGCTTTACCCCACCAAAAGGCAGCGCAGGGTCTGACTTTACTATGGCATTTATGAAAACAGCTCCTTCTTCAAAAAGGTGCAGTTTGTTTTTTATACCTTCAATATTTTCAGTAAAAATGGTAACTCCAAGGCCAAAATCCGTACCGTTGCTCAGTTCAACAGCTTCTTCAAAAGTTGAAAATTTCATCACCGGTGCTACGGGGCCAAAGACTTCTTCTGTGAATACCGGCATTTCAGTTGTGATGTCAGTCAAAATAGTAGGTTCGTAAAAAGCTTTATCGCGCTTGCCTCCTGTCAGCACCTTCGCCCCCATTTGTACCGACGCATCCACTTGTTTTTCAATATCTTCAGCAAGGTCCACACGCGCCAGCGGGCCGATGTCTGTATCCATATCCAGCGGGTTGCCTCTTTTCATTGCTTCCACTCCTGCTTTAAATTTCTCCAGGAACTCATTATAAACCGATTCATGAACCAAAAAACGCTTAGCTGCAATACAGCTTTGCCCGGTATTTTGCATCCTGGCCGTTACAGCTTCTTTAGCGGCCTTGTCAACATTGGCATCTTCAAGAACTATAAAAGCATTGCTCCCGCCCAGTTCCAGCACTGATTTCTTAATTTGTGCTGCAGCTATAGACGCTACTGATGCACCGGCCTTTTCGCTGCCGGTAAGTGATACCGCTTTTATAACAGGATTTTCAATCACCTTCTTTACCTGTTCGCCGGAAATCAAAAGGTTTTGATATACTCCTTCTGGAAAACCGGCATCAAGAAAAAGTTCTTCTAACAGCTGTGCGCATCCTGCTACATTAGATGCATGTTTTACAACAACCGTATTGCCTGCTATTATGGCCGGGACTGCAAAACGGAACACCTGCCAGTAAGGGAAATTCCATGGCATTACCCCAAGTATAACTCCTAAGGGTTCATGCAAGACATAACTTTCTTTCCCGTCAGTATTTATAGGTTTAGCTTCAAGAAAATTTTCTGCGTTCTGCTGGTAATATTTGCATAAAGTTGCGCATTTTTTCACCTCTGCAATAGCCTGCTTAAGTGGTTTTCCCATCTCTTTAGAGCATTTTTCGGCTAATAAATGTTGGTTTTTTGTTAACGACAGTATTAAAAAATCGATAAATTTCAACCGTTCCTTAACATCGTTAACACCCCATTTCACAAAGGATTTCCTACTAAAATCAAGCTTTTGAACTACCTGAGCATCAGTAATATATTGATGTTCAGATAAAAAAGTTAAATCGAAAGGGTTAGTAATTGAAAACATTGTATATTTTTGTATTAATTTGAATATAAATATAACACATAATTTCTTAAGGATAAATTACTACTTTTACACAATAAAACCTACCGAAAACAATCGTGAATATGAAGAAACTTGTACTCCCTTTACTATTGCTATGCCTGGGTAGCGCATCTGTGCGCGCGCAGGAAGATGATGAATCGGCTGCAACAGGAGCAAATGATTTTAATAAATGGTCTATTGAGCTTCAGGGCGGGCTTAATAAAGCTACCAACCCTATGGCACCAGGCTATTACATCAAATCAACAAATTTCTTTCACGCTGACCTTGGTTTCAGATATATGTTCAACACCAAGTTTGGTTTAAAATTTAAGGGTGGTTATGATGTACTTAAAAGTGCACCAACTTCTCTTCCGTTTGAAACAAAAATTATTAGTATAGGTTTAGAAGGTTATGCTAACCTGGGCCGTATAATGCAGTTTGAAACCTTCACCAAAAACTTTAATGTTTTGGGGCACATGGGTATAGGTGTAGCACAAATGACCAATGACCGATATAAAGGTGAAGACCACATAGGCAGTTTCCTTATAGGTATGACAGCACAATACAAGCTATCGAGAAAGCTTGTTATGAGCGCTGATATTACTATGCTGAACAATTTCCACCACCACAGGACATGGGACGGATCTAAATATGACCAGGATACAAGCCAGGGTTTTGACAGTACATTATACAACCTTTCGCTAGGTTTATCTTATTATTTTGGAAAACACGAGCAGCATGCTGACTGGTTTGTTGATGAGAAGCGTGATGACCTTGAAGATATTGAAGGAAGGCTTGCAGAACTTGAGACTATGATGGACGACTCAGACAAAGATGGTGTGCCTGATTATCTTGATGCCGAGCCAAACACTATTACCGGTGTAGCTGTTGACAGCAAAGGCCGTACTATTGACAAAAACCAAAATGGTGTTCCTGATGAGCTTGAGTCTTACATTGAAAGCAAAAACCAGGAAGTTGTGGCCGGTGTTAACGCCGAGCTTGCTGACCTGATTAATGGCGGATATGTGAATGTTTACTTTGACTTCAACAAAGACCAGCCAAACGCACAATCAGTTAACGGTATCAACTTCTTAGTGAAGTACCTGAAAGAGAACCCGAATGTGAATGCTGACGTGATTGGCTATGCTGATGAGATTGGCGACAGCGAATACAACAGGGCGCTATCTCAAAGAAGGGCTGAGAACGTGAAACAGATACTGGTTGATGCAGGCATAAGCGCAGGCAGGCTGACAATAAAAGGCAGCGGCGAAGATGCATCTGTTAAGAAAGATTCGCCTTATGCAAGGCAGATTGTTAGAAGGGTAACTTTCATACTGAAATAACAGTTAATAAATAATAACTAAAACCTCTGCAAATGCAGAGGTTTTTTTATATCTTTAAAAGAAAAAGATGAACGAACGCGACAGCGCCCTTATTGAATTAAGGGGTGGCCCAATAGGTGAAATATACCCTCAATCATCTCACGATGAGATTTTCCAGAATAAAACACTAAGGCCTATACTTAAATTGCAGAACGATATTTTTATTGAAGCGTTCCTAAATTATGCAAATAAGCAGAAAGGCGGTTTTTATGCCCTTAGCACTGAGAAAAAGCTGCAATACATAGAGAATTCAATCCATAAAGATATTAAGTTCCGTAACGCTTTAAAAGGCATGGTAATATCGCTGTTTACTATTGAAGAGTTCCGGGATTATATACTAAACTCCTCTACCCTTAACAAGCGCATGATGAATATGCTTATAGAACGGCTGAAGGACCAGGTACAGCTATTGGAAGATAACAGGTGATAAAAAAGAGGCCATGAGCCTCTTTTTTATTCATACAGGCTTTCGCCATTCAGGTTGGTGGTGAGCACATCACTCATATAATCGAAGAATGGACGCATGGCTATAAAAGTTTTCAACACTTCTGCCATAAAGTTTTTATCCTGCACTTCCTTGTCCGTAAATTTACGGGTGATGAGGAACTGCTTCTTTTTAATCAGGTCAATTGCAGGATGATTCTTATCAAAACCTTTAGGAGCGGTCTTTACCTCTACCCCTTCCAGTTCGCCAAAGTATTTTTTAAAAGTAGCATCAGCCATAATGTTGCGGATGTACGAATCGTCCATTTCAAACTCCTGCCTTATGCGCAGCAGGTCGGCCGGGTTGGGTTCCCAAAAACCACCTTCTACAAATGATGCGCCGGGCTCTATGTGTATGTAATAGCTACCGCGAAGCATTGGTTTGGAACGCGAGAACCAGGCACTGAAATACCGCTTGTAAGGCGTTTTGTCTTTTGAAAAGCGGATATCCCTGTAAATGCGGAATACCTGCATCTTATCAATCGTATCGAGCTTGCGGACTTCTGCTTCCAGCTCATTAAAAAACACCTTCACAGCCTTTTCATTAGCCCTGAAGGTGTCCATGTTATCCGCAAACCATTCGCGGTTATTATTTTTAGAAAGTTCCTTTAAAAAAGCAAGGACTGCGGGTGTTATCATGTATCGGTTATTTTTTCGGCACAAAAACCATGATTTCGTCAACGCCGTTCATCAGCGTTAGCTTATCAGGGTCAATTTTTGTCATGTTGGCTTTTTCAAGCGTCATAAAGAAATCATTCTCATTAACGCCCTCACAGGCCATTTTGGTGGAAACAATCTGGCTGATGTTGATGCCACCCTCATCATTCAGGTTGTATGACCCGCCGAAGCCATTGCATCCGCCCTTGCCGGCAATCTTATTATCGGCAGTAAAAGACACATAAGGCAATTCGCGGTATGCTGAGGCATCAACCGCAGCACCATTCATGCTGGAAAGCTGCCAGGTGTGGGCTGTAAGTATGGCGGTAGGCTCTACTTCTTTAGTGCTTCCGCAGGATACAGTTAAAGCTGTAATCAGTACAAATACAAAAAGGTTAAGTGCTTTTTTCATGGGTATTATGTTTTATTTGTTACCCAAATTTACGGCGACAATAGTAAGATTTTTTTGTATTTATAATAACTTTAGCTTTTTACAGCAAGCCATTATATTTACGTACAAACCACTCAGCAGCAAGCGTTATGGCAAGTATCACCAATAGCCATATCCAGTCAACCAAAGGTGAGCGGCGGGTTATTTCCTTTTGCAGTTCCTTATAGTTGTCATTCTTCACCAGCGTATCAACCAACTTGTCAATTTGGGCCGGGTAAAATACCTTACCCTTGGTATTTTCGGCGGTTTGTTTCAGGCGGGTAAGGTCAGGGTTTACAAATTGCTTTTCAATCTCAAAATCAAGCACCTCAAAACTGCCGCTATAAGTGGCTTTAGATGTATTTTCCTTTACCGTAAAGCTGTATTGCCCTGCGCCCAACCCATCAAGGTTTACCTTGTATTCATTGCTGCCTTTAAGGAAATCGTAGGTTTTGGCAGCATTGTTTTTTTTATTTTTTACTTGTATGGTCAGCCTGGCATTTTCATCAAACTCATAGTTCTTGTTGAAATATTGTGCCGAGATACCTATCACCTCCCCTGAATTATAAAAGCTTTCATGGTTTACCACCAGCGATTTTTTCTTAGAATTGGAGGCAAGAAACTGTATGGTTTTATCTACAAATACATCAAACTGTTCAAAAGACTTATTGTTCAGATGGCTTTCCATCCTCCACTTCCAGATGTTTTCACCCAAAAGAAACGCATTTCTTGACGTCCCGCTTTCCGAGAAAACCATCAGCGGGTTATCTACCTTTACATTGCGTATGCGCGCTTCCAAAAGCACATTAGCGCCAGGTTTGGCCGTAATGGTGCCAAAGGGATGTAATAGCGGCGGAAAGCCCTCAAAACCGATATTATCGACAGAAAATACATTAAACTGCGACAGGTAATCCGCAGAATATTCTTCCCTCTGGGAACTCATCCTGAAAGTCAGCTGGCTTTGGTACTGGTTCAGCAGGTTAAAGTCGGTGCTCACACCGGTAATGATAAAAGTATTTAATCCTGCGTTTTTATTCTGTTCCAAAAGCGGCCTGAACGATGCATCAGGCTGGTAAAGTATCAATACATTGTAATCCTGAAGCGATTTCACCTCGCCGGGTTTCAGTATAGTAACTTTGCGTTGCTGGTTGGATTCTATGGAACGTTTCAGTGCACCAAGATCGGGGTGTGATATGGATGAAACCAATGCTACTTCCGACCGCTGGTCGATTACTTCAACGGCAAAATTCTTTACGTTGTTGTATTTGTTTTTTTCCGCTTCCGTAGAAGAGATCACCGCACGGAAAGTCTGAACGCCCACTTTGTCGGCATTCAGCAAAACGGAAACCGACTGTGCTTTTTTAGACGGTGAAAATGCTACCGCCTGTTTGTGCAGTACCGAATTGCCCTGCATAATGCTAAAGCTGGCATTTAACGACTTAGCGCCATTATATTGCAGAAATACTTCAACCGGGAATTTATTCTTCAGGAAAGCATATTTATTAACATTCAGCTGGTCCACCTTCAGGTCCAGGAAGGTAGTGGTATCACCTAAAACCAAAGGATACACCTGCGTATTTTCCCTAAAGCTGTACACATAATCATTCCCCATGGTCTGGTTTCCATCGGTCATCAGCACTACCGGATAGTTGGTGTTCCGGTACAGCTGCTTCAGGTTTTGCACAGCGTTGTCAATATGTGTTTGCCTGCCTTTAAAATCGGGCTGCTTCCCGCTCTCAAAGCCTTCATCAAAAACATAAAGCTGTACAACATACTTATTTTTCAGTGCTGAATTTTCAGCCAGCTTTGCAGTAAGCAGCTTTGCCAGGCTGTCCTGCCCCAATACGGCTATGGATGATGAATTATCAACCAGTACCGGCAGCGGGGTTTTGCTGGTTTCGAACGTGCGCCTTGTAATGATAGGATTGATAAGCAATACAAAAATGGCGAAGAACGTTACAAAACGCAAAAAAGCCAACGAAAGGAACAGCCTGCTCCTTTTGTTGGCCTTAAAAAGATATTGGTAAAACGATAAACCGAATGCTACCAGTGCAGCGAGTATCAATAACAGTACTGTAGATGTAGTCATTTATAGTTATCGCGGGTTTTGTTTATTTATTATGTCAGCATGCCGCCGTCAACGTTCAGCGCCTGGCCGGTAACATAGGCAGACAGGTCGCTGGCAAGGAAAACGCAGGCGTTGGCCACATCTTCCGGAGAGCCGCCACGTTTCAGCGGAATGCTTTCCCTCCAGCCTTTCACCACATCTTCATTCAGTTTGGCTGTCATCTCGGTTTCAATAAAGCCCGGGTTGATGGCGTTGCAGCGAATGTTGCGCGAACCAAGTTCGAGCGCTATCGATTTGGTAAAGCCAATAACACCAGCCTTAGAAGCCGCATAGTTGGCCTGGCCGGCATTGCCCTTAACACCTACTACAGAGCTCATGTTGATGATAGAGCCTGAGCGCTGCTTCAGCATGGTCTTCTGTACCGCTTTGGTCATATTGAAAACCGATTTAAGGTTTACCTGTATCACTTTGTCAAAATCTTCTTCAGGCATCCTCATCAGCAGGTTGTCTTTAGTGATGCCTGCATTGTTGATAAGCACGTCAATAGCTCCAAATTCAGCCAGCACATCATCAACAAGCTTTTGTGCCTGCTCAAAATCGGCCGCATCGCTCTGGTAGCCCTTCGCTTTTATGCCCATAGCCGAAAGTTCATCTTCAAGGGCTTTAGCGGCTTCAGCCGACGCGCTGTAAGTAAAAGCTACATTAGCGCCATGCTGTGCAAATACCTGTGCTATGCCACGGCCTATACCCCTGCTTGCGCCGGTTATTATAGCCGTTTTTCCTTCCAGTAGTTTCATATAGTTTCGTTAGTTTGTTTCGGGTTTGAAGGACAAATATACTAAAATGTTTATGTTTCAATAAGCTAAAAACCCCACGGAATTGATAATCTTGCTAAATTTGTGAGGCAAACTTACCAACTTATGAAAAACACAATACTGGGCCTCAGGACGGTGGGCTACATGGTGTCCGATTTGGGAAAAGCCAAAGAATGGTACACAAAAGCCTTTAAAACAGAACCTTACTTTGATGAACCCTACTATGTGGGCTTCAATGTAGCCGGTTATGAGCTGGGCCTTCAGCCGGACGAAGCCACAACCGGCGACAGCGTTATTACCTACTGGGGCGTTGAGGATATTGAAGCCGAATTTGAGCATTTCCTGCAACTGGGAGCTAAAATACACGAAGAGCCTCAAAACGTTGGCGGTGACATTATGGTAGCATCAGTATTTGACCCATGGGGCAACATTATAGGATTGATATACAACCCGCATTTTAAGCTGCATTGATACGCAAAATCCATTATACGGATGAGGGTTATGAAATTGTTGTTCGTACCGCCAGCGAAACAGACGCTGAAAATCTTATCGCTTTAAAGAAAAACTATATTAAAGGCACACACAGCATTCCCTTATATGAGGATGAATACAAGAACACACCGCAGCAGGAAACCGAACTCATAAAACGTTACCATAGTGAGCAAAACAGCGTGCTTTTGGTAGCCGAGCATAATAACGTACTGATTGGCAACCTGGATATAACCGGCAACCAGAGGCGCAAGCTTTTCCACACCGGGATGATTGGCATGGGTATAGCCAATGCATGGCAAAACCGGAAAATTGGCAGCATGCTGATGCAGGAAGCTTTGGATTGGGCGGCTGCATCACCTTTGGAAATACTATGGCTGGAAGTATATTCTACCAACCTTGCAGGGATTAAGCTGTATGAAAAATATGGTTTTGAAAAGTGTGGATTGATGAAAGATTTTTTCAGGGAAGAAATTAAAACCGACAAAGTAACCATGATAAAATATATTATATAATGCTAAAATCGATACTACTTATTGGGCTTGGCGGTGGCATAGGCAGCATATTGCGCTACCTTACGGCTTTAGCTGTAAACAGGTTTTGGAACAATGCTTTTCCCCTGGCCACTTTTAGCATCAATATATTAGGATGTTTCATTATAGGTATTTTAGCCGGACTGACAGCAAAACAACCCTGGGCTGATGACAATTTTAAATTTCTTTTCATTACCGGCTTTTGTGGTGGCTATACTACTTTTTCAGCCTTCGCTTTAGAGAATGTAAATCTGCTTCAGGGCAATAATAACCTTGTGGCATTTTTATACATAGGCCTGAGCATTATTGTTGGCGTTATTGCTACCTGGTTGGGCATGTACTTGGTAAATTAAAATCCTGTGAGGATTTTCGTTACACGAAATTTCGGACTTACTACAAATCTGATATTCAATTATTAAAGTTTTACTAAAAAGTAGTCACGCATAATAACTATTGTGTAATTTCACGCTGTAATTATACTGTTGCACTGAAAAATAGGCAACACTGACTATAACCTTTAAAACTAATTAAAAATGAAACTGGTTAAATTTTTTCTCGCGCTGATTGCAGGATTCGGGTTCGTAAAGTTCCTGGGCTTTGTAGCTGAAGTAGATTCACACGAAGAAGAAGAGTACGATATTTATGATGAAGAGGAATACCCGCTGTTTGTATAATATCTGCCATTAATAAACCTTCTCTATTATAAGCACCTGCAAAGGTGCTATACTTATTTGCGGCCAATACTTGCCGCATTTTTTATTTTATAATTTTGCCACCTTAAATTCCTTTTATCCCTCCTTGTTAACATTACCGCATTATCCTTAACAGATAATGGTAAATTAAAGTTAAACCCTTGATTTACTGGAAATTTTAAGACATCATTAATATACTGCCCCTGCCATAATGGCTAATTTAGTACTACAAACCAAGTGCATAATTATACACTGTAAAACTAATTAGCCATGGAAACACATAACCACAAACCAAATGATGACAAGAAGGTCATTAACCTTCCGGAGCATAACGCCAAAGCAGATGCCGCCGGCACCAATCCTGACCGATATGAATATTTTTCGTCAGGCATGAACAGTGAAAGTAAATCTGATGTTGATGAAAACGAACGAATGATAAGCCCTGACAGAGGGGAATCTTAACCATAAAAAAATTGTTATGATAAACGATAATAATGATAACAGGAATATGCAGGATGAGCACAATGAAAACATTGACAAGAATGCTGCTGCACGCGATACCCAAAATTGGGACGAGCGTGAAATACTGAACCGCGACACGCAGGGACACCGCCCGCAAAATGAAAGGCGCAACCTGCAGGCTGACCAGGAAAAGAGAAATGGCGGCCGCAACGGCGAAATGGATCCCGGAAGGAGGGATTAATCGGTAACAAATTTAATTAATCATAAATTCAACAGAAATGAGTAACAAAAAGTTGATTTTGGGAATTGCAGCGGGAGTTGCAGCCCTGGCAGTAGTAGGTGTAGTATGTAAAAGAAAAGGTTATTTTGACGGGCTTGGCGAAAAAGCTGAAGACCTTGGCCATAACCTGAAAGATAAATTCAACACACTGAAAGATTCTGCAAAGAAAAAGTATGAGGAAGTAACAGGCCACAGCGCTGATGCTGCTACGGCACAAACTTCTAAAAACGCTACAAATACAGGCAATGCAGGCATTAACCCTGCTACAGCGTAATCATAAATTGATTTTGTGAAGTTTAGGCTGCTCTTTCGGGCAGCCTTTTCTTTTTGAATAAGGTCACTTAAAAAATATCAGGGTCGCCTTTACCTTCCCTAACCACAACAGGTTCCGGGCCGGAAAGGTCAATAATAGTTGACGGAGTATTATCACCATAGCCACCGTCAATCACCGCATCAACCAGGTTTTGCCATTTTTCAAAAATCAGTTCAGGATCTGTTGAGTATTCCAGTACCTCATCATCATCATGTATTGATGTAGATATAATCGGGTTGCCCAGCCTGCGTACAATTTCCAGCGCTATGTTATTATCAGGCACACGGATGCCCACAGTGGTTTTCTTCTTGAAATCTTTTGGCAGGTTGTTATTTCCCGGAAGGATAAACGTGTAAGGCCCCGGCAGCGAACGCTTCAGTATCTTGAAGGTTGAAGTATCAATCTGTTTCACATAGTCTGAAAGGTTGCTCAGATCGCTGCATACAAAAGAGAAGTTAGCCTTTTCCAGCTTGATGCCTTTTATCTGGGCAATGCGTTCTAGGGCACGGCTTTTGGTAATGTCGCAGCCCATACCGTAAACAGTATCGGTCGGGTAAATGATGATACCGCCGTCACGAAGTATTTCTACTACTTTGTTTATTTCTTTTTCGTTAGGGTTTTGCGGGTATATTTTTATAAATTGGGCCATGAGCTTTTGTTTCAGGTTTCAGGTTTAAAGTTACGAAGTTGTAAGAAGTGTTAAGTTAAAATGAGGTGAAAGTTATATGGTAATTTTTTGTACTATTGTATAAAACTAAAATGTATGAAAATTAAACTATTATTTACGGCTTTTTTGATTTCGGCTGCTTCATTGGCGCAATGCGCCAAATGCAAATCGTTTAAAGAAGCCGAGATTGACCCTGCACGCGTTAAATCAGTTATTATGAACGGCATGATGTCAGAAGTAGAACTGAATGAAATACCAACTGATATCAACAAATATATAAACCTTGAAACTCTTTATATTACTGATTTTGGATTTGATGCTGTACCGAAAGAAATTGGCCAGCTGAAAAACCTAAAAAGCGTGAGCTTTGCCGGTAATGCCCTGACTGAACTTCCGGAGGAGCTATTCAACCTGAAGCAACTGAAAGAACTGATCATTTCAGATAATGACTTTTCTAATGAAATGCTTGAAGAAATCCAGAAAAAAGCAAAAGCAAAACTACCGAATTGCAAATTGATTATTGACTAATTCGTATTAAATACAGAAATATATAGAAGGCTGACAATCGTCAGCCTTTCTTGTTCTTATCCGAGTATATCCAACTTGGCAAAGCGCAGCAACAGCTTTTTAATGCCTCCTACTTCAAAGTGTATCTCAGCCTTCTTATCAGCGCCTACTCCTTCCAGGCCAAGTACTTTGCCTTTGCCAAAACGTTCGTGCATTACCACATTGCCCACAGCCAGCTTGCTGTCAACAACCGGGGTGTTGCTTTGCGAGTTGCTCATAGGCTTCAGGCGGCGTATGCCAAGGTCGGGCTTAGGCTCATTATCCGTAATCCATTTCGGCGGTGTGCCGGCAACAGGCTTATTCAGCCGAAGTTTAGACTTATCAACATCGCCAAAAATATCGGCATCAATCATCGGCTTGTAGCGGTAATTATTACTTTCAGCCGGGGTAAGATATTCCAAAAAAGTATCGGTAATCTCTTCAATAAAGCGCGATGGCTCACTATCCACCAGCTTGCCCCAGCGGTAGCGTGACTGCGCATAGGTTAAATATGCCTGGTGCTCAGCACGGGTAAGGGCAACGTAAAACAGCCTTCGCTCCTCCTCCAGTTCGCTGCGCGTATTCATGCTCATGGCACTTGGGAACAGGTCTTCCTCCATACCCACAATAAACACATACGGAAACTCCAGACCCTTAGCCAGGTGTATGGTCATAAGCGCTACACGGTCATCATCGCCGGTATCTTTATCCAGGTCGGTTGCCAGCGCTACATCTTCCAGAAATTCGGACAATGCGCCCCTCGCCCCGTCAACTTCCTTCTGCCCTTCAATAAAATCCTTTATACCGTTTAGCAGTTCCTCAATATTCTCAATACGGGCAATACCTTCGGGTGTGGCATCCTTTTTCAGTTCCTGTATAAGCCCTGTTTTTTTGGTAACATGCTCGGCAAGCATAAAAGCATCATAGGTTTCATTCAGCACCTGGAAGCTTTTAACCATCGTAACAAAATCATGCAGCTTATTCTTGGTGCCGCTGTTCAGCCTCAGGTCTATCCTGTCAATGTTTTCCATCACCTCAAAAACCGAGCGGCCATAGTGGTTAGCGGCCACAGTAAGCTTCTCAATAGTTGTATCGCCAATACCCCTTGCCGGATAGTTGATAACGCGTATCAGCGCTTCCTCGTCCTTCGGGTTCACCACAAGGCGGAGATATGAGAGCACGTCTTTTATTTCCTTGCGTTGATAGAATGACAACCCGCCGTAAATACGGTACGGGATATCGCGTTTGCGCAGAGCATCTTCCATGGCACGCGATTGTGCATTGGTGCGGTACAATATGGCAAACTGCCCGTTGCGCAGCTGGTTGCGCATTTTTTCCTCAAAAATGGTGGCAGCTACAAAGCGCCCTTCCTCACCATCGGTAAGGCTGCGGTGCACTTTTATCTTGTGGCCTTCGTCATTAGCTGTCCAAACCACCTTATCAAGCTTGGTCTTGTTCTTGTCGATAATAGAGTTAGCCGCTTCCACAATGTTTTTGGTAGAGCGATAATTTTGCTCCAGGCGGTACATCTGCACGCCGTCATAATCCTTCTGGAAATTCAGGATGTTGTTAATGTTCGCGCCGCGGAAAGCATAGATACTCTGTGCATCATCGCCTACTACGCAAATGTTCTGGTAACGGTCGCTCAATGCACGTACAATCAGGTACTGTGAGTGGTTGGTGTCCTGGTACTCATCTACCAGTATGTATTTAAAGCGTTCCTGGTACTTGGCCAGCACTTCCGGGAAACGGTTCAGCAATTCGTTGGTTCGCAGCAGCAGGTCGTCAAAATCCATGGCACCTGATTTAAAGCAGCGGTCCACATAGTTTTGGTAAATCTCGCCAAGGCGTGGCTTTTTACTCATAGCATCAGCTTCCTGAAGCTCCGGGTTATTAAAATAAGCCTTAACGGTGATGAGGCTGTTCTTGTATTGCGATATGCGCCCCAGCACCTGCTTGGGCTTGTAAATATCCTTATCGAGCTGCATCTCTTTTATAATGGCCGAAATAAGACGTACGCTGTCCTGAGTATCGTATATGGTAAAGTTGGACGGAAAGCCCAGCTTATCAGCCTCAAAGCGCAGTATCTTGGCAAATATGGAGTGGAAGGTACCCATCCACAGGTTCTTGGCCTCGCTGTTGCCCACAATGTCGGCAATGCGCTTTTTCATTTCGCGGGCAGCCTTGTTGGTAAAGGTAAGCGCAAGTATATTGAAGGAATCTACACCCAGGCTCATAAGGTAGGCAATACGCATGGTAAGCACCCTTGTTTTGCCCGAACCGGCACCGGCAATCACTATCATGGGGCCATCTTTTTGCAGCACAGGCGCCTGCTGTGCCTCATTAAGCTGGCTTATGTATTTATGCATGTCTGTCATAACCGCAAAAATAATCATTTAATGTGAAATTTTCTTTTCCCGGCGGCAGGCTTTACACATAAATAAACAGCATTGTGCACAGCATTTCAGTTTATTGCTTATTTTCGCTTCCGCATACTATTTAAAAGCCATACAGCGTTACAGCTATTAACCTTTTTAAACTACTACTATGAACACAGACAAGATTATCGAACTTATTTTTTATACCCTTCCGGCGCTTATTACAGGGGGCGTTGCCTACTACTTTTTTAACATGTATATGAAGAATGAAGAAGGCCGCCGCCGCTACATCATCCACAAAGATGCACAGAAAAACGCATTGCCGCTGCGCCTGCAGGCTTATGAAAGGCTTACGCTTTTTTTGGAGCGCATAAACCCGGCCAAGCTGCTGATACGCATAAGCCCACAATCGTCCAACAAGCATGATTATGAGGAGTACCTTATATCGCAGATTGAAGTGGAATATGAGCACAACCTGTCGCAGCAAATATACATTTCCAACGAATCGTGGGACATTATAACCACTGCCAAAAACGCCACCATACAAATGATACGCAAGGCTAACATGAGCGAGCGCGTGGAAACAGCCAACAAGCTGCGTGAGGTTATACTCCAGGATTTGTTTGATAAGCAGGCACCAAGCAGCGTAGCCATTGCCCACCTTAAAAATGAGGTATCAGGGCTTTGGAGTGAGTAACACAATTTCAGAATTCAGATTTTAGATTTAGAAATATAAGGCGTCTTTACAGAGATGCCTTTTTACTTTACAAAATGAAGAAAAAGATATTGGCAATATCAGGCAGTGTGAGACAGGGTTCCAGCAACCATAAATTGATTAGCCTGTTTGCTTCAGGAATAAGCGATATAGCTGATGTACAACTATATGAAGGCATTGATGTATTGCCGCACTTTAACCCTGACCTAACGGATAACCCACCACAGGAAGTGGCTGATTTCAGGCAGATGGTTGTCGATGCTGATGCTGTATTGATATGCACGCCTGAATATGTTTTCAGTATACCGGGTAGCCTTAAGAATGCTATTGAGTGGTGTGTGTCCACTACCGTATTCAAAGACAAAAAACTGGGAATAATAACAGCATCAGCATCCGGTGAAAAAGGCCACGAAGAGTTGCAGATGATCATGAAAACGCTGGAGGCCGACTTTACCGAAGATACCGCTTTGCTGATACAGGGTGTGCGTGGAAAATTGAATACTGATGGCGAAATAATTCAGGAAGCTACACGCGTTCAATTCAATCAATTTATTGCTAACTTTGTAAAACACCTAACCTGAAAACAATGGCTACAAAAAATTCACCAGAATACATACAACAACAGATAGAGAGGCACACTAAGAGCATGAAGAAGATAAGAAATGCTATGCCCTTGGTGATTGTGGCTGTATCTTCATGGATTTACATCTCAAAATTATATAAAGGTGAACCGCTTACTACCAATTCTTACCTAATGATTGGATGCATCATTTTGTATTGTTCCTGTTTTGTATATGCCTACCTGAAACATAAGAATGAAATAAAAAAATTGCAGAAAAATGCAGCTTAACCGATTTATCTTTTTACATATTATTTTTTTATTTTTAATAAGCTGCGTAAGCCTGAATGCACAGACAACATATACCTCTCAGGCTTTTAAATTCAGCCTGACTTTTCCTGTTGGATGGAAGCAAGCAAAAGATGATAACTTTGCAGACAGGGACTTAAACGATAAGGAAAGAACTGATTTGCTAAAAAAAGAAAAATCGGTTTACCTCACGAATTTTTTTGATTTCAGATCTTCATTGATAGCTGCCGAGGTTATACCAAAAGTGCAAATGAATGCAGTGAAGAAAAAAGAAGTTAGCTATATCGACTTTAAAAAAGAATTTATAAGAAGTGCCGGACAATTGTTAAACGATCTTGAAAGATGTAGATATTTGATAAAACCGACAGAGGTTATTATTGATGGGAATAAAAGTTTATATTTTAAAATAGAATACGATTTTATGGTTCTTGGCAAGAAACAAAGAGTCTGGAATACAACATATGGTATTCCTTATAATGGTTATCTCATTCATCTTTCGATGGTAGATAGTTCAGGTTCTGACAGGACTGAAGAATTTGACACAATCGTTAAATCCATTAAAGTTTTACAATAATCATTTCTCCTGCAATATACTTTCCAGCTTAGCGCGTTCGGCCTCATTTAGCAGCAACATCAAATCTTCAAAATGCAGCCTGTAACCCGGCTTTTTAAGCAGTTTCCTAATATTATCCCGACCAAATTTAGAGAACTGCCACTTGTGGTGCAGCGTAGCGCTAACCAGGTTTTTAAGCATTACAGGATTGGGTTTGCCTATATATAATAGGTTAGCCAGCGCATTGGTGCGTATGCTGCTCTCGTATTTTTCTGAAGCATAATCCAGCAATTCGGCATACATCTTATCTTTTTGTGACGGCCTGTAATTTTTATCGCTATACGCTAAGGCCAGCCAAAGTATGCGCAGGTTTTTATCATTAAAGCCCACCCAGCCATCAGAGGCATCTAAAAATTCTGTTTTCTTATCCGGGAATTTACTGCACAGCACGTTCAGTACAATCTCTTTGGTGATGTAGGAGTCATCATCCATCAGGCTTTTATATTCCTCATAAAACTCCGGAGGGATTGTTGTAAGCGTGCGTGCCACGGCCTGGCGCAGCTTCAGGTCATCACTTTTCATAGCTATGCGCAGCAGTTCGGCCTTATCATCAAAAGGCACTTCAGCCATCTGGAAAATCACCTCCTCTTTTATTGGGTAAAACTCTTTAGACTCTAATATCTGCCTGAAGGTTTCTTTCTTTTCCGCAAAAGGTTTCGACTGCAGGTCGCCCAGTTCCAGGTACTGCGCCATAAAGCTGTTTTTCTTCAGCAGCCCAAGTGCCTCCTCTACTTCAAAGCCACCGGTTTCCAGCCAACGTTTTTTAAAACTATTGGTATCGTATGATGATACTTTATCAATCTCGACCAGAAAATCATCAGTAGTAACGGTTTTGAAAGCATATTTTTCAAGATAGGCTTTTACAGCCTTGCGAAAAGCCTCATGCCCTACACCTTCCCTCAGTACATGCAAGGCCCATGCGCCCTTTTGATAAAAAGATAGTGTACTGGCTTTTTCATTCATCACCGGTATTGTATCAGTCTTAGATGCTTGTTGCAAGCGCTCTGCAATCTGGTACAACTCGTAGTAAAAATGGTCTTCGCCAAACAGTTCTTCCTCTGCCAAAAGCGCATAGTAAGTAGCAAAGCCTTCGTGCAGCCAGTGGTGCTTTCCGCTTTGGGCGGTAATAAGGTCACCGAACCACTGGTGGGCCAACTCATGCGCATTCACGTTGATGTAAGTACGGTCGTTAAACCCGGTCTTATCGACCACAAAATCCTGCGCAAAAATGGTACTGGTTGTATTTTCCATACCGGCATACAGGAAATCCAGCACGGGCACCTGGCGGTAAACGCCCCATGGGTATTTCACACCAATCTCGTTTTCAATAAAATTAAACATCTCATAGCTATACCGGTACGTTGGCGCCCACTTGGCACTGTCTTCCTCCCTCAGGTAAAACTCCAGCGGTGTGCTATTTGCTGAGTCCATTTTCCACTTACGGTACTTACCTATGGCCAGCATAACGAGATAGCTACTCATGGGTTTATCCATTTGGTAATTCCAGGTTTGTTGAGAATCAACAATTCTTTTATTAACCAACTTCCCATTTGAAAGCACAGTATAAGATTTATCAAAGCTGGCTGAAACATTAAACACCACCTTCTCATTCACATCATCAAAGCTGGGCAGCCAGTGGCTGGTGTATTTTCCCTGGCCCTGTGTCCATATCTGGTCATATTCGCCATCCTTCACAAAATACAGCGTTTGCTTTGGTTTGGCTTCATATTGGAACTCCACCTTATTCTTTCCTTTCTTATAGCCTTTATACAATTTTAAAGCTGCGGTAGATGAAACCCATTTTGCCTCTTTGCCATTAATATTCACATAAGTGAATTTCATGTTTTTAGCATCAATGTAAATGGTGTCCGGCTTTTTTTTGGAGACTTCAAATTCATATATGACTGTACCCTTAACTATCTTTTTAGGTACATCAAACCACACTGCAGCATCGCAGGTTTTAAAATCTACATACTGGGATTGCTGCGACTGCTGTGCAAAAGCAAGTGATGATATAAGGAAAGCCAAAAGGTATTTCATGCAATTTGTGTTTGTTACAAAGCTACACAACCTGTGCCAAAATATTAGCCTAATAAAATATAAATAAAAACCCGGAGTACTGCCCCGGGTTTACAATCTTTAATGTGATGAATATTACTTTGCCAAAAGTTCGTCCAGGTTGTTGAGCCCCATGGTAAATCCTTCCTGGAATCCCATTTCCAGTATGGCTTTCATATCCTCTTCTTTATCAAAAGAAATCACGATAGTAACCATAGTAGCTGCAACATCTCCCGCAAAGTTCACTTTCCAGTCCATATTGGGCATTTCAGAGCTTGGATTGCCCTCCTCATCCGAAAAGCCGTCGTTACCGGCATAATAGTTTTTCGGGTCGATTTCTTTATAATTGAAATAGCTGTAGTGCCTCTCGCCTTCCGGGCCCTGCATGTAATAGAACCACTGCCCGCCTTCGCGGAAATCCATGCTTTTAGTAATCGCTTTCCAAGGCTTTGGAGCCCACCACTGGTCCAGCAGCTCACTTTTTGTCCAGGCATCCCACACCTGCTGCAATGCTACATTGAACGAACGCACTACGGTAATGTTTTTGTTGGTTGTGTCTTTGGTAAACACAGCTTCATGCTTTGTCATAATTGTTTGGTTTATAGTTTGTAAAATATTACGCAATCATTCAGTTGCAAATATATGCAATTATTTGGTTGCTCAAATATTAATGACATTTATTTAACAGCTAAAAACTCATTCACAATAGCCACAAAACCCTCTAATAGCTTATTATCAACATCCGGAGTCATGATCTCGCCCATGTAACTGCCGTGCGTGGCCGGCAAAACAGCCATCCTGCTATCCTTCATCAGTCGGTGCATTACTACGGCATGTTCCACGCTCATTACATCCCTGTCGCCCACTATAATGAATGCAGGGGCTTTAATGTCTTGCAGGTCGGCATCCTTCCAGTCGGTAAAGGTTTGCATGCGTTTCAGGTCTTTATCGTGCATGGCCTGCAAGCCCTTAGTGTTATCGGGATTTATTTTCAGGTACTCATCTTTATACACCTGGGGCATGTGGCTGATATCGGCACCCTTCATAAAGTCCCAAAAGCCGTGCTGCATGCCTTCCCGCTTATAAAATGACGACGCAACAATCAACCTGCCAACACGCTCCGGGTGGCGCATGGCCAGCTTCATTGCCGTATTGCCTCCGTTGCTGAAACCAAAAACATCAGCGCCGGTTATGTTGAGCTGCTTCAGCAATTCCGCCACATCATCGGCATCCTGCTCAAAGGTTTCCGGAGCTTTTCGGTCGGATGTATGCCCGTGTGCCTGGAGCTCCACCCCTATCACCTTGTGCGTTTTAGCCAGCAGCGGAATGATCCTCCCAAACGTAGTATGCAGCGTAGAACCGCCCCCGTGTATCAATACCAATGGTTTCCCTTCGCCGTGAATTTCATAATACATATTAATGCCGTTTACTTTGGCGTACCTGCCCTGTGCATTTGCTGTTATCATGCTGATAATTATTGCTGTGAGTGTAAAGATTACTGTTTTCATACCCAAAGGTAGCAATTGTTGTTTGCACGCAGTATGTGGAAACGGGACAATGTGAGGGGTGGTTTGGGACGAGTTTTTCATGTCATACCCCTGGCTTTAGCCAGGGGCATGACAAACTTAGTAGCTTTCCTGCTCAGAAGCTAAGCAGCTTTTTTTCCCTATCTTCGCATTTGTATGAATAACCCTCTCGAAACTCCTATAGAATACCTTAAAGGCGTTGGCCCGG
The DNA here is from genome assembly GCA_041916875.1 of Flavobacterium sp. Taxonomy (GTDB): domain Bacteria; phylum Bacteroidota; class Bacteroidia; order Flavobacteriales; family Flavobacteriaceae; genus Flavobacterium. The sequence continues at coordinate 203,909 of JAYRYS010000001.1, forward strand.
CACGTGGTGAGCTGTTGCGCAAAGAGCTGGGCATACACAAATATGCCGACCTGCTCAACCTCTACCCTAACCGGTATATTGACCGTACCCGCTATTACAAAATCAACGAGCTGGTAAACAGCAACAGCGAGGTTCAGGTGGCTGGCAAGGTCATTCACCTTAAAACCGTGGGCGAAAAACAAAAAGCCCGCCTGGTGGCTACATTTACCGATGGGACAGGCGAAATGGAGCTCGTATGGTTCCAAGGGCAAAAATGGATTCGCGAAAACATCAAGATCAACCAGCCGTATGTTATTTTCGGAAAGGTGTCGCAATTTGGCAGCACGTTCAACATGGCGCACCCGGAGATGGAGCCGCTTGCCGAACACCAGGCCAGCCTGCGCAGCGCCATGCAGCCCATTTACCCCAACACCGAAAAGCTCACGCAACGTGGCGTTACTAACAAGGCCGTCAAAAAAATGATGCAGCAGCTGTTTATGGAAACACAGGCACGGTTCCAGGAAACCCTGCCGCCGTCAGTTATACAGGAGTTGCAGCTCATACCCAAAAATGCCGCGCTGTTCAACATACACTTCCCAAAAAGCCAGGAACTGCTGGCAAAGGCACAGTTCCGCCTCAAGTTTGAAGAGCTTTTTTACATACAGTTGCAGCTTATCAGTAAAAACATCATCCGCAAGCACAAAATAAAAGGGCATCCTTTTACGCAGGTGGGCAGTTATTTTAATGATTTCTTTCAGAACCATTTGCCTTTTGAGCTGACCAACGCGCAAAAGCGGGTAATAAAAGAAATACGGAATGACATGGGTCACCCCGCCCAGATGAACCGCCTGCTGCAGGGCGATGTAGGTTCCGGCAAAACCATAGTGGCATTAATGAGCATGCTCCTGGCGCTGGACAACGGTTTCCAGGCGTGCCTAATGGCGCCAACCGAAATTCTCGCCAACCAGCATTTTATCGGGTTAAGTGAGTTGGCTAAGCCGTTGGGAATAAACATTGCACTGCTTACCGGCTCAACCAAAGCTTCAGACAGGAAGGTGATTCACGAGCAGCTGGAAAGTGGCGAAATGCATATCCTCATAGGTACGCACGCCCTGCTGGAAGATAAGGTGCAGTTCCACAACCTGGGCCTTGCCGTGATTGATGAGCAGCACCGGTTTGGCGTAGAGCAGCGCAGCAAGCTGTGGCGCAAAAACGATATTCCGCCACACGTGCTGGTCATGACGGCCACCCCTATTCCGCGCACGCTGGCCATGAGCCTGTATGGCGACCTGGACGTTTCGGTTATTGATGAACTGCCGCCAGGGCGCAAGCCGATACAAACCGTGCACCGGTTTGATGCCAACCGCCTAAAGGTGTGGGCGTTCCTGAAGGATGAGATTGCCAAGGGTCGCCAGGTGTATATTGTGTACCCGCTCATACAGGAAAGCGAAAAGATGGACTATAAAGACCTGATGGACGGCTACGAGAGCATCTCCCGCGATTTCCCGCTGCCGCAGTACAGCGTGAGCATTGTGCACGGCAAAATGAAGCCCGCCGAAAAGGACGCCGAAATGGCCCGCTTTGCCGCCGGTAAAACCAACATTATGGTGGCAACTACGGTTATTGAGGTGGGCGTTAACGTGCCCAATGCCAGCGTGATGGTTATTGAAAGCGCCGAACGTTTTGGCCTTAGCCAGTTGCACCAGCTACGGGGGCGCGTAGGCCGCGGGGCAGACCAAAGCTATTGCATACTCATGACGGGCCACAAACTGGGCAACGATACCAAAACCCGCCTGGAAACCATGTGCCGCACCAACGACGGTTTTGAGATTGCCGAGGTGGACCTGAAGCTGCGCGGCCCCGGCGATATTATGGGCAAGCAGCAAAGCGGCGTACTGAACTTACAGATTGCCGACCTGGTGCGCGACCGCGACATACTTACCCTGGCCCGCCACCACGCCATTAAGGTTTTGAAAGACGATGCTGCCATGGCCAAACCCGAACATGCCGCTATGCGAAATGCCTATATGGAAATTACGCGCAAGCGGGATGTTTGGGGGTATATTAGTTAGGGTCTTGGTTCTTAGTAACTAAGGTTGTAGCCATAATGAAAAGGCAAATGTAAACATACAATGGCTGATTTTATGGCGTCAGTACCTTCTTCTGTTATTTAAATAAATATTTAAGGTGCCAGCACTTAATCCTGTCGAAAGGTGGTTGCATATTTAAACATGGCTAAATTAAGATGCAAATGTTTTTCACAATCTAATATGATTTTTAAATACTCCCATCAAAAATGAACCCAAGGAGCCAAAAATATAGAACAAATATTTAATAAACTTTATTAATAAAAGTATAATAAGTGTTCTACTTATATATGCAATGGTGTTAATAATTAAAAATTTAAAGTCCGAGTATGTTGGAGAAGAAATATCTTCAATAAAATGATAATTAAAAATATTTTGTAGATAAATATTTTTAAATAGCAAAGGTAGCAGGAGTAGTGCTATAAGTGCTACTGCAATTATTAATGATTCTAACGATATGTAGACAAATTGTTTTGAAAAATTTCGTATTTTCTTTTGCTGCAGTTTAGAGGCAGCATCCCTTACACCGCTATCATCAAATACCTTCTTCTGATTTATATACTTATCAAAAATTAAGATTAATACACTAGTAAATAAACCTACAAATATTGAGAGTGAACTTATAATATATCCAGCAAATTGATCATTTATAAATGGATAGAGAAGCAGAGACATTGCTGCTGAAAATAAAAAGATTAGGAAATTTTTTTTAATAACCGTGCGTAGTGTTAACTTCGGCTCTACAAAACCTCTTTGTTCAAGTAATTCCCGATTTCTCCATCTATAACTTTCTGATAAAATCAATTTTAAATTTGCCTTAATCTTCATCGTCGTTTAGATAATCTTCTGGGTAAATTTCAGGTTTAACTTCCTCATTTAATGTTTGTATTGCAAAAGCTTCAAGTTCCTGCCAAATTGGTACTCCATTTTCCTCTAAATTAATATAATTAGCTAAATAAATAGTGGCTTTAATTTCTAAATTATTATCATCCAAACTAAATTTTGTTGGATTACTAGTTATTTCAGGATCTTGAATGTATCCCCTCTGTGTGGTAAATGTATCTAAAGTCCGCTGTTCCTGACTTGGTACTCTTAATATTGCTTCTCCAAGTATTCTCCGCCACCTTGGCAAATTATTTAAGTTAACTTGGTTCCCATTTGATTTGATTTCAACTGAGATAGTAAAATCTCCTTCTTGCAATGTTTGCTCATGAACTTCACTCACAACAAATCTATTTTTAAAAAGAAAACTTTTTACAATACTATTATTTTTAAAATCTCTTTGCATTTCATAAGGCATAAATAAGCTTGAGGTAGCTTTATTGGTTTGATAACGCCTTTTAAAAAGATTTTCAATAAATGGTCTAAATATATCAGATATATTATCTTTAGTATAACTTTGAAGAATTAAAACTCCCACAGACTTATCAAGGGGTGTGTATAACAGGAAATAAAAATCATCTGTTATTAGGTGACTGGCATTTAATGGCTGTGAATCTTCATCAGGATTATCAATTTCATTTAAATATTTACCCGTATCAAATTCCCCGCCTTTTATCCTACCATGGATAATATTATGTTCTGATTGAAGAAATATTGTATTATTGATTTCAGCATCCCCTATATGTCTTTTAGCAATAAATGCTTTGCGTTTAGCATTATTTCGGACAACTCCTAAATCAATTTTTAAAAAGAAATACCTAAAGAAGTCTATCATTAGATCCTCGTCAGCTGGGATAATATCATCATTTGAAATACCATTTTCTGCTCTTTGATCAAGATATTCTTTTTGAAATAATTCGCCAAATGTAACTTCATTTTCTCTTATTGGGTTTAATTTAAGAGTATAGAACTCAATTTTCGGGTTTTTCGCCATATTAAATAATTTGTTAATTATGTAAATTTAAAAAATTGTTTTGGTATTTTATATAGGTAAAAATACCTGTTTTTCTTAATTCCATAATTACCTACCAAGCCCCATTTAAACACCATCCCCGCAGCGTAGCGGAGGGATATAGCAAAAAACGGGAACACGGCCTCATAAAACAGCCTTACGTTTCGCTCCTATAAAAGGTATTATCAGGCTGAAGCCGTAGCTAAATCATGGAATAAACTTTAACTAAAATAATCTTGCCAATTAAAAGTTAAGCATTTCCTTTGCAGCCAATTTAAACATATAAATTTCAGTTACTTATGAAGAAGATTACAATGTTATTTGCTGTGGTGCTGTTCTCTGTTGCAGGTTTTGCACAAAAGAAAAAAGTAGCCGTAGTAGCTTTTTATGCTGACAGGCTTGTAAACCTTGATGATGTAGGCATGGGCGGCGCGGCAGTTATCAGCGACCTTGCCGGCGATGATACCTTTAACCTTCAGCCGCTGGTACAAAGTTACCACGACAAGTTTTTTAATGACTACGCCAAGAAATTCCCTTTTGAACTGCTACCGGAAGCAACTGTAACCGGAAACGCAGAATACCAGGCCTACCAGCCGGAATATAAAGGTGGCTATAGCGCTTCAAGCTACGCCAGTTACCCGGGCTACAAACCGGTTGACCACAACTGGGGCAAAAACAACGAAAAGGCAATGCTGAAAATTTTCCCTGAAGCTGATGGCGTTATGTTTGTTTACATCGACTTTAAAATGATGAAAGGCTTTGGCATAGGCGGTACAGCCACTACAAAAATGAGGGTTACCACAAACATTACCCTTTACAACAAAAAAGGCGAAAAGGTATTCTCAATCAACGAAGGCGAAAACTCTAAAAAAACAGGCGTTATGGTTGGCGGTGTACCGGTAATGAAACCTGAAAAAGTATTGCCAATGTGCGAAAGCGCACTTAATGAACTGATGGGCGACCTTGAAAAAAGGCTTCAAAAGATAATTGACAAGAGCGCTAAGAAATTATAATTACCGCTTAATGATATTTAAAGGCTGCACATGTGCAGCTTTTTTTTTGCTACCATCATAAATTCCCTCTATACCACTGTAAGCATAAAATATAATTCCTACAGAAAAGCAATGCGCCAACGCGGTATGTTTGTAATGTATTAACAATACGTTAACATTATGAAACGCAAGTTTACAATTGCTATTTCCGCTTTGGCTTATGTGGTAACCAACCTGCCAAGCATCATCAGGCTGTAATCCCGCCCCCAAGGGATTGCAGCCTTCCCTTTTTAGATTTTTAGCCTGATTATATTTTAACCAATCGATTACTGCGGTTGCAGGCTCATGGTTATCTCCATGCATTTTATTTATAAAAAAATTAGGATTAAAATCAACCAAAAAAAGTAACTTGCAGGGATAAATCACTGAACGAAAATTCTGTCATAGCAATGAACGAAATAAAGATACTTTGGGTAGATGATGAAATAGACATGCTGAAGCCCCACATACTTTTCCTGGAAAAGAAAAACTACAAAGTTACCACAGCCAATAACGGTCAGGATGCCATAGAACTTTTTGAGAACGAGAATTTTGACATCGTATTCCTGGATGAGAACATGCCGGGCATCAGCGGGCTGGAAACCCTAGCCGAACTGAAAGAGCGCAAAAGCTCAGTTCCGGTTATCATGATTACTAAAAGCGAGGAAGAGTTGATTATGGAAGAAGCCATAGGCTCCAAGATTGCCGATTACCTTATAAAACCGGTAAACCCTAACCAGATATTGCTGAGCCTGAAAAAAAACCTTGATAACTCCCGCCTGGTATCAGAAAAGACCACGCTGGATTACCAAAAGGAATTCCGCAAGATATCTATGGATATGGCTATGGTAAACTCGTGGGAAGAATGGGCCGATTTCTATAAGCGCCTGTTGTTTTGGGAACTGGAGCTGGAAACTATTGAAGACCAAAGCATGGTTGAGATACTGGAATCGCAAAAGCTGGAGGCCAACTCACAGTTTGGCAAATTCATTGAGCGTAATTATGAGGACTGGTTTGAGCCCAAAGCCGATAAGCCGGTATTGTCGCACAACCTGTTCCGTGAGCTTGTGGTACCTGAAATCCAGAAAAAGCAGCCAATACTTTTTGTAGTGATTGATAACCTGAGGTACGACCAGTGGAAAGCCTTTGAAAGCGTGATTGCCAACCACTACAAGCTGGAGAAAGAAGCAGCCTACTACTCTATCCTGCCTACCGCAACACAGTATGCAAGGAATGCCATTTTCTCCGGGCTTACCCCGCTGGAAATGGAAAAGAAACACCCGCAGTACTGGAAAAATGATGTGGACGAAGGAGGAAAGAACCTGTATGAGGCTGAGTTCCTTACCGAGCAACTGAAAAGGCTTGGGCTTAGCAACCTGAAACAGGAATACTACAAGATAACCAATTTTAAGGACGGCAAAAAGCTGGTGGATAACTTCCGCGGGCTGAAGGATAATGACCTTACTACAGTGGTATATAACTTTGTGGATATGTTATCACATGCCAAGACGGAGATGGACGTGGTGAAGGAATTGGCATCAAACGACAAAGCTTACAGGTCGTTAACGCTGAGCTGGTTCAGGAATTCACCGCTGCTGGAAATCATACAGCAGGCGCAGGTTATGGGAATGAAGCTGATACTGACTACCGACCACGGCACCATAAACGTAAAGAACCCGAGCAAGGTAATTGGCGACAGGAATACCAGCCTGAACCTGCGCTACAAAACCGGCCGCAGCCTTACTTATGAGGATCGCGACGTTTATGCCGTGAAGGATCCTAAACGCATACAGCTGCCAACCATAAATATGAGTAGCTCCTATATCTTTGCAAAGAACGACCACTTCCTGGCCTACGTAAACAATTACAACCACTACGTGAGCTATTACCGCAATACTTACCAGCACGGCGGTATATCGCTGGAAGAGATGATTATACCGTTCTTAGTGTTCAATCCTAAATAATCCGGGAACGTTATATGGAAATTACTTTCTCGCTTGAAGAGATTGATAAGGCTGCACAGCAAATTTTAGTGAGCAACCTTAAATCTACAGTGCTGTTCCATGCCGGCATGGGTGTTGGCAAAACCACGCTCATTAAGGCCATTGCGCGCCAGCTGGGCGTTAAGGACATGACCAGCAGTCCTACATTCTCGCTGGTTAACGAGTATGAAACAGAGAACGGCGACATTATTTACCATTTCGACCTGTACCGCCTGAACAGTGAAGGTGAAGCATATGATATGGGCATTGATGAGTATTTTTACTCCGGCAACCTGTGCCTTATAGAGTGGCCTGAAAAAACGCCCAACCTCATTCCGCTGGACCACACCACCATAACCATAAAACAACTGCCTGACGGTAAGCGACAATTGGTAATGAAATAGTTAACAGCCCTTTACTTTTTTTTGTAAATTAGAGCCAAAATAACCAACCCGTAATGTCATCGTTAACACCGTTTACCAAGCAGCAGCTTTTGCCCCAGGAAGAAAAATTAGAAGTAAGCAGGCAAAAGAGTGAGCTATTTATTGGAATACCTAAAGAAACTTCTTACCAGGAACGCCGCATTTGCCTTACTCCCGATGCTGTAAATTCGCTCACGGCGCATGGCCACAGGGTAATGATTGAAGCAGGCGCAGGGCTTAGTTCCAGCTACAGCGATAAAGAATATAGCGATGCCGGTGCGGAAATAACACATGATACCAAAAAGGTTTTTGGCTGCCCGATGATACTGAAGGTTGAACCACCTACGGTGAAGGAAATCGAGATGATGAACATGCAGACTATTGTCATCTCGGCCATACAGCTCAAAACCCAAAAGAAAGAATATTTTGAAGCCCTGGCTGCTAAAAAAGTTACAGCGCTGGCCTTTGAATTCATAAAAGATGAGGATGGCTCCTACCCTGCCGTAAAATCACTCAGCGAAATTGCAGGCACAGCATCAGTACTTATAGCATCAGAGCTGATGATTAACCAAAAGATTGGCAAAGGACTACTGTTTGGCAACATAACCGGTGTGCCACCTACAGAAATTGTAATTATTGGCGCAGGCACGGTAGCCGAGTTTGCTGCCAAAACGGCAATTGGCCTGGGCGCAAATGTAAAGGTGTTTGATAACTCTATCACTAAGCTGCGCCGCCTCCAGAACAACCTCAACCAGCGCATATTTACCTCCACCCTTCAGGAAAAGACATTGCTGAAATCGCTTATGCGATGCGATGTGGCCATTGGAGCTATGCGTGGCAAAAACCGTACGCCTATTGTAGTTACTGAAACTATGGTGGAACACATGAAAAAAGGTGCTGTAATAATTGATGTGTGTATTGATACCGGCGGCTGCTTTGAAACATCAGAAGTTACTACGCATGAAAAGCCAACTTTTGTAAAAAGCAATGTAATACACTATTGCGTACCCAACATACCTTCGCGCTATTCTAAAACCGCGTCTATTTCAATCAGTAACATCATAAGCCCTTTCCTTTTGCAAATGGCTGAAGATGGTGGTATTGAAAGCGCTATACGCTGCAATGCGGGGCTTAAACATGGCATTTACTTTTACCATGGCATACTAACCAACCGCTCCATCGGCGACTGGTTCTCGCTAAACTATCGCGATATTAACCTGATTGTTTTTTAATCTGCCTGCTGTTTGGAAAGTTATATTTTACTCGTACTGGCAGGGCTCATCATTGGCACATGCGGCACATTAATTGGTGCAGGCGGTGGCTTTATAATTGTTCCGTTGCTGCTTATCTTTTATCCTAATCTTTCGCCGGAAATTGTTACCGCCATATCCATTGCGGTAGTTTCGGTCAATGCGCTTTCGGGTACATTTGCCTATGCACGTTCCGGCCGTGTAGATTATAAAGCAGGCATCACCTTTGCCATTTACACCATTCCCGGTTCTATATTGGGTGTGCTGCTGGTAGAATATATCCCCATCAAATTGTTCAATATCATTTTCGGCATATTGCTACTTGTACTCTCTACTTACCTTTTTGTAAAAAACAAAAAAACATCACAATACGCGTTTGAACCTATTGCAAAGCCGGGTTACAAAACCAACACACTGACCGATAGCCAGGGCAATACTTATACCTACAGCTATAACCAGTGGTATGGCAATATAGTTAGTGTACTGGTAGGCTTCATATCTCCACTATTGGGCATAGGCGGCGGCATCATCCACGTGCCCGCTATGGTAAACTGGCTCAAATTCCCGGTGCATATAGCCACAGCAACTTCGCATTTTATACTGGCTGTTATGGCCACTGTAAGCGTTATAGTACACGCTGTAAATGGCAATTATGCTGATGAGAATATAGTGCAAATGATACTCCTGCTAGCTTTAGGGGTAGTTCCCGGAGCGCAGTTGGGCGCTTATTTTTCACACCGCATTAAAAGCCATATTATACTCAGGCTACTGGCATTATGCCTTGTGGTAGTAGGTATCAGGATATTGGCTAAAAGCTTTTAATTGCCTTCCTGCTCATTTTTAGCCTCCCTTATGCGCCTTGCCGATGATGTACCTTCCTCAGGGTAATTGATGGAATCTTTCAGTTCTCTTACTTTATCAGGGTCAAATTTTGGCACTTCCAGCTGTTCAGTTTCTTTCCACTCTTTTATTTTGGAAGAAACATCTGCCAACTTTTCATCAGACAGGCCTTTATCCCGGGACAGGTAAACCGTTTGCACCGGTGTAGCAAATGCAGTACCGCTTTGTTCCACCACATCCATCATACGCAGCAATATATCCTCTTGTATTTCCTGGAAGGTATCAAAATCAGGCGCTTCCACGTAAGCCCAAAGTTCAAATTTTACCGAAGTGGTAGTAATAGTTGTAAAGCGCACTTTCGCAGGGTCAGGGTTTACTTTAGGGTGTGAGTATAATATTGCCCTCAACTCTACTAACAGAAAGCGTATCTGGTCAGGTGTAGTTTCCGGCCTAAACTCAAAAATGGGCTGGAACAGGTAGCGGTCACGGTGTGCGTAATTTTCAATCCTGCTGGCCGAAAGATCGCCATTGGGTATCGTCACCACGGTGCGCCTGCCGGTACGCAACCGTGTTGACCGCATGCCTATCTGCTCTACGGTTCCGGTAATTTCCCCCACTTTGCAAAAATCGCCAACGCGTATTGGCTGGTCGGATATCAGTGCCACACTGCCTACAAAATTCTCAATGGTTTTTTGCGCTCCCAGTGCTATGGCAATACCACCAATACCCAGCGCCGCCATATAAGTTTCAACATCTACACCTACCGCGCTCAGTATAGCTATAAACCCAATAACAATAAGTGCCACCTTTGCCGTACGGCGAAGGAACAATATTACTGACACTGCTGATATGCGCCCGCGCAGGCTCATTTTATTGCGGCTATAGGTACTTACAGAATCAGTGAGGCGCCATAGCAATATGAGTATGGCAATAATGCCGATAGTTACCGTAATAGCGCTGAAACGCTGCCTTATAATGATACTAATACCTACCTGCTGCGATAGCGCTACAAAAAACCAAACTGCCAGGTACAATCTGAAAGGCAGCCCAAAAGCCTGTACAATATCTTTTGTTGGCTCAGTACGGGCAGCTTTCCATATACCGCGAATTATAGCAAGTACTAGTAATATTATAGCCCACGCAAGTATATAGGATATAGCAACAAATATTATTGCCGCCAGCCAGTGCCCAAGCGGTACGCCGGCAAACATTTTTTCTTTTAATACCTGTGGCAGTACACGGTCAACCATTGTATCTTCACCTAGCTGTGCATTAGATACAGCCTTAACCGTTTCATCAGAAAAAACCCAGACAGGCGGCACATTATCAGGCTGGTAATTTTCTACAACAAGGTTTACAGGCTCTTTGCCAATGGTAACAGTCCCCACAATATCCTGGTTAATAGAAACTTCCTCATCTACCCGGCCGCCGGGTTTATTACTGATTAAATTGTTAGGCAATAAGCTGCCTGATCGGTCCAGTAACTTTTGGAAATTCTGTACAATCCTTTGGCGCTCCTTAGGCCGCATTTGCGATTTGCGCAACCTGAGGTAGCTTGCGGCATGGGCATAATTTCTGTCGGCCATGGCCTGTATAAATCCGCTTACTGTACCGCGTGGCGTATCGCGCCCTATAGAGTCTTTCGGTGTTTCTTCAATAGTTTCCTTGCTTTCACCTGTACCGGGTATCAATTGTGCCACAACATTTATAGGAAGCGATAAGAGTAATACCAGGATAATGAATCGTAAAAAATTTTTAGGCTGTAGCATCGGCATAAGAATTAAAGCTTAAAATTAAGAAATCCTGCACAAACACAAAACAAATAAAGCCCCGGCATTGCCGAAGCTTATTCATCATTGCAGCAATGCGATGTTATTTTTTACTATCCAGCGCCTTGATTATAGCAGCGGTAACCAGTGCACCCGCAATATAATAACCTACGGTTAGCGCTTTGGTTTTATTGCTTCGGGTTACAGGCTTATCATCAAGGCCCATAGGCTCGGGCAGTGTTACCGCACCTACACCGGCAGCCAGGCCAACGGCAAGCGCACGCGGAAAAACATTAGTTGCCCCACCCTTGCCTATCATGCTGTAGTACATGGCATTGCTCACAATATCCCCTGCAAGTGTAGCTTTATATAATGTGCTGTCATCCTTAATTTCGGTACCGAAATATTCCAACCCTTTTTGCAGCGCTTCTTCGCCCAGCAAATCTACGCGAGGCATATCTTTATCTTTCCGTTTCAGGCTTTCGTGCAGCAGGTTTAGTGCCATGGCACCACCCAATCCTGCCACAAGATTTTTTATTTTGCTCATGATAATTGTTTTAGTTACATAAAGTTCGGGTAAAAAATAAACCTGTGCTGTTATGGGTAAGTTAAAACCACCCATGTTTGTTTTTCAAACATGAGTCTCGTATTTATTTTTTGAATAAATAATCGGTAGGTTTCTATGTTTTTAATAAATTGTTAAATTCATCTTAAAGTATTAGATTTGCAATCAATTAGCTTACTATTAAAGTAATAATTTACAGTAAGGTATTTGAAAAATGATTATGCATTATTAAATTTTCCTCCCCCTTAAAAAAACATATTTATGCTAAAAATTACATTGAAACAGTTTTACATCTCGCTTTTATCGCTCCTCGCTTTTCAAATTGCATACAGCCAGGATGTAGCGGTTAACGAAGTGATGTCATCTAACACAGTAACGCTGGCTGATGAAGACGGCGATTTTAACGACTGGATAGAACTTTACAATTACAGCGCCTCAGCTGTAAACCTTGAAGGTTATGGCCTTACCGATGATCCTGCCATGCCTTTTAAATGGGTAATGCCGGCCACAACCATCAACCCGGGGCAATACCTGCTTATATGGGCATCAGACAAAAACCGCACTGTACCCGGCCAGCCGCTGCATACCAATTTCAAGATAGGTACTGGTGGTGAAACTATAGTTCTTACCCGCCCTGATAATAATATTGCCGACCAGGCACCTGCTACCGCCCTTGAAGCAGACGTATCCATAGGCCGCCAGCCGAACGGCACAGGCCCATGGCTGTTTTTTTACACCGCTACTCCGGGGGTTGCCAATACCGGCTCCGGGCTTACGCAGCTCCTTACACCACCCGTTTTCTCACACGATTCAGGGTTGTACACGCAGTCGTTCAGCCTTACACTGACCAATGCCGACCCTACCGCCGTGATTGTTTATACGCTAGATGGCTCTGAACCGCAGCTGAGTAACGTTATGGGTACTACCTACAACTACAAGAATGCTTATAAACTGGAGCCAGCCGATGCTGTGGGCCCTCTGTTGTCTGATACTTATACATCTAACGATTACATTGCGCCTATTAACATTTATGACCGCTCTGCGGAAGCGGACCAGCTGGCCAATAAAAATACCCGCCAGGACCCATTATATGTACCGCCGGTACCGGTTAGGAAAGCTACGGTGGTTAAGGCAAAGGCATTTGTAAACGGCGTAGGCTCTAAAACCATATCCAAAACCTATTTTGTGTGGGCGGGCGGAAACCCTTATAACATACCTGTTATTTCCCTGCAAATACAGGAAAACTACCTTTTTGGTTATGAAGAAGGTATATATACCGCAGGTATTGATTTTGATACATGGAGGGCTAATAACCCTGCCAACAACCAGTGGTGGAGGCCGGAATGGAACAACTACTGGAGGAGTGGCGACCTGTGGGAATATCCTACCCATATTGAATTTTTTGAAGGAGAGGACATGAACTCGGTAATGAGCCTTAACGGAGGTTTCCGCATACATGGTAATAACTCACGCGGTTTAGGCATCAAAAGCTTAAGGCTGTATGCCCGTAGCGATTATGACGAAACCGATGTGTTTGAGCATGGCTTTTTTGAAGAGCCAATACCGGATGCTAATGTACCGGATAATGATAAGTTTAAACGCTTATTGCTTCGTGGTGATGGTACCGGTGGCCCTGTTGCTTATGATGTGGTGTTTAACCGGGTAATGCAGCCTGTGTTTAACGGCATGACGCGCATTAAGCCTGCCATACATTTCATCAATGGCGAATTTTGGGGACTTACTGCTATAAGGGAACGTTTTGACAAGAATCACTATGCCCTTAACTTCAACCTTGATGAAGATAATATTGTACAAATAGAATGTGGCGGTACCAATTGTGAACTGGAAGAAGGCACTAATGCCGACTACCAGGACTATATTAATTTCAGGAATTTTATTAACCAGAACAGTATGGCGGTTGATGCCAACTACACTCAGGTAACCAACCAAATGGACATACAATCATTCATAGACCATATGGTGATTGAAATTTATGCCGCTAACGATAGCTATGAAAGACAATTCTGGAAAGTAAGGCAGCCTGAAAACCAGCCGTTTGGTGATGGTAAGTGGCGTATGACGGTGCAGGATTTTGAAGCATCGCTAAAATCAAATATCAACTGGCTGGAGCACTGGTCAGATGTTACCAATTCTGCCAACGAATCTATGCTTGGCAACCTGTTGGCTAACCCGGGTTTTAAAAACCAGTTCATTAACCGTTTTGCCGATATACTGAACACGGCTTTCATCACCGAAAGGTTCAATGCAATAGTAAACCAGACATTTGATGAAGTAGCCCCTTACCTGCCGGAAGACCACAACCGTTTCCCAAGGGCATCATTTTATCAGTCGTCTGAAAAAACCAACCTGCTCAACTGGGGTACTAACAGGCCGGCTATACAAAGGGACCAGATAAGGGCTAAGTTTGGCATTACCAACAATGTGGATATTATTCTCGATGTGTCAAATACGGAAGCCGGCATCGTGAAGATGAATACGGTAAAAATTGCACCTACTACACCGGGCGTACCTGCCAATCCTTATCCATGGACAGGCATTTACTTTAACGGCATACCTGTAACGGTTGAAGCCATTGCGCAGCCTGGTTTTGTGTTCTCGCACTGGTCTGGCGATGTGAGCGGCACCGACCCTATCCTGACTGTAACCCCTACTGCGAATATGCAGATTGTGGCCAATTTTAACCCGGAAGCGGTAGGCCCACAGGTGGTTTATTTCTGGATGATGGACAGCAATATTGTAAATGATACCCCGCTGGTGAGCCTTACCTCTACCTATTCAGCTACAGGCTCTACGGCGGTTATTAACTATAACTCGTGCCTTGACGGATATCCTTTCACCAGCGCCCACCCAAGCTGGCGTAAAGCCTCTATGGAGCGCAGGAATGCACCAACTGCCATCAACTACCGCCCAGAGGCCAACAACAATGCACCTTATGCAGCAGGCAGTATGAGGGGCATACAGGTGAAGCAGCCATTTAAAGCGGCTTCGCTGGAAAATAATATAGTATTGCAGTTCCCAACCACGGGTTATGAGAATGTGAAACTATCGCTGGCAGTACAATCTAACGGTGCGGCACAAACACTGTTGGCTGATTACTGGAACGGTTCGGCTTGGGTTAATACTGGTTTGGCAGCGCCATCGTTGGGCATTGCATCAGGCTATGAGCTGAAGGAGTTTGACTTTACCGGCATAGCGGCAGCCAACAACAATGCCGACTTTAAGATACGCCTGCGTTTTGACGGTACCGATATGTTTGTGGATGCCGGTCAAAGGGTTGATTTCAACAACATTGCCATTGAAGCACAGGCCATACTTACTACAGATAACCCTATGATGGAGATGGCGTTAAAAGTATACCCTAACCCTGCCGGAAACCACATTAATGTAGAAGCCAATGCAGTTATAGACAGGATTGTGGTATATACAATGTTTGGCCAAGTGGTTGGGCAGTATACACCGCAAACCATGGGTTACCAAATAAACCTGGAGCAACTGCCAGCGGGTATGTACCTCCTGAAGGTAGTTTCCGGCGAAGGTGAAAAGACTTCAAGGATCATTAAGAAATAATCCAATCCTGAATCATATCATGTGAAGCCTCAGCGAAAGTTGGGGCTTTATTTTTTGCTGAAATTTACCCGCTCCCAAACTTCACCGCTCATGGTTATATACTTAATGATGCCGTACTTTTTATCCCAATACAAAATATGTGGGCTGAAATCCCTTGAGCTGGTAAATTGGGGTGCAAAATAGACCAGCTGGTAAACATCAGTAAACTCCTTACCTGTAATCGATAATGTTTCTTTATCAACTACTTTGGCATTCTCATTAAAATAAAAATTAGCCCTTAAATATGAAAAATGTTTTTTCTTTATCTCATCAGGCCTCGCCTTGCAGGTGAACAGGAATGATTCTGTCTTTACATCATTTTCATGATACTTAAATCGTTTGGTAGTATAGCTTACAGACATGCAATGCTCTATGTTTTTATGCATCCATGGGTCAAAATCATGATATATTCTTTTTTCATCAATAATAGTTGTATCACGCTCTCCGTTAAACAGATTCTGGAAAATCAGCGTATCATTCTTGCTGTAGGTATCAAACAACTCCCTTTCTTCCTTTGTGAAGTTAACGTACTTCATCCCGCAGGAAGAAAATAATCCGGCCATAGCCAGTGCGATAAGCAGTGTTGAAAATCTCATATAACCAAATATAAATATTTTTAGCATTAATGCTACCTTTGCTTTATGCATTCCATTTTTGAACACTACCTGAAAGAGCAAACCGGCCTGCCAGATGATTTGGTGCAGCAGGTAAGCGGTATGGCCACGGCACATTCCCTGCGCAGGAACGAGGCTATATTACAGCCCGGCGATGTGTGCCGGCACAAGGTATTCATCTGCTCAGGAATGCTACGTACCTACAGCACCGGTGCCGGCGGTAATGAGCATATACTACAGTTTGCTCCAGAACTTACCTGGACGCTGGATGTGGAAAGCTATGATAAAGGTACGCCAACTGTAGTTACTATTGACGCTATAGAACCTACCGGAATTATAATGTGGCAGAAGAATGATTTTGAAATGCTGCGCAACGATATCCCCGTACTGAAAAAATTTTCGGAAGAACTGATATCGCGCAATATATACTACAGCCGCCAGCGCATGCTTACCGCACTGAGCGCCACCCCCGAAGAAAAGTACGAAGACTTTGTGCAGCGCTTTCCCGGACTGCTGCAAAGGCTACCCCTCCGCATGATAGCCTCTTACCTGGGCATATCCATAAAAACCCTTACCCGCATTCGCCACGCGCAGTTGCAGCGCTAATGGCAATATTGGTCAAATGACCATGTTTTTGGCTGCCGCATTTGTTTGCTTTGTAGTACTAAAATTATAAACTATGCGAGTATTTGTTACAGGGGCCTCGGGTTTTGTAGGCTCCGCAGTTGTAAAGGATTTGTTGGCCCACGGCCACAAAGTATTAGGATTGGTACGGTCTGCCGAGGCGGCCAAAAATTTAGAAGATTTAGGCGCTGAATCCCGCCTGGGCGATATAACCGACCTGGATAGCCTGGCGAAAGTAGCCAAAGAATGCGATGCGATAATCCACACGGCGTTTAATCACGATTTCAGCCGTTATAAGGAAAGCTGTGAAGACGACAGGCGCATCATCACTGCCATGGGCAATGCCATTGCCGGCACAGGCAAGCCGCTGGTGGTAACATCGGGCATTGGGTTGCTGCGCTATGACAGGGTGGTTACCGAAGATGACAGCCTGGGCAGTTCGGATGATTTGCCGCGTGCCGCATCGGAAGAAGCAGCCAACGCTGCTGCGGCCAACGGGGCTAAAACCTACATAGTACGCCTCCCCCCTACCACACACGGCACTGGCGACCATGGCTTTGTATCCATGATAGCCGGTATGGCAAAGCAAAATGGTAAATCAGCCTATATTGGCGATGGCAATAACCTTTGGCCGGCAGCACACAGGCACGATGCAGCCCAGCTGTACCGCCTGATTGTGGAACAGCAGCCGGAGCAAAGAATGTTTCACGCCGTGGCCGAACAGGGCATTGCTTTTAAAGAGATTGCCAAAGCCATAAGTGATGGGCTGAACCTGCCTTTGGAAAGCCTGAAACCTGAAGAAGCACAAAAGCACTTTACCTGGTTTACACATTTTGCCATGATGGATTGTGAAGCATCTGCTGAAAAAACGAAGGCCACTTTGGGCTGGCAACCTACACACATTGATTTGATGCAGGATTTAAAGGCCAATTATTTTTAATGCAAAACCCCTTCAGTTGCCTGAAGGGGTTTTGTTTTATAGACTATTTGATTATTCTTTGATAATTTTTTTGCTGATGGTTCCGCTATCTCCGATAAGGTTCAGGATATACATGCCTGTGCTGAAGCTTTCGAGAGAAATAGTGCGTTGCCCTTCTTTCAGGGTGCTTTTTGCCAACAGCTGTCCGGTAATGCTCCTGATTTCATAGGCTGTAAAGGCTGCATCACTTTCAATGCTTATAAAATCTTTTGCCGGGTTAGGATACACGTTTACCAGGTTTTCGCTAACCTCGTTAACTGAAGCAGTGCTGCACGGGCCGGGAGCAAACTTTGCCATAAAAAAATCAGTTGTAGGGCCGGAATTGGCCTTGATTATAGTTGGAAGGTTATCGTTAGATGAAGTAAATATATCATAGAAAAAGTAACCTCCTGCTATGTAATTGCCCTGATTGTCAACCGCCACTGCCGAAAATCCGTCACGGAAACCCGGGCTGGTCATAATATCATGCACCGCTATGGCCGCGCCGGTATTTTTATTGAGCCTTAAAAGTGCAGGGTCCGAAAGATGATTATCCGGGCGTGTTACCGATACATTTCCCCAAGATTCATTAGTAACCTGCCCTGCCAGTACAATCTCGTTACCGTTTATAGCCATATCATAAAACATATGCAAACCGGTAAACATATTTACCGAGTTAGTATAGGATATAGGGGTATTTACCCACTGCACATTTCCATTTATATCCATTTTAAGCACATAAGGTACATTGCCCTCTACAATATTAGGAAGTGTATAGCTGCCCATTTTAACGACCGAATTGGTACCATAGTTTATAAAATATTTTCCTGCCAGGTACAGGTCAGAATTACTGTCAACCTCAAGGTTTACTAACCTATTGTCCTTCAATACATCGGTTGATGTCATTTCCCTTCGCCATAGTTCAGCACCTGTACTGCTGAACGCTGCAATATATGCCTGCTCCTGAAAATCTATGCCGTTCAGCTTTAGTGGTGCCGGGCTAAAAATATCTCCGTTAGTACGGTAACCGGCTATGTAATAGCGTTGCAGGTTTTCATCATACCTGAAATCGGTATTGCATTCCCACAGGTAGCCCTCAAGTTCTAAAGGGATCACTGCAAGCTGGTTACCATTGGCATTGTATTTTACAATATAATAATCGAGCAGGTTAGTAAAAGTAGCGGGTACAGTTATAGCCCCGTTAAGGTGCGTGCCGCCAGCAAAGCCAATCAGTGTGTGTACAGTCCCGTCGGTACTTACCTGTACTTGTTGTATGCTGGCATTCCTGTTAAGCAGGTTAACAGGACCCTGAGGCATTACACGCCACGCCAGCGACCCATCGGCGGTATTGTACTTAAGCAACGCTGCCATTTTACAGCCTTCCTGAATTAATGTAACATCGCTGTTAAGCACTTCCTGCGCATCGGTAGGGGTAAAATGCGGAGGCTGGTATTCCGGTCCAAAGTGGGAAAGGTTTACAACATTGGCACCTATGTAAAGCCCGCCGGCATTGTCCAGCTCAATCTTGTAGGCAAAATCGCCCACTCCGCCGCCTATGGTTTGTGTCCAGCGCAGGTTGCCGCTGCAATCGGTGGATATTAAAACTACATCAGTATTTCCTGTAGCCTGCGGTATGGAATTGTACACGGTAACAGGCAGGCCATCGTACATTGTACTCTGCTCTGTCATAAAGGTAAGATAATAGTAATTGTTGTCCTGGTCCACGGCAATATCAATCACTTGTTCGCTGTCAAAAAAATATGCGCCGCCTTCATTAGCGGCCTGCCTTATGCCGCCGCCGGTTTTGGCCCACTGCCATTGAAAATTTTGCGCATGCAACGTTAGGCCCGCCAAAAGCAGGGCACTTAAAATGTATTTGTTCATTGGTTTTATTGGTAATAGATTATTTAGCTATGGTATAACAGCTATAAGGGGAATTTCCCTACGTTTGGGGTTTTGATGATTGGTGATTTTACAATAGTATCCTTAAACTAAAATATAAGTCTTTGTAGTTCATGAAGTCTTCGTAAGCTATCCCGAGAGAAATTCTATGCAGAGGAAAGTTGGAATTGAAATCGAATGATTTAAATAGTTCAGCTTTGTAGTTTATATGGTTGTCAAATAATGATGTTGTCAATGTGGCACTTATATTTGGTTTTGAAAACCATTTATGAGCATATAGGAGTCCTCCAATCTTATTATATTCCCGACTTATGAAATCTAGCCCTATTCCGAGGCCAATATGATTTTTTAGGTTTACTCCATATTTGATTTGATGATTTTCAAACTTATTTTTTGTGTTATCAAATTTGAGTATTCTGTTTTGATAGTTGTAAGCCACAAAATCGGAAATGTCTTCAGTTTTATGAAATAAGTTCCATTTAGCATATTGAAAATTCAAATGATGAAATCCGTCATTGTCAAAATTATACTGTAAAGCTACACTGCTATTTATTTTTGTATTTCCAATATAAGTCATGGAATAGGATGAGTAAAATCCTAATGGCAATTTTGTAGCGCCACTGTAACCTAATTCTAAAAAGTTTGATATATAACACATAGTTATCATCCCTTCGGAATTATAGCAACCTTTTTTTGGTAATCCATTTATGAAAGATGCATATGTTTCATCCAGATTTAGTGTGTTTGACAAATTCTTTATTAAGTCTAAAACAATAATTGCCTCCGGAATAGAGTCTTGTGCTGTTGGTGTCCAATAATTTTTAAGCCAATATGTTTTACTGTCTGAATGCTCAATTATATATACAATTCCATCAAGGCCGTGTTGCCAATTTTCTATTTTTTCATCTGTTGGTAAATCAATAATTTTTGATTTAATAACAATGTCATAAATATCTTCTGCTTGTTTCGATGGCAATACAGTTTTACTCGATAGTGTTTCTGTCTTGTTTCTATTTGCCTTAGTGTGATAAGTGAAATTGGTTATATTTCCTGAATATCCGGAACTGTCTTTTGAAATTTCAACCACTTGCCCATTATTTCTAAACCTAAAATTAAATTCGTCAGTAGATTGTTCAAAATTTTTTAAATCCAGAGTTTTCTGAAGTTCAATATTCTTTTCATACCAAAAAGTAGTGTCTCCTTTTATTTCCTTCGTTTGAGAAAACATAGCCTGAAACGACAATAAAAGCATCACTATGATAATGTACAGTTTATTCATAATTTGGAATTACATTATTTTTTACTGAACTACTTATTTTTGCTTAGTGGAAATCATCTATTATCCTATCTCAACTAATAGACAATATTAATCTTTTTATGTAATTTATAGAAACTTGAAAAGTAAATCTGCACGGACAGTGAACTGATTTTGAATCATGATTATAATTTATGAAAATGTGATACCAGAAGATTTAATAACTTTATATAGAATTGTATGCAAAACAAAAAAGCTCCAGTTTTCACTGAAGCTTTTTAATCTGTGGGCGATGAGGGATTCGAACCCCCGACCCTCTCGGTGTAAACGAGATGCTCTGAACCAACTGAGCTAATCGCCCTATTTGTGCGAGGCAACACTTGTTTGCCATTGCGAGTGCAAATATACGCCTGTTATTTATATCTGCAAGTAAAAGCCGAAATATTTTACTGTTTTTTTACGTCCTTCAGCAGCACTTTATTGTCATAATTTACTACCTCCAGCACAATATCCTCATCTTTAGTCGATTTGCCTTCTATCACATAAAGCTTACCTCCCTGGTAGGGTTTATTGCTTTTAGAAAAATCAACACTCCCATCTTCAGTGCAGCGCTTTATATCATCATAATTAAAGGTCTTTTCGGCAAATTTTCTCTTCACTTCGTCCGATTCTACAACCGGCTTGCTTCTGATGTTCTTTAAAACGCGGCAGTTGGGCATATAGCAAAACTCGGTGCGCTTATTTTTGAAGAAAAATAAAAGGAACATCCCCCCTATCAAAACGCCTAATAAATAATAGGCTAATCTGTGTGTAAATTTCATTCGGCAAATATAGTTAATTATCCAGCTTCCTCCTTTTGCGCTCGGCGCTTATCAGGTTCAGCTCGCGGCTGGTTTGCCCGGCTACTGATGTATTCTCTTCAGCCCTGCGTATCAGGTAAGGCATAACATCGCGCACAGGGCCAAATGGCAGGTACTTGGCCACGTTATAGCCATGGGCGGCAAGGTTAAAACTGATATTGTCGCTCATACCATACAGCTGCCCGAACCATACCCTTTCATCATTGGCAGCAAGCCCTTTCTGCTGCATAATTTGCATTAGCTTATACGAACTGTCCTCATTGTGCGTACCCGCAAAAATAGCCATGGTATCAATGTGATCGGCCATATAGGCAATCGCATCATCATAGTTAATATCAGTCGCTTCTTTGGAAATGCAAATTGGTGATACGTAACCCATTTCCTCAGCGCGCTTGTTCTCTTTTTCCATATAGGCACCGCGCACTATCTTCATGCCAATGTAAAAACCTTCTTCCTCAGCTTGCTCGTGCAGTTTTTTAAGGTAATCCAGCCTGTCCCAGCGGTACATTTGCAACGTGTTGAAAACAATGGCTTTTTCCTTATTGTATTTGCGCATCATCTCGGCCACCAGGTCGTCAGCCGCATCCTGCATCCAGCTTTCCTCGGCATCAATAAGCAGCGCCACATCATTTTCATGTGCGGTTTTGCATACAATTTCAAAGCGCTCCACTACCCTTTTCCACTCCGCAGCCTCTTCAACCGAAAATTGTTTACCCGCGCCTAATTTTTCATACAGTTCAAACCTACCGAAGCCTGTGGGCTTGAATACTGCAAAAGGAATCGCCTGGCGCTCTTTGGCAAAAACGATGGTTTTTAAAGTTTTATCCAGGGCCTTATCAAATTCCGATTCCTCTTCCTTCGCCTCCACCGAATAATCCAGTACTGACGATACGCCTTTGGTAAACATCTTGTCTACCACCGGCAGGCAGTCCTCCTCAGTTGTGCCTCCGCAAAAATGATCAAATACCGTAGCCCTTATCAATCCCTCCACCGGAAGGTGTACCTTTAGTGCAAAGTTAGTTACGGCCGTGCCAATGCGCACCAGCGGCTCTGAGGCTATCATTTTGAAAAGGAAATAAGCCCTGTCCAGTTCGGTATCGCTTTTCAGTGCAAAAGCATCGGCGGTATTGTTGAAGATCTTTTCCATTTGCTGTAAAAAAATTTGTGCAAATATAAATACTGCGCAATAATTTAAACCATAAAATACTTTATTTTGCTAATTATTAAAAATACCCACAAGCACCATGCAGGCAATACCATCTCAGGGATATAACATACTTTTTAATGATGACTGCTACACCTATCTGGCCGGTTTATTGCAGCCGGAGCGTTATTCAATAGTATTCGTATTAGCCGATAGCAACACCTCCCAATACTGCCTGCCCCGTTTCCTGCAGCAATTGGCTACCGAAATACCGATAGAGATTATTGAGATTGAACCCGGCGAAGAAAACAAGACCATTGAAACCTGTGTGGAAGTTTGGCATGCGCTGACCGAATTGGGCGCCGACCGCAAGAGCCTCATCATTAACGTTGGTGGTGGCATGGTGACAGATTTGGGAGGGTTTGTAGCGTCGGTTTTCAAAAGGGGTATTGATTTTATCAACGTGCCTACCAGCCTGCTGGCTATGGTAGATGCATCGGTAGGCGGAAAAACCGGGGTGGACCTGGGCAGCCTGAAGAACCAGATTGGCGTGATAAACAATCCGGAAGCGGTGCTGGTTGACTTGGATATGCTGGAAACGCTACCGCAGGAGCAAATGCGCTCCGGGCTGGCAGAAATGCTGAAGCACGGCCTGATTGCCGACAAAAGCTACTGGAACAATTTTACTGACCTGGCCGGGCTAACTACCGATGACCTTGCACAGCTTATACACCGCTCTATACAGATAAAGAACGACATTGTAGCGCAGGACCCCAATGAAAAAGACATGAGGAAACTGCTCAACTTTGGGCATACCCTGGGCCACGCCATTGAGTCCTACCATCTTGACCGTGAAGAAAAGCCAACGCTGCTGCACGGTGAGGCCATAGCTATAGGGATGGTGCTGGAAACCTACCTGTCATGGCAGGCCGGTTTACTGGCTGAGGCAGAATATATTGAGGTAAAAGCTGTTATACAGGCTATATTCCCGCCGGTTGGTTTCAGCCTTGACGATATTACTGCCATCATAGCGCTGCTGGCACACGACAAGAAAAATGAGTTTGGCGGGGTTAATTTTGTGCTGCTTAAAGGCATTGGCAATGCGGTTATTAACCAAAGGGCAGAAAACAACCTGATATACAATGCTTTTGAAGACTATCAGATGTAACAATTTTTTAAGAGATTTGTTTTTAAATACGAACTATTATTTTTTACATTTGCCTCGATGAAATTCAGCAAAAGTATATCTTCCTTCTTCACGGCAGCCAGCAAATTCAGGGCTTTGGCCATTGTTTTGCAACCCGCTTACTGCCTGCGCATTGAGCCGGTTATGGAGGCTTTATACAGCAGCGCCAGCCACCGCGAAAAGCTGCAGATAATATATGCGAACATAAGGGTTTGAAAACAAGGTTATAACTTAGGATTTTTCTTATATTTATAACCTTTTTATATTACATCTTATAATGAATACAAAATATTTCGACCTGATCAACCAGACATTCTATTTCCCACAGGAAGAATTCACCCTAAATAAAGACAACCTCCAGTTCCATAACATCGACCTTATGAAGCTGGTAGAACAATACGGCACACCGCTGAAATTCACTTACCTGCCACAAATTTCCAACAACATCCGCAAGGCCAAAAGCTGGTTTAGGAATGCCATGGAAAAAAACAAGTACGATGGTAAATACTACTACTGCTACTGTACTAAGAGCTCGCACTTTTCGTATATCATGGATGAGGCTTTCAAGAACAACATCCATATTGAAACCAGTGCGGCTTATGATATTGATATAGTAGAGAAACTGCTGGAATCGGGCAAGATAAACAAGAATACTTATGTTATCTGCAACGGTTTCAAAAGGGACCAGTACATACAAAACATTGCCAGGCTTATCAATAATGGCCATAACAAGACCATTCCTATCATTGATAACTTTGAGGAGCTTGATTTGCTTCAGGAAGAAATCAACGGTAAATTTAAGATAGGCATCCGCATTGCAGCGGAAGAAGAGCCGAAGTTTGAGTTCTACACCTCGCGCCTTGGCATAGGCTATAAAAACATCCTTCCTTTTTACAGGAAGCAAATACATGAAAATAAGAATGTTGAGCTAAAGATGCTCCACTTCTTCATTAACACCGGTATACGCGATACATCCTACTACTGGAACGAGCTGGTTAAATGTTTAAAGGTGTATATCAGCCTTAAAAAGGAATGCCCTACGCTGGACAGCCTTAACATTGGCGGTGGTTTCCCTATCAAGAACTCGCTGGCGTTTGAGTACGATTACCAGTACATGATTGATGAGATACTGAACCAGATAAAAATTGCCTGTGAGGATGCCGAAGTTCCCGTACCGAACATTTTTACCGAATTCGGTTCGTTTACCGTAGGCGAAAGCGGCGGCGCCATTTACCAGGTGCTGTACCAAAAACAGCAAAACGACAGGGAAAAATGGAATATGATCGATTCATCATTCATCACTACCCTACCGGATACCTGGGCTATCAACAAACGATTTATTATGCTGGCCATCAACCGCTGGAACGATTCTTATGAGCGTGTACTGCTAGGCGGACTTACCTGTGATAGTGACGATTATTACAACTCAGAGCAGAACATGAACGCCATATACCTGCCTAAGTACAATAAGGAGAAACCGCTGTACATTGGCTTCTTCAACACCGGTGCTTACCAGGAAACCATTGGCGGCTACGGCGGGCTACACCACTGCCTTATACCGCAGCCAAAGCATATACTGATAGACCGTGACGAAAACGGTATAGTAGCTACCGAAGTATTCTCAGAACAACAAAAAGCTGAAGAAGTTCTTAAAATTCTGGGTTACGACAAAAAATAAATTATTTTTGAAGCAATAAAAAATACAAACAACTGAAAAATGAGCAAAGGACCTATAAGCCAGTTTATTGAAAAGTACTACCTGCACTTTAACGCGGCTGCACTTGTTGACGCTGCCAAAGGCTATGAAAAGCAGCTGCAGGACGGCGCTAAAATGATGGTGACACTGGCAGGTGCCATGAGTACGGCAGAGCTTGGTAAAATTTTTGCCGAAATGATTCGCCAGGATAAAGTGCAGATTATTTCATGTACCGGTGCCAACCTTGAAGAAGATATCATGAACCTGGTGGCGCACTCGCACTATGAAAGGGTGCCTAACTACCGCGATCTTACCCCGCAACAGGAGTGGGATTTGCTGGAAAGGGGCCTTAACCGCGTTACCGATACCTGCATACCGGAACATGAGGCTTTCCGTCGCCTGCAAAAGCACATCCATAAAATATGGAAGGATGCTGACGATAAAGGTGAGCGTTATTTTCCGCATGAGTTCATGTACAAAATGCTCCTTTCAGGCGTTTTGGAAGAATACTATGAGATAGACCTGAAAGACAGCTGGATGTATGCCGCTGCCGAAAAGAACCTGCCGATTGTGGTTCCGGGTTGGGAAGACAGTACCATGGGTAATATCTTCGCATCATACGTGATAAAAGGCGAGCTTAAGGCTTCCACCATGAAATCAGGTATTGAATACATGGCTTACCTGGCTGACTATTATACTAAGAATAGCGCCAACGGCATTGGTTTCTTCCAGATTGGTGGTGGTATAGCAGGCGATTTCCCTATATGTGTGGTACCTATGCTGTACCAGGATATGGAAATGCACGATGTTCCTTTCTGGAGCTATTTCTGCCAGATATCCGATTCAACCACAAGCTACGGCTCTTATTCCGGCGCTGTGCCAAACGAAAAAATCACATGGGGCAAGCTGGATATCGATACACCTAAATTCATAATAGAGTCTGACGCTACCATTGTGGCGCCACTTATTTTTGCTTACTTGTTAGACCAATAGAATACACACACAGAAATGAAACGAGTTATAGTAGATTACGCAAAACTAACCAACGAAATCCTTACGCTTTTGGTGGAGAAATTCCCTGAAGGATATGACGATTCCAACATCATCCGCTTTAAGAATGCCAAAAATGAAACCATTGAGGCTGTAGAGGTGCGCACGGAAGATACCATATACCTTGTAAAGGTGAGCACCAAGCTTGCTGACAGGATTGAGAATTATGATGATGACGATATTGATGAGCCGGCAGATGACCTTGATGCATTGAAAGATCTTGAGATTGCCGATGATGAAAAGGAAGATGAGGCTGAAGAGGCTGATGAAGCAGAAGATATGCCTGAAGAAGGTGAGGAAGAGGAAGAAGATTAATTCTACCAATATATTATTAAAGAACTCTTAACAGGGTTCTTTTTTTTATGCAGATATTTTACTTTTACTGAAAATAGCCACAAAATGAAAACCTACACCCTACTCCTTGCCGGCCTACTGCTGGTGTCCTGCAAAAAAGAAACCGGAGAAAAAATTGATGCCATAAAAGATTCTATAGTTGAAAAAACGGTAGAAGCACTGCCTATTAATGACAGTATCTGCTTCCTCAAGGTAGTTTCTAAAGACAGCATAAGCCTTAAGGCAAGGAAAAATAAGGACAGTATTTTTGGCACGTTCCGCTGGAACCCTTATGAAAAGGATAAAAAGACTATACACTTTAAGGGCCGCATTTTCAACAATAATGTTACCGCTATTGGCCAAACCATGGCTGAAGGCATGGAATACAAAGAGGAATTTATTTTTTCATTATCTGACAGCACTGCAACAGTTAAGTTTGGCGAAATGATAGAGAACGACAACGGCGTTTGGATGTACAAGAATAAAAGCCTGGCATCAGACCAGGTGCTCAAAAAAACAGACTGCAACTAAAAAATGAAATCCGGCCTGAGCCGGATTTTTCTTTTATATAGTTCTAAATGAAGTTTGCAGTGAAGAATTTCACGTTTACGATCTCATTCTGAACAGAGCTTGCGGAGTAAAGAATCTCACGTTTCCCATGTCATTCTGAACGAAGCCTGCGAAGTGAAGAATCTCAGTCCTATCAATTAGCAAAACACCTACAAATACCTCTCCTTAAATACTTTCACATGGTGATTTTGGTGACCGATAATCACAAAGCCCAATGCCCTTACCGAAACTGTGTAGCCTGATGCAATACCGGTATTTATAAAATTTTCCTGGGTAAACGATTTAAATAGTGCAATGGTACTGTGCCTCACCAATGTAAACTCCGTAAGCAAATCCTGTATGCTGCGCCTGTTGGCATCGGTAGCGGCAGCAAAGGCATTCTCGTCATAGCCCGGCAGTTCGGTTTTGTCATACCTTGCAAAACGCAGCGCACGGTAGGCAAATATCCTTTCGGTATCAATCAGGTGTTGCAATATGTCTTTAATTGTCCACTTACCTTCCGCGTAGCGGTAATCAAATTTGTCCATTGGTATTTCGCGTACAAAATGTACCAGGTTGTGCAGGCTTACCTCCAGTTCTTCGGTAAGGCTCCAGGTATCATCAACCAGTTGAAGATATGTGCTTTGGTACGGCGCATGTTCAGCAGCCGTTACATCTTTTATATTCATTATTTATGCAGAATTCCTGCTCGCGTTAATATTCCCGAAAAGGGAACGTGTTACAATTTTTTCATACGTTTCCAGCAGAGTGTCATCCTCTTTGCCTGATTGTATCAGCCTTATTTTATGGAGCGCATACTGCTGTATGGTAAGCAAAGGTAACACAATATGCTCACGTAATTTTATGGAAGCATAGCCATCAGGGTAATTTTCCATCAGCTCCTCATAGCCCGAAATCTTCAGCAACAACCTGCGGGTTTCTTTATATTCATCATAAATGATTTGCCAGAACTTACCAAACTCCTCATCATCCTTCATGTAAGCTGTAAGCGGGAAAAACGATTTGCTGAGCGACATCATACTATTTTCAACCAGCGTTTTAAAGAACAAAGAATGGTCATACAATTCCTGTACTTTTTCCCACTGCTTTTCTTTTTCGAAATGGGCCAGCGCATGCCCAAACCCATAAAAGCCCGGCACATTTTGCTTTAGCTGGCTCCAGGAACCCACAAAAGGTATGGCACGCAGGTCGTTAAAATCCAACTCTTTTGATTTGCTGCGCTTTGAGGGCCTGCTGCCTATATTGGTTTTAGCATAATAATTCAGCGTACTCATTTTGTCCAGGTATGGCACAAATTTAGGATGGTTTTTAAAGTCGTTATATTTTTGATAGCTTATTTCTGCCATAGCTTCAAACACCTTGCGTTGGTCGGCAGTAAGGTGCTTCTTATCTTTATCAAAAACACCATTGGTAATACCGGCGCTCAAAAGGTTTTCAAGGTTAAAACGGCAACTGTCGGCTGTACCAAAGTTAGAGCTTATGGTTTGTCCCTGTATAGTTATCTGTATTTCATTATTCTCTATAGATGGCCCAAGCGATGCATAAAACTTATGTGTTTTACCTCCACCCCTTGCCGGTGGGCCGCCACGGCCGTCAAAAAATATTACTTTTACATCATACTCGCGCGCTATAGCCGTAAGTTGTTCTTTAGCCTTATAAATACCCCAGTTGGCCATTAGATAGCCACCATCTTTAGTCCCGTCAGAAAAGCCCAGCATAATGGTCTGCTTATTACCGCGGCTTTTAAGGTGTGCGGCATATTTAGTATTAGTATAAAGCGTTCTCATTATTTCCTGAGCTGCCGTAAGGTCATCTACAGTTTCAAAAAGTGGCACCAGGTCAACAGCAGGTTTTTTCCAGCCGGAAAGCTCAAACATGCCCAGCAGTTCCAAGATGTTCAGCTCACTTTCAGTATTGCTGATAATGTATCGGTTTGATCCTTCTTCACCATTACTTTCCTGTATCTGCTTGATAGCATTGATGGATTCCAGTATCAGCCTGGCATTTTCATCTTCCAGCTTTTTCATGTCAGTAGTGCCGGATAATTTTTCCAGAAATTTCAACTTATCTGTATCATCCATCCCGGCATAGCTCTCTGCTCCTTTTATACCTTGTAGCATAAAAGGAAACGCCGGGTTTTGTATTTTGCTGTTTTGCCTTACATCCAGCGAGGCAAAATGAAAGCCAAACAGGTTTACTTTATTGATGAGTTCATCAATATCATTAAGGTAAAGCGATTGGTGGTCTTTTACTATAATTTTCCTGATTTTACCAAGCGATTCTTTCAGTTCATCCAGCGTAATATAAAGTTCGCCCTCAGAATAAAAAACCGACCGGTAAAGTTTTTGTTCAATGTCCATCACCAGTGCTTCCACTCCATTAAAAGTCAATTTGCGCCTCAGCTTCCTTATATCGCCATAGTAGCATTTCAGTATAGATGTGCGCAGCCTGTCAGCTACTTTCAACGTAATTTCAGTAGTAACAAATGGGTTGCCATCCCTGTCTCCTCCCGGCCAAAAGCCAAATGAAAGCACCGGATGTGTAAGCGGTCCGTTTTTATATATTGATTCCTGCACGTAAGATGTCATTTCACCGGCAGTTTTATAAAACACATTTTCCAGGTACCAAATCAGGCTCACGGCCTCATCAAAAGGTGTCGGCTTCTCTTTTTTAATAAATGGCGTTTTACCCAATTGCGCCAACAATGTTTTTATATCGGCCAGGTTGTTTTTTTTAATGGCTGTGGTCAGGTCAGTTATGATTCCTAATACCGACCCCGGGTAAAACTGTGTTGGGTGCGCTGTAAGCACCGCCCGCACCTTAAAATCATCAAGAAATTGCTGTAGCTCGGTATTTTGTCCGTTATTTTCAGCTCGTTCCCTGCTTTCTCGCAAAGAGCCGGTACCTTCAAGGTTATTCAGTTCGGTAAAAGCAGCATCTTCAATAGCGTCAAACAATACTATCTGCCTTTCTACATATTGTATAAACCGGAACATCAGCCCAATCTTATCTTCCTCACTGGCTTCCTGCAAATATTTTTCAGTAAAGGCATCAAATATCTCGCGTGGGTTTTTATGATTCTTATAGCCTTCCTCGCAAATTTCCGAAAATAAAGGCAGCAGGCCGCCCGTATTATCTATCGCCCGGAAGGGCAATGTCATAAATATACTGTTGAAAAGCTGGTACTTAAGCTCTACATTTTCCCGAAAGCGCTCAATGCGTGTGGCTGGATACATAGGTATTGGTTTTGTTTCTGAAATTAATAAAAAAACCCTCAGCTTTACAGGCTAAGGGTTATAATTTTTTTATAAAAAATCTTACAGATCTTTAAAGATGGTATGCATAAGGCGCTTCTTGTCGTTGATGCTTTCTTCAAGCGAAATCATCGTTTCAGTCCTGTACACGCCTTCAATATCGTCAATCATAAAGATAACTTCTTTAGCATGCTTGGTATCTTTTGCACGTATCTTACAGAAAATGTTGAATTTACCGGTTGTTACATGTGCAACAGTAACAAAAGGTATTTCGTTTATCCTTTCAAGGACAAATTTGGTTTGCGAAGTATTATGAAGGAAAACACCCACGTAGGCAATGAAAGAATACCCAAGCTTTTCATAATCAAGGGTAAGAGATGAACCCTGGATGATGCCTGCGTCTTCCATTTTTTTCACCCTTACGTGTACGGTACCTGCAGAGATAAGCAATTTTTTTGCAATATCAGTAAAAGGAACCCTTGTGTTGTCAATCAGCATATCCAATATCTGATGATCTACTTCATCTAAACGAAACTTGCTCATAATTATAGTAGGTTATATTTGTTAGTTTATGTTACGAGTTAAAAAATTAATGATAACTTAACAATAACCGGAAGACACTATTTTTTTTCCACACCATTTACAAATTCCCTTACCAATCCTATCCTGAAATCTGCCTTTTGTTCCATTTTTGGCATTCTGCTTCCATCGATGGTGGAGAATTCTTCCTGATTGCAGTCAAATACCTTATGACCGTAAAAATTAGCTAACTCCCCTATTTCTCTGATGTAAGCATTGAAAATTACAGAATCCTCAAATACTTCTTCTTTATATTGTGATGCAAAATTCGTGATAATTTCCCTATTTTCATAATTTATTTTGACTTTTTTATATATGATGTCATAAAAATTAATCTTATTTTGAGGAATTGCGAAATAATCCTCACTTCTATCATTTACTATAACGTTTTCGTAAATACTCTGAAAAGCTGAAAATAATGCAATAAAAATAAATTTTCTTGTCTTTTCCCTAATATAGTCATTTTCAAAGTGTCCCGCTTCAAAAAGAACAGTTGGCACATTTAACGACTGGAACATATCGCCAATACAGTTGATATTAAAGCCATCGTCAAAGCGGCCCACCTGCCCCGGAATATATTGCTGCAAAACATCATTCATATCGGCGATGATATTAATGGCTACCTGCCTATTGGCATTCACCTCCCGCTGTTGGTTATATGATGGTGCCAAGAATGAAACTGTTGCGGGCTTGCCTGTATCACCTACACCAAATATGCTACGCTGGTCGTGCATATTGAAGCAATAATCCGGTCTAAACCTTTCAAATACTTCCCGCAGTATCCTGCTTTCCGGCTGCGAGAGTTGTACAGAATCCCGGTTCAGGTCCACACCATTGGCGTTTTCACGTATATATAATTCAGCGCCGTCCGGATTGAGCATCGGCAATATGCAAAAGGTAAAATGTGAAAGCCAGGCTTCAGCAAGCTCGCTTCCACCTTTCAAAAAATTCAGGAAATCAAAAATAGCCTTTGTGGTGGTAGATTCATTGCCGTGCATTTGAGACCATATATATACCTTGGTAGTGCCCTGCCCTGCCGTAACCGAATAAACTGGTTTGCCTAAAACCGAATGCCCTTCAAGAAAAACCTTGAAAGTGCCATCACAATTCCGTAATAGCGGCTCAATATTATGCAGGGTAATATACCGCCCGTGGAGCATCTGCTCTTTACAAGTATCAAATAATGTATTAAAATCCATCGTGCCAAAATTTCCTTCAAAGGTATTTAAAATAAAAAACCCCGAAAATAATGCTTCGGGGTTTATAGTATATATTGATTGGGATATTACCTCCTTGAAAGATAAACTGCCGAAACTGCTGCCTCAGCCCTCGACTGTGCAGGCGTTACATCTCCCGATGCTGCTGTTGGCATATTAAATGTTAATACCCTTCCACCGCCATTAAGCCTTTCAGCAACATAAATTTTGTTGGTCTGGTCGTCATAAGCCACATCTACAGGGTTGCCCAGTGTTGAGTTTGGCCCGTATATCCTTTTTTGGCTGCTAAGCGCAATCGTACCATTATTAGGCGTGTTATTAAAAACGCTGGCAAAATTGTTTATTACAATCACGCCGCCATCACTGTCAGATGTTGCCAGTCCTACATCAGTAAGCACCATAACATCATCCTGTGTAGAATGTGTAATGCCGTGCGTCCTTACCAGGCCTTCTACAGTAACCCTTTTGGTTGGTGTAATATTGCCGTTAGAGTTGGATAGTATGTTTTCAAACTTTACAATATCGCCGGTATTATCTACAACCGCATACAGGTTGTTGCCATCGGCATGTATTCCCCAAAGTTTAAACGCTACGTTATAGGTACGTTGCAGTGTAAAGTTGTTGCCTGATTTAGAGTAAACAAATATTTTGTTTTGTAAACCATTGGCAGCTATCTCATCCTGGGCTACATATATATTGCCGTTTGATACTGCAATTTCCCTAGGGTTGATAAAGTCACCTGCTGCACTACTGCCTGTAGAAGTGAGCGATGTGCTGCCATTTGCAATAGAATTTGCCACATTACCATACAAATTCAGCCTGTTTGTGGTACGTGATGCCTGAATGATCTGGTCTGACTCTGCGTCATAATAAATACCTTCACCATCTGCATTGCCTGTACTGAAGCTGGTGGTGGTTGCTGTTGACGCATTCAGGTCAGTCACTGAGATGAAACCTGATGTACCGCTCGATGTGTACAATTCAACACTCTGGTTCTGATTGTTGTTGTTGCTGTCATTGTCATCATCACTGCACGAAGCTGTGAAAAAACCTGAAGCCGCCAAGGCGCTCAAAAAAACGATTCTCTTTTTCATTTGTTAGTTGATTTAAAAATTAATTTGATAAATATAATTTTACAAATTCTTAAAAGTCTCCTAACAAATGGTTATAAGATTGCCAATTAACCATTGTTGAACGATTTTACCCGTGGCCAATAAAAAACCCCGTGACGTATAATAATATACTTCCCGGGGCTCATTAACCAATAAAACAAACACAAATTTTTAAAATGCTGCATTACAGCATCAATATCTTAAATAATATAGATTTTACTGGCCAATAAATCTAACTTGTTTTTCTTATAGTAAAGTTACCATCATTAAATGTTAATCAATGCCAACAAACAGTTAAAGTATTCCTAATCATTCTTATAGCTGTATTCAGGCACATAGCCTATTACACCTTTATAGTTATTTTCCAGCATTTTAAAATCTTCTTCTTTATTACCGGCAGGGTAAAACGGCGGCGCCAGCTTTACTTCCTTTTTGCTATAATCAAAAGCCACCGCTACAATAGGCACGCCGGCTTTAAGGGCTATGTAATAAAAACCCGTTTTCCAGCTGTCCACCTTTTTACGGGTACCTTCAGGCGCTATAGCCAGGCGGAACACCTGCCTTTGCTTAAATATTGCGGCAATAGCATCTACCTTGTTTTCTGTCTTGCCCCTGTCCAGCGGTGCACCGCCCATCCAGCGGAACCATGCCCCGAACGGAAACACAAACAATTCCTTTTTGGCTACATAATTCATTTCCAAACCTATGGAACCACGGGCCATGACCCCAATAAAAAAATCAACCCAGCTGGTGTGCGGCACTACTATCATCACACACTTTTTAAGCTCAGGGCTTATAGTGCCGTTAAGCTTCCACCCCATCAGCCTGAAAAAGATAAACCTATATATTTTTTTCATATCCTTTTAAAAAACCAGCCGTAAAAATAGCATATATTTACCCACACAAACAAACTTCAATGTTCAGGCGGCTTCTCAGTTTTTTTATACCTATTACAATACACCAGAAAAAATCAGCCATAAGCAAAAACCTTGAGGTAACCTGGAATAATGGCCAACTGGTGCTTGATTCTGCCAACACCAACTACTCTTACGGCAGCCTGCAACGCATTTTGCGCAAAGGATTAAGCTATATAGGTTTTGAACGCATACGCAGTTTCAACAATATTTTGGTGCTGGGCGTGGCCGGTGGCAGCGTAATAAAAACACTGGTTGAAGATGTGAAATTCCGCGGCAGAATAACCGGTGTAGAGATAGATGCTGATGTAGCGGAGATTGCACGTAACTATTTTGGTCTGGATGACATATCCAACTTTAGCCTCGTGATTGATGATGCCTTTGAGTTTGTACTGAAAACAAGGGAAAAGTATGATCTCATCATCATTGATATTTTCCAGGACACTGCAATGCCAAATTTTTTGTTTGAGGATTTCTTTATCAACCGTATTAATTTTCTACTTAATGTAAATGGTTTTATACTATTCAACACCATGACATTAACAAAAGAAAATCAGGAAAGGAATTTAGCTTACCGTTCTAAATTTGACGAAAATTACTCCGTGCGTATGTATCCCAAAGTAGAAGACCATAATGAGCTCTTTACCATAAAAAAGCTTTCCTGAAAAACTTAAACATAGCATAGCGAAATGTTATTTTAGTGCGGCTGACTATTTTGCAGTGTAACTTTAGTTTAGTAAAAACTGAAGATATGAGCAAGCTGAAAAAGAAAGCCAAAAAAGGCAGCCGGAAAAAAATAAACTGGGCGTAAAAAATTCGCTGGTAAACAACATTAATGCCCGGAAAACGAAAGGTATATCACGTTCTAAAAAGAAGAAAACCGTTTCCAAAAAATCTTACAGTAAAATGAAAAACAATTGGGGCAAAAAGAAAAAGAAATAATCCTATCTGTGCCATGATTATTATCACTTGGCAGGTATGACCATAATCATGTTTTCAGGCGGTTATCAACAATACTTTTGAAGTATAATTTTAACAACCTAAAATCATGAAAAGATTATTTTTAGCCGCAATGGTAGCGGGATTATGTTTTATAAATGCTACAGCACAGGAAACTACACCCAGCTTTAAGCACTGGCAGGTAAGGCTGCGCGGTGTAGGCGTTGTGCCTGACGAAAGTGCTACAATTGGTATTATAGGCGGCGATGCAGCTATAAGCAACACCTTTATCCCGGAACTGGATTTCTCCTATTTTTTTACGAAAAATTTTGCTGTTGAGCTTATACTCGGCACTACCAAACATAAGGTACATACCACAGGTTCTGACATCAGCGCTATTGGCGGGCCAAGCAGTACCAATGTTGATTTGGGCAGTGTTTACCTCCTACCACCAACGTTAACCGCACAATACCACTTTTATACATCTTCTGACCATGTTTTTAAGCCATACGTAGGTGCAGGTATCAACTACACCATTTTTTACAGCGTTGACGCCGGCAATACCGTTAGGGATGTAAGTTATGACAATGCCTTTGGTTACGCTTTCCAGGCAGGCTTTGACCTGATGCTGAACGATAAATTCTTCATAAATGTTGATGCCAAGCAGCTTTTCCTTAAAACCGATGTTACTGTTGATGGCAGCAACCTTGCAACCGGTTTAAGCATGCCGGCCGAGGTAAAAATCAATCCCTTGCTTGTAGGCTTTGGTGTGGGGATGCGGTTTTAATTTGATGGTTACTAACAGGAAGTCCGGCAATTGCCGGACTTTTTTATACCGTTTTCAAAGCTTCAATAAACAGGTCGATATCCTCAGCAGTATTGTAATGGCTGAAAGACACTCGCAGCGACGGTTTCAGCACCTCTTCCGCATTCAGCATTTCACTCAATACGTGCGATGGCTTTATGCTGCCCGACTGGCACGCGCTTCCGCGTGATACTGCTATACCCTTCATATCCAGGCTAAATAATATCATCGAAGTTTTTTCTGCATCAAATGGTAACAGTATGTTGATTATGTTATAAAACTGCATGCCTTCTTCCGATGAGCCGTTTATCTTATATCCAGGGAAATGGATTTGTAATTGCTCTATTAAGTAGTTTTTCAGGCCTGTAATGTGCGCTTTTTCCTGCTCGAGGTTTTGGTGCGACAGCTCAAGCGCTTTAGCCATGCCTGCAACCTGGTGTACAGCTTCAG
Organism: Flavobacterium sp.; assembly: GCA_041916875.1. Classification (GTDB taxonomy): domain Bacteria; phylum Bacteroidota; class Bacteroidia; order Flavobacteriales; family Flavobacteriaceae; genus Flavobacterium. The sequence goes on from JAYRYS010000001.1 coordinate 240,817, forward strand.
TACCGGCACGCAGGCCTTTTTCCTGTTCGCCACCGTAAATCATCTGCCGCAGTGGTGTGTTTTTCCGCACAAAGGCAAACCCCACACCTTTTGGCCCATGGAATTTGTGTGCGCTTGCAGTTATAAAATCGACAGGCAGGCTCTGTAAGTCGAATTTTTCCTTACCTATAGATTGTACCGTGTCTGACATAAAAAGTGCGTTATACACCTTGCAGAGGCTTCCTACAGCGTCAAAATTCAGCACTGTTCCGGTTTCATTATTTACATGCATAAGGCATACCAGCGTAGGCACATTTTGCTGTAATAATTCTTCCAGGTGCTGCATATTGATGGTGCCGCAACCATCCAGCGCAATATAATCAACCGCAATGCCTTTTGCCTGTATTGCCTCTACGGTATGCAGCACCGCATGATGCTCAATTTTGGAGGTAATGATGCGCTTAACACCCAAATCGTTCACCGCGCTTTGCAGTATCCAGTTATCGGCCTCGGTACCGCCCGATGTAAATATGATTTCCCTCGCCTCAGCGCCAATCAGCCCGGCAATGGTTTTTCGTGCCTGTTCCAACACTACTTTAGCGCTCCTGCCAAAGCTGTGAGTTGATGACGGGTTGCCATAATTTTCAGCCATAACAGCTGCCATCTCTGCAATTACTTCGGGCCTAAGGGCTGTGGTGGACGCATTGTCCAGGTACACTTTTTTCATTACTGCAAAATTAAATAAAAACTCAATTGCTGCGTTTTAAAGTTATGTTGGGGCACAAAAGGTTTTACCAACTGATTAAAAAGATTATTTTTGTTGAAAATTAGTTTATGAAAAAGATTTTCGGACTTATAGCCCTTGTACTGGTGATGGCCTGCGATGATGGCGACATGACGTTCAAGACTTTTAATTTTGGTACGGCAGCAGTACAATCGTGCACCACTACTGGTATTGTTTATAAAACCAGTGGTACACAGGCACTGATACTTGACCTTGACCCCGCCGCTTTTATTGATATCATAACACCTGCCGGAACGCCCAGGGTAGTTACACTGGGCGCAGCCAATAAGCTATTATACCGAAATTATACCGGCAATGTAAGCAGCACATCGCTTTGCAGTGACATTCCCCCTGCCAGCCCGGCTGTGGCGGAAGAATGGGTGACCCTACCGGGCGGCACGCTGAATATTGTAACCACGCAACGGTTTGACGATGATGGTAAACTGATAGGCTACAGCCACGCCATAACCATGAAAAGTGTAACCTTTACCAAAGGCGATGAAACCATAATTATGGAAGATAACGTGTTTGGCACTTACCTTGAAAACCTGCCTTACCGTTTTGATTTCCTTGATGAAGATAATGATATAGTGCTAGGCTCATGCAATGCTAATAGTACAACCGTTTTCAGGGTAACAGGCAATGAATCGTTATTACTTTTGCTTGAGGAAAACATCTTTCCTTCGGTTGAAGGCGGACCGCCGGTTACAAGGGAATTAGCTGACATTACCGACAATAACCAGGTTATATTCACTACCTATGCAGGCAGTGCATCAACCGCATTGTTTTGCAATACGCCACCGCCGGTGCTTAATGTTACCGGCCAATGGTTTGCCACCGCCGGGCAGTTAAAAATTGTGACAACAGCGGCTACTTCTTCAGATGGTTACGACCATGTTGTGTCTTTGGTAGGCGCTGTATTTACCAATACTGCCGGCGAAGCCATAACAGTAACAAATGGCTCTAACCCTGAATACCGATTGGGAACTTATCACACGGATTAAAGAATACCTAAAATAAATCATGGGCTTTAAACCTCAAGGTTTTGTAAACCTTTGAGGTTTTTTATTTGCTGAAAAATATCCTCAAGATTTAACGGTTAGGGTTTTGCTTGATGTACACCTCGGTAGCGCCAAGTCCGTATTTTTGGTAATCGGCATCGCCAAAGGTTATCCCGTCATACCTGCCCAACAAAAAGTCAAGCTCTGCCTTGAGTATGCCCTCGCCCACGCCGTGTATAAATACTACTTTGGGCATACGGTTCTGTATGGCAAAATCCAGTTGGCGTTTGGCGGTTTCGGTCTGCAATGTAAGGATGTCATAGTTGCTCATACCACGTTTGTTGGGCACCAGTTTTTCAATATGCAGGTCTATCTCCAGCACAAAACCATCCTTTTTTGATTTCTTTTCCTTTACGAAACTGCGTTTTTTGGGTTCTTCTTTTTCTTTTAGTATCCGGCTTAAGGATGTACCCTGGAATAATCCGGTAAGCCCATCAGCAGAATCAATCTTCACCAATTCCGAAGCATCAAATTCCAGCAGGAAACCTTCGGGGGTTTCAATACTTACACCATTGTTCTTTACAGCCTTTACTTTGCCTGTGAAAGAATCATCAAGCACCGTAACCGTATCGCCTGCCTTAAATTTCATCGCTATCGTTTTTATCCTGGTTTTTAGACGGCACTTTGCTCATCAGCTGCATCAGCCCCAGCATGAACACTGCTATGGCTGCAATCAGTACATACCTGTTAGGATTTGGGCGCGATTGTTCCAGAAAAGCCATAAAGGCTGCTACAAAAAGAAGGATGATGTAAAGCGTTTTCTTCATAAGGCCAAAAATACCGCTTTTAAACAAAAAATCCTCCCGGGACAGGAGGATTTAATACTGTATGTATAAATTTTGACTACATGCTTCCTGTAGCTGAAGCTGCCGCTATACCGCCAACTATGGCAACGATGAAACCAATGATAAAAAATGCAATCATTATTATGGTTACAATCCCCATAAACTTAAAATAAGATTTCAGGTTTTCAATACTGTTAGTCAGGTATTCTGTATTGTTATTTTCAAGCGCCAGTTTTGCCTTGCCTGCAAATTTTGACAGATAAAGCGTTGGGAAAAAAGCTATAATGGCAACAATAAGGTAAATAACGCCTAAAAATGCTCCACTTATTGCTCCAAAGGCACCACGGCTGCCCATATTGCCGGCAGCAGAATCAATAGCGCTGCCCATGGCAAACATAAATAAAGCAAGGATAACATAAAGGCCGATAAAAATAAAGCCTACGATTGAAACAAATCGTGCCCATTTACCAGCTTCTTTCAAAAAACTTTGAGCCAGTGGCGTGAACTGAAGCTCGAACGAATCAAAATGCGAATTGTTTTCCATAAATTGTAATTGGTTTAGTTAATATCAGAATAGATTGGTTTTAGTTTTCAAAATCCTTCAGCGTATTGGTAATAATCCTCACACAATCCAGCAGCTGTTCTTCATTCATTACTAAAGGCGGCGCAAAGCGGATGATGTTGCCATGTGTTGGTTTGGCCAGTAGCCCGTTCTCTTTCATCGCCATGCAAATATCCCACGCGGTAGAGCTGTCTTCACTGTCATTGATTACAATAGCATTCAAAAGGCCTTTGCCACGAACTAAAGATACAATATTGCTGCCTTTTATATATTCATCTATTTTTTCACGGAACAATTGCCCGAGGGTTTCCGCATTTTCAGCCAGCTTTTCGTCTTCCACCACTTCCAGTGCAGCGATAGCCACAGCGGCTGCAAGCGGGTTGCCACCGAAAGTTGAGCCGTGCTGGCCCGGCTTTATAACGTTCATAACCTCATCATCAGCCAGTACTGCCGAAACAGGATACACCCCGCCCGATAGGGCCTTGCCCAGTATAAGGATGTCCGGTTTTACATTTTCATGGTTTACGGCCAGTAGTTTGCCCGTACGCGCTATACCTGTCTGCACTTCATCGGCTATGAACAGTACATTGTGCTGTGCGCATAGCTCCTTTGCTTTGGCCAAATAGCCTTCTGCCGGAACATAAACACCAGCCTCGCCCTGTATAGGCTCTACGAGGAAACCGGCTATATTATTCTCAGTCTTAAGCACATTTTCAAGCGCAGCAATATCATCATAAGCTATTTTAATAAAGCCCGAAGTATAAGGCCCAAAGTTTTTGCGTGCATTCTCATCATTAGAAAAAGAGATGATAGTGGTTGTCCTGCCATGGAAGTTATTTTCGCAAACAATAATTTTGGCTTCCATCTCGGCAATGCCTTTCTTTTCGTAGGCCCATTTGCGGCACAGCTTTATGGCGGTTTCAACACCTTCAGCGCCGGTATTCATTGGCAATATTTTGTCAAAACCAAAGTAGTTAGACATAAACTCCTCATACCTGCCCAGCTGGTCGTTATAAAACGCACGCGATGTAAGCGTTAGCGTTTGTGCCTGGCTGGTTAGCGCGTTTATTATCTTAGGATGGCAATGCCCCTGGTTTACTGCTGAATAAGCCGACAGGAAATCATAATAACGGTTTCCTTCTACATCCCACACATACACGCCTTCGCCCCTGCTTAGCACCACAGGCAGCGGGTGGTAATTGTGCGCACCGTATTTATCCTCTAAAGCAATGGCATCTGCCGAACTCAATTTTTCTAAGACTGACATTTAAAAAAGTAATTTGATTTTACTGAAACAGCAATTCCTTCTTTTTGGAGAGAAATCATCCATTAGCCTGCAAATTAATAAAAAATAATATGAAAGAAGGTTTAATTTATAATGAAAACAAAATAAAAACCCCATTCTGTTAGGAATGAGGTTAATTTTTGATTTTTAGATTGATGATTAAAACCCGATATCGTCTGCACTTGGGCCGTAGCTGCCCGGTATTGGCACATCAAGCAGGCGCAGGTACACGCCCAGCTGCGCGCGGTGGTGTATGGTTTGAGAGAGTGACATCCTTATCACATCGTACTTTGTGTCGCGGCTGTGTATGGTGTCACCGCTTCGCAGCACCCATTCGTTGGTAAAAGTGCTTGCATCAGCATTAGCCAGCGCTTCCCTGCCTTCGCGGAGCGACTGTTCAAAAAAGTCCAGCAGCTCACCGGTATTCTGCACGTCTTTAGGCTGGTATGGGTTGTTCTCAAAATCCAGCCCGTCTGATGCTATGGCCAATGCTACCCAGCCCGGCAGTTCAGCCACGTGAGCGGCAAGGCGTTTCAGGGTCATGCTTTTAGGGTGCGGCTGCCAGTCAAACTTTTCAGGTGGTACGCGTTGCAGCATTTTGCGTGTGGTTTTGGCTTCGTTTTCCAGCTCTTTTTGCAGCATTGGGATAAGCTCCAGTGTAAGTGATGTTTCCATGATTAATGTGGTTTGATTTGTTTAACAGCACAAAGTAAACCACGGTTTATGACAACCCTATGTCAGCAGGTTTTTGGCCCCTGCTATTTTTTCAAGGCCTTTTTCCAAAAGTACAGAAATCCTGTCTTTTAATAATTGCGGTTCTACAATTTCAACATAATCAAGAAAAGATAGTAGCCAGCGCGCCAGCCCTTCTTCCAAAGATTGCGTAAGGAATGTCATCTCTACATGGTCAGCATGGGTGGTTTCACTCACAAAGCCAAAGTAATGCCTGCGGTCCTGCATGAAAAGTGCCGCATGTTTGTTGACCTTTATTACAGCTTTCTGCAAGGTAAGCACAGTCTCGCCCTTCCAGGTTTCATAATATTCTTTAAGCGATGTGCGCTCCTGCTGCGGTATATCCGTCAGTTGTGCCGATACAATCCTGTCTGCCCGGAACTGGCGGTACTCGCCCCGCAGGTGGCACCACGCAATAGTGTACCAGTTATCATTTTCGTGGAAAATGCCTATAGGCTCTATCAGCCTTTCGCTGTCCTGCTCATTGCCAAAAGCACGGTACACCAGCTTTACTACCTTTTTTTCGGCGGTGGCTTTCAGCAATATGTCCAGTATGTTTTCGGGGCGTTTATTGCGTTTCTTGTCCATAACAATAATGTTATCCTCAAGGCTTTCCACCAGGTCCTTCTCTGTACCCCGCAATACGGCCTTCACCTTAAACATGGCCGATGTAAAGTGCTGCTGCAGGCTGCCATCAGTAAATTGCGACATCAGCTTTTCAGCGGTAAGGAATGCCATGGCCTCTTCCCGCGTGAACATTACGGGCGGCAGACGGTAGCCGTCAACCAGAGAGTAGCCTATGCCTGCCTCGCCATACAGCGGCACACCTGCTTCCTCCAGCGTGCGGATATCACGGTACACCGTGCGCAGGCTGATGCCGAACCTATCGGCCATATCCTGCGCTTTTACAACCCGTTTGGATTGCAGCTGTATAAGGATGGCGGTAATACGGTCAAAACGATTCATGGCTGGAATTTGCTTTTTCAAAGATACTAAAAATGCCTCCCGGTGAGGAGGCATCTTCATTTATATTGTAAGAAATTACGGTTACGCCAAAGTAGCTTCTGATGATATTTCGGTATTCAGCAGTTTGGATATTGGGCAATTCTTTTCGGCTTTGGTTACCAATTCCTGGAATTTATCGTTATCAATGCCTTCGATTTTTGCATTCACGGTAAGGTGAGAACTCACGATGCTCCCATTCTGGAAATCAATGTCACACTTTGTTTCGATGGAAGTCACTTCAAACCCGGCCTCGTTGATAAAAGCGGTAAGCTGCATGGTGAAACAGCCGCTGTGCGCCGCCGCTACAAGCTCTTCAGGGTTGGTGCCTACTTCCGACTCAAAACGGGTTTTGAACGAATATTTGGTATTGCTCAGTACACCGCTTTGGGTGGTTAGCCTTCCGTCGCCTTCTTTCAGCGAGCCTTCCCATACGGCAGTTGCATTTCTTTTCATAGTATAATTGGTTTTAAAAATTAGTTGAATATTATCTAAAAGTAGCCTTTTTAAAATTCAGGCACAATAATTATATAGTACAATTAACAAAATAGTAATGCTTTATTTGCCATGGCTTTCCAGCAGCTCCAGCAATTTAAGTGTTACGTTCCAGTTGCGGGTAGTGGCTTTCAGCTTCAGCTTCGTTTCAATCAGGTTGTTGGAAAACTTTGATTCTGATGCCTTCGATTCCAGCTTAAAATACAATATGTTGCCCTCAATCGCAATCAGGTCATCGCCAATAGGAGCCTGCTTCAGTTTCTCCATGTTTTCTTCGGAAGGTATGCCTGACAGGAAAGTAACATACAGCTTTTTGCTGCCGGCGCCTTCCTCTTCCCTGCCTTTTACAAATGGGTTATTATCTACTGCTTTTTCTACTTCTTTAGCATCCACCACAAAAACGGTAACATCAAAACCGTATTCCTTTTCAATGAAGGCTTCCAGTGCTGTGGCCAGCTTTTCTTTGGAGTGTGCCGTGCTTTCAAACAGCACATTGCCACTCTGTATGTAGGTCTTCACATTGGTATAGCCTTCTTTTTCCAGCGCGGCGCGGAGGGCTTCCATCTTTATGATTTTCTTTCCGCTTACGTTAATGCCGCGGAGCAGGGCTAAGTAGGTTGGCATGGACTTGAATTATTCATCTATTATTTTGCTTTTTTTCGTTCTGTAAAATATACTGGAATGCCAACAGACAAAATTTGTATAATAAAATTTATGATATAGTTATATACATAATTGCTTTCGTCAATCAATGGAATTGCCGAACAAATGATAAAAATTAATAGCCCATATACTAGAAATGCCACAGATAAACCTATTAGTATTCCAATTCTTTGAAACAGTGCTAAACTATCACTTTTATCAAATAAAAAAGCCGCGAAAATTGCCACTATAATTGAAACAAAAATGGATGTTGTACTTATCAAAAACCAAAAGCTATTCTTATATGAATCTTTTTGCTCAATTTGTTCAATTTGCCTATTTGGATTATTATTTGAATAAAACTCTAATCCGCGTAAATACTCTGATGCCGTTTCCAAAAAGGTTTTGCGATATAGTACATCTTTTCGCATTTTTATCAGATATACTTTGCTAATTGAGTCAGTAGTAGAGTCATTAATGATTACGTTAAGTTTTTCTATAGAAGATGCCTTACTTTCAATATTTTTATAATAGGTAAATCCCATGTAATCATTTATCAGAAAGAGAAGAATGAGAATAATAATTGCGAACGAAATCTTTCTTGATAAGTTTATATTTTTTTGAATGAAAATATTAGTGATAGAATCTATGAAACTCATTTGGAATCATTTATAATAGGTTGCAACTAGTAATTCGTGGTAACAAATTTACATAGTTGATTTAATTTACGGTTTAGATACCGATAAAATAAATCGACTTCAAATATTTTCCCCAAATTAATCCCAAAGCCGTATTTTTGCCGCATGGGAAAAAAGAAGATAACAGATAAGGTAGTATTCCATAATGTTGAAGTGCTTGATGCCGGGGCTAAAGGCGTATCAGTAGCAAAAGCGCCCGATGGCAAGGTAATTTTCATTCCGCGCGTGGTGCCGGGCGATGTGGTAGATGTGCAGACGTTCAAGAAACGTAAGGCATACTATGAAGGCAAGGCGGTGCATTTCCACGAATATTCGGCGGACAGGGTAATTCCTCCATGCCAGCATTTTGGCGCGTGTGGCGGCTGCAAATGGCAGAACATGAATTATGACAAGCAGCTTTTTTACAAGAACCGTGAGGTGTACAACCACCTGAAGCGCATAGGCAAGATTGAGCTGCCGGAATTTGAACCGATTAAAGGCAGCGATAAGCACTTTTTTTACCGCAATAAAATGGAGTTTTCCTTCAGCAATGCCCGCTGGGTGACTGATGAGGAAGCACAAAGCGGCGCCGAGATAAACGACCGTAATGCATTAGGCTTTCATATTCCGCGCATGTGGGATAAGATACTGAACATTACCAAATGCCACCTGCAGGAAGACCCGAGCAATGCGATACGCAACTCCGTACGCGATTTTGCCAACAAGCACGGCTTTGCATTCTTCAACCCGCGGGAGCATTCCGGCCTGCTGCGCACACTCATGCTGCGCACGGCATCAACCGGAGAGATCATGGTGCTGATACAGTTTTTTGACGATAATAAGGAACAGCGCGAAATGGTTTTGGATCATCTGTATGAAAATTTCCCTGCCATTACTTCGCTCCAGTACGTTGTCAACCAAAAGGCGAACGACACTATATACGACCAGGACATCATACTATATAAAGGCCGTGATTACATACTGGAAGAGATGGAAGGGCTGAAATTCAGCATCAATGCCAAATCATTCTACCAAACCAATTCAGACCAGGCGTATGAATTGTACAAAATAACCCGTGAGTTTGCCGGCCTTACCGGCAACGAGGTGGTGTATGACCTGTACACCGGAACCGGAACCATTGCACAGTTCGTATCGCGTGATGCTGCCCGTGTTGTGGGTGTGGAAGCCGTGCCTGAAGCCATTGCCGATGCCAAGGAAAATGCCAAACGCAACAGCATAACCAACTGCGATTTTTATGTGGGTGACATGAAAGTGGTATTTAATGACGACTTCATAAAACAGAACGGCATGCCCGACGTTATTATTACCGACCCACCGCGTGACGGCATGCACAAAGACGTGGTGGAACAAATCATGAAAATAGGCCCTCAGCGCGTGGTGTATGTAAGCTGCAACTCGGCTACACAGGCTCGCGACCTGGCACTTATGGACGAAATGTACAAGGTAACACGTGTGCGCCCTGTAGATATGTTCCCGCAAACGCACCATGTGGAAAATGTTGTACTTTTGGAAAAACGATAACACTAAACCGGCACAGCCCGCTATGAAAAAAGGACTTTTACTGTTTGCCCTGCTCATTGCCGCCAGCTATTTCATTAGTTGCGAGAAAGATGATATTTGCGCCGAAGGCACTGCCACTACGCCCAGCCTGGTGATTGACTTTTTTGAGCGCACCAATACCAGCCAGCCCAAAAACGTTACCAACCTTAAAGTAATTGGTGCAGGAATGACCGAAGGCGTACCCTTTGGCACTACCGATGTGACAAGCACCAACACTATACAGATACCGCTGCGTACGGATGCTGATGAAACCATCTATCACTTCATCCAGAACTCAACCGCTACAGATGGATCTTCCAACGATGATATCATAACATTCAAATACACCCGCAACGAAATTTACGTATCTCGCGCCTGTGGCTACAAAACCCAGTTTTACCTTATAAGCGAAGATGAGGATTTGGCTGCGATACGTGATCCTGCAGGTACACCGTGGATTTCTTCACTAACTATTTTGAGAACTAACATTGAAGACGAAAATGAAGCACATATCAACATTTATTTTTAGCCTCGCCTTTGTGTTAGCGCCATTAATAGTTATGGCCCAGGAGAAGCCAGCCGATACCGTGGCAGCACCCGTACATAAAGACCGCTACGGCCTGCGTGTGGGGGTTGACCTGAACCGCCTGGCCAAGAATTTTTATGCCGATGATTATAAAGGCTTTGAAATTGTGGCCGATTACCGCCTGACAAAAAAAATATACTTTGCCGGCGAAATTGGCAACGACAATATTACCATTGACGAAGACCAGATGAACTTTACCGCTAAAGGCGGCTATATAAAGTTGGGCTTTGACTACAATGCCTACGAGAACTGGCTGGACATGGAAAACATGATTTATGTTGGTGTGCGCTATGGTTTCAGTACCTTTAAGCAAACGCTGAACTCTTATAGCATATATGACAGTTCAGGGTATTTTAATGAAGTTACCTTTTACCCTAACCGCGAGTACAGCAGCCTTACAGGGCACTGGGCCGAAGTGGTGGGCGGCGTAAAGGCGGAGGTTTTCAATAATTTTTACATGGGATTTTCAGTAAGGCTGCACATAATGCTGGCGCAGAAAAAGCCTGATAATTTTGATAATCTTTACATACCGGGCTACAACCGCACTTATGACGGCAGCTTTGGGGCCGGTTTTAACTATACTATATCCTATTTTATTCCCCTTTATAAAAAAGCAAAGGTTAAAGAAGAAGCAAAAAAATAACAAAGAAGCAGCCTCAGGATTACATAGCCTATAATAACAATAGTGATTTTTTTGTCAGGTATAGATTTATCTCGATTAGTATAAAAAGAAAAAGGGGATGTTCAAAAGACATTCCCTTTTCATAATCAGTTGTTGCTACATTATTTTTGGCTAAATCCTTTTTAAGGCAAAATAATCAATTAATCGTCATTCATCGATAATAAGAAATCCTGGTTGTTCCTGGTTTTCTTAAAGCGGTCGTTAATGAAATCCATAGCCTCCACAGGGTTCATGTCAGCAAGGTATTTTCTCATAATCCACATGCGCTGTATTGTCTTCTCATCCAAAAGTAGGTCATCACGGCGGGTGCTTGACGACGTAAGGTCGATAGCAGGGAAAATACGCCTGTTGGCAATCTTTCTGTCCAACTGTAGTTCCATGTTGCCCGTACCCTTAAATTCTTCAAAAATCACCTCGTCCATCTTAGAGCCGGTCTCCGTAAGCGCCGTAGCGATGATGCTCAGCGATCCGCCGCCTTCAATGTTACGTGCCGCACCAAAGAAACGTTTTGGCTTTTGCAGGGCATTGGCATCAACACCGCCACTCAGTACCTTGCCCGATGCGGGCTGAACCGTATTGTAAGCCCTGGCAAGGCGCGTGATGGAATCCAGAAGGATAACCACATCATGACCGCATTCTACAAGGCGTTTTGCTTTTTCAAGAACTATGTTGGCAATCTTAACGTGTTCCTGCGGTTCCTTGTCAAAGGTTGAGGCAATAACCTCTCCCCTCACGCTGCGCTGCATATCGGTAACCTCTTCAGGGCGCTCATCAATAAGCAATACCAATAAGTAAACTTCAGGATGGTTGGCTGCAATAGCATTGGCAATATCCTTAAGTAGCATAGTTTTACCCGTTTTGGGCTGTGCCACAATCATACCCCTTTGCCCCTTGCCTATTGGCGAGAACAGGTCGATGATCCTGGTAGATATAGTACTTTGCTTTTCCGCAATATTAAATTTTTCAGATGGGAAAACCGGTGTAAGGTGCTCAAACGAAACCCTGTCGCGCACTACCTGCGGGTCGTGCCCATTAATTTTCAGTACCTTAACCAGCGGGAAATACTTTTCCCCTTCTTTCGGCGGGCGAACCACACCTTTTACCGTATCGCCGGTTTTTAATCCAAAAAGGCGTATTTGTGAAGTGGAAAGGTAAATATCATCAGGAGAAGCTAAGTAGTTATAATCAGACGAGCGCAGGAAACCATAACCGTCCGGCATCATTTCCAGTACGCCTTCACTTTCTATAATTCCGTCAAACTCATAATCCGGCTCACGGAAATTCTGCTTCTTGTTTTGTTGCGGTTGCGGCTCAGCCTTTTGCTCCCTTTGCGACTGCGGGGTTTGTTCAGCTGCAGGTGTTGCTGCCTGTTCTGCCATCCTCTTTTTATAGCTTGGGTGGTTAGGGTTGTTAGCGTTGGCCCTTTCAATCTGGGCGCGCCTTTCTTCCTCGGTCAGCTGCCTGTGCTGCTTTGGCTTCTCGCCATCAGCCTGTATATTTGTCTGGTTATCTTTTGCCGGGCGAATCTTTTGCCTGTTGTCTTTTTGCGGGGCTTCTGCAGTTTCTGCGGGTGCAGCCTCTTCAGTTGCCGGTGCAGGTTCAGCAGACTTGTTTTCCTTGACAGGGCGAATTTTTATCCTCTCCTGCTTCGGCTCTGCAACTTGCGGTGTTTCTGCCGCAGGTGCGGGTATATCTGTAGCTTCAGCCGGTGCAATTTCCGGTTGGGCTGCTTTATCTGTTTTGGCCATCCTGGTGCGCTTTGCTTTTTCGGGCTGTTCCGTTGCGGGTTTTTCAGCACCTTCAAAAAGCGGCTTCACCTTATCCGGGTTGGCAGCCTGGTGGTCTAATATCTGGTAAACTAATTCGTCTTTTTTTAAACCCCTGTATTTGCTGATATTGGCTTTTTTGGCAATTTCCTGAAGCTCAGGAAGCTTCATTTCTTTCAATTCCGAAATGTCGAACATGTAAAATTTTTGGTTAAATTAATAGGGTAATTTCAAAATGTGGTGTAGGATGTAATTTTTTGAAATGGCAGGCTTCGCAGAATGAAGCACTTATGCTAATGTTATGCAATATTACGCAATTTATTTTTATTTGCAATAGCATTTTATAAAAAGAAAACATATTTTTGTACGGCAAAAGAGCACCAATGTTACAAAGGATACAAACTGTTTACCTGTTTATTGCAGTACTGGCTACGGGGGTTTTCCCGTTTATCTTCCCGTTGTGGGTTACTAAAAGCGGCCTGGAGTACATGTTTGTTTTCAACCTTGGGTTTATTGCGTTGTTCGGGCTTAGCACCATGCTTTCCATCATAAGCATCATGACTTATAAAAAAAGGCAAAAGCAATTTGTTATGGGCAGGCTGAACATCATTTTGAATTTAATTTTACTAGGGTTATTTATATACCAGTCACTAAATTTATCCGGAGAGGCCGATCCTGAAAAGGTGGTTTCTGAGAAGGGTATTGGGATGATCCTCCCTGTTGTTTCTATCGTTTTTTTAAGCCTTGCCAACAAGGCCATCAGGAAGGATGAGGATCTCGTAAAATCTGTTGACAGGCTAAGGTAAACCTTTTAACTTAGTTTATTAGTGCGAAAAAGAATCCGGGCAGCCACCCGGATTTTTTATTTTAAGTTTATGTTAACCGCGCAACGGTTTTAATATTTATCTATCTTAGTAAAAAATTTACTATGTTAAAAAAGTTATTTTTCGCATTTATCGGCTTCATCATACTTAGCGCATGCACCGATGACTATCAGTGGAATACTAAAATAATAGCTGAAGGCCGGGTAGTTGACCTTAATGGTAATCCTGTATCAAACGTCAACGTAAGCATTCAGGCAGATTTTGACTATTCGGGTATTTATCCTTATGGCAACTGGAACTCAGGACCAGAGCTAATTTCCTATACAAAAACCGACGCTAACGGAAATTACAGAATGATGTTTCCCCGCCCTAAAGACAGTGCCCTGATGTTGTTTATAAATGCTGACGAAAACGGCAACCCTATTTTCCAATCATCATCAGCTACAGTAATTTACAATATTAAAGAGGAGAATTTTAATGATTATATTATAAATTTTGGCGACCGGATATGTTTCCCAATTGAAGATGTAACCACTTTTTCCATTGAACTTAATGATGACCCATCAATAAATTCAAGCATAACGAATATTAACATTGATGGTCTTCTGAAAAAAAATTTTGTTGACTATAATTTTGCACCGGGTGACTTTGAATCTTTCCATTTTAATAACCAATCAGTAGTAAAATCAAACCAGGAATTGCTGGTAAAGTATGTTGTTATGACCGCAATCAACAACAACGTCGTGTACACAATCAACGAAGTCCCGGTACAAATTGGAAGTACCCCGGTAATCTACACTATAAACTATTAACCGATGAGGCTACTTGCAATAATGCTTTTAAGCTGTTTCTGCGCTTGGGCACAAAATGATTCACTAAAAACCGCAGATGTAAATAATAAGGTACGCAACATTGGGTTTATGAGTGATATAAGGCTTATTTTTATTAAACCCAATGCTGTGGGCGATAATTTTCTGGCCAAAGGCAATAGCGGACAATTTGGGCTTGGCCTGAGGCTTGGCATATTTAAAGCTTATGATTTTTCAGTGGCAGTTGGTGGCGATTTGCTTTATTATGATACTACTAATGCAGCTTATGGTGGAGATACCAATTCAATTAATATTAACAGCGGTAGTGTGGATGTTATGTATAATATAACTATAAAAAAGTTTACTATAATCCCTAAAATTTCAGCCGGCTATTCAGTTATTTATTATAATGCTGATGGTGAGCGTGGCAATCAGGGAGGTGCACGCATTGGAGCAGGCATCATGGCTGAGTACAGTTTAACCAGGCGGATTTCTTTTTTTATTGGTACGGATTACACCATCACCTATCCTGAAGTAAAGACCAATACTGCTTATGAGAATTTTTTCGGGAAAGTTAATCAGGTCAATATTTTGGCCGGAATAAAATTTACCATCAAAGATTAACCTCTCTTTCCCAGTTCAATAACTTCCAGGGTTTGTATCTTGTCGCCATCTATTTCAAACCGCAACATGGTGCGCACCTGGTGGAAACCGCTTACCCCTGCCGCCCCGGGGTTCATGTGCAGCAGGTTCAGCTTTTGGTCAAACTGCACTTTAAGGATGTGCGAATGCCCGCAGATGAAAAGCTTTGGCGGGTTGCTGCTGATCTCTTCCCTCACAGCCGGGCTGTACTTGCCGGGATAGCCGCCAATGTGAGTAATCCAGACATCAACACCTTCACACATAAAGCGATTGTGCAGCGGGAACTCCAGCCTTGCCTCACCATTGTCAATATTGCCAAACACAGTACGCAGCGGCTTTTCAGCCTTTATGGCATCAGTAACTTCTAAATTGCCAATATCGCCGGCATGCCACACCTCGTCTGCCTGGCGCACGTATTTCAGTATGGCATCGTCAATATGGCTGTGCGTATCGGAAAGGAGGAGGATTTTTTTCATTTTAAAAAGTAACAAAGTAACAAAGTTTAGTGGCTGGCACCTATAACAAAGTATCTTGTCAAATTTACAATTTTATCAGCATGCCGCCCTTCAAACTTTGCTACTTTGTTACTTTGCTTCTCAGCTACTAAAATCATATCTTTGTACTGTAATGAGATACTTCATAGAGTTTGCTTACAACGGGAAAAACTATTGCGGATGGCAATCGCAGCCGCACAGCCCGTCAGTACAGGAAACACTCAACAAAGCCCTCTCTACTCTGCTGCGCACAAATATTGATGTTACCGGCGCAGGCCGTACCGACACCGGTGTGCATGCCCGCCAGATGTTCGCTCATTTTGACCACGACGGCATTAACGATACCGCCACCCTTGTATTAAGGCTCAACTCGTTCCTGCCTAAGGATATTGCTGTGTACCGCATTATGCCGCTGCATGATGATGCCCACGCCCGCTTTGATGCCACTGCACGTACCTACGAATACCACATCAACACATACAAAGACCCTTTTATGCAGGATGGCAGCTGGTACAATATACACCCGCTTGATGTGGAAAAAATGAACGAGGCCGCAAAGATGCTCTTCAAACACATTGATTTTAAGTGCTTCAGCAAAACGCATACGGATGTAAAAACCTTTAACTGCAAAGTAACCGAAGCGCACTGGCAGCAAACCGGCAACCACCTGGTTTTTACCGTAACGGCCGACAGGTTCCTGCGCAATATGGTTCGCGCCATAGTAGGCACGCTGGTAAACGTAGGGCTGGGCAAGATGAGCATTGAAGATTTCAACGCGGTGATAGAAAGCCGCAACCGCAGCAACGCCGGGGCATCGGTCCCTGCACACGGGCTTTACCTTACCAAGGTACAGTACCCTTATATTAATCACGAAAACAGATAATGAATAGCAACGATAAACCCACATCAAAAAAAGCATCGCTCCGCAAAGTAATGCGCTATGCAAAGCCTTATCAATCCCGGTTCAACTGGGTTATAGTTTTTGCCGTGTCGCTGTCGCTTTTTGCAGCGCTGCGCCCCTACCTGCTCAAACAGACGGTAGATAAATATGTTGCCACTAAAGACGGTACCGGCTTGTTGTACTACGTTATCATCATGACAGTAGTGCTGTTGCTGGAGGTATCCTCCCAATTTTTCTTTACCTACTGGGCCAACTGGCTGGGTCAGGATATTGTAAAGGACATCCGCGAAAAGCTGTTCCGCCACATCACCGCATTCCGCATGAAATTTTTTGACAATGAGCCTGTAGGCAAGCTGGTAACACGTACGGTGTTTGATATTGAATCTATTGCCCGCATCTTCAGCCAGGGTTTGTTCATGATCATCAGCGACATCCTTAAAATGTTGGTGATATTGCTTTTTATGTTCTATATGAACTGGAAGCTGACCCTTATAGTGATGCTTGCCATGCCTATACTGGTTTATGCCACACGCATTTTCCAGAAAAAGATGAAAGGCGCATTTGAAGAAGTGCGCACGCAGGTAGCCAACCTTAACACATTCATTCAGGAGCGACTTACGGGTATGAAGATTGTGCAGCTGTTTAACCGCGAGGAAATTGAGTACGAAAAGTTCAAGGAAATCAACCAGAAGCATAATGACGCCTGGCAGAAGAACATATTGTATAACTCCATCTTCTTCCCTATTGCCGATATCATTTCGTCGCTTACACTGGGCTTTATCATCTGGTACGGCGGCATCAGCATACTGAATGGTGACAACATGACCACTTTTGGCGACCTCTTTGCCTACACCATGCTGATAAGTATGCTCTTTAACCCGCTGCGCCAGATTGCGGATAAATTCAACGAATTGCAGATGGGTATCATAGCGTCTGACCGTGTATTTGAATTATTAGATGCTGAAAACCAGGTACAGGAAGAGGGTACCGCCACCGCCGGCCATTTTAAAGGCAATCTGGAGTTTAAGGACATACACTTCAGCTATATTGAGGGCGAAGAAGTAATTAAAGGCATTAACCTGAAAGTAAATGCCGGCGAAACTATAGCTATTGTGGGCTCAACCGGTGCGGGCAAGTCAACCATTATCAACCTGCTGAACCGTTTTTACGAGATAAGCAGCGGGCAGATAACCATTGACGGGACTGACATCAATACCTTTACGCTGGACAGCCTGCGCAGGCAGATAGCCATTGTGTTGCAGGATGTGTTCCTGTTTGCCGATACAATACTGAACAACATTACCCTGAACGACCCCAATATTTCCCGGGAGCAGGTTGTTTCGGCAGCCAAAGCTATTGGCGTGCATGACTTTATCATGACACTGCCGGGCGATTATGATTATAACGTGAAGGAACGCGGCGTGATGCTTTCTTCAGGGCAAAGGCAGCTTATCGCTTTCCTGAGGGCATATGTGAGCAACCCGAGCATACTGATACTGGATGAGGCTACCTCGTCTATCGACACTTATTCGGAAGAGTTGATACGCAACGCTACAGAGGAAATCACCAAAGGGCGTACATCTATCGTAATAGCCCACAGGCTGGCTACTATAGTTAATGCTGACAAGATTATTGTGATGGACAAAGGCTGCATTGTGGAGGAAGGCCGCCACTATGAGCTAATCAATCGTGAGGAAGGGTATTACAAGAATTTGTATTACTCGCAATTTGCGGTGGAAAGCAATGAACAATAGATATCTAATTTTTTTATAAAATGGAAAATCAAATCCAATCACTTCAAAAACAGGTCCGACAGCTTCGTTTTGCCTTATTATCACTTATAGGAATATTGTTTATTGGATTCCTTTTTTCTTTCACATCAGCTAAAAATGATATTATACGCACAAAAGGAATAATTGTAGAAGATGCTAACGGAAAGCCTTTTGTGATGATAGGCAACCCAATACCCCAGCATAAGCTGAGGGATAGGAAAGATCCGTTATCAGGACTTGTTTTTCTGGACGAAAAAGGTATTGACCGCCTTTACATGGGTAGAGATGGAAAATTACAAATTGGAGGCAAACTGGAAGACCGTAATTCCGAAGGCTGGTCTTATATCATTAATGACACTATTGGGGATGAACGCGGTGGATTTGGTTTTGCCGATGATGAAAATCGTATAGGCTTAGGCCTGGATTATGGTGGTAAAGATGGTGGCGAGGCAATTTACCTGTATGCTTCAAATGAGGTGGCATACCTGCTAATGAACACTAACACTAATGATAAGGTAAGGCAGCGCGCTGTTTTATGGCACGATACCAAAAACGACCTTACACAGATAAAAATTGGGGACAAAGTAACTGATGAAAGGCTGGTGTTGCGTTCAGCCGGTGAAAAGGCTGTGATTTCTTATAAAACCAATGGAAAGAGCAAGAATCTGTTGGAATAGCATAGTTAGCACATCAATTCACTTTAACATTTTACTATAACCAAATAAATACTTACTTTCGTACACACATTTTTCAAACTGCAAATTATTTACCAATGAAATACGACGTTATTGTTTTAGGAAGCGGCCCGGGCGGATATGTTGCTGCCATAAGGGCTTCACAATTAGGTTTTAAGACAGCTATTGTGGAAAAAGAGAACCTTGGCGGCATTTGCCTTAACTGGGGATGTATCCCTACAAAAGCTCTGTTGAAAAGCGCACAGGTTTTTGATTACCTGAAACATGCTTCTGACTACGGCCTTACCGTAAAGGAATTTGATAAAGATTTTGGCGCTGTTGTTGCGCGCAGCCGCGGCGTGGCCGATGGCATGAGCAAAGGCATACAGTTCCTTATGAAAAAAAATAAGATTGATGTTATTGAAGGCACTGGCAAACTGAAGCCGGGCAAAAAAATGGATGTGACGGACAAAGACGGTAAAGTGACAGAACTAAGCGCCGACCATATCATTATTGCTACGGGTGCACGCTCACGCGAGTTGCCAAACCTGCCTCAGGACGGTAAAAAAGTGATTGGCTACCGCCAGGCTATGGTGCTTCCTGAGCAGCCTAAATCTATGATTGTCGTAGGTTCAGGCGCTATTGGTGTTGAGTTCGCACATTTCTACAATTCAATGGGTACTCAGGTTACCATAGTAGAATTTATGCCGAACATTGTTCCTGTGGAAGATGAGGATATCTCAAAACAATTTGAGCGTTCGCTTAAAAAGTCAGGCATCAATATCATGACCAACTCTTCTGTAGAGAAGGTTGATACTTCTGGCAATGGCGTTAGGGCTACTGTAAAAACTGCCAAAGGCGAAGAAATCCTTGAGGCTGACATTTTGCTTTCGGCTGTGGGTATCAAATCGAATATTGAGAACATTGGCCTTGAAGAAGTAGGCATCGCTACCGACAGGGATAAGGTACTGGTGAACAGCTACTACCAAACCAACATACCGGGCTACTATGCTATTGGCGATATCGTTCCGGGACAGGCGCTGGCACATGTTGCTTCTGCCGAAGGTATCCTTTGTGTAGAAAAAATTGCAGGCCTGCATGTAGAGCCGCTTGATTATGGCAACATACCGGGCTGTACTTATGCCACTCCTGAAATTGCTTCGGTGGGACTTACTGAAAAACAGGCTAAGGAAAAAGGCTATGAGCTTAAGATTGGTAAATTCCCGTTCACGGCTTCAGGCAAGGCAAAAGCTGCCGGCACGCCTGATGGTTTCGTGAAAGTGATATTTGATGCCAAATATGGCGAATGGCTGGGCTGCCACATGATTGGTGCCGGCGTTACCGATATGATTGCTGAAGCAGTTGTAGCGCGCAAGCTGGAAACTACAGGCCATGAAATCATCAAGTCAGTTCACCCTCACCCTACCATGAGCGAGGCTATCATGGAAGCGGCTGCCGCTGCTTATGATGAAGTGATACACATTTAATTTCAGATTATTGATTTAAGATTTAAGATTTGATCACTGTATATAAATCCGTCCTAATCAGGGCGGATTTTTTATTTAATACCTATCAATGGGGATTTGCCTATTTCATAAATTGCTTACATTTGACTGTTAACCAATTAAAAACCAACGAAATGAATGCAATTAAAATTATCAGTGTGTTGGCAGTTATTTTCATAATTGCTGCAATCGTTATGACATATTCTGGATATGAAGCTGCCGAAGCCGGAAGGTTTGCTGTAGCCGCTCCACCTGAATTTTGGGTAAAAGTAGGATTCTCCGCATTATTCAGCATTGCTGCATTGTATATTATCATCTTTAAGCCTGATGCTGACGAACAGACAAGGACATGGGCTTTTGGGGCATTGTCGTTGGTTGCCGGTGTCTGGATTGGCACAGCTACCACACATTCTGAAGCGGTTTTGTAATTATGAACATGGAATGATAGGGCGAAGAATCTCAAGATAATATTTGAGATTCTTCGTTTGTCAGAATGACACACCAGCATGTAATTACTTTAGCATTTGCCTGGCTTTTTCCAAATCTTCCGGTGTGTCAATACCTATACCAACATGGCTGGTTTCCACCATGCGTATTTTTTTGCCATATTCCAGGTATCGTAGCTGCTCCAGCTTTTCTGATGCTTCCAGTGATTGCATAGGCAGCCTGTAAAAATCAAGCAATGCGTGTTTACGGAAAGCGTATATACCAATATGCTTATAATACCTTACCCCTGCTTCTTTATCTCGTGGGTACGGAATTACCGAGCGTGAAAAATACAGTGCAAATCCTTTTTGGTCCACAATCACCTTTACGTTGTTAGGGTTCTCAATATCCTCCCAGTCCTTTATCTGGTACATGAGCGATGCCAGGTCAACCTCATGCGCCGTATCGCCCTTAAAAACCTGAAGCACATCAGCCAGCGGCTCTTTATTGATAAATGGCTCATCGCCCTGCACATTCACTACTACATCCACATCAAGGTGCTCAATAGCTTCGGCAATTCGGTCAGAGCCGCTTTCGTGCTCCTTTATGCTCATTATAGCCTTGCCGCCGTTCGCCTCAATCTCCTTAAAAATAATATCAGAGTCAGTCACTACAAAAACATCATCAAACAAGCCTGTTCCCAACGCTGCCTGATAGGTACGTGTAATTACTGTTTTCCCTCCCAAATCCTGCATAAGCTTGGCAGGGAAACGTGTAGAGGCATATCGTGCCGGTATTACTGCTATAATTTTCATATTATATGTTTTTAGCCTCACCCCAGCCCTCTCCAAAGGAGAGGGAGGAGCTACACTCCTAATTAAAAAATCTCTGTGTATCTCTTTGCTTCTTTTTGAATCTCTCTGAATCTCCGTGATGCTTCGACAAGCTCAGCATGACAAACAAACTCTACTCCTCAAAGTTCTCCTCCTTAAAACCTATCAGATACAGTTTATCCTTTGCCCGCGTTACTGCTGTATAGAGCCATCGGATGTAATCCCTGTCAATGCCTTCCGGCAAATATGGCTGTTCTATAAACACGGTATTCCACTGCCCACCCTGGCTTTTATGGCAGGTTATGGCATACGAGAACTTAACCTGCAAGGCATTAAAATACGGATTGGCCTTCACCTTGGCAAAACGCCTATATTGTGTAGGCTCGTCCATATAATCCTGCATTACCTCATTGTACAGCTGGTTGCTCTGCTCATAGGTTAATGATGGTGACTCACTCTCAACCGTGTCCAGTATCAGTATGGTTTCAAATGGCGCCATGTCAGGATAATCGACCATCCTAACTTTTACTTTTGCAAACTTAAATCCGTACAGTTCCTGTATCCTGAATAACTCTAAAATTTCAATAATATCGCCATTGGCAATAAAACCCGCTTCACTCTTTTCTTCCAGCCAAAAATAGTTATTCTTTACCACCATCATAAAATCTCCGGTAGAAAGTTCGCTGTCCCTGTCCAGTATCCGGTTACGAATCTGCTGGTTATATTGGTTAGCACGCTTGTTGGAACGTACTATAAAAGCGGTATCTTCAATACTGTAATTGCTGTAGGCATGGTGTATGGCATCCTGAATATCATAGCCATCCTGCAGCCTTACTAAATCCTTAAAACCTTTTACCTTAAACTGAAAGGTATCAAAAAAAGCCGACTTCAGCAATTCCCTCAGCTCCGTAGCGTTGTATAAAATGCCGGAATCCAGCTGTTGGCGCATCACTTCGTCCAACTCTATGTGCTGCACATCCATATAGTATTCCTGTGCAAGCTGTTGTATATCTAATGCCGGGCTTATATCCATATTTACAGGCGGAAGCTGTGCCGTATCGCCAATAAATATCATTTTACAGTTGTCGCCATTATATACATAGCTCATTAAATCGTCCAGCACCGATCCGTTTTCATACATTTTAGAGTCGCTGGGCGCATCGCTTATCATTGACGCTTCATCAACTATAAAAATGGTATTTTTAAACTTGTTCTGCTGCATGGTAAAAGCCATCCCCCCGCCACTGCCCTTTTTGGGGAAGTAAATACGCTTGTGTATGGTAAAGGCAGGCTTTTGGGAATAATTGGCTATTACTTTAGCTGCACGCCCCGTTGGCGCCAGTAGCACATATTTCTTTTTGGCCTGGTATAACTGGTTGACGATGGTAGAAATAATAGTGGTCTTGCCCGTACCGGCGTAACCCTTCAGTACAAAAAGCTGGTGCCTGTCATCAGTTGTTATGAACTCTGCAATCTTCTGCATGAATATATCCTGTTTCAGCGTAGGCTCAAAAGGGAATTCATGGCGCAGGATGTTGTAGAATTGGCGTGGGTTCATCAGTAATTGCAGGCTTTTTGGCAGCTTCAAAGATACGTAATGATAAACCAAAAAAGAATGTAAATTTGTAACTATAACCGCCGCCGCTACATGAACAACACCATAACCGATAAAAACTACCGCAAGCTGTGCCTGCAGGTGGCACTCAATGAGGTTTCCTTCTGCATTTTTGATACGCTCAACTGGGCCATTACACGCACAGAACATACTGTACTGGACAGGCACCGGAGCATTGAAGACCAGCTTTGGAAACTTTTTGTAAACAACCCGGTGCTGGAAAACCGTTATGACGAGATTGTAGTGCTGCACGACAATAACTTCTGCACGTTTGTGCCGAATGCGTTGTTTGACGAAAACTTTTTAGGCAGCTACCTGCAATACGATACCAAGGTTTTTGAGACGGATTTTTTCGCTTACGATTCCATTGGCAGTTATGACATTAATAATGTGTATGTACCGCAGGTTAACGTAAACAATTTTTTGTTGGATCGTTTCAGTTCGTTTGATTATAAGAATACGAACAGCATATTAGTTTCCAAATTGTTGGACGCTTCCAAGAACATTGACGAAAAGCAGGTGTATGTGCATATACAGTCCACCCACTTTGAGATTATTGTGGCGCGCAACCAAAAGCTGCTGCTGTTCAACTCGTTTGAATACAACACACCGGAAGACTTTTTATACTACCTGCTCTTTACCATGGAGCAATTGCAACTGAATCCCGAAACCGCAAAAGTGTGGCTACTGGGCAAGGTGGATGAGGGTGACAACTTGTTTGATATCGCCTATAAATACATTCGCAATGTAGCGCTATTTGACACCGACGGGCTGCAACAACGCTACAGCTTAACACAACAGGATGCGCTACAGCATTTTATACTTTACAACGCATGAGGATAATTTCAGGAAAATATAAAGGCCGCAGGATAAGCCCACCCAAAAACCTGCCTGTTCGCCCAACGACTGATATGAGCAAGGAGTCGCTGTTCAATATACTGAACAACCATTTTGATTTTGACGGCCTAAAGGTGCTGGACCTTTTTGCGGGCACGGGCAACCTGAGCTATGAGTTCGGGAGCCGTGGGGCCAGTAGCATAACGGCTGTAGATGCCGACTTTGGATGCGTAAAATTCATTAAGAAAACGGCTGAAGAGTTTGACCTGGATATTACCGCCCTAAAAAGTGATGTATTCAAATTCCTGGCCGGGCATAAAGCCAGCTATGATATTATTGTGGCCGACCCGCCGTATGATATGGACCAGATAAAGTTTGAGGAATTGGTTACCCGGATTTTTGAAAACAGCCTGCTCAACGAAGACGGGATGATGATTATTGAACACTCCAAACACACCAAAATGGATCACCTGATGAATTTTTCATTCGATAAAAAGTATGGTGGAAGCGTGTTTACTTTTTTTGAGTTTGAAGGAAGTGGTGAGGAAGTTGAGGAAGATTTTGATGGAGAGGAGGAGTAATAAATACGATATCTATGTTTTCGCTTAATTCTAAAATTAAATTCTCCCAATTGATAAATCAATGGGAAGGATTCAAAAAAAATCCAACTTCCATTGAACTGGCCCTTGATTTAAGCAGTAATGCATGGCACCTGACTGATTGGGTAGGTAAAGAATTTTTTGGAGCTACGGGGCGGCAAGCACTCGGTGATTTTCGTGAAAAATTATATCCACATTGCGAGTCGTTAAGAATTATGCATGATATTGCAAATTATTCAAAACATGCAGAATTATCCAGACCAAAAGCTCAACTTAAAGAAGTAAAAAAACATATAGGTCCTTACTCAAGAGTTTTTGCTCGACAATTCAATCAAACTTACCTCAAAATTGAAATGCTTGATGGAACTGTATTGCATTTTGAAGATGAAATTGAAAAAGTAATTAATTTTTGGATAGACTATTTCAAAAATCAATTAGGTATAGAAATATAAAAGCAGGCCTGTAAGCCGGATTCTGTCCTCTCGTTATAAGAAGCCTTATCATTTATCTAGCCCCGCCATTACTGGCGCGGGTCAATCTGCCTACCCCCCGGCATCGGGCGGGCAGCCCTACATATAGCCGGTATACATGGCATTTCACCGCATAGAGTTTACCTGGTTTCACTACAGCATTACCTGTACATACTTTCTGTTGCACTTGTCCTCTCACGCCGTGGGCGTGATGACGGGCATTACCCGCTATGCTGCCCTGTGGTGTCCGGACTTTCCTCCCTCTTGTTAAAGACGGCGATAAGGCGGCCTGCTTTTGGAGGGCAAAGGTACACTTTTGATTTCAGATTTCAGATTTTAGATTTCAGATTGTCACTCACCAGCTAAGAAGCTTAGTCGCTCAGCAACTTAGCAGCTTGCAGCTTCGCTGCATGTTTAACATTTCATTGGCAGCGGCAAAAACCGATATATTGTAATTTTAAGATACAAATCAATTCCACCATTAAAACTAACTATCATGGACAGACAAATGTATCATTACGCCACAGTTTCCAAAGCACTACAGGAACTGGCCGAAAAAGGCTACACTACCGACTTTAATCTTGAGGAAGACCGCATTACGCAAAATCCTGACGATTTTACTATCCAGCACATTTACCGCTATGAGGGCGAAAGCGACCCAGGTGATGAGGCTACTGTATATGGCATCAAATCAAAAGACGGCGAAAAAGGTGTTTTTGTGGCAGGCCCATCATCAGAAAGTGGCGCTGCACGCAAACTTGACGAACTTAGCATAAGAGGCAGGGAGGCATAATTGCATGAAAAGGCTCCAGAAGAAATTGGAAAAGATAGGGAGCGACCCTAAAATAACCGCAAAGGCCGTTGGCTTACGCTATTCCTTACAGCATGATAAAGGCTATTACAGGAAGCGGAAAGCCGGCGGTTTTTCGTATGTTGATGATACCGGCCACACCGTAAAAGACAAAGCAGTACTGGAACGTATCAAAAAGCTGGTAATACCACCTGCATGGGAAAACGTATGGATTTCCCCCTACGAAAATGGCCACCTGCAGGTAACCGGCAATGACATTCGTGGCCGCAAGCAATACCGCTACCACCCGGACTGGAACAAGATACGCAACCAAAGCAAGTTTTACCGGCTGAGGCGCTTTGCCCTGGCACTTCCCCAAATACGCGATCATGTAGATAAAGACCTTGCCCGCCACGGCTTGCCTTATGAAAAAGTGGTGGCACTGGTGGTTCGCCTTATTGAGTTGACGAATATTCGTATTGGGAATGATTCGTATAAAAAACTATATGGCTCCTTCGGTTTGACTACCCTCCGCGACAGACATGTAAAGTTTGATGGTGCTACCGTAACATTTGATTTTGTAGGCAAAAAAGGCGTTAAGCATAAAATAAAGCTGCAAAGCCGCCGTATGGCCAACCTGGTGAAGAAATGTAAGGATATACCGGGGCAGGAACTTTTCCAGTATTATGATGACGATGGCAAAAGGCACACCATAGGCTCAGGCGATGTAAACAGCTACATTAAAGAGCTCACCGGCGAGGACTTTACCGCCAAGGATTTCCGCGCATGGGCAGGCAGCCTGAATGCCCTGTGTGCTTTTAATGAACTGGGGGAACATACCAGTGAAACCGACTGTAGGCGTAAAATTGTCAGTGTATTGGATTCAGTAGCCGAAAAACTGGGCAATACCCGCACCGTCTGCAAAAAATATTATGTGCACCCAACAGTAATTGCGGCATACGAAAAAGGCTCTATATGGAATTATGACCTATCTGCACAATCGGGCAACAATGAGCTGAATGCGCAGGAGAAAGCATTGTATGACCTGCTATGCTCAGAAGATATTGCCGAGGTGGTAGCTTAGCGTATCTCAGTATTTTCTTTATACGGATATTGATAAATGTAAAACTTGGCCCGGGCTTTAGTATGCTGTTTTTTCCATTCCCTAACCCATCGTCGGTAATACCATTCTTCAGGATACGGCGGCAGGTTCAGTTCGCTAAACGACCATTTTTGTACCTTGAGCATTGAGGTGCTTTCGCATATATGGTGATTGTCTTTAGAAAAATAAGCCTGTAACTCACGTACATCTTTTTTATTCACGCAAACAGTCAGGTTTTTTGTTTTACCGGAATACAGGTTAGACGAAAAATGACTTTCCCACAATCCCCAAAAGCTCAATATTGGTAAAATACCGAAGCATAGCAGCACTACCCTGTTCCATCCCGCAAAAAGAAAGGAAGGCAAAAACTGCTGCCTGTTCTGTACAAAGAGCAGGTAGAGGAATGCCATCATAGCCACATTCCATGGCCATACTGCTATATTGTAATTGAGCCCCCAAGGTCCAAGGAAAACCAAATTGAACAGGTGCATGGCCATAAGCGCCAGGGCCGGCCATTTTTTATTACGCATAAAAAGCAAGGCAAAACCACACAGCAATTCTATAGCCGGAAGCAGCAACCCAACATAATGCAATTGCAGGGAAACGATTTGCGCCCCGGAAACGCCTCCGAAAGACCGGAGCATCATATTTTCCCAAACCGTGTACAGAAAGCCGCCATTGAGCTTTTGCAGCGCGCTAAAGATATAAACCGATGCCATCATAAAAGCCAATGCGTTGTAAAGCACTTTGGGCTTATCATGGCTGTAGCAAAAAATAAAAGTGATAAAAAGATACTGGTATTCCCAGGGTTGCCAGCGCACTACATCCAGCAGGCAGGATGAGATTTCAATCAGGATCAGTAATATGGCCAATACCTTAATCCGTGGAAATAGCAACAACATAGCCATCAGCCCAATCGATGCCCAAAACAATGCATCGTGCACCAGAGGCTCAACGGTTTCAAAACCATCCAAAGCCGGGATTACAGGATACAGCCTGCCGGTAGCTATCCAGGCCGGGTAGCTGATAATTTTGGCTGCAAGCCATAAAATACAGGTAATCCTGAGAATATTGATGGGGAGCTGTGAAGTGTTTTGCGGTAAGTGTACTGCTGTTGCCCCCTTCATAAAATATTAGCCCAGCTGGCTCATAAGGAAGCCTTTGTACAATTTACCGTCTTTCACTTCCCATATCACTACAAAATGCGCCAATAGCATTTCTTCGTGAGGGTTTTCAAAAGCATTTACGTAATGGGTGTAGCGCACAGTAACATTATCACCCTCTGCAATCATATGGCTCATATCAAGGCGCGATGCACAATATGATTTACCCATTTCCTGGGCCAGCGCCATAAAATCATTCTTATCAAGTTCCAGGTAACCTTTAGAGCTGTGCCATTTCAATTCCAGACCATCATGAATGAACTTACTGATAGTTTCAGGACTCCTGAAACCTTCCTGCCTGTAATATTCCGCTACAACTTCCTTTGCATTCATACTATCTCAGTTTTTCAAGTATATCCGGTATTCTTTTCAGGTTAGCCAGCTGCCTCATTTTTTCCCTTGATTCTTCGGCAGGAGAGCCAAAATAAACCTTGCCCGCTTCAAGAGATTTCCCAACACCTGATTGTGCCAGTACCACAGCTTTCTCGCCAATAGTGATTCCGCTTGTAGTACCTACCTGGCCCCATAGGGTAACCTCATCCTCAATTACTACACAGCCGGCAATACCGGTTTGTGCTGCAATAAGGCATTTTTTACCAATCACTGTGTCATGGGCTACATGCACCTGGTTATCTATTTTAGTGCCTTCGCCTATGGTAGTATCTCCGGTAACGCCTTTGTCAATAGTACAAAGGGCACCAATGCCCACATTATCCTTTATTACCACGCGTCCACCTGATAATAGCTGGTCAAACCCTTCAGGACGTTTTTTGTAATAAAAAGCATCTGCCCCTAAAACTGTACCTGAATGAATAATCACATTATCACCAATCACGGTATTGTCATATATGGAAACATTGCTGTGTATCAGGCAATTTTTACCGATAGTGACATTATTACCAACAAAAGTATTAGGCTGTATAACAGTCCCCTCACCTATTTTAGCTGAAGCTGAAATTGATGTACTTGATGACTGGAAAGGCATGAAGTGCCTTGTAAGCTTATTGAAATCCCTGAACGGGTCATCCGATACAAGTAAAGCTTTACCTTCAGGGCACTTCACTTCCTTATTGATAAGGATTATGGTAGCTGCCGATTGCAGGGCTTTGTCGTAATATTTAGGATGATCCACAAACACTATATCCCCGGGTTCCACCACATGAATCTCGTTCATGCCATGTACCGGAAAATCAGCATCGCCCACAAAGTCACACTCTATTATGGCTGCAATTTTTTCTAAAGGATATATAGTAGGGAATTTCATTTTAATGGTTTATTTGTTGGTACGTCGATTCATTTATTTGTGGATGTGCCGCATGGACAAATCCACAAATAAACAAATCAACATTATTCTTTCACACGCTCCATATAGTGGCCTGTAGCAGTATCAATCTTGATTTTATCGCCTTCATTAATAAAAAGAGGCACGTTTACTGATGCACCTGTTTCCACTTTTGCCGGCTTGGTAGCATTGGTAGCGGTGTTTCCTTTAACACCTGGCTCGGCATAAGTAACTTCAAGGATAACTGAAGCAGGCATATCAACCGATAGCGGGGCATCAGTTTCTGTATTCCAGATAACCATTACATTCTCACCTTCTTTCAAAAGGTCCGGCGCATCAAGGATGTCTTTGTGAAGCGAAATCTGCTCATACGTTTCCACATGCATAAAGTGGTATTGGTCGCCTTCCGGGTAAAGGAACTGGAACTTGTGCGTTTCTACTCGTACATCGTCAATTTTATGCCCTGCTGAGAAAGTATTATCAAGTACTTTGCCATTAGTAAGGCTTTTTAGTTTTGTCCTTACAAAAGCCGGGCCTTTTCCAGGCTTCACATGAAGGAATTCAACGATTTTATATATATCGTGGTTAAATTTAATGCACAATCCGTTTCTGATATCTGCTGTAGTTGCCATTTCTTTATTTTGTTTATTCGTTTATTTTCTGTTTGTCGTTTTTTGCTTGTCGTTAAGTAGGCCCGGCTAAACACCAAACAACCAACGACTAAACCTTTATCAATATATTCCTGTATATCCCTTCATTACACCTCTTGACGAATTCCTGATGAAAAGGATAATCTCATCACGTTCCGGTGTAGCTTCCATCTCAGCCTCGATTATGCCAAGCGCCTGGGTAGTGTTATAATTTTTTTGATACAGTATCCTGTAAATATCCTGTATCTCCCTTATTTTTTCAGTAGTAAAGCCTCTTCTGCGCAATCCTACAGAGTTAATACCCACGTAGGAAAGCGGTTCTTTGGCAGCTTTGGTAAAAGGAGGCACATCCTTACGCACGAGCGACCCACCCGAAATCATGGCGTGGTCTCCTATGCTTATAAACTGGTGCACTGCGGCAAGCCCTCCAATTATAGCGTAGTTACCTACTGTAACGTGGCCGGCAAGGGCAACTCCGTTTACAATAATGGCATTATCGCCAATGTGGCAATCGTGCGCTATGTGGGCTGTAGCCATAATAAGGCAGTTTTTGCCAATCTTGGTCTGGCCGGAAGCTATAGTACCCCTGTTAATAGTAACACATTCACGCACAGTAGAGTTATCTCCTATTATTGCAAGTGAATCTTCACCTCCGAATTTAAGATCCTGTGGCACGGCTGAAATTACTGCGCCCGGAAATATATTACAGTTTTTACCAATCCTTGCGCCTTCCATAATGGTTACGTTGGAACCTATCCATGTACCCTCACCAATCTCCACATTATTATGGATGGTTGTAAATGGCTCAATCACTACATTTTTAGCGATTTTGGCGCCCGGATGTACATATGCTAACGGTTGATTCATACAATCTTTTTTGTTTTAGCTGTTTTTGACAATCTGCGCCATCAGTTCTGCTTCTGCTACCAGCCTGTTATTGGCATAAGCATTAGCCTGCATGTGGCAAATTCCACGGCGTATTGGCGAAAGTAAATCACACTTAAACACCAGCGTATCGCCCGGCAGCACTTTATATTTAAACTTCACGTTGTCAATCTTCATGAAATAGGTCAGGTAGTTTTCAGGATCAGGCACTGAACTCAATATCAGTATACCACCTGTTTGTGCCATAGCTTCTACAATAAGTACGCCAGGCATAACCGGCGCCCCCGGAAAGTGGCCCACAAAGAAATTCTCATTCATGGTCACATTCTTAAGGCCTACCACATGGCTGTCGCTCATTTCAATAATCTTATCTACCAAAAGGAACGGCGGACGATGCGGCAACATACTCATTATCTTAGTCACATCCATCAGCGGCTCGGCATTAAGGTCATATTCCGGCACCTGGTTGCGCTGTTCTATCTTTATTATTTTTTGCAGTTTTTTAGCAAACTGGGTATTTACAAAATGCCCCGGCTTGTTGGCTATTACCTTACCTTTTATGCGTGTGCCTACCAATGCAAGGTCGCCAATTACATCAAGCAGCTTGTGGCGGGCAGCCTCATTAGGGTAATGCAGTGTAAGGTTATCCAGGATTCCGTTTGGCTTTACAGCAATACTGTCTTTGCCAAAAGCTACCTTAAGGTTTTCCATCGTTTCAGGCGAAATTTCCTTATCTACATACACAATAGCATTGTTAAGGTCACCACCTTTTATAAGGCCGTTGTTCAGCAGCGCCTCCAGCTCATGCAGGAAACTGAATGTTCTTGAAGAGGCTATTTCTGTTTTAAATTCGCTTATGTTTTTAAGGGTAGCGTTTTGCGTACCCAACACTTTAGTACCAAAATCAACCATGGCGGTTACCTGGTAATCGTCAGACGGCATTACTATAATTTCGCTGCCTGTAGCTTCATCAGTATAAGATATAACTTCTTTTACCACATATACCTTACGTTCCGCATCCTGCACTTCTATGCCGGCCTTTTCAATGGCTTCAACAAAAAATTTAGATGAGCCATCCATAATTGGCGGTTCCGAAGCATCTAGTTCAATAATAACGTTATCAACATCGCAACCTATAAATGCTGCCAGCACATGCTCTGAGGTTTGTATTTTAACCCCTTTCTTCTCCAGGTTGGTACCCCTTTGGGTATTTACAACATAAGTGGCATCTGCCTCAACTACAGGTTGCCCTTCCAGGTCTACCCGTACAAAAGTATATCCGTTATTAACCGGGGCAGGTTTAAAGGTCATAGTAACCTCTTTGCCGGTATGCAGGCCAACCCCTCTTAATGATACTTCACTTTTGATAGTGGTTTGTTTAACCATTCTCGGTATATTTTAGTTTAGTGTTTGTTCTGTTTAAGCTCTTCAATATCGGCCACAATTTTGGGGAGGTTCCTGAAGTGGACATACGATTTATTGAAGTCAGAATAACCCAATGCCGGGCTACCCTGTATAGTATCGCCGTCAGGTATGCTTTTACCTACGCCTGACTGCGCCTGTATGCGCACATTATTGCCAATGGTTATATGCCCTACAATGCCAACCTGCCCGCCAATAATACAGTTCTTACCTATCTTGGTAGAACCTGCAACACCGGTTTGCGATGCTATAACCGTATTTTCGCCAATAACCACATTGTGAGCTATCTGTATCTGGTTATCCAGCTTTACGCCTTTTTTGATGATAGTAGAACCAAGCGTTGCCCTGTCAATTGTAGTACAGGCGCCAATATCTACATTATCTTCCAGGATTACATTGCCTATTTGCGGCACTTTGCTGTACACGCCTTCTTCATTAGGCGTAAAACCAAAACCGTCAGACCCAATGATAGAGCCTGAATGTATAGTACACCCTGACCCAATCTCAGTTTCAGAATATACGCGTACGCCGGCAAACAAAATAGTATTGTCGCCAATAGTAACATTATCACCTACAAAACTGTTGGGATATATCTTTACATTGTTGCCAATCTTTACATTTTTGCCAATATAGCAAAAGCTGCCAAGGTATAGCCCATCGCCATAAGTAACGCCTTCCGACACTACTGATGGCTGCTCTATACCTGATTTCATCAGCTTTACCTGGTTATAATATTCCAGTAGCTTAGAAAAAGCCTTATAAGCATCTTCAACCTTAATAAGTGTAGTGCTTACATCAGCTTCAGGCTCAAAGGTTTTATTTACTATTGTTACACTGGCTTGTGTGGAGTATATGTATTGCTGGTATTTAGGATTTGCCAAAAAAGTAAGCGACCCATCGGTACCTTCTTCAATCTTGGCAAGCTTATAAACTTCAGCACCGGGATTTCCCACTACCTCACCTTCCAATATACCTGCTATTTGTTCTGCTGTAAATTTCATCCCGACAAAAATATAAAATTAAATTAAAAAGCTACTTTTTCCAAAAGTTGTTTTGGAAAGCACAGGTAATATTTGGTAACAGGCTTAGATAACGCCTTTAAATTCAACTGGTCAGATGCTTCCACCACATCCTCTACCGTGCGGTCTTTCTTTAATATATGTATAGGCTCGCCGGTTTTATTATAAGCCTGGTTTTTAATTTTTCCGCGAAAAACAAAATATTCTGCCTCTTTTTCCGTTATGCCCAGCTCATCTGCCAAAAGCCTGCTTAGTTCTTCTACTTTTGCCTTTTCTACTTTTTCCGCATGAAGGCGTATCTTCAGCAAATCACGGTTAATGATCATTCGGCACAGTTCGGCCAGCACATAATCTTCATGATACTGCCATGCTTTGATGGCCGACATAATATCAAAATCATCCAGCTGCGAAAAGGTAGTAATCACCTCATCAGTAAAACCTTCCAGCGTTATCTTATTATTCAGGAAAAAAGCCAGTGGCCTGCTGCATTCCAGTACAGTACCCAAATAGGTAAGCTCCTTGGCGCGTTTAAGTATCTTTACCAATATCAGTTCTGCTGCCACACTGGTTTTGTGTAAATAGGCCTGCCAGTACATCAGCCTTCGTGCCACAAGGAATTTCTCTACCGAATAGATGCCCTTCTCCTCTATCACCAGCATATCGTCCTGCACGTTCATCATCTGTATCAGGCGCTCACTATTAATGTTACCTTCTGCCACACCGCTATAAAAACTGTCGCGCTTCAGGTAATCCATACGGTCCATATCCAGCTGGCTCGATATAAGCTGCAGCATAAACCTACGATGATAATCTCCCCTGAATATCTGGATAGCAAGGCTCAGCCTGCCGCCAAACTCCGCATTAAGTTTATCCATAAATAGCAGCGAAATGCTCTCATGGCTAACTTTTTCTACAATACTATGCTCCATAGCGTGCGAATAAGGGCCATGCCCAATATCATGCAATAAGATAGCTATGCAAAGGGCATTCTCTTCCGCCTCCGAAATCTCCACTCCCTTAAACCGAAGCACCTGTATGGTTTTTTGCATTATGTGCATGCAACCCAAAGCATGATGGAAGCGTGTGTGGTGCGCCCCCGGATACACCAGGTAACTCATACCCATTTGCGATATGCGGCGCAGGCGCTGAAAGTAAGGATGTTGAATTACATCATACACCAGCGGGTTGGTTATAGATATAAAGCCGTATATAGGATCGTTGAGGATTTTTAGCTTGTTGATATGAGGCACAGTAAAAGGAATTTTAAACAAATATACAATAACAGCCGCGGGTTGCGGCCCTACCGATACAATTTTTATAAAAAAGCGTAAGAGGCATTAAGTTAATTTGGCAAGGGGCGTTAAAGATAGGTTAATAGTGCTGCCGAAGCATGCAGATAATGAGCATATTGCCTAATTTTATATAACTAACAAACAGCGTAATGAAAAGATTACAACTAACAATACTTTCCTTTTTTGCTTTTACTGCTACCCTATTTGCCCAGGTACAGGAAGAACAGGAACGCCTGCAACAACAGCCGCCGCCGGTAACGCAACGCCAGGTTGAGAAAGATGCACAAACAGCATCTGAAATGCGCAAGGCCGATAAGCAAGGTAATGATGAGCTTAAAAAGCAGCAGAAGGAAGACATGAAAAAGAACAGGCAGGATGCAGCAACAGCCGGGCAAAACAATATGGCTACTACAACTCCCCGTAAATCGGCAAAAAAAGCTTCAACTAAGCCTAAACAATAATAACGTTATTTTTTGTTACTTAGGTTATTGAAGGAGAGGTCTGCAAAACATATTTGCAGGCCTTTTTTTACCAATTACTATTAATAAATGTGGCTATGTATGTTTTGTTTTCTAAATCCTGCGGAACACGGTAAGCCAGCATATATTCTATTTTATGCAAGTCACCTTTAAGCGGCGTATGAAAAAACTTTTTGGCATAGCTGTTGGCAAAATGCAATACCTGGTGACCATTGTTACGGTCCAGCATCATAAAATCTTCAATAATTTCAACCTGATTCCATTCGTATCTCTCTATATACAACAGGTCATTTTTGGTAAAGCCAGCCATCTTTTTAATCTTTTACATTAACTTTTAGAAAAATCACCCTCCCTGGGGGCTAGGAGGGTAATTTATATTATAGCTTCAATTTTGGGGGTTGAACTATCTAAAAAAGTATACTGCAAAGAATGCTATTTTATAAAGACTGGTCAATACGCAAAATTACCTGAATTTTTGCAACAGGTAATTTTACGTGCTTACTGAAAATTGGGCAGCAATCTAAAGCAGCTCATAAAAAGAAATATCTTAAGTTAAAAACTGAATCGATAAACTGCATTGATATCCGACAGATTGCAGATATGTTAAAGTTTTTGTTAACTGTTTGATAAATAGTAAATTTGCAACGAGCAATATATTCATGCCCGGGCTTTTAAAAAAGCCTCCTACTACTACAACAGGACATTATTATTTGCTTGTAAATACTACACATCTGCTACGTAAATTCATTGTATAAAGCAAATGAAAAGTATTTTTAATGCAACGCCAGGCATAATTGCCGAGGGTACAAACCTGCTAAAAAGCAGCAATATAACATTGTACGGATTTTTTGAAGCCTATAATCATCAAATCAGCTTAATAAGCCTTATGATGCTTACCTCCACACTAATAATATTCTACCTTAAATCAATCAGGTACAGGCAAGAAAAGGCGCTTGAGGCTTACCTGGCAGAATCCAGGATATCAAAAAAACTTCATGACGAGGTAGCAAACGAAATTTACAGCACCATAAGCCAACTGGAAAAACAGGAAACCATTGCAGGCCATGATAAGGAAAAGCTCATCCAAAGCCTTAGTTCTATATACCATTCTACCCGAAATATATCCCGCGAAACGGCATCAATAAATACAGGAAGCCAATATTTACCGCAATTCAAGGATATGGTAGGCAAATATAGTTGCAGCAGCACAAATATTATTATCAAAGGAATGGACAGCATACACTGGAAAACAGTAAGCGACCTGAAAAAGATAATGCTTTACCGTGCAGTACAGGAACTAATGACAAATATGAAAAAGCACAGCCGAGCAAGTGTAATAATACTTGATTTTAAAGCACTTGACAATAAACTTTTCGCATGTTATAAAGATAACGGGCTTGGAATAACGAAAACTGAATTTGTGAAAAACGGACTACAAAATGTGGAAAACCGTATAGAAAGTATAGGAGGTAATGTTATATTTGAAACTCGTAGCGGGAAAGGCTTTCATCTTACTATTTCATTCCCACTCAATAGTGCCTATGTATAAAAAAATACTACTTGTAGAAGATGTTGACAGTGTAAATATTGGTTTAAAGTCTATCCTTGAAACCAATATGTGTACCGGTACCGATATCAGGTCTACCAAGTATTGCGATGAAGCCTATTTAAAGGTAAAAAAAGCATTATTTGAGCAAGCCCCTTTTGAGCTTATAATTACCGATCTTTCTTTTAGAAACGATTACAGGGAAACCAAAATCCAATCAGGAGAAGAGCTAATTGAGGCAATAAGAAAAGAACAGCCTGATGTGCCTATAATTGTTTACTCTATTGAAGACAGGGCTTTTAGCATTAAATCATTGTTTGATAAGCATAAAATTAATGCGTATGTGGGCAAAAGCAGGGAAAGCGGCATTGAACTGATTGATGCCATAAAAAATTTTATCAATGCAGGTAAAACGTATGTATCACCACACTTGGCCTATATATTAAAAGACCCTACCCTTTTGGAGATTGACGATTATGATGTACTGTTGCTTAAACACCTATCCAACGGCTATACCCAACCTGAAATTAGTGATATGTTCCGCAACATGGGGATGGCTTCGTCCAGCACAAGTAGTATTGAAAAACGGATTAATAAGTTAAAGATTTTTTTTAAGGCTAATAATGCTATACATCTTATATCTATAACCAAGGATTTAGGGATAATTTAGAAAATTATAATATATTAACACAAAGCATACGGAAAACCGTATGCTTTTTTATTTATATAATAATAACTTTATTAAAAATCTGACAAAATAGATCAAATCAAATATAATTTAATTTACACGCCTTACTAAAATTTAGCATTTTATAAAAATTTGAATAACGCTTTGACCTTTTGCCGGCAAGGGTATTTTATCCTTACCATTATTGTAGATAAACTAATATCTACAAATAAATTTTGCGGAAAATATGCTAATTAAACCTGGCGAATTATTCCCTCTCGTGTATAAATTTTTACTCATTTAAATTAACTCATCACTCTATTCAATTAACACTATTACCCAAACTACCACCATGAAATACATACTTATTAAAGGCTCCCAATGGGCAGGCAAAGCCGAAACCATCAGGGAAATTTGCAGGAGGCTACAGCCTAGTGCAATAAGAAGAATCCACATGTCTGATACAGGGGCAACATCTCTTGTACTTATTGACCCAAATGCCGGAATATCAGAAGGCAATTATGTGATTACAGTACGCGACAAGCACATACTCATAGTAAGCGGCTCACCTACTGAACAGCGACGGAGGATTACAACCATAGTAGAGGCCATACATAACTTAAACTGCCGCCCTGAGTTTGCCATAGTAGCTGCCCGCGAATATGAGCGCCTTAAGGATTTTGCCACTCCAAAAGAACTGGAAAAATATGGCAATTGTATTTACTCTACTAAAATTTGGCGTATTCCTTCTATCCGCTTTAATCTTACTGAAGAGTGGAACAAGCGTGTATCTTACCTTACTGCAATTACCCTACACAATATTTAAATAGCTTATGATATAACAAATTACTTTAAAAGCAAAACGGCCGGTACACGCATATGTACCGGCCGTTTTTGTTAAAATAAACCCTTATTTATTTTTTTACAACAAGTTTTTTGAGCGAAGTTTTATCATCAGCATATACTTTTACCATATAAACCCCTTCAGCCAGATGGTTTACATTAAAAGTATTGTTACTAGCCTCCAAAACTTTGGTTCCCAGCAACGAGTAAACTTCTACTCTGTCAATCACTGAAAAATTTGATTCTACCGTAACAACGCTGCCTGCCGGGTTAGGATACATTACTACAGAATTACTGAATTCTGATTCATCTACACCCATCGCGCAGCTTTCGCCTACTGTATAAGTAATGTATTTGGTAACAGCCAACCCACCTGCAAAAGCAAACTTAACAGCATAGGTTATGTTTGCACCCGGTGTTTGCCCAGTAATGGTTTTGGTGAATGACAAGCCCGTAGTGTTGGTCATCATACTTTCGCCAAATGGAGTTTGCTGCCATAGGTAAGCCACCACTCCAACTTTATCGGTATCAAGCATTGTGAAGGTAATTTTTACATCGGTGCCTATAGTTTCAAAGCTATAATCATAGCCTGTTGAAAAAGTCCCTTGTTGTGCCTCAACATCCGTACCGGAACACATTGCAGATTGTGGCAGTGCCGTGGTAGTGGCCTGAAGCACTATTGGGTTATTGGCCGCTGCATTGCCTGCTGCATCGGTTGCTGTGATTGTAAAACTGTAAAGTGTTTCAGGTGTAAGGTTATTGATAACTACAGCCTGTTGCGTACCCGAAACACCCGTAACTGTAGTGGTATTGCCATTATAAGTTATCGTGTAAA
The DNA here is from genome assembly GCA_041916875.1 of Flavobacterium sp. GTDB lineage: Bacteria > Bacteroidota > Bacteroidia > Flavobacteriales > Flavobacteriaceae > Flavobacterium. Next base: position 279,791 of record JAYRYS010000001.1, read on the forward strand.
TAACACTTCCTGAATTATCGGTTCCGTTTAACAGTAATTGTACCGATGTTGCCGATATTGTACCTACACTTGCCGTAAATGCACCCGGTGCCTCAGTATCAGGTGTTGGCGCTGCACAACTGCTTCCTACCACATAACTAATGTATTTGGTTACAGCCAATCCGCCGGCAAAAGCAAACTTCACTGCATAGGTTATAGTTGCACCCGGCGTTTGCCCGTTAAGTGTTTTAGTAAAAATAAGGCCCGATACATTATCCATTTGTGTTTCACCAAAAGGTGTTTGTTGCCATAGGTACGCTACTACGCCAACTTTATCAGTATCCAGCAATTCAAAGGTTACTTTCACGGTTGTACCAACAGTTTCAAATGTTGCTTTGTATCCGGTAGAAAAACTTCCCTGCTGTGCATCGCTTGATGTTTCGCTGCAAAGCATAAGTTGTGATATTGTAACAGAAACCGCTGCCGATGTTGACTGCCCACCGCCATTATCGGTAGCTACGGCCGTAAGGCTGTGCGTGCCAATTGGCGCATTAGTCCAGTCAAAAGTGTAAGGTGCAGTGGCGTCCTCTCCTATTTTAGTAGCTCCGTCATAAAATTCTACAAGTGTTATGGTACCATCTAAGTCGGTTGCTGAAGCTGTGATGGCTACAGTTGTGCCTTCTACATAGCCAGTACCCGTTGCCGGCGAAGTTATAGAAACCACCGGCAGTGCGTTGCCCGATGCCGAAACGATGATCAACACTTCATCTGTTGCAGTATAAGTGCCGTCACTCACAGTCAGCCTTATCTTATAAACACCTTCTACAAGGTTAGAAATCATTGGCGATGCCACGGTGTTACTGCTGAATGCAACTACCGATGGGCCATATACCTGCTCCCAATTGAAGGTTATCTGCTGGCCTTCCGGGTCATTGCTCAGGGAGCCGTTTAACTGCGCTGTAGTATTAGGCAGAGTTACAGCAACATTGTCGCCTGCATTGGCAATTGGCGGCACATAAGGCAGCGGCCCTGCCATAGCAAAGGTCATCTTGCCCAGGTTAAATTCACCATTTACTACAAATACACGTAGTATATGCTCACCTTGTGTAAGTGCCACGTTATTCACTACTTTGTTGGCCCAGGCACCCCAGTCGCCGGTAGCGGCAAAAGTGGCATCAGTGCTTACAGCCACACCGTCAATCTCAAAACGCATTGGCCCGCCACCATTGGCATTGCCCGATGCATAACGTATGGTAGCATTGTATAGCCCTGTTGTCTGCACATTGATGCTGTATTCCAGCCATTCGCCTGCGGTTATCCAGCCTACGGTAGCGCCTTCGTTGGTATCGGTTGCGGCATCTACATATTCGGTTGGGCGATAGCCTCCTTCATTATAAGGTGATGAATCATAGTAGGATATGTTTTGTCCCATGCCACCTTCAAACCTGTCATAATTACCCGCCTGTATCTCACCCGGAATCACAAAAGCAGTGGTATATGGCACCTGGTCACCTACCTGTACTGATATCGTGTTGGTCACCTCAAAGTTCGCCCCTGCATAAACCCTGGCAAACATGGTGTGTATGCCTGTGGTAAGATTGGTTGCAGGCATTTGGTAAGGCTCGGTAGTATCTTCGCCTAAAAGCGTTGTCCCATCATAAAAGCCTACTTTAGTAACACCTGTGCCGGTTACGGTAGCAGTAAGGTTAACGGTTCCGTTAGGGTATGCCTGGTAAAAATCAGCTGTCAATACGGCTGAAACATCCACATCTCTGCTGGTAACCATATCGTTGGCCGGCACCTGCAGTATAAATCCGTCCGAAAAAGTTACCGCAATTGGCGTATCGCCATAGTTATGCGCTGTATAAGTGGTAACGCCATCCTGAGTAAATGCCACAGCAATGGGGTAATTAGCCGTAATGTTGGCGTTTACCCTTCCCAACGCATTCATGGCATGCAGCCAGTGGTAGGTTTGCGCATCCGATATACCGAATTTCAGTGAACGGTTCGGGTACGAATCATACAGGTCTATAGCTGCCTGAGGGTCAACAAACGACAGGTATTGCCAGTAGGTATCATGCCACAGATTAGGGTTGGCGGCATTGCTCATAATGCCGGTATTGGCCGAAATCTCCGTCCAAAGCGATTCAACATAGCTGGCATTGTGCCCAAGGTAAAGCGATCCGCCGTGTATGGGGTACATTTCAATTCCATAAGCTGCTGCAATATCTGATGTCCAGAAGGTTTGGTTATCATAGCCATTACCCCAAATGCGCGATGCTACACTATAGCCATACCCCGGCTTAAAAGTCCTTTCATGCATATCAAACCAGTATTCTTCAATAGCGCTTTGCTCCGTAGTATAAAGGTAAATGCCCAAATCGCGTATGGTGTTGTTCTCCGTAATCGTGCCCCAATGGATTAGTGAAGAAGCAAACTGCATACTTTCTGAAGTCGATTCCTGGTCATTGCCGAATGGGAAGGTTGCAAAGCCATTAGCCCAGCTGTGCCCGGCATATGGGCTGAAATTCCTCAGGTAAGGAAAAAGTGTATCGTTCCTGTCAGGCGAAGCCGCGTCACGAACCAGCAGGTTGATCATCGGCCCCCACTGGGCTGACCACCCGGGCTCAAACTGCTCCATAAAAGCCGCCGCGTGTATGAAATATCCCCAGTGGAAGTGATGGTCATTGATGTTATTATCCTGACCGTGGCCTGCCGGGTAACCCAGTAAAGCCGACCAGTTGCTGTTATAATAAAACAGGAAGGCCACCTCGCCTGTTTCGGCTTTCAGCCAGTCTTCCAGCCTTCCTTTTATGGTTGCCACCATCTTGTTGCGCGCCTGCGTATCGCCCATTTCATCGGCAATGCGGGCGGTTTGTATCAGGCGGTTCATCATCTGGCCTTCGTTGTAAGAGTCCGTCCATGTAGCAAGGCCATCATTCTCTATCTGCGCTATTTTACTATCAAGCAGCGCCGGGCTGAAACCATCGCTGTAATTATCAAGGTATGGTAGCGTTGGCAGTATGCCTTTAAAAGTATTTTCGGTAGTGAAGGTATTTCCCGCCAGGGTTTTTATTTCCCCACGGATAGAACCGTAAGCATAACCGGTAGGTGTAGATGATCCTCCCAAGTGCGCCCACTGGTGCGGCAATAGCCCCATCAATGTGTTGGTACCGGTACCTTCCTTCACATCGGTAGTTACCGTAAATGTAGTGGTAAGCTTAGAGTTGCCCGCGTTGTAGTTCCACATAGCTGTCGTGTTGGTTGGAAATACATAGGCATACTGCTTGTATTCGGTAGCTACTGCCAGAATGCTGGTGGCATTGGGCGGCAGGTAAGCCATAGACCAGTAGTTTTTTCCGTTTAGGGTTGATGTATATGTTGTACCGCTCTGTACCCACGTACTGCCTACAGGCGCATACACAGCAAAGTCTGCCCCCTGGTGGGAATTTGCTATCACCAGCATCTCGTTATCAATAGTTACTGTACCTTCGGTTACCTTTACTGATGCCACATCGGCTGTGTTTTTGGTAAAATACAGAAACGGCATGGCTATACCGGCAGTTGCAGTGAAGGAGTTGCTGCCGTTGGCCCAGTTCATGCTCACCGTCCAGTCCGAATAATCCGAAACTTTTGCCTGTGAAGCATTCAGGCCGTTAACACCTACCGTAATTGGCAGGGCATCATCAATAGGCTGGCTGGCCCCGTTTGGTGTTGAAGTAGGTACTATATAACTCACTACCAATCCCTGGTTTACAGTACGCAATGCCAGCGGGTAGTTAAAAAGGTTGCTTACATGGTCCTGCTTTACTTTGGCAGACCACCAGTCATTAGTGGGTACCGGTTTGCCTAAAGCATTACCCGTTAATAGTGGCGAACCCGAAGGGAAGCCGTTTCTTCCGGCAGAATCTGTCCCCGGAAAAGTATTGGTATAGCTTCCGCTACCCACCTGAGTTACCTGTGCCATTGAAAATGCTGAACATAAAAGCATAATAATGGCAGTAATAAACTTTTGGTAAATATTTTGCATAAAATTTATATTTTTCATCAAATTAAACGCAATTAAATATTCAATGCGTAAATAAGCAGTACATACAAACTATACACACTTTCAAAATCACACTACAACAAGTAGCTTTTACCTATACAACAACACTACAACTACACCGTTGTAGTTAGCAAAATAGGGAGGTTTTTATTTTAAACAGGATGATTTTACCCACATTAAAATATACCTTTACTTGTTGCATCCTAAATAAGCCTAAATAAAAACTCCCGCCTGTTACCAAGCGGGAGTTTCATTCAGAAACTATAAAAATAAAACCTACCTATTTCCAGCCGCCGCCCAGCGCACGGTACACATTTACCATGGCGTTAAGCTGCTGTTTTTTCGTCTCTATCAGGTCAAAGCGCGATTCAAGGGCATCTCGCTGCGTAAGCAAAACTTCCATATAGTCCGCACGTGCCGATCTGAACAGGTCGTTGGATATGTCAACCGAACTAGTCAACGCATCCACTTCCTTCGACTTGAAGCCATAGCTTTTTTCCAGGTTGCTTATGTTAGCCAGTTGGTTTACCACTTCAATATAAGCGTTCAGTATCGTTTTTTCATAATTATACACCGCCTGTATCTGCTTGGCATTAGCACCCGCGTAGGATGCTTTTATGGCATTCCTGTTAATCAGCGGCGCCATCAGGTCGCCGGCTATGCTGTAAATAAGCGACTGTGGTGTCTTGATAAGGTATGATGCATCAAACGCCCTGTACCCTATACCTGCTGAAATGCCTAATTGCGGATAAAACCTTGCCCTCGCTACCTTTACATCAAGCTTGGCAGCTGCAAGGTCAAGTTCGGCCTGCTTGATATCTGGCCTGTTTTCCAATAGTTGCGATGGCAAACCTGCGGCGATGGTATTCGGCACAAAACCGCTGAAACTCTGCGCACTCCTTGCCACCGGCTGCGGAAACCTACCCACCAGGAAGTTGATCCTGTTTTCAGTTTCAGTTATCTTTTGCTGTATTTCATATTGCAGGCTTTTGGTGTTCAGCACCTGCGCTTCAAAACGGCGAACAGCCAGCTCTGTAACACGGGCCGATTCTTTTTGGAGCTTCACAATTTCAAACGCATTGTTCTGTATTTCAATATTCTGCTTCACGATTTCCAGCTGGTTATCCAGTGCTAACAACTCAAAGTAAGAATTTGCGATTTCCGATATCAAGTTGGTTACCATAAAGTTCTTGCCTTCAACGCTTGAAAGGTAACGGCTTACGGCAGCTTTTTTGGCATTACGCAGCTTTTTCCAGATGTCAATTTCCCAGTTGGCATAAGCGCCCACTGTAAAATCGCCCAGCGGCTCAGGATTTTCCCTACCCGGCACAATCTCTATATTATGCTCCAGCGCACCCTGCGTGGTATTGCGCGATGCCTTATCAACACCGGCACCGGCACGAAGCCCAACGAAAGGCAGGTACTCCCCTTTCCTGGCGCGTACTTCACTTTTGGCTACCTCAATCTCCTGCATCGTAATGTTCAGCTCCTGGTTGTTTTTCAGGGCAGTGTCAATAAGCGAATCCAGGTTAGGGTCCTTGTAGTATTCCTTCCACACCAGCGCTGCGGTGTTTTGGGTATCCTGCGAGCCATTATAGCTCGCAGGTACATTTTTGTTCTCCGTCCTCTGTGCCATTTGCGGCGTTTTGCACGCTACAACTGCTGCGGCAAAAAGCAGTACCGCTGAGGCCCTGTATATTACTTTCTTATTCATGATTCGGTTCTTCATCGTGGTGTTTGAAATTATCTATTGAATGCACTAACTCTTCTGATAGCGAACTGTCATCTTCATACTTAATTAGCTTCCTGCCATCGGCCATTGAGCCAAATATGTAGTACAAGCCCGGCACGATGATAACGCCGAATACCGTACCGAAAAGCATACCGCCCAGCGCTGCTCCACCTATGGTCTTGTTACCAATGGCACCTGCGCCTGTAGCTATGATAAGCGGGATAAGTCCGGCTATAAAGGCAAACGATGTCATAAGGATTGGGCGGAAACGCACCTTCGCCCCTTCAATCGCAGCTTCAATGATGGTGGCACCTTCGTGCCGCTTCTGGACGGCAAATTCCACTATCAGTACCGCATTTTTGCCCAGGAGCCCCACAAGCATGATAAGCCCGATTTGTGCATAGATGTTGTTTTCAAGTCCCATTATTTTCAAGAGGAAAAACGTACCGAACACACCCACAGGAAGTGAGAATACCACCGCCAGCGGAATGATGAAACTCTCATACTGCGCAGCAAGCACAAAGTACACGAACGCCAGTACTATACCGAAAATATAAATGGACTCGTTACCCCTCATCGATTCGTCATACGATAAGCCTTCCCATGCAATACCGTAACCTTTCGGCATTTTGGCAGCTACCTCGCGCACGGCCTGTATGGCATCGGCGGTGGTGTAACCTTTGGCAGGAAGCCCCTGTATAGCGGCGGAGTTATACATGTTATAACGTGTAATCTCGTTTGGCCCCTGTGTTTTTACCAGCTTCATGAAAGCGGAATACGGAACCATTTCGCCTTGGTCATTCTTAATGTACAGGTTAAGAATGTCTGACGGCAACCTCCTGAATTTAGGGTCGGACTGCACATATACTTTAAAGAAACGGTTGAACTTGATGAAGCCCTGCTCATAAGTACTACCAATCAATATGTCAAGGTTTTCCATCGCCTTGCCTATCGATACGCCTTTTTGCATCGCCAGGTTGTTATCAACCACCAGCTCATACTGTGGGTAGTTGGCCGCAAAGAAGCTGAACAGGCCGGTAAGCTCCTTGCGTTTGCCAAGTTCACGCATAAACTCATTCTGCACTTTGTCAAAATCCTTATAATCGGTAGTAGTGTTCTTATCCAGTAATCGTAGTGAGAAACCACCTGATGAACCAAAGCCCGGTATGGCCGGTGGTTCAAAGAACTCTACCTTAGCGCCAAGGTCGCGTGTTTTTTCTTCCAGTTCCTCCATAATCTCAGTAACCTTGTGCTCCCTGTCAGACCATGGCTTAAGATTGATAAGGCACGTACCGGCGTTAGAGCCACGGCCTTCGGTCATGATCTCATAACCTGCCAGTGATGAAACGGATTCCACACCTTCTACGTGTTCACATATTTTCTGTAGCCTTTGCGATACCTGGTTGGTAGTTTCCAGCGTTGAGCCCGGAGGTGTCTGGATGATGGCATATATGGTACCCTGGTCTTCACTTGGTATAAAGCCTGAAGGCAGCACCTGGTTGATGAAGAACGTACCGATACAGAATGCTATAAGCACCCCGAAGGTAACCCACCTCCTGTTGACTATCTTACGAAGGATGCTAACGTAGCCGCCTGTCATTTTATCAAAACCGCGGTTAAAGCTATCCAGCCCTTTGGTCATGAAGTTCTTTTTCTTTTCATGCCCGTGGTGGTTTTTCAACAGCATGGCACAAAGCACCGGCGTAAGCGTTAAAGCGATAATAGCCGAGATAACGATAGAACTCGCCATGGTGATGGAGAACTGGCGGTAGAATGTACCTACCGGGCCCGACATGAAGGATATTGGCAGGAATACCGAAACCATAACCGCTGTAATAGCTATAATGGCACCGCTGATTTCACCCAAAACTTTTTTAACGGCCAGGTATGGCGTTATGTGCGGGTCTTCCTCAAACTTGGCGTGGACGGCTTCGACGACCACGATAGCGTCATCCACCACAATACCGATGGCAAGTACCAATGCAAAAAGCGTTACCAGGTTGATGGACAGGCCAAAGAACTGTATTACAAAAAATGCCCCCACCAGTGATACCGGCACCGCAAGGATTGGGATAAGCGTTGAACGCCAGTCGCCCAGAAATATGAACACCACAATAGCCACAAGGATGAAAGCATCCCTAAGGGTGTGGATTACCTGCTCTATAGACGCATCAAGGAACTGAGATACGTCATAGCTTATTTTATAGTCAAGTCCCGGAGGGAAGCTCTGCTTCATTTCCTCCAGCTTTTCTTTTACCTGTTTGATAACATCTGTAGCATTACTGCCGTAATTCTGCTTCAATACTATAGAGGCTGACGGGTGGCCGTCAAGATTGGAATAAATATCAAAGAATTCACTGCCCAGCTCTGCGTGTCCAATGTCTTTCAGGCGGATGCTCTCCCCATTTGCATTGGCACGTATGATAACATTCTCATATTCGGCAGGCTCACTGAACCTTCCTTTATAGGTAAGCACATATTCCAGCGACTGTGCCGCAATACCGGAGCTTTGTCCTATACGGCCCGGGCGTCCCACAATACTCTGCTCTCCCAGCGCTTTCATCACCTCTTCGGTTGATACGTTGTAAGCCCTCATACGGTCAGGGTTCAGCCATACACGCATAGCGTAGGTACGGCTACCCAATATCTGGCTACGTGCCACACCTTTTATACGGTTAATTTCAGGTAACATCTTTACGCTGGCATAGTTATACAGGAACTTCTCGTCCATGTTCTTGCTCTTGGCATAAAGGTTCACATACATCAACATACTTGGCTGTATAGGGGTAATTACAACACCCTCGCGCTGTACCAGTTCCGGCAATAGCGGCATTACCTGGTCAACCCGCGTTTTTACCCTGATTACCGCCTGGTTAGGGTCGGTGCCAGGTTCAAAAATAATCCTCAGGGTAGCCTCACCCGCACTGGTGGCATCGGTAGCCATATAGCGCATGTCCTGCACACCGTTGATGGAGTTTTCCAGCGTAATAAGGGTAGATTTCACCAATACGTCAGCGCTCGCACCCGGGTAGGCAATAAATATGTTAACTGTGGTTGGTGCAATTTCGGGGAACTGCGATGTTGGCAACTGTGTGATTGCCAGCGAGCCCATAAACACTATCATGATAGATATCACGATAGCAAACACAGGCCTGTGTATAAACTTGCTAAACATTTCTTTACTTTTTTAGTTGCTTAATTATTCGGCGTACAGCTCAAGATGGCTCAATACTTGCTCCGGTTTTTCCAGCTTGTAGTGTATCTTATCGCCTTCATTAACAAGTCGAAGCCCTTCAAGAAGAATCTTATCGCCTGTAGATAAGCCATCCTTTATGATAAATATGTGCGGCAGTTCGCCTGCTATGGTAATCTCGCGTGATTTTACCTTGTTATCTTTATCAATAACATACACATATTTCTTCTCAAGCACTTCAAAAGTAGCTTTCTGCGGAATGATAAGGGCGTTGCTGTACGGCTGGATCATTTGTACGTTACCCGTTTCGCCATGCCTTAGCAGCCCTTTTGGGTTAGGGAATGTAGCCCTGAAAGAAATGTTTCCTGTTTCGTTATTAAAGTCAGCCTCAACAGTTTCCACAACACCTTGGTATTCAAAAGGTTTATTGTTGGCCATCAATAGGTTTACCTTTACTTTATCCTTGTCATTATAAAGCTTCTCTTTATAATCAAGGTACTCGGCTTCCGGTACGTTGTAGTACACCCACATCTTGCTATTGTCAGACAGTTCGGTAAGCAGGTCGCCTTCATCTACAAGGCTACCCAGCCTCACATGGAAACGGTCTATTATGCCGTCAAACGGTGCGCGTATCTCGGTAAAGGCAAGGTGTGTTTTGGCAAGTGCCAGCTCAGCATTCGCTTTATCCAGCTTGGCCTTGGCCATGGCCAGTTCGTTAGGCGCTACTACGTTTTTGTCAGCCAGCCTTTTGGTATTTTTGTATTCAATATCGGCAAAGTTAGCCTCAGCCTGTGCGCGGCCTGCTTCTGCCTGGTACAGTTTCGGCATAATCTGGAACAGCAGCTGGCCTTTTTTTACAGCCTGTCCTTCATCCACATATATTTTTTCAAGGTAACCGCGTTCCTGCGCCCTCAGCTCAATATGCTGTATAGAGTGTATCTGGCACACATAGTCCTTGGTTAGTATAGTATCTTTTTTTATAGGGTTGGTAGCAACAAATTCTGCTTCCTCTTCTTTATGCTCTTCTTTTTTGCAGCTTGCAAGGCATAGAAGTACGCCAAGGCCGGAGATGATGATCAGTCTCTTCATAGTAATAAAAATGTACGGTATGGTTTATAATTTATTTCCTGAATGAAGCACAGCAATAAATAATACGGTAACGCTTTATGTGCAGCGATTTAAAAAATACCGGTAAAATTTAAGCATGTGCAGAAAGGGTATGAAAATACCCAACGGAGAGAACGATCAGGGCATCAAAGCCTGATAACGCGAAATTTGATGTAGAGCCTGTAAGGCCAGAAGGAAGTTAGCGGCTTATGCGTATATAAGCACTTTTGGTAAACCGAAGCAAAATGCCCCGATACCTGATGGCCTGTAAAAGACGTAGGTATACAGGCAGTACCTTTCAAGAATTTTTTGGCTGAAGCAGTTACCTCCTCTTCATCTACTTCGCTGGTGGTAAATCTGTTTTCCGCTTTTTTGAAAACAGGCGAAGAAATGGAATTGATACTGGTAAGCCCTTTTTGAACATCAGTCGATGTGTAGGTTTCCTTACCTGCTTGTGAGGTTTGCACAGAATTGGAATGCCCGGCAGCCTGGGTGAACAAAACCACCAGCAAAATGCCAATCGATAAAACATATCTATTTATCCAATTCTTCATCAGCGTACAAAATTATATAATGCTGATTATATACCAAACTAATATGGTATAAAATTTTACTGTTAATCCTTCCATAAAAATTGTGCCACAAAACAATATTGGACTACAAAAATTTACTATAACGTTGTATAAGGCATTATTTACAAATTTAACTTTAGCAAAACTTTAAAACTATAGTCCTGTATTTATTCTATTTTTATGAAATAAATGAACACAAAGGCTAAGAAATACCTACGCAAAAGCTTAAAAGTGCTGCTCTGGACGGTGGGCTCAATAATAGGATTGTTCCTGTTAATTGTGCTGCTGTTCCAGATACCTTATTTCCAGAACATTGTGAAAGATGAAGCCGTGTCTTATCTGGAAGGCAAGATTGGCACCGAGGTAAAAATTGGCAAGATTGAAATTGGCCTGCCCAAAAAAGTGATACTGGAAGATGTATATTTTGAAGGGCAAAAAGGCGACACTCTCCTAGCCGGCGAAAAGCTGGCGGTTGATATCAGCCTTTTTAAGCTGCTGGATAATGAGGTAGAGATTAACTCTGTTGACCTGCGTGGCATTGTGGCGAATGTAAAGCGCAATAAAGATTCGGTTTTTAATTTCGACTACATTATTAAGGCTTTTGCATCGGATAAACCGATGGACACTACCTCTGCCCCAATGAAGTTTTCCATTGACAAAATTAATCTGGACAGGGTGCGCGTTAGCTATAACGATGAGATAACCAAAAATAACCTGAGCGCTGCCATAGGCCATTTTGATACACGGATAAAAACATTTGATCTGGACAAGCTGGAGTTTGATGTGCCGCGTGTAAAGCTGGATGGCGTAAAGGTAATATTGAAACAAGGCATGGTAGCGGAAATTGCAAAAGGCACGCAGAAGGTTGCCGAAGAAGCTTCCAAAAAACCTGACCTGAAACTGAAGCTGGGCAAGTTGGAACTATCCAATATAAGCGTTGGCTATGATAACGAAGGTAGCCGTTTGGATACCGGCATCAACCTGAAGAAATTAAATGTTGAGGTGAACACCATAGACCTGAAAGGGCAATTGATAGACCTTGAAAATATAGAGCTGAACGGGTTGAAAGGCCAGCTGGCTTTCGGCAAGTTTGAAAAGCAGGTGCAACAGGCATTGCCGGATGAAACCGCAGCAGTACAGCAGGCACAATGGAAATTCAGGCTGCGCAATACCGACATCACTGATGTTGCCTTTAAATTTGATGACCAGAACGCCGCGCCGGTTAAAAAAGGTATCGACTATAAGCACCTCGATATAAGCGGCTTTACGCTGAAGGCAAAAGACTTTTCCTATGCGCCGGATGCTATTTCGGGTAATATAGCGCAGTTAACTGTAAAAGATAAAAGCGGGTTGCACATAAAGCAGCTGAAGGCTGATGTAACCTACAACGTCAAAGGTGCGCAGTTAAAGGATTTGTACCTTGAAACACCGCAGACCTTATTACAGGACCAAATCATAGTGTCCTACCCTTCCATAGAATCCATCAGCAAAAACATTGGCGAAATGGCCGTGGATGCCAACCTTGACGGCAGCCGCATAGGCTTTAAGGATGTATTGCTGTTTGTGCCCACACTGGCTGGCACCGACCCTTTTAAGAGCAACCCCAATGCCATTGTGCAAATTAACAGCGAGGTACAGGGCAAGGTGAAAGACCTGCGCATTGCCAACCTGGAGGTAAGCGGCATAGGCAGCACAACATTGGCAGCCAGCGGACGCATAACCGGCCTGCCTGATGTACAAAAAGCCTATTTTGACCTGAATGTGCGTGACCTTCGTACCACTGCGAAAGACATCAACCAGTTTGTGCCGAAGGGAACCATCCCGGCCAACATAAAACTGCCGGCGAGCCTTGCTGCTAAAGCATCGTTCAAAGGTACGCTGATGAACTTCAACACCAACATAAACCTGGCCAGCAGCCACGGCAATGCCAAAATAAAGGCGATGTTTGACAGGCGCATAAAAAACCGTGAACGTTATGATGCCGATGTGGATGTTACCAATTTTGATTTGGGCAGGTTGCTTACCAATGATTCCCTTGGTAAGATGACGGTGCGGGCCAAAGTGAAAGGTACTGGCCTTGACCCGCAAACTGCCAATGCAAAGCTTAAAGCTAAAGTGGTAAAAGCAGAATACAACAGCTATACCTACCGCGACCTTAATGTGGACGGAAGCATTGCCAATGGCTCGTTTAACGCAGTAGCCGATATGAGCGACCCTAACCTGGATTTTGACCTGGTAGCCAGCGGCGGATTTAAAGGCAAATACCCTAACGGAAAAATTAAGCTGAACGTAGATATTGCTGACCTGGACAAGCTTAACCTGCACGCCGGCCCTCTAAAGCTGCGCGGCAATGTTGATGCTGATATTACTGATGGCAACCCGGACAACCTGAACGGTACTGTAAGCCTGCACCATTTTATGTTTGCCAATGCCGAAGAGCAGTTTGCACTGGACTCGGTGAATGTTGTAGCCATATCAACCCCGGAGAAAAACTCCATCACGCTGAAATCAACTATTGCCAAAGCATCTATAGAAGGGAGATACAAGCTTACGGAGATTGGCACTGCCCTATCCAACACTATTGCCAAGTACTATAATACCAACCCATCTGCTCCTAAAAAGGCTACAAGCCCGCAGCAATTTACATTCGCACTGCACGTAGATAACGACCCTGTATTATTCAAGCTGGTGCCGCAAATTACCCGCCTGGAGCCTATCGACATTAAAGGCAGGTACAACTCCGTTGGCGATACTATTGTGGTAAACGGAACCATACCAAGGCTGGTGTACGGGCCTTATACAATATCAGGCGGTGCGCTGGCAGTAAATACAGAAGATGAGGCCCTGAAATACAGCCTGACGATTGCAGAGGTGCAGAGCGAGCAGTTCCGAATCAATAAAACAAGCATTACAGGCGCACTGAAGGAAGACCTGTTGAGCTACAGGCTGCAGATACTGGACCGCAAAGAAGAAGAGCAATACCTGGTAGCCGGAGAGGTAAAAGCTGCCAACGGCAATACCGAAATTTCGCTGGATCCGGAAAGCCTGAAGCTGAATTATGAGCAGTGGGCCATAGCTAATGATAACCTGCTGCGTTTTGGCAAAGACGGTATTTATGCCAACAACTTTGAGCTGAAAAGCGATGGCGGTGCTATCAGCCTGCAATCGCAGTCAGAAGCCACAAATGCACCGCTGGATGTAAAGTTGGAGAATTTCAGGATACAGACCATCACCAATATGATACAGAAAGAGGAACTGAAAGCCTCAGGCACTATAAACGGTACTGCCGAACTAAGGAACATTACTACCAACTTAGTTTTTGTATCTGACCTTGACATTAAGGATTTCGCCATAAGCAAGGATACCGTTGGCGACATCAAAATAAAAGTGGACAACCTTACCGCCAATACCTACACGGCCGATGTAGCCATAACAGGAAACGGCAACCAGGTGGATTTGGACGGTACCTATCGCGCTGACAGCCAAAACTTCAACCTGAACCTTGATATACAAAAACTGAATATGGAGAGCCTGCAGGCCTTTACATTTGGTGAAATAAAAGATGGCAGCGGCTACCTGTCAGGTCAGTTTAAAATTACCGGCACACCGGCTGACCCTAATGTAAATGGCGATTTGAGATTTAATGATGTTGCCTTTAGGGTAACACAACTCAACTCCTACTTCAAATCTATCAACGAGACGGTTGCCATAAATGATACCGGCATAACGCTGGATAATTTCACCGTACAGGATGAGGAAAGCAACCTGCTGGACATCAACGGTAAAATTGCCACTACCGATTTTAAAAAATATGGGTTTAACCTTACGGTAGATGCGGAGAATTTCCGTGCTGTGAACTCCACAGCCAAAGACAATGATTTTTATTACGGCAACCTGTACATTGATGCTAACCTTCGTGTAAAAGGTACGTTGGAAAGCCCTGTAGTTGACGGTAAGCTGAAAGTGAACGAGGACACCAAATTTACCGTAGTACTGCCGCAGCAGGATCCGCGTATTGCTGACAGGGAAGGCATTGTAGAGTTTATAGACCAGGACAATATGGAGATACAGCAACGTCTGAAAATGGAAAAAGCCATGAACAGCAGCGAATTGAAAGGTATTGACGTGCAGGTAGCCATCGAGATTGTGAAGGAAGCTGAGCTAAACCTCATTATTGACAAAGGTAATGGCGATTTCCTACAATTGAAAGGTGAGGCACAGCTTACAGGCGGTATAGACCAGTCGGGCAAAACAACGCTTACCGGCCGCTACGAATTTACCGAAGGCGCCTACCAGATGACCTTTAATTTCATCAAAAGGAAATTTGAGATACAAAAAGGCAGCTATATTTTATGGACCGGCGAGCCAACCGATGCCACACTATCTATAACAGCAGTATATAAAACCGAAACCGCACCTATTGACCTGGTGGAAGATCAGCTGGGCGGCATGCCACAAACACGTATAAATACCTTTAAGCAGCGTATCCCTTTTGAAACGTTGCTGAAGATAAATGGCGAATTGCTGAAACCGGAACTGTCTTTCGATATCACATTGCCTGATGGCAATTATGGTGTTTCGTCGGAAGTGTTGAATACCACAAGGGCTAAGCTGGAGGAGATACGCCAACAGCCATCAGAACTGAACAAGCAGGTATTCGCATTATTGCTGCTAAACCGCTTTATCGGCGAGAATCCGTTTGCCAGCGAAGCCGGTGGCGACAATGCCGAATCGATAGCGCGTGCCAGCGTGAGCAAGATACTATCACAGCAGTTGAATAACCTTGCGGCAGATTTGATAAAGGGTGTGGAATTTAACTTCGACCTGGAATCTAACGAAGATTATACTTCCGGCGAAATGCAGAACCGTACCGACCTGAATGTGGGCGTATCCAAACGCTTGTTTGATGACAGGCTGAAGGTAACCGTGGGCAGCAGTTTTGGTTTAGAAGGCCAGCAGGCCAATGAGGAAACCACCAACATTGCAGGCGATGTTTCAGCCGAATATCAGCTAACGCAGGATGGCCGCTATGCCGTGAGGGCTTACCGTAAAAACGATTACCAGGTAGCATTGCAGGGCCAGGTGATTGAAACAGGTGTAGCGTTTATCATCACTATGGATTATAATAAGTTCCGGGAATTGTTTCACCGCAGTGAGGAAGAAAAAGAAATGCGCCGCCGCGAGAAAGAGCGCAAGGAGCGCGAAAAACAGGAAAAGGAAAAAGCGGCTGAGGATGCTGAAGTGAATAAGGTGCAGGACCTGCCGCCAAACACAGAGCCAAACGAGAAGAGTACAAAGGATGAATAAAAAGATTACATATTTTATTTTTGCGATATTGCTTTGCTACAGCTGTAGCAATACCAAATACCTGCCGCAAGGCGACCTGCTGTATGTGGGTGGCGAAGTAACGGTTGAGGATACTATTATGAGCCGCTCCGAACGTAAGGATTTGGAAAAACAACTGGAAGATTTGCTGCGCCCAAGGCCTAACCGTGGCTTTCTGGGCCTGCGACCTAAATTATACATTTATAACCTGGCCGGCGAACCAAAAAAAGAAAAAGGCCTGAGGTACTGGTTACGGACTAAAGTTGGCGAACCGCCGGTGTTATTCAGCCAGGTGGATTTAGATTACAATGCCGATATAATTCAGAACCGTGTAGAAAACCTCGGCTATTTCAAAGCCCGTACCAGCGCTGACTCTACTTCTTCCAACCGCAGGGCAAAGGCAAAATATACCGTGAGGCCCAACAGGCGCTATACCATACGCAATGTGAACTTTCCAGGCGACTCTACCACTACACAACTGGACAGCGCTATAGCTAAATTATCTAAAAGAAGCCGGCTTAAAACGGGCGAACCTTATAACCTTGATGTAATAAAAGCCGAAAGGGAGCGTATAGACCAGCGCCTTAAAAACCGGGGATATTTTTATTTTAACCCTGACTATATATTAGTGCAGGTGGATAGCACCATTGGCAACAGGCAGGTGGATTTGTTTGTAAAAGTTAAGGATGAAACTCCCGAACGTGCCCGCAAGGTGTACAAAATCAACAACATTACCATTTACCCCAACTACAACCTTGCCAATGCACAGGATACTATACAAAGCCTGCACCCCGAAGCTGTAGAACGCTACAAAGGCTACACCATTGTAGATTCGGCACATACATTCCGTCCGGTAATATATGACAGGGCAATGTTTTTCAGCCGTGGCGATATCTACAAGCGACGGGAGCACGACCTTACTTTGAACCGTTTGGTAAACCTGGGTACGTTCAAATTTGTAAAGAACACCTTTAAGCTGGCCGATACAATAGCCCCAATGCTGGACGTGTACTATTACCTCACTCCCCTGCCTAAAAAATCCATCCGTGTAGAACTGCTGGCCAAAACCAATTCGGCCAACTTCAACGGTTCAGAAATCAACGTAAACTGGAGCAACAGGAATGCTTTTCGTGGTGCAGAATTATTAACCCTTACAGGCTTCGGCGGGTTTGAAGTACAGGTAGCAGGGCAAAACAGGGGTTACAATGTGTACCGTGTGGGTGGCGAGGCAAGCCTGGTGTGGCCACGCTTTATTACTCCTATAAAAATTGCCGATTCCAGCGCATTTGTTCCCCGCACCCGCGCCATGGTAAGCTATGAATACCAAAACAGGGCCAAGCTCTACTCGCTTAACTCTTTCCGTGCGCAGTTTGGTTACCTGTGGAAGAACAACCCACGGGTTGAGCAGCAGCTCAATGCTATTGATGTGAATTATGTAAGCCCGGCGAACGTAACGCAGGAATACTATGACCAGATTAATGAAAACCCTGCCCTTCAACGGGTTATTGACAAGCAGTTGATCTTCGGGCCTACCTATTCGTACACGTACACCAACACTATGCGCAAAAGGCTGAAACATACCCTGTATTATAAAGGCACACTTGATGCCGCGGGTACTATAGCAGGGCTGGCTACAGGTGCTAACATTAAAAAAGGCGATACAATACAGATACTTGGCGTGCCCTTTAGCCAGTTCCTGAAAACAGAACACGACTTCAGGCATTACATGAAACTGGGGCGCAACTCACAGTTAGCAAGCCGAATCATTGCAGGGGTGGGCATGCCCTATGGCAATTCTGACCAGCTGCCTTTTATGAGGCAGTTCTTCATCGGTGGGGTAAACAGTATCAGGGCATTCAGGGCACGCTCCATAGGGCCGGGTACTTTCCGTCCTGACACAGATGAAAACTCGTTCCTGCCTGACCAGAGCGGTGATATCAAACTGGAGCTGAATACAGAATACCGCGCCAATCTTTTCAGCGTGGTGAATGGTGCCGTGTTTGTTGATGCTGGTAATATATGGCTGTGGAATGATATTGACGGAAGGCCCGGGGGAAAATTCACCAAGGATTTTTATAAAGAACTGGCTGTGGGTACCGGTGCCGGTTTACGGATTGATGTTACCTTCCTTGTCCTGCGATTGGATTTAGCCTTCCCGCTGCGTAAGCCGTGGCTTCCGGAATCAGACCGATGGGTATTTGACCAGATTGACTTTGGTAGCAAAACATGGCGCAAAGAAAACCTGGTATTTAATATTGCTATCGGATATCCTTTTTAATTGGGTATTATTTATTGATTGTTAATGTATATTAGTATTTTTGGTAAAACAATTAATATGAAAGCCCTAAATATTCTGATTATATTACTTACTTTAAATTCAGCTTTTCAAAATATTGCGGAACGATATAAAACTAAAGATTTCGATGTTGCAATATTTCCTGGATCCTATGAATCACTTATTGGCTCTGATAAAAAGTTTACACCATCAAAAAACGAAGTATTAAAAGCTGAAAAAGCACTGTCAGCAAATCTTAAGGCATTAAACAAAGATTTGGTTAATCAATATGAAACTCCTGTAATTCATAAAAAACTTAAAAGATACAAAAGGCAATATTTTGGTTATATTGATGATGCAGGCAACCGGATAATATACATTAATTGCCTGCATGAAAAAAGTTCAGCCGTGGAAAGATGGCTTGTTGATATTATACAGGTAAGCGATGGTGGCAGCTATTACTGGAATATTAAATACAACATCTCTACCGGTGAACTATTTGATTTGAGTATAAATGGATATGCCTGATATTAGGCTGACTTCCTCTTCTCCGGCCTGATGATCATCCTAAGCGACTGGTCTTTTGAGAAGTAGGATGTCATCCAGTTATAAAAAGTGGTTATCCTGTTTCGGTAGCTTATTAAAGACATAAGGTGGATGAACAGCCACATAAGCCAGGCGATAAAACCTTTGAAGTGCATTTTAGGCTTGGGCAAGTCTACCACCGCTTTGTTTTTGCCGATGATAGCCATTGAGCCCTTATCATGGTATTTAAAAGGTTTTAACTGCTCCTTTTTAGCCATGCGCTTAAAGTTTTTGGCAAGTTGTTCACCCTGCTGTATAGCCACCTGTGCCACCTGCGGGTGCCCCTGCGGCCAGTCAGGGTCGGTCAGCTGTATGCAGGTATCGCCAATGGCATATATGTTTTTGGTGCCGATGATTTTATTAAATTCATCAACGTTTAGGCGCTTACCCCTGCCGTAAACTTCTTCAGGCAGGCCTTCAAAAGTGCGTGCTGTAACACCAGCTGCCCATATCAGGTTTTTGGATATTATGGTTTCCCCGCTCTGGAAATACACGGTATCGTCCTTATAATCTACCACACGGGTATTGAGCTTTACTATCACACCCATTTTGGTGAGGGCATCCAGCGTATCCTCCTGTGACTTTTTACTCATAGGCCCTAGCAACTCGCCGCCTCCGTCAACAAGGTAAATATTACTCACGGTGGTAGAAAGTTCAGGGTATTCCTTGCGGAGGATGCCATTTTTCATTTCGGCAAACATTCCAGAAATCTCCACGCCTGTAGGCCCGCCACCGGCTACAACAATATTAAGGTACTTACGGCGCTCACGGCTGTTTTTGCAGATGGCAGCTTTTTCCATACGCTGCAAAAGCTTGTTCCGCATTTCAATGGCATCGTTCAGCGTTTTCATGGGTATGGCGTTCTTCTTCACATTCTCCATCCCGAAATAACTGGTTTCGGCACCCGTGGCAAAAACCAGGTAATCATAGTCCAGCTCGCCATTATTAAGGATAACCTTATTGGCCGCGGTATCTACCGAGAGTAATTCTCCCAGCCTGAACTGCAGGTTAGCCTTGCCCCTGAAAAGCCTGCGGAACGGATAGCTGATACTGGATGGCTCCAAAAAAGCCGTAGCCACCTGGTAAATGAGCGGCGGGAAAAAATTATAGTTGTTCTTGTCAACCAGCGTTACATGATAATCCTTGTTACCCCCGAGTTCCTGTGCCAGGTTAATGCCGGCAAAGCCCCCCCCTATTATAACTATTTTCATGAAATATAATTTTAATCCCTGTAGCCACAGGCTGTTTTGCACCAATAAAGTTACTACAATTATAGCTTTATGGCAATAACCTTACAGGTGCAGAGTGATATTTATGAAAACTTTGGGGTTTTGTCCCGATAGATTTATATGTGGTATTCTTTTAAAGATTTTACTGACAATACTGAACCATTTTTTATTTTTTGATGTCGGTGCCGTTGCGCAGTTCCTCACTGGCCGATTTCACCAGCTGGTCGTTCACGCTCAGGCTGTCGCTGAACACCTCAACATCATCGCCGGCTTCCCTTCCCTTTTTGATTTCCACGCGCCTGGCTTTTCCGTTATCCGATTTGATGACAAATAACCCTTCGCTGGTATTGATCACCGCAGTTTTTGGCACTACATAAGTACTGTCCTTGCTGTTTAGCGGTAGCAGCACTTCGGCTACCATGCCCGGCAGCAGCTTTTTATTGGTATTGATAACATCCAGCTCCACGCGTTCTGAACGCAGCTTTAAATCCAGCGCGCCTGACATGCGGCTTATCTTTGCCCTGAAGGTTTGCCCCGGCAATGACTTTACCGTGAAAGCCAGCTCATCACCCTGTTTCAGGTAGCCCGTGTACATTTCAGGCACGGATACCGCCAGGCGCAGTTTTTTTTGGTCCTGCACGGTTAGCAGTGGAAGTTCCGACCCTTTGCCTGCCGGGCCGGCATAGGTTCCGGTATTTACATTACGGGCCGATACAACACCATCAAATGGTGCGCATATTTGCAGGTAGTTTAAATTGACCTGTATTTCCTTATAAGCAGCGCGGGCAGCCTGCAAATTGGCATAATCGGCATTTTTGCGTGATAGTGCCAGGTCAAGGTCATTTTTAGAGATGGTTCCCTCCACCTTGCTGGTTTCATAAATGCGGCTATAGGTGCTGTTGCTGGCCATGTACACTGCCTCCTGCGAGCGCAGGCGCGATTCCGCGGCGGCAAGCTGGGAGCTTATTTCCGGCGCTTCAAGCACAATCAGCAACTGGCCCTGTCTTACTTCAGAGCCTATGTCCACCTTCATTTCTTTTACGTAGCTATTTACTTTGGCATACAAATCAACATGGCGGAAACCCGAAAGCTCGGCCGGCAGCATAATTTCTGACGAAAGTTTTTGCTTTTGCAGGGCAAAGGTCTCAATCTTTGGCTCTTCAGCCCCAGGGGCTTCGGGGGCTTTATCAGTATTGCCACAGCTTAGTACTGATAAGGCTGCGAATGTATATAGGGAGTTTTTAAACAGTGTTTTCATGGTGTTTATTGTTGGGATACTGGAATATAAAATTTACTTTCTTCGTCTTCAGGGTCAAGCGATACTGATTGTGTGGTGGCCTTGCCCTGCGCCCATGCAAATATAAGCGGAAGGATAACCAATACGGCAAAGGTAGAGAATAGCAGCCCGCCTATTACAGCGCGCCCAAGCGGGGATACCTGCTCACCACTTTCGCCGTGGCCTATAGCCATTGGGAGCATACCGGCTATCATGGCAACGCTGGTCATGATGATGGGCCTTAGCCTTAAGGATGCTGCCTCACGCGCCGATTTGAGCGCGTCACCATTTACTTTGCGCAATTGCTCGGCATTGGTGACCAGAAGCACAGCATTGGCTATGGAAACCCCAACCGACATGATGATACCCATATACGACTGCAGGTTAAGCGTAGAGCCGGTAGCCAGTAGCATAAGCAACGCGCCCAGCACTACCGCAGGCACAGTTGTAAGGATAACCATAGATACGCGGAATGACTGAAAGTTAGCCGCAAGCATTAGGAAGATAACCACAACCGCTACCAAAAGCCCTGACTCCAAACTGCCCATGGTTTCGGTAAGTACTTTGCTGAGGCCGATGGGTTCTATGAACATGCCGCGCGGCAATTCGCCCAGGCCAGCAATGGTTTTCTGCACTTGTTCAGTGGCGGCGCCAAGGTCGGTATGGTCTGTATTAGCCGTAACCGAAATGTATGGCATGGCACCCAGGTTGTCATTTTCGCCGTGAGTTTCTGAGTGCGATATCACCGCTACATCGCCCAGTACCGGCCTGGTGGCATTTTTAAGCAGCGGTATTTCGTTGATTTGCTGTTCGCTGGACATTTTGCTTAACGGCACCTGTACCTGCACGCTATATGAAAGCCCTGCTTTCTCATCAATCCATGTGTTCTTATCCGTATAGCGGGATGAAGAAGTGGAAGCGATGAGCGAGCGCGAAACATCATTCATGTCCACCCCCAGCTGTGCGGCACGAGTACGGTCTATATCAATATTAAGTGACGGGTAATGTATGGGCTGCGCAATCTGTACATCGCGGAAATAAGCCGTTTGCTTTAACGATGCTATTATTTTGTTGGCATACTGCTCGTTCTTCTTTTTGTCCTTGCCGGCAATACGTATCTCTATTGGTGTAGGCGAACCCTGACTCAGTACCTTGTCGGTAAGCTCAATCGGCTCGAAGGATAGCTTCACATCCGGCAACTGTTTTTTGATGCGCGCCCTCAACTCATCTTTAAAATTATCCATATCAGTATGATAATCTTTTAGCGCTATCTGAAAAACAGCTTCATGCGGGCCGGCCATGAACAGGTAGATTGGCGATACCGAGAACAATGACGGGTGCGTGCCCACATAGGCCGATGTTATGCCAATGTGCTCCTTACCTGCCAGTGTTTCAATCTCCTTTAGCACTACCAGCGCCTTCTCCTCAGTACGCTCCAGGCGGGTACCTTCGGCGGCGCGCATCCTGAGTTGGAACTGGCTGGAGTTAACTTTAGGGAACACATCCTGCCCTATGAAGTTCAGCATTAGTATGGCCAGAGTTGTAATGCCCAGCAGGTAACCCAGCGATACGGCTTTGCGGATGTTCATGAGCCTGTCAAGCAATCTCATAAAGCCCATCCTGAATTTCTCAAAACGGCTCAGTTTGCCATCTACATTATAATCTTCGCGGTTGGCAAAATCCTCTTTCCCGTGCGCATCGCCATGGCTGTGCTTGCCGTGTGATGATTTCATGAGCCAGTTGGCCATAACAGGTACAAAAGTTTGCGACAGCAGGAACGACGTTATCATGGAGAAACCTATAGAAAGCGCCAACGGAAGGAACAGCGCGCCCGGTATGCCGCCCATGGTAAATGCCGGTGCAAATACCGCCAATATACACAACAGGATAAGCAGTTTGGGCAAGGCAATTTCCTTACAGGCATCCCAAATGGCAAGGGCTTTCGGTTTGCCCATGTCGAGATGCTGGTGGATGTTCTCGATGGTTACGGTACTTTCGTCCACAAGGATACCAATGGCAAGGGCAAGCCCGCTGAGCGACATCAGGTTGATGGTTTGCCCAAACAGCTTCAGGAAGAAAACGCCTGATATGATGGAGATGGGTATGGTAAGGATAACAATTAGCGCTGCCCGCCTGTCGCCCAGGAACAATACTACCATCAAACCTGTAAGTATTGCACCAATTATACCTTCGGTAATAAGGCTTTTCACGGCGTTGATAACGTAAACCGACTGGTCAAACTCATACGATATGCTTACATCTTCCGGCAGCGTGCTTTGTATCTTCGGCATATTTTCTTTCAGTTTCTTCACTACATCCCAGGTAGAGGCATCGCCTGCTTTGGCAATACTCACATAAACCGACCGTTTTCCGTTTACCAGCGCATAACCCGATGTAATGTCGGCACCGTCCTTTACTGTGGCTACATCGCCCAGCGAAAGGTTCTGCACGCCAACTTTAAAGATAGGAATCTTCTCAAAATCCTTTATTTCCTTAATGGTATTGTTGGTTGGGGTAATATAGTTGAAGTTGCCAACCCTTGCGTTGCCCGATGGTGCCGTTTGGTTATTAAGCCTTATGGATTCCACAATCTGGTCGGGCGTAAGGTTATAGGAACGCAGCTGCTCCGGGTCAACGTTGATTTCTATGGTACGCGGGCTTCCCCCAAAAGGCGGTGGTGACAACAGCCCGGGTATGGAGGTGAACGATGCCCGCACATAAACGTTAGCCAAATCCTGCAATTCGTTATTGCTGCGGGTTTTACTGCTGAGTACCAACTGCCCTACCGGAAGTGAGGAGGCATCAAAACGTATGATGAAAGGCGGTTGCGACCCCGGTGGGAAAGCGGCCTGTATCCTGTTGGAAAGTGCGCTCAGCTCAGCCGCGGCCTGTGCCATATTGGTATCTTCATAATAGCTTATCTTCATCAGCGTAAGCCCCTGTATATTCTTGGTCTCGATGGATTTTACGCCATTGGCAAACAGCATGATGTTGATGTAGTTCTTGGCGAAGTAAGCCTCCATCTGGTCCGGAGTATATCCCCCGAAAGGGTGCGCCAGGTAAATTACCGGGAGGTTCATTTTCGGCAGGATATCTACCTTGATGCTGCGCACAGCGCCAATCCCGAAAAAGAAAAGCCCGGCCACAAGCACTAATATAGATATGGGTTTGCGTAATGCAAAACGAATCAGGTTCATAAGGTGATGGTATTAAAATTCGTTGATAAACAGGTTAAAATTGCCGGTTGCTGCGGCCTTCATCAGCAATGCCTGCCACACGTTGGTATAGGCCACATCCCTGTCGGTCTCGGCGCGGTTCAGCACATAAAAGGCGGTGGTAACATCGGTAAGGTCAGTAAGGCCGTTCTTGTACAGCGTGGTCCTTTGCAGGTATGCCTGCTGTGCGGCTGCCACCTGCCTTGGCGCTTCGCGGAAGTTTTGCAACGCATAATCCAGCCGGGCATTGGCGGCATCCTCGCGGGAGCGCAGGTCTGTATCCACAGCTTTGTATTCGTCCTCCAGGCCTTCGGCTATCAGCTTTTGCGCGCTTATTTTTTTGGAAGAGCGCAGTATGGTGGTAAGGTTCCATGTTACACCCACGCCCACCAGGTAGTTTTGGCGCACAGGGTCTATCCCGTCAATATAGCTTTGGGTGAAGGAATTTTGGTTGACGGCATAATCAGAATTAAAGCCCGAGCCGCGTGTCTGGAAAATGCCAAACAGGCTGAACGTTGGCCAGTACTCTTTACGGAAAAGCTTTACCTGCTCCCTGCTGAAGTTGATGCGGCTGCGGTAAAACTGTCTTATAGGATTAAGGCTGTCGCCTGTTACTTCATTCGATAATATAGCATTGGGTACCCTTGCCACCAGTGTGGTATCAGCCACAAAATCCTGAGGCTCTACACCCATCAGCTGCACCAGCTCATTGTTTTGCAGTTTTACCTGCTGCTTTATCTGGTTCAGGGCAATTTTGGCACGCGATACTTCTGCGGCAGCGAGTGTAGAGTCAACACCCGGCAGCAATCCGTTTTTTACTCGTACGGCAGCATTGCGCTGAAATACCTGCGCCCTGTCCAGGTTCTTTTGCTGTGAACGCTGAAGGCGCTGGCTGGCAAGGAGATTAAGGTAAGCGCCGGCAATGCGTACCTTGTGCTGAAACTGTTCCTGCTCAAAGTCCTTCTGGTAGCGGTCGGCATCGGCTTTGGCTACCTGTATGCGCTGGCGGGTACGCCCGAAAGTGAAAAACTCCCAGTTGACATTGACCAGGTACAGGGCACCAAAGGCAGCATTCCAGTTCTGCTCAGCTAAAGGTAAGCCTGATGATGCCACACCAAGGCCGCCAAGACCGTACAGCGGGCCGTTTTGCCCATTTATGGTACCGTAGTCCTGCTGTGCCGATAGGTTAACGTTGGGCAGGTAATCGCGGCGGGTTTGCTTTACGGTTTCCTGAGATGCCTGCGCATACTTGCCCTTGGCCCTCACTATGCCGTAATTTTCCACGCCTGTGTTTACAGCATCGCGCAGCGAAAGGTTTTGTGAAAAGCCGCTTACTGAAAGGAGAATCAGCAGCAGCATACTTTTTTTGAAGTGCATATAAAAATAATAATGGTGATAGTTGTTGCGCAAAATTAATTGAGGCGTATCTATCGCATGGTTTTTAAATGACGAATTCAATTCGTCAAAATGATGAATGCAATTCGTCATAACATTTGGCAATAGATTATATTTAAGTGCTTACTTTGCAGGGAGATTTAAAGTATGAACAAACTTTTCAGGCAGATAATTGAAAATAAGTGGTGGCAGGAGCTTTTTATCCTTGCCTTCAGCTTCATATTATTTACCCTGAACGACTGGATACTCATCAAATCCTGGAAAGGTATGTGGAGTGGCTGCGTATATTTCCTTATGCTTTATGGCCACGCCCAGCTAAACCGTTTCCTGTTGCTGCCATTGCTAATCAAAAAACATAAGCCGCTGCTGTATGTTATAGCAACACTGGCACTGGCGTTTGTTTTCTCTATCATATTGTATGAGGTATCAGCCCTTTGGATTTACAAGAACTGCTTCCTGTACAAATCATCCGAACAAAAAAGCTACATCTTCCAGGCGGCTACGCTTATTGCAACACTTATCTGCATACTCAGTACGCTGATGATACTGAAGTTTTACCGCGACCGCAAAGCGCTGGACCAAGACAAACTGCTGTACAACCAGGCGCAGCTGCGCTCCCTGCGTGAACAGCTTAACCCGCACTTCCTTTTCAACACGTTCAATACGCTGTATGGCATAAGCCTACAGTTCCCGGAGCGCACGCCCGAACTGATCATGAACGTATCGCAGCTGATGCGCTACCAGCTGGAAAGCAATGAGCGCCAGTGCGTTCCGCTTGACGACGAGATCAACTTTATAGAAAGCTACATAAGGCTGGAAAAAGAGCGTGTAGGCCACCGCTGCGATGTTAACTTCAGCTATGCCATTGATGCCGCTAATGCCTACAAGATACCGCCCATGTTGCTTATTTGCTTTATAGAGAACGCCTTTAAACATGGTACCTGCTCTATCGAAAAATGCTTTGTAGATGTACAGCTGAACGTAAAGGAAAATCGTTTTGAAATGGTTGTGAAAAACTCTATGCCCAAGCGTAAAAATGAAGTGGTTTCTACCAAAATAGGCATACGCAATACTACCGAAAGGCTGAAGCTGCATTACGGCCAAAACTATACGCTGGACATACAGGAACAGGGTGATGAGTTTATTGTGAACCTTCAACTGCAACTGAAAAGGCTATGAAGTACAGGTGCATGATAGTAGATGATGAGCCGGCAGCGCATTATGTGCTGGCCAACTACATTGCTAAAAACCCGCAGCTGGAACTGATGCATGATGCCTATAATGCCATAGAGGCACTGCACTACTTGGAACAAAACACGGTAGATTTGATGTTCCTGGATATTGACATGCCGGAAGTAACAGGCATTGAAATGCTGGGCAAGATTGCTAATCCGCCGCGCACTATACTTACCACTGCTTATAGCGAGTTTGCTTTGGAAAGTTATGAATATGGCGTGTTGGATTACCTGCTGAAACCCATATTCTATCCCCGGTTTGAAAAGGCCGTAGAGCGATTCCTGCAAAACGGTGCTGTAATACCAACGGCTACAGAACAAAAAGGCAACATTACCGTAAAGGTAGATAGTGAGCTGGTTGACATCGACATCAACACCATCCTTTATACCCAGAGCTACGGCAACTATGTGAAGATTTTTACTACGCGCCGCAGCTATGTAGCTACTATTACCACTAATGAACTGGAAAAGTGCCTACCCCCTAATTTTGTGCGGGCGCACAAATCGCACATTGTATCACTCGATAAGATTGACGAGGTGAAGAAAGACCATGTACTGATTAAAGGCATGCCCATACCCATTGGCATTACCTATAAACGCGAACTAAGTGAAAGGCTTAAAAACTAATGTTAATTAGTATTTAAGCCTTTACATTCAGTCGTTTATAATTTACTGATATAACTGCCAAAAGGGTCTTTAAACTGGTAGCCTTCGCTAAATCGGTCCTTGTTCAGCTTGTTGTTTTCAGCCAGTCCCCACAATATGAATTCCTTCATAAAATACTGGTCTTCCTGTGGCACATCAGGTTGGTATTTTTGCAGCAATTGCTTCAAAGGGATGATGGCATCCAACTGCCTGTGGTATTCCTCATCGGTGGCATCATCCGTAATTTCAAGGCCGCTTTCGTTAAAGAACCAATCAATGATTTCCTGGTACGGGCTCTTGTCATTCTGGCGTTCCAGCTTTTCTATCTTTGGGAAATACTGGCTGAACAATGTTTTCACGGCACCGCTCAATAAATGTTCCGCAACCACAGCGGCTCCCTCCTGCTCGCCTTCATACACCAACTCAATCTTACCTGTTATGGCCGGGATAATCCCCATAAAGTCTGACAGCCTTACGGTAGTTGTGTCAGCCCCGGTACGCAATGCCCTGCGCTCGGCGGTGCTCAGCAGGTTTTCAAAAGCGGTAATGCTCATACGGGCGCTCACACCACTTTTATAGTCTATAAATTCGCTGTCGCGGGCCTCGAAGCCTATCTGTTCCAGCAGGTCTTTAGCCAAATCAGGTACATGGATAGTTTCACTCTGGCGGCCGTCAAGATTGGCTTCCTGCTCTGTTATGGTACGGGCAATATTTATGTTTTCAGGATAATGCGTCAAAATCTGCGACCCAATCCTGTCCTTCAGCGGCGTTACAATACTGCCGCGATTGGTATAATCTTCGGGGTTGGCGGTAAACACAAACTGCACATCCAGCGGCAGACGTAATTTGAAACCACGAATCTGTATGTCTCCTTCCTGCAGGATATTGAAGAGCGCCACCTGTATGCGTGCCTGCAAATCGGGTAATTCATTAATTACGAAAATGCTTCGGTTCGCACGCGGAATCATGCCGTAATGCACTACCCTGTCATCGGCATACGAAAGTTTCAGGTTAGCGGCTTTTATCGGGTCGATATCGCCAATAAGGTCGGCCACCGTAACATCGGGCGTAGCCAGCTTTTCGTAAAAACGTTCGCTGCGGTGCAGCCAGCTTACGGGAGTATCATCACCTTTTTCGGCAATCAATTCCCTGCTGTAGCGCGATATAGGGCTGAATGGGTCATCATTAATTTCAGAGCCTTCCACAAAAGGAATCCACTCGTCCAGCAGGTTTACCATAAGGCGCGCCAGGCGCGTTTTAGCCTGCCCGCGAAGCCCTAGCAGGTTGATGTTGTGGCGCGAAAGTATGGCCCTTTCCAGCTCCGGAATCACGGTATTCTCAAAACCCCAAACCCCTTCAAAAACTGTTTCACCTTTCTTAATCTTGTCGCGCAGATTGTCGCGCAGTTCGTCTTTTATGTTCTTAGGCTTATAGCCCGATTTCTTTAACTCGCCTAATGTTTTTATGTTTTGCAATTCCATTTATTATTTTCTATTGTTTATTGATAATGTTAATTTCGGCAGTACTTCTACTTGTGGCTTTGGCTCTTTACTTTTGCCTTATGCCTACTTCACTCTTTTTTTCCTGTTCGTTTCATAATCTTCAAAAATCATTTCGCCCAATCCTTTCAGCCCGGTGTAAAACGCCTTGCCCTGGTTTGCTTCAGTAAAATGGTTCACAAACTGCTGAAGGTATTCATCACTGGCAATCATGAATGTTGTAATGGGTATATGCACCTTCCTGGCCTGGCGCGCCATGTTATAGCATTTCTCTACAATGTAGTCGTCCAGCCCAAAGCTGTTCATGTAATAAGTGCCATCAGGCTCGCGCAGGCAGCTGGGCTTACCATCGGTAATCATAAAAATCTGCTTGTTGGTATTACGCTTGCGGCGCAGTATGTCCATAGCCAGCTGCAACCCCGCAACCGTATTGGTATGGTAAGGCCCCACCTGCAGATATGGCAAATCCTGTATGGATATGGGCCAGGCATCATTGCCAAAAACAAGTATGTCAAGCGTGTCCTTAGGGTAGCGTGTGGTAATGAGTTCGGCCAGCGCCATGGCTACCTTTTTGGCAGGCGTAATACGGTCTTCGCCATACAGTATCATGCTGTGGCTTATGTCAATCATCAGCACCGTGCTCATCTGTGCTTTGTGCTGCGAGTCTTCCACCACCAGGTCGTCCTCAGTCAGGTGAAAATCGCCAATACCATGGTTTACCTGTGCATTACGCAGGCTTTCGGTGAGCGAAACCTTGTCAAGCCCATCGCCAAAGCGGTATTCGCGAAACTCGCCCGTATGCTCATCGCCACTGCCGGAATGTTTGGTGCGGTGGTTGCCCGCACCGCTCTTTTTAAGGTTGCCAAATATCTGGTTAAGTGCCTGCTGGCGGATGGACCTTTCGGTCTTCGCGGTTATCTTCAGGCCGCCGGTGCCATCGGGGTAAGTTTCATCTTTTATGAAGCCCCGCTTTTTCAGGTCTTCAATAAAATCATCTATTGTATAGTCTTCATTGGTAAGTTTGTATTCCTCGTCCAGCTGCCGCAGCCAGTCCAGCGCTTCGTCAAGGTCGCCCGAAGTGTGGGTTATAAGTTCGGTAAATATCTCGAAAAGCTTATCAAACGGCGATACATCAGGAGCTTCATAGGTACGGAATACGAAACCTTTTCGTCTGCTTTGTTCCATAACCCTAAAATTACCACAATTGATGATTTAACAGTGTTAAGAACAGGATTATTTTTTAGTTAAAATTCAGGCTACCCCTCGTACATGTCCATCTTAAGGCGGGTTTCCTCCAGATCCAGCTCGCGCTCTATCTTGCGTAGTATCTCCTCGTTGGTGCCGCCCTTACGGTGTAGTTCTTCAACACGCTGGCGTTCCACATTTATAAGATCTATCTGCAATTGGGTAAACTCATTGAATACCGAACCGGCCAAAGGCTCACCCTTGCCGAAAAAGTTGGCTGGTAATTCGGTTTTTTGCAGGCGGTTGAATTTTACCTCATACTTGCTTTTTATGTTGCGGAGCAAATCATCCTGCAACAGCGCGAGGTTTTCTTCAATATGCGCTATAGTTTGGGATACTACCATGTTACGCACCTCATATTCTTCAGCATAAATGGAATATGGTTCCAGCTTCATGCGCTTTATAATCCACGGTAGCGTTAATCCTAAAAGCACCAAGGTGGAAAGTATAACGCAAAAGGTGAGATAGATTATAAGGTTTCTTTGCGGGAAGGCAGAACCATCGGCCAGCGTGAGCGGCAATGCCAAAGCCGCAGCCATTGATACCACGCCGCGCATGCCGCCCCACCCGAACACAACAAGGTTTCTTGGGTCGAAAGGTTCACTGGTGCGGATTTTCTTGCTCAGAAAGCGTGGCAGCATAGCAGCCGGCACTACCCAGATAAAACGCACAATGATGACTACGAAACTTATGGCTAATCCCCACAGCACGAGCGATTCGGTAGAATACTCGCTAATGCCCGCTATAACACCACGCAGTTGCAGGCCAATCAGTATAAATATCAGGCCGTTAAGTACATATACCACTACATCCCATACCGTTGAACCCATAACCCGGCTTTGGTGTGTGAGTATCTGCCCGGAGCGGTACGATAAGTACAGCCCCGTGGTTACTACAGCCAGTACTCCGGAAAAATGAAAATGTTCTGCAAGCAGGTAGGCCGCAAACGGCGTAAGCAAGGTAAGGGTAACCTCTACTATCGGGTCGCAAACAAAGCGCTTGTGTATTAAATACATAACATAGCCCAAGCCAAGCCCTATAGCGATACCCGCTGTAGCCACAACCAAAAAATTGAGCCCCGCCTCCCAAAGTACAAAGTTGCCCGCCGTAACCGCAGTAAGCGCATAGCGGTAGGCCACAAGGCCGCTGGCATCGTTCACAAGGCTTTCGCCTTCCAGTATGGTAATGATGCGCGGGTGCAGCCCCAGCCCTTTGGTTACTGATGAGGCAGCAACAGCATCGGGTGGCGATACAATAGCTCCTATTAAGAAAGCCAGGGGCCAGGTCATTCCATCTACAATTTCGTGCGCTACCACAGCCACGGCCACGGTAGTGAAAAGTACCAGCCCCACCGCTGCCAGCCCTATGGGTCGGAGCGCGCCTTTAAAATCGTGCCAGCTGGTGTACCACGCCGAGTAATACAGCAGTGGCGGCAGGAAGATGATGAAAACAATATCAGGGTCAAGCGCTATAACCGGCAGTCCGGGAATAATGCTCACAGCTATGCCGCACATTACCAAAACTATAGGAAATGGAAAATTATAGCGGTTACTGAGTATCCCCAAAAAAGCGACCCCAAATAACAACAAGATTATAATTGAAATGTTTTCCATAAAGCTTCATATAATGTTTCCTCAAATGTAAGAAAGTATCAACATTGGGCAATATCATTATCAAACTGGCGGAAAAAGCTTTAGGCATGCGTTGGCTGTCCAAATAATTTGGTACATTTAGTTCGCAAAAATTTCCGTTTGAAAAATACTCCTCAACACTATCCTTTCCTGCAGGGCGGCGGCGAAATGGGCATACTGACCGAATCTTTCCCATGGGCCGATACTCCAGTTGGCCCTATTGAGCAATGGCCTGTGAGCCTGAAGAATACTTTAGGGTTGCTGCTTCCGTCCAAATTCCCGATGTTCCTTTGGTGGGGCGATAGCCTTGTGCAGTTTTATAATGACAGCTACCGCAATGTTTTAGGTAATGATGGCAAGCACCCCTCAGCCTTAGGACAAACAGCACACGAATGCTGGACGAAAGTGTGGAACGATATACAACCCCTGATTGAAAAAGTAAAATTAGGAGAAAGCGTATGGTATGAAGACCTGCCACTGCCCGTGTACCGAAACGGTGTTTATGAGGATGCTTACTGGACCTTTAGCTACAGCCCGGTAAGGAATGAAAACGGGAAGATTGAAGGCATACTTGTAGTTTGCAGCGAAACGACTGAGAAAGTACGAGTGATTAACGATCTAACCACCAGCCGGAACGAACTGGAGTTTGCCATTAATGCTGCCGAACTGGGTGTGTTTGACTACAACCCTTTCACTAATCGCTTTAACGGAAACGACAGGCTTAAAGAATGGTTTGGGCTGGCTCCCGGCGATGAGATACTGCTGAGCACTGCTACTGATGCCATTGCCGAAAAAGACCGCGAAAAAGTGATTGAAGCCATAAGCAATGCCTTGAAATATGAACTGGGCGGCCGGTATGACATTGAATATGACATAGTAAACCCGCATACCGGTGTGGTGAAATCAGTACATGCCAAAGGCAAAACATGGTTTAATGAGGAGAATATAGCATACCGCTTTAATGGCACGCTACAGGATATTACCGAGAGAATTGAAATTGACAAGCGCCTGGCCAAGAGCGAACAGAACCTGCGCAACATCATCATGAAAGCACCGGTGGCCATGTGCATTTTTAAAGGTGAGACGCACGTAGTGGAAATTGCCAACGAACGCATACTGGAACTGTGGGGCAAAACAGCCGATGATGTTTTGGGCAAGCCACAGTTTGAAGGGCTGCCGGAAGCGCGTTTCCAGGGGTTTGAGGAACTGCTGGACAATGTGTACCGCACGGGCGAATCGTTTGCAGCACAGGGTGTGCCGGTAACTTTGCCACGCGATGGCGAGGTAAAAACCGTGTATGTAAACTTTGCTTTTGAACCCTATTATGATACCGATGGTGTAATTACCGGCATAATTGCCGTGGCTATTGATGTAACCACACAGGTAGTGGCGGCCGAAAAGCTCCGCGAGAGTGAGCAGCGCCTTCGCTCGGTACTGGAAAGCGCCCCCTTCCCTATTGGCATTTATGAAGGCAGGGAAATGAAGATTGCTCTCGTAAACCAGTCCATCATAGATGTGTGGGATAAGGGCAGCGACATTATAGGCAAAACCTATTTTGAAGTATTGCCGGAGCTGGCCACGCAGGACATTTACCCTAAGCTGGTTGAAGTGTTTGATACCGGAAAGCCGTACTGCGCGCGCAATGAACGTGTGGATTTGGTGGTGGATGGCGAATTGCAGACCTACTATTTCAATTATGATTTTACGCCGTTGTTTGATGCCTCAGGCAATGTATACGGCGTAATGAACACTGCAGCTGATGTTACCGACCTGAACGTGGCCAAGCTGAAGGTGGAACAGAGCGAACGCAATTTCCGTAATATGATATTGCAGGCACCCGTGGCAATGTGCATACTTTTGGGTCCGCAGCATGTGGTTGATATTGCCAACGAAATGATGCTGGAACTGTGGGGCAAACCTGTACAGGATGTAATGCAACGACCGGTTTTTGAAGGCCTGCCTGATGCCCGCAACCAGGGCTTGGAAGAATTACTTGATAACGTATACAACACCGGGGAAACTTTTATAGCCAGCGAAATGCCGGTGGAACTGATACGCCATGGCATAAAGGAAACTGTTTACCAAAATTTTGTTTACCAGCCTTATAAAGATGGTACAGGAGAAATACTTGGCGTACTTGCCATAACCATTGATGTATCGGCACAGGTGATCGCCAGGCGAAAAATTGAGGAGGTAGTGAAACAGCGCACCGCTGAGCTGGAGCAGGCTAACATCAACCTGCACCGAAGCAATGCCGAGCTGGCTCAGTTTGCTTACATAGCATCGCATGATTTGCAGGAACCCGTGCGTAAAATAAGCATATTTGCACAGATGCTTGGCAACCGCATACAGCAGCACCTGGATGAAACATCGCAAAACTACCTGGATAAGATTGGTACATCTGCCTCACGCATGCAGGCGCTGATACGCGATGTGCTTACCTATTCTGAACTGGTTAAAAAATCAGATGTATTTGATGAAGTGCACCTTATGGATATAGCCAAAGGCACTGTAACTGATTATGAGCTGATGATTGAACAGAAACAAGCCAAAGTAAACTTTAGTAACCTTCCGGTAATTGAAGCCATCCCTTTACAAATGTCGCAACTGTTTGGCAACCTGGTTTCCAACTCGCTCAAATATTCCAGGCCGGGCGTAAAGCCTGTAATCAACATTACTGCCGAAAAGATATCCAAGCAGGAAATTTCGGCAATGGAACTGGAAGACAGGCAATATTACAAATTGCGTTTTGAAGATAACGGCATCGGGTTCGGGCAGGAATATGCCGATAAGATTTTCAATATCTTCCAGAGGCTGCATGGCAAAACAGATTATTCCGGCACCGGTATAGGCCTTGCCATCTGCAAAAAAATAGTGCAGAACCACCACGGTTATATCAGCGCATCATCTGTAGAAGGGCACGGCGCTACATTTACCATCATCCTGCCAGCGCACCAGAAAGATACTGATTAGCGGTGTTCTTTATATTTGTTGCCTTCCCATGATGCGGCGAGGGCATCATATTGTGCCTGATTCAATTTTGGTGAATCCGCTGCATTTAAAGCTTCCTGCAATTGCTGTTGAGTCCTTATTCCTACCACAGCTGTGGTTATAGCAGGATTATCAATTACATAATGCAATGCCGTTTCGTTCAAATCCCTTCCATCCAAAGCATTGTTTATAGTCTTCAGGATTGATTGCACCCTATCTTCAGTCATATCAAGGTAAGGAGCCGCGGGCTTACCGGCCAGCAGCCCACCTGCTACGGTGCCGCGTGCCAGTATGCCAATGCTATTTTCTTTCAGCAGGTTCAACGTTTCTTCTTCAGGTCGTCGGTCCAGCAGGCTGTATTGTGTCATCACAGCGGAGATGTTGCTGCGCTTTACAAATTCCTTTATCACATTCGGCCTGATGGACGAGAGCCCGTAAGCGCGTACCTTACCCTGTTCTACCAACCGCTCAAAAGCCTCAATGGTTTCGTCCATCGGGTCATCAATTGTGCCTCCATGCAGCAGGTACAAATCAATATAATCTGTCTGCAGGCGTTGCAGGCTTTTATCGGCAGCTTCCAGGATGTATTTCTTTTCAGGGTGCCAGTCCCAACCACTGCCGTCAGCTCGCCATTTGTTTCCTGCTTTAGTAGAAACCAGCACCTCCTGCCTTCTGCCTTTCAGCGCTTTACCTAGCAGTATCTCATTCTCTCCTTTATCATACAGGTCGGCTGTGTCAAACAGGTTGATGCCACCGTCTATAGCCTCATCAATAAGGTTTTTATGGTCTGTTCCAGACTTTAACGACATACACCCGAAACTCACTTCGCTGATTTTCAGGCCGCTATTTTTTAGTATTTTATATTTCACTTCGTATCCAATTTATTTACCAAAAATACGTTTTACTTTATCTTTTCTTTCACACATGTACCGAAAGATATTTCTTACCTTTAATAAAAATTACCTCCATGCCCAAAAGAAACCGCAAACGTGAAGAATTCTGGAATGTGCTAACCCACGGCGCGGGCGCTGTATTATCGGTGGCGGCGCTTGTATTGCTTATTGTATATACTTCCATAAAAGGCACAAAGACGGAGCTTATAGTATCCATCATATTTGGCAGCAGCCTGGTGTTGCTGTATTCAGCATCAACCATATACCACGCCATGCGCCGCCTGCGTTGGAAAAGGCTTTGGAGGCTGATAGACCACCTCAGCATTTATATCCTCATAGCCGGCACTTACACCCCTATAGCATTAATTGGACTTAAGGGGGCCTGGGGCTGGGTTATCTTCTCTGTTATATGGATTTTGGCCATCATCGGCTTTATCTTCAAATTCTCGCCGCTGCGCCGGTCAGAAAAACTGTCGCTTTCGCTCTACGCACTTATGGGCTGGCTCATACTTATTGCTATAAAACCCTTGTGCCAGTGCCTAAGTACTGAAGCTTTATTGTGCATACTGGGCGGCGGGCTGTGCTACACTTTTGGCATTTATTTTTACGCTAAAGATAAAATACCTTTTAACCATGCCATATGGCATGTGTTTGTATTGGGTGGCAGCACGCTGCATTTCCTTGGTATTTTTTTCTATATCCTGCCTTAAACCGTAAACTGGTTTATTGCTTTTATAATCTCGTCCTTCGGCAATACGCCGCTTTGCCGCCACAGCATTTTGCCATTCTGGAACAGCATCAGCGTTGGCACGCCGCGCACTTGGAATTGCGGCTGCATCATCAGGCTTTGGTTTTTATCAACATCTATTTTTATTATGGCTACCTTATCCCCCAACGCATCTTTAACTTCTTTAATGATTGGTGCAAGCATTTGGCATGGGCCGCACCATGTGGCAAAAAAATCAATCAATACAGGTTTGCTGCCGTTTATCAGGTCATGAAAACTACTCATATTTAATTTTTTGAAACTGTAAGTTACATTTATAATTTTAAAAGCCGGCTTTCCTTTAACTTTCTATTTTAAAACCGTTCAATTACGTGCTAATTTTTTTGTAAAATGGAAGGTATATAAGCAGTAATAGGCTTTTTATTGTTTATCTTTAATTAAAAATTTACGCCATGAAAAGACTATCAATACTACTGCTGGCTACTGCAATGCTGGCATTTACATCGTGCAAAAAAGACAAAACTGATCCGGAAGGAGCCCAAACCCATACTGAAGATAATGTAATACCGCTGGACAGTACACGCATAGATGCATTTTTCACCAAATATCCCGATTTTAAGGAATTTAAGCCCGAAGTAAAAGAATTGTATAAAAAGCACAACTACCACTATATATGGCATGATAAAAGCGGCCTTATAGAATTTTCAGAAGTACTTTTTAACCGTGTCCATCAGATTGAGAAAGAAGGCCTGCCTGCCAAAATACCTTATGAGGAACAATTAGGTGGGTTGTTTTTTAATAACAGCAGCAGCAAACCCGACCTGGATGCAGAGATGCTGGTCAGCTCAATGTATTTTTACTGGGCACATAAGGTATATAAGGGGCTTGATGCAAAAGACAGCCGCCAAACAGGCTGGTACCTGCCCAGGGAAAGGGTGTCTTATGTTTCATACCTTGATACCCTGATGCGCGACCCTGAAAGGATTAA
This sequence comes from Flavobacterium sp., assembly GCA_041916875.1. Taxonomy (GTDB): domain Bacteria; phylum Bacteroidota; class Bacteroidia; order Flavobacteriales; family Flavobacteriaceae; genus Flavobacterium. The sequence goes on from JAYRYS010000001.1 coordinate 317,576, forward strand.
AAAAGATGAAGGTGAAATGTTTGCACAGTACTATAACCTGCGCAAAGCGCTCCAGAAATACAGGGACATAGAAAAGAAGGGCGGCTGGCAGCCAATTGTAGTAGCTGAAAACTTTAAAACACTTAAAAAAGGAGATTCATCAGCTACTGTAGCTCAGGTGCGCAAACGCCTATTTGCTGAAGGTTACCTGAGAAGCGATTCCCAAAGCGCCGTATTTGACGAAGACCTTGCCAATGGTTTACTGGAATATGCCAAAAGGCATAATCTTGATGGTGATAAAATGATAACCCCGGCTTTGATAAAGGACCTAAACATATCTGTAGCCGATCGTATAAAAACCATATCAGTAAACATGGAGCGCTGCCGTTGGGTTTCGCCTGAAATGAATACCGAGAAAGAATTTATAGCCGTAAATATACCTGCTTACTGGCTACAATACATACGTGATGGCAAAGAAGCATTAACATCGCGCGTTGTAGTAGGTAAAGAGATGAATAAGACAGTGGTTTTTACCGGTAAAATGAGCTATCTGGCTTTTGCACCGTACTGGAATGTACCTACAAGCATTCTGGAAAAAGAAATTAAGCCCGGCATTGCCAAAAACCCAAACTATCTGGCAGAACATAATATGGAGTGGTATGATGGGCGCGTAAGGCAAAAGCCCGGAGGAAATAATTCGCTGGGGCTGGTTAAGTTTATGTTCCCTAATTCCAACAACATTTACCTGCACGATACGCCAGCAAAAAGCCTTTTTAATAAAGATGACAGGGCTTTTAGCCACGGCTGTGTAAGGGTACAAAAAGCCCGTGAACTGGCTGTTATGATTACAAAAAAAGATGGCGGGTGGAATGAGGAAAGAGTTGATAAAGCCATGAATGCCGGTAGCGAAAGCAGCTATGTGCTAAAGAAAAAGATACCGGTTTACATTGCATACTTTACTGCATGGGCTGATGAAAACGGCAATACTGCTTTTTTTGAAGATGTGTATCAAAGGGACTACAGGCTGGCACAGATGCTGTATAAGTCATAGTTATGGGTTAAGAGTTACGGGTTGCGGGTTACATGTTTGGAACTCGCAACCCGTAACTCGCAACTATAAAACACTTACGCACTTTATAAACCTGCGCGTGTACTGGTCTGAGCTAAGCTCGCTGATGGTTACAGCCATTTCCTTACCGGATGAGGAGTGTATGAATTTAGATTTCATGCCGTTAGCTTCGCAAATGATGCCTACATGCCCTACAGAATTTCTGTCGCGGTAGCCGGAAAATACCAGCACATCGCCAACCTTAAAATCTTCAGGCTTTACCTGCTTCCCCACATTGGCAAACCCTGATGAGCTGCGTGGCACATCAATATCAAAATGCTTAAAAACAAAATGAACAAAACCGGAGCAGTCAAAACCTTTCTTCGGGTCGCTTGATGCATAGCAGTAAGCCGTGCCCATATATTGTTTAGCATAGGCAACTATTTCGGCACGCTTATCGGCATCATTGTCAACAGTTTTTTGTATGGGTACAGGTATTTTAGCAGGCTGCTCTTTAGCGCAGGCCAAGGCTATTATAGCCAGTAAAGGTATGGTGCACAGTTTCATTCGGCATTATTTTCGTTTCGCACCTGAAAGGTACAAATATTATACCAGCGTCAAAAATGTTCAGGCTTTAGCCGCTTCACCTACAAATGTTTTTTCAAGGTGCTGCCTGTAGCACTCCATATCCTTAACTACATCAGCATTCTTCTCCACGTCATGAAAATGCATACCATCCAGCTTTTCCATCCCCGTAAAAGCATTCATCCTGTGGAAACCGAACATCACGCCGTCATCAACACTGCGCTCATTGAAAAACTCTCCCGGGAGCGTAAAGGCTTCCTTAGGTGCGTTCCATGATGTGGTAAGCATGTAGTGCCTGCCGTGCAGCGTTCCGCCGGTACCATAGTTTATGGCCGGATTTGTGCGTGTGCGGCCATCGCTGTTATAAATTCCTTTGGTGTGCCCTTCGGTAAATACCACATCTATATACTTCTTAAAATTATGCGGCACCTGGAACCACCACACCGGCGTATGATAAATTACCACATCGGCCCACACGTATTTCTCCACCTCATCGGCAGCGTTGTATCCTTGGGCTATGTTGGTCACTTTTACCTCAAAAGCACTGTTGCCTTCAAAAAAACGCAACGTTTCGGCAGCTACGGTATTGTTATACAACCCACCGGAATGGCCAAATTCCTGCCCCGCATTTATTACAAATATCTTTTTCATTTTGTTGTCATCTTAAGTATAGAGCAAAATTAAGGCGCAACAAACTATTATAAAAATAAGATAATTTATATCTTTACATCATTATAATAATGTTACAATGGTGAATTTAGAATGGTACCGTACCTTTAAAGCCATATACAAACAGGGCACGCTAACGGGCGCAGCACAGGAACTTTTTATATCCCAACCGGGTGTGAGCCTGCACCTCAGTTCGCTGGAAAACTACACAGGCTACAAGTTGTTTGACCGCCGTGGCAGGCGCATGGTTCCCACCGAGCGCGGCAAGGTGCTGTACAACTTTATTGTGGAAGCGCTGGCCAAGCTGGAGGAAGCTGAAAAGAACTTTCAGCGCAGTACTGAAAAGCATACGCCAACCATAAGCGTAGGCATGTGTTTTGAAACCTTCCAGACCACATTAGAACCGTATATTGCCCAGCTGCCCTTTAATGTAATCATTCAGTTTGGGGAATACCCGGAGATGGTGGAAAACCTGGAGCGTGGCATACTGGACCTTATCATAACCCCGCAAATGGTACCATCAGCAGTAGTGGAATACCAGCCTTTTTCATCTGAAACCATTATTTTGGTGGGCGGCAATGATGTGGATAGCGAGGTGTTTGAGGATACGCTTATTTCAGGGGATAAAACAGCTGTTGAAGGATGGCTGAAGAGCCAGAAATGGTATGGCACCACCGGCGATATGGAGCACCTGCGCCGTTTTTGGCAGCTCAATTTCAATAAGTACCCTGATTTTCGCCCCAATTATATTGTGCCCAATCTCAACTCTATAGTGCGTTGCCTTGGCAGTGGTATAGGGCTGGCGGTAGTCCCTGATTTTTTGTGCCGCAAGGAAATTGATGCCGGGCTGGTGAAGATGATTTGGGAAGGCAGCCCGAAAGTAACGAACACACTGCATTTTGCCTGCCGCAAAAAAACCGCTTATGCCGATGAGATTGCCGTAATAAAGGATATCTTTAAAAAGGTGATGCTACCTGCTACGGTTTAGCCGTTAATCGTTATTTTTACAATTCAGAAAAATTATATGGAAAATAAGCCCCGTTTACGCACGGTTGACGTAACACGCTATGTAACCCCGCTAAGGGAAGGCGGGTCGTTGCCTGCCATAGCCGAAGCCAGCGATGATTTTAAATATGTACTGAAATTTCGTGGCGCAGGCCATGGCACCAAAGCCCTGATTGCCGAACTGATTGGCGGCGAAATAGCCCGTGTGTTGGGTTTGCCGGTGCCCGAACTGGTGTACTGCAACCTGGACGAAGCTTTTGGCCGTACCGAACCGGATGAAGAAATACAGGACCTGCTGCAAAACAGCCAGGGCCTTAACCTGGGGCTGCACTACCTTTCGGGTGCGATAAATTTTGACCCTGTGGTGACTACAGTTGATGCCAGAATGGCTTCGCAGATTGTGTGGCTGGACAGTTACATAACTAATGTTGACAGGACTTTTCGCAATACCAATATGCTGATTTGGCATAAGGAGCTGTGGCTTATAGACCATGGCGCAAGCCTGTACTTCCACCATTCCTTCACTGATCCCGAAGGCCACGCCAAAGTGCCATTTACGCTGATAAAAGACCACGTGCTGCTACCACAGGCATCAATGCTTGCGGAGGTTGATGCCGAATATAAAAAACTACTTACCGAAGATGCCATTAGAGCCATTGTAGCACTGCTACCGGACGACTGGCTGCACTGGGAAGAAACCGATATGGAGCCACAGCAAATACGTGATGTGTATGTGCTGTTCCTTATTACTAGACTGAATAATTCTGAACTATTTGTAAACCACGCGCAACATGCAAGACAAGCACTTATATGAGTATGCGGTAATCCGCGTGGTGCCAAGGGTAGAACGGGAAGAGTTTGTAAACGCCGGCATTGTGGTTTTCTGCAAAAGGAAAAGGTTCATCAAAGTATTGTTTACTATTGATGCGGCTAAGCTTGCCTGCCTGTCGCCCGAACTGGATATAGACCAGCTGCGCCTCAATTTGGAATCATTTGAAAAGATAGCCCGTGGCGCTAAAGATGGCGGCCCCATTGCCCTGCTGGAAGTGCCTGAACGCTTCCGCTGGCTTACGGCGGTGCGAAGCTCGGTAATACAAACATCGCGCCCGCACCCGGGTTTGTGCGATGACCCGGAAGCCGTTGCCCAAAAGCTGTTTGAGGAACTGGTACTTTAGCTACCTTAAAATGTGACCAGAATCACATCCTGATTGTGATGAAGGTCATCTCCTGCACTTTGTATAGAATTTACCTTTGCCATACAAATTAATACTATTTACTATGGCAACTTATCAGTTATATTTCGAAAACTACAAAAGGGGATTAATGGGTAATAACACCCTAAGCATACTTGGTCTAAGCTGCCTTGGTGGCATAGCAGCCATGCTGGTGCTTATGAATGGTAACTCCATAATCCAAATGGTTCAATTGTTTCTTGTGGTGGTGGCATGTTCCGGCTTTAACGGCGCAGTGCTGGCTCAACTAAAACCATCGGTTACTTTTAAATATCTCATCATATCAATAATTACCTGTCTGCTTGTAATTATCGCTAATCTTTTTATGATATAAAAAAAAATTTAATCAGGTGAAGCCTGTCCTTCTAAGGGCAGGCTTTTTTGTGGGGTTCATTTATAAGATAAATATATTTAAACATGCACCAGGCTGCCACAGCACCAAAAAGGTGCCACAAAAAGTGCGTACCAAAACTTACCAAATTCCATTTATCAGCTATCCGGAAGGTAAGCGCCAATACAAATGCCAGCAGCGCCAGGCCTACCCATTTGCCATTGCTAAACTTTGTAACAATAAGATATGCTAACACCGAGAGCAGTACCAAACCGGCCAGTACCGCATAATTAAGATTGATAAAAAACTGTATATCGCCGCTTAGCAGCATTTGCCTACGCAGGTAATATTGAAAAAGGCCATAGCCTGCTATTAATGCCACTGCAAAATACCACCGGGTAAGCTTGCTTATAAAATATACCCCGGCTAATACACACAATAACATTATAGGCATCCAGTCCATCATAATAAAAATGCGCCACTGCCGCAACCCATGGTAAATGCTGCCGCCTATACCGCCTATATACAGCAGCCCCAGCGCAAAAGACAGGAAGGTATGGGTACGCCCCTTGCCGGCCAGTGCAATAGTCCAGTATACGGCAATAACAAGGAACAGTAAAGAGGTTATGGCATTGAGCGGTTCAGGGAATAAATACTGCATATTGGTTTCGGCATATAGCATGCCTCCATCAGGCGGATTTTGTATTGTGAGCATATACTTACGGGTTAATATCCTTAAAATTAAGATTTCAGAATTAGACTGCAAAGGTGTTTTTATTAAAGTTTTATGTTTTAATACATTCCTACCATTTTAGCCAATACACTGATTTTTAAACGGATTGTAAGAATGTTTCGCAAAATTATTCTTACTGTTTTACAACTTAATCCTACTTTTAATTTGTTAAAATAAAATTTATATTTTTACAAAATGACAGTACGAAGAAGGAGATGGAGCTTTACATAAAATATAACATTGACACGATGTCAAAAGTCGTGTTGCAACAGCAAATTGACAAGTTTAACATAAACTGCAAGGTCACTGAACCCGGATACCTTAAGTTTGAGGAGAATATTCCGGCAGAAAAGTATAACGATTTTATTGCTTCCTTAAAGGAATTTGGCATTGAGATTGTTGACAACCAGAAAAGCATTATGGTACAAAAAATCAAAAATGCTGTGATTGAGCTGGTATATTCTGATAAAGGCCCCAAGACATTAAAAGTGTCATCTTACCTGTCAGAAAAGCTCAACGAAAATTACAGGACACTGTCGCAAATTTTCAGTGAAGTTACTTTTATTTCTATCGAAAACTTCATTATATTGCACAAAATTGAGAGGGTAAAGCAAATGCTCCTTACACAGAATCTTTCGGTAACCGAAATTTCGCACATAATGAATTATAGCAGTGTGGCTTACCTGTCTCAGCAGTTTAAAAATATCACAGGCCTTACACCTACTGCCTTTCAAAAAATAATGAAACAAAAACGTAATATAAAATAATTAAGAAGAGGAAGAATGCGACCAAGCCCATTACACATAATGCTTGCCGATGACGATGAAGATGATCGATTATTTTTTAAAGAGGCATTTGAAGAAGTAAAAGTAGAACACAAAATAACAACATTTGTTGACGGCGTACAGCTCATGAACCATTTGCAGCAGCCGGAAAACCCATTACCTGACATTATTTTTCTTGACCTTAATATGCCCCGTAAATCAGGCGTAGAGTGCCTGAAAGAAATAAGGGCAGATCAAAGGCTTAAAGAAATAACTGTAGCCATATATTCTACTTCATCTTCTGAACAGGATATTGAGGATACCTTTGTATCAGGCGCCAATATTTACATCAGGAAGCCTAACGACTTCAGCATGCTGAAAAAAGTACTTAGCGATGTGGTACTCATCAACTGGCAGTACATAACTGACGGTTTTAACAAAGACAGTTTTATACTAAGCTTATAACATAAAAGGCGTTCCTAATGAGCGCCTTTTTTTATGGCAACCCCACCTTATTTTAACATCGGTTTAACAACTGTTTACTTGTTAACTGAAATGTATAAACTTTATTGTTAATTAGTGTATTAAAATTGCTTTTTACAGATTGCTCAACGCAATTATAATTATATTTGTAAGTCAACATCTAATACAATAATGATATGAAACGGGATCTGACCATTTTTTATACTGATGATGACCAGGAAGACCTTGAATTTTTCAGGGAAATAGTGGACATTATTGATGAGGATGTTGTTGTGCATACTCATAATTCAGGGCCGGCGCTTATTGATGCGCTGGACAATCCTCCACCAACACCCCATCTTATTTTCCTGGACATCAATATGCCGGGTATGAATGGGTTTGAAATCCTGAAAAAAGTAAGGAATTCAACAAATCACAGAGAACTGCCTATTATAATGTTTTCTACTTCGGGCGATGAGTTTGCCATAGAAAAAAGCAGGCAGCTCGGTGCCAGTTTGTACATGCAGAAATCCAGCATTTTTGAGCAGCTCAAAAAATCTATTGAGCATGCTTTGGGTATCAATTGGGGTACTTTTATCCCCACAGATAAAAATTTTCATTACCAAATCCAGTAACTTACTTTATGAGCCATATAACTGCAACCGAAACCTTTCTGGAAAGGTTAAGAAGCGTTACTGCCCTATCGCACAAAAATCTTGAAGGCCTTCCGGTGTCGGTTTCCATAATGGACCCTGAAATAACAAAACAGCAATACATACTATACCTAGCGCTGATGCAGGATGTAGTGCGCGATACTGAAAACAATGTTTACCCTATAGTTAAAGGCATAGTTGAAGATATTGATGACAGGAGAAAAGCCTCTCAACTTGAAAGCGACCTGGCTTACCTTGGCTATACAGGCCAAAGCAACGCTATGCCCTTAACTGATGGCATGAGCATAACACCCGGTTTTGCTATGGGCATAATGTATGTAATTGAAGGTTCATCATTAGGCGGTAGGGTAATATTAAAAAATATATCTTCAGCCCTTGGTTTTGACGAGGCTAACGGTGCAAAATATTTTGCCGGCTATGGCCCGGTAACAGGCAGCCGCTGGAAAAAATTTCTTGATGTGCTGGTAAGCTATGAAGAAGAAAACAGCAACGAAGATGAAATAATAGCCGGCGCCAACCACGCTTTTGATGCCATAGCGGCGCACTTTACCAAAGCCTCCAGATAATATATGAATATAAAGGACATTGTAAACCGCGATATAGTAAACCTTACCAACTGCGAACAGGAACCTATACACATACCCGGCAGCATACAGCCGCATGGTTTTTTGCTGGGTATAAAGCAGGATACTTATGTAATTGATTATTGCAGTGCAAATTGTTATAGCTATACAGGGCTGGAACACACAGCACTTTTAGGCCAGCCGCTTGCGGGTGTTTTTGGTCCTGATGTGCAAAACAGCATAAGCAGGTATATTACTGAAGGGCGCATGCTGTCATCATCATTATTGAAGTTAGAGCTTGCAGATAAAGATTTCCTTTGTACTGTACACCTTAGCAATGGCACAATAATACTTGAGGCCGAACCCATAAACCCTGAGCAAAAGAACGCCAGCCAGATGTATGACCAGTCGGCACAGTTCCTTAACTATATGAGCGATACCCATACCCTGCAGGAGCTCTGCCAGCTGGTAGCTAACGGTACGCGGGAAATTACAGGATATGACAGGGTAATGATTTACCGTTTTGATAAGGACTATAACGGCGAGGTATTTGCCGAAGCGCGCAGAGAGGATTTGGAACCTTTCCTGGGGCTGCACTACCCCCATACCGATATACCGGCACAGGCACGCCAGCTATACATGCAAAACCTGCTAAGGCTGATTACGGATATAGATTATACACCGGTACCAATATACACGGTTGATGATGCGCCGGGCAAAAACCTGGATCTGAGCCTTTCAATACTTCGTAGCACATCGCCCATACATGTACAATATTTGCATAATATGGGGGTTGGTGCAACGCTTACCATATCGCTTATTTACAAGAAAAAACTTTGGGGCCTTATTGCCTGCCACCACTATTCACCTAAAAACATATCGCCGGAAATAAGGCTTTCAGCACAATTGCAGGGCCATTTTATTACATCGCAGATTGACATGAGGGAAGCTATTGAAGAATATGATGTAGCCAAGAAAAGTGCCGATGCCTTTGAAAGAATGAGTACTATTGAGCTTGATGCTAAATCGGGGTCCTTTGCTGAAATCATTCAACAACCGGAATTATTGGAACTTTGCAATGCTTTGGGTGTGGCTATTGTGTTTAATAACAAGATATATAAAAACGGCCTCACGCCAACTGATGATGAAATTCATTCACTTGCCGGTTGGCTGGCACTATATACTGGCAACACGAGCCTGCATACAGAAAAGCTAAGTGATTTACGGGAGGGCGATTTAAAGATATGTAGTACTGCATCGGGTGTGTTGTACCATTCTTTAAACAACGATGGTAGCAATTGCATTATCTGGTTCAGGCCGGAAACAAAAGTAGAAATCAACTGGGGCGGCGACCCAAATAAATCAATAGTTAAGGACGCCAACGGCCTTCATCCGCGCAAATCATTTGCTTTATGGCAGGAAATTGTAGATTGTCGCAGTAAAGAGTGGCTTCGCCCTGAGCTTGCCAACGCTAAAGCATATACCTTTAACCTCCAAAGGCACATCAACTTGCATATAATATCGCAGGAAGAAGAAAAGTACAGAAAACTGAGTGAATTACTTAAGGAAACCAATTCTGAACTGGAAAACATCAACTGGATAAGTACACACGACCTTCAGGAGCCACTCAGGAAAATACAACTTATCTCATCACGTATCCTGTCTAAAGAACATGAGCTTTCTAATGCTGTGCAGGATGCTTTTGTGAGGATGAACAATTCTGCCAACAGGATGCAAACTCTTTTAGTTGATATATTAAAATATACCAGGCTGAAGCATACCAATGATTCGTTTGTAGAGGTTGACCTGAATATTATACTTGATGAAATGAAAACCGAACTGGCTGATTCTATCAACGAGAAAACAGCAGTTATTATAAGCGAGGGGCTACCTGTTGTTGAAGGTATACCGTTTCTGCTGAAGCAGTTATTCTCTAACTTGGTTGCCAACTCTATTAAGTACTCGTCGCCAGAGCGCACTCCTGTAATAACTATTACAGCTGAACACATGCTTGCGCCATATACACCCGAAGACTCCAGCCTATACCAGGTTATTAATGTGGCTGACAACGGGATTGGCTTTGAAATGGAATATGCGGAGTCTATTTTCAATATATTTACCAAACTGCATGTATCGTCAGAGTATAAAGGATCTGGTGTGGGGCTGGCATTGTGCAAAAAAATTATGCAGTCGCACAGGGGGTATATAACTGCTGCTTCAACACCGGGCGTAGGCACGGTAATGAGCCTGTACTTCCCTATCCAAAATATGTAAAAATGACTGTAACGGAACAACTGTTTACCGACATGGAGGCATCCGGTATTAAATGGTCAGCTCCATTTACACTGAAGCGTAATGATATGCTGTACACTGCAGGTTCAGTTGATACCAATATTTACTTTCTTGAAGAAGGGGCGCTGCGCCTGATACACGAAACCGGTAACGACCTTAACACCATAAGGTTTGCCTATAAAGATTCGCTTTTTGTAGCTATAGATTCTTTCTTTACAGGCCAGCCAACACTTTATTCTGCCGAAGCTATAAAGACCAGTGTGCTTAAAAAAATAGCTTATCCTGATTTTATAGATTTCATCAACAGTGATATAAAACACTTGCAGCTTTGGGACAAAATACTTTCTTACGTAATTATGGGCCAGTTGGAACGCGAGATTGATTTGCTGACCGCTTCTCCCCGCGAACGCTATGAACGCGTACTGAAGCGTTCTCCGCAACTTTTCCAGCAGGTGCCGCACAAGCATATAGCATCTTACCTGCGCATGGCACCTGAAACTTTATCGCGCCTGCAAAAATCTTGATAACAATCAATATTCCTTATTTTCGTGATGTTGAAATTTGCAGCAAATCATCATCATGAAAACGAACAGTAAAAATTTACTTGCTGACCTGCTGGCAACTATAAAAGCCAACACCGAAGCTGCAGAAAAATTCAATACCCTGCCGGACGAAGTATTGAACCTCAAGCCTGCACCCGATGCTTGGAGCATACTGGAATGCCTGGAGCACCTTAACTTGTATTCCGCCTTCTACCTGCCCGAAATTGAAAAGCACCTGCGGTATAATTCGGGAAATCCTAAAGCCGATTTTAAAAGTGGCTTATGGGGAAACTATCTTGTAAAGATGGTAATCCCGAAAGAAGGGGGTAAAAAAATGAAAACATTTGCAAGCATGAATCCTCAAGGCAGCCAATTAGGCAGAGATGTTGTAAGGGTATTTATAGAATCGCAACAGGATTTAGCCAATTATATAGAAATGGCTAAATCGGCAGACCTTAATAAAACCGGTATTCCAGTAACCTTTACACGGTTGATAAAATTGAAACTGGGCGATGCATTGCGTTTTATGGCTTACCACAACCAGCGGCATGTACAGCAGGCATTAAGAAATTTGTAAGCATAAAAAAAGTCCCTGTTGCAACAGGGACTTTTTCATTTAAGCAAATAACTAATTAGTTCTGCTCAAGTTTTTTCTGGGCTCTTTTTTCCTTAACCAGCTCCATAGTAGCGCCGCCTACCCAATACATGGAAAAGCTCACTAAAAACAGCATAAGCCAAAAGCCTATGGTAAAGATGGTAAGAAAAGCTAAAAAGCCAAGGTACTGTTGAAATTCAAACATGTTTTCCGGAATTTTTCGAATTCAGCTGTAAAGATAGCGTTAATAATTGTTTTAACCAACCCAAACCCGCAAAAAACCTTATGATATTTTTAGCAAATCATTTTTTATACCTGCTTATAATGCTTAATTTTGGCTGGCTTTAAATAAGCCCTGCACATTTACAGGCTTTTAAAGCTACAAACAGCATAAAACCAAATTACAACATAAAATGGAATACAGAATAGAAAAAGACACCATGGGCGAAGTGCAGGTACCTGCCGACAAGTACTGGGGTGCGCAAACTGAACGTTCAAGGAATAACTTTAAGATAGGCCCATCAGGCTCTATGCCGAAAGAAATTGTAGAAGGCTTTGCTTACCTTAAAAAAGCGGCAGCGTATGCCAACCACGATTTGGGTGTGCTTTCTGCTGAAAAGCGCGATGCCATAGCACAGGTGTGCGACGAGATACTGGCCGGTAAACTGCATGATGAGTTTCCGCTGGTAATATGGCAAACAGGCTCAGGCACGCAGAGCAACATGAACGTGAACGAGGTAATTGCCAACCGCGCGCAGGTTTTGGCCGGCGGCAAGATTGGCGAAGGCGAGCCGGTACTGAAAGCCAATGACGATGTAAACAAATCGCAATCATCAAACGATACATACCCAACAGGTATGCACATTGCTGCTTACAAAGCAGTGGTTGAAGTAACCATTCCTGGCGTAGAAAAACTTCGCGATACGCTGAAGGCTAAGTCAGAAGCCTACATGAATGTGGTGAAGATTGGCCGTACACACCTTATGGATGCTACTCCCCTAACCCTTGGGCAGGAACTTTCAGGTTACGTCGCACAACTAAATTACGGTATAAAAGCGGTTAAGAATACGCTGGCACACCTTAGTGAAGTTGCCCTTGGCGGTACTGCTGTAGGCACCGGACTTAATACTCCTGAAGGCTATGATGTAAAGGTGGCTGAATACATTGCCAAGTTTACAGGCCACCCATTTGTTACGGCTCCTAATAAATTTGAAGCACTTGCCTCTCACGATGCTATTGTGGAAGCACATGGCGCGCTGAAGCAGCTGGCTGTTTCGCTTAACAAGATCGCTAACGATATCCGTATGATGGCTTCAGGGCCGCGCTCGGGTATTGGTGAGATATTCATACCGGAAAATGAGCCGGGATCATCCATCATGCCGGGTAAAGTAAACCCTACACAGTGCGAGGCGCTTACCATGGTGTGTGCACAGGTTATGGGTAATGATGTGGCTATCACTATCGGCGGCACACAGGGGCATTATGAGCTTAATGTTTTCAAACCCGTTATGGCGGCTAACTTCCTGCAATCGGCCAGGCTTATTGGCGATGCGTGCGTATCGTTTGACGAGCATTGCGCACAGGGCATTGAGCCGAACCACGCCCGCATTAAGGAACTGGTGGATAACTCGCTGATGCTGGTTACGGCGCTTAACACGAAGATAGGTTATTACAAGGCCGCCGAAATTGCACAGACAGCTCACAAAAACGGCACTACGCTGAAGGATGAAGCGGTGCGCCTGGGCTATGTTACCCCTGAGGATTTTGACCAGTGGGTGAAGCCGGAAGATATGGTAGGATCACTGAAATAATTTATTCAAGATACTATTTGAAAGCCATCCTGCGGGGTGGCTTTTTTCTTTTTATATTTGGGTATGGAAATTTCTGTTCGCCCGGCATCATCTCAAGACCTTAAAGCTATACTTGATATTGTAAACTACAACATCCTGAATACCGCCGCCATTTATGATTATGATGTAAGGTCATTAAAAGAGATGGAGCAATGGTTTTCCGATAAGCAAAACGCTAGCTGGCCGGTATTGGTTGCAGAGTCTGATGGCGCTGTGGCCGGTTATGCCACTTATGGCACTTTTCGAAACAAGGAAGGATATAAATATACCGTGGAGCATTCAGTTTATGTGAGCCACAATTACCATGGCAAAGGTATCGGTGGGAAACTGCTGGAAGCGCTCATTGCCCTTGCCAGGCAGAAAGGCTACCACACCATGATAGGCTGCATTGATGCTGAAAATGACAGCAGCATCGCTTTCCACAAAAAATATGGATTTACTGAAGCGGGACTACTGAAACAAAGCGCCTTCAAATTTGGGAAGTGGCTGGACCTGGTATTTATGCAGTTAATTTTGGAAAGATGAGATTAAAGAAACAGAAATACTATTTTGCTTTGTTAGGCATAGCAACTGGTGTAGTGTACGGACTGTTGACACGGTTTGTATTTGAAAATGCTATAGCTTCCTTTACTTACCTTGTATTAGTGCCAATTTTGCTCGGGCTGTTGCCGTTGCTATTCAGCAATAAGGAGCAGGCGGATGCTTATAAATACCTAATATTTATTCCGTGGATTACAGTCATTACATTTTTCTTTACCATGTGGGCTTTCGGGATTGAAGATGTGCTTTGCCTGTCAGTACTCATAGTTCCGTTTGTAATCTTGGTAACTGTAGGAGCATTCCTTTTTAAAATGTTTGAGATTTACCAGGAAAAGAATAAAAATAAACTCATGGCAATTGCGGTATTGCCTTTCTTAATTGGCCCTATTGAAGCTTACATTACCAGCCCAAGTAAAGTGTACAGGACTACTAATGAGATTGTCATAAATACATCATCGGATAAAATTTGGGATAACATAGTTGAAGTCACACAAATTACGGAATCAGAATACAGTCCGGGAATCTTAAACGAACTAGGCATACCAAGGCCACTATTTGCCACTGTAACTAAAAAAGAAGCAGGCGGCATAAGGACAGGCCATTTTAAAGGCGGGCTGCAATTCAGGGAAGTTATTACAGATTACCAAAAAAACAGAAAAATCTCTTTCAGCATCGATATAGCGCACGTACCTAAAAGCAACAGGGTGTTTGAACAGCACGTGCTGAAAGGCAATTATTTCAAATTCAAAGAGGCCACTTATTGCCTTACCCCGATGGCTGATGGAAAAACAAAGCTTACGCTTACATCAACTTACAGGCTTACATCAAAGGTTAATTTTTACGGAAGTTTTTGGAGCGACCTTATCATTCACGATTTTCAGCACAGGCTGCTCAATGTAATAAGTAACCGCTGTACAGAATAACCTACTTCTTCTCCAGCCTGCTTAAAATATCATTCATCATATCTACCTGCACCTGCTGTATCTCAATCAGGTTCTGTTCCTGGTGCAGTATCAGGTGGTCCAGTTTTTCGTGTAGCATGCGTATTTCCAATTCTGATTTCAGGTTCACCATATAATCGTTGCGTGCGCGCTCACGGTCTTTTTCTTCCTGGCGGTTCTGGCTCATCATAATAACCGGCGCCTGCAATGCCGCCACACACGATAGTATCAGGTTCAGCAGGATGAACGGATATGGGTCGAAGCCCTTATTGGACAGGATAAACACGTTGGCGCTAATCCAAAGCAAAAGAAAAATAACGAACGAAATGATGAAAGTCCAGCTGCCGCCAAATGTAGCCACCTTATCAGCTACGCGCTGTCCAAGGGTTGTACCTGTGGCATTATCGTCATCTTCAGGGTTATCAGCAATCACAGTCTTATCCTTCATGGACTTCAGCACGTTATCTTCCAGTTGCGACAGCTCCCCTACTTCCTTCTCCAAAAAATCAGAGATGTACTTTTCACGGTACTGGTTAAGCTCGGTCATTGCCAGGTGGCAGGAATCGTCAAATTGGGGGTTGTCCTGCTTTATAAGGTCGATGATGGCTTTGCGTACCAGTTTGGCCGGAACCCTTTCATGTGCCGGGAACTGCTGCCCCGAAACATCACTTTTAAACTTTTTATCTTTCATTTAAAACCAGTCTTTCTTTTTAAAATAAGCCACCATACCAATAATGAGCAGCGCCATAACACCCAGCACTATAAAATAGCCATTTTGCGTTCGCAGTTCAGGCATATTGTCAAAGTTCATACCGTACACGCCCACAATGAAAGTGAGTGGCATAAAGATGACGGACACGATGGTAAGCGTTTTCATGATTTGGTTCATGCGTTGGCTTTGCGCCGAAAAGTGGAAGTTAGAAGCGCTGTCTAACGCTACAAGGTCATATTCCACCTGGTCAAGCAGCTCAAGGCATTTTTGGTGCAGCCGCTCAAAAAAGCTGTGGTTACCCTTGCGTATATTAGGAAAATCTTCATCTTCCTTCAGGCTTTTTAGGTTATATAATGCTTCGCGCAGTGGGTTGATTGAACGCTTCAGGTAATTTAGGTTATCACGATTACGTTCAATCACTTCAATAAAATTGCTTTTGTAGTTAAATTTCCCTTCGGCACTCACGGCATCAATACGGTCCTCATAATTTTCAATGGTTATAAAGAAATTCTCCATAACGGCATCAAGCATCAGGTACAGCAGGTAGTCGTTCTTTTTCATACGCACAATGCCGGTGCCGGTGCGTATGCGTTCACGTATGTGGTTAAAATAATCGTTCTTCTTCTCCTGGAAAGAAATAATCAAATTGCCCTTCAGCAGAAAGCTGATCTGCTCGGTCACTATAGCTCCATTCTCTTCTTCAGGAAGAACAGATTTAATGCTGAAAAACATTACCTCGCCCAGTTCTTCAATACGCGTTCGGCGGGATGTATTTAATATATCGCTGATAATAAAAGGCTGAACCTGTAGTAAATCGCCAATCTGCTTTATTAGTTCCACATCATGCAGGCCGTGCACGTTCAGCCACTTTACATCATCAACCTGCTGTTCATCATAGCATTCTTTAAATACCCTCTCCAGCGAAACTTTTTTATATTCTTCGTATCCTTCCTGGTCAAACACAAAAAGCTGCATTTCTACAGGTTCATTTTTATGCTTGCCGGTATATTCTAAATTATAAGGCTGTACCTTGCGTACTTTGCGGTATTGTATCCTTTTCACTGCCGGAAATTATTTATATAAATATAGGAGTTTTTTAAAAACCGCTCTATTTTTACAAAAACTTTAAACCATGAAGACCCTAATCACCAATATTGCAGAATTGCTGCAGGTTCGTGAACAGAATATTGACAAGGTATCAGGTGCAGAAATGGCTCAGCTTCCACTTCTTAACAATGCCTGGCTGCTTATTGAAGATAACCTCATTGCAGATTTCGGCACCATGGATACCTGCCCTGAAATTGGAGACGCACAGCTGATTGACGCAACGGGTAAGGCCGTACTACCGGCCTGGTGCGACAGCCACACCCACATTGTATATGCCGGGAGCCGCGTGCAGGAGTTTGTGGACAGGATAAACGGCCTGAGCTATGAGGAGATTGCCAACCGTGGTGGCGGCATCCTGAACTCGGCAGCGTTATTGAACGATACAAGCGAGGATGAACTGTACCTGCAATCGTGCAAGCGGCTCGAAGAAGTGATGCTGCAAGGCACGGGCGCCGTAGAGATAAAATCGGGCTACGGGTTAACTGTAGAAGGAGAACTCAAAATGCTGCGCGTAATAAAACGCCTGAAGGAGAACTACCCAATCGCCATAAAAGCCACGTTTTTAGGGGCACACGCCTTCCCTAAAGAATACAAGGAAAACCATAGCGGTTATATAGATAGTATCATTAATGAGATGCTTCCGCAGATAGCCAAAGAAGGGCTGGCCGATTATATTGATGCCTTTTTGGAAACCGGTTATTTTTCGGTTGAAGAAACAGAGCGAATTATGGAAGCAGGAAAAAAACACGGCCTGCCTGCCAAAATACATGTTAACCAGTTTACCGCCATCAACGGTATTGCGGCTTGCGTAAAGCACGACGCGCTGAGCGTTGACCACCTGGAAATTGTTACCGATGAAGATATTGAAGCCCTGAAAGGCACCCGAACCATGCCGGTAGCACTGCCTACATGCTCGTTCTTTATCAGTATACCTTACACACCGGCGCGCAAAATGCTGGACGCAGGATTACCGGTGGCTTTGGCTACCGATTTTAATCCAGGCACTACACCATCAGGCAATATGAACCTGGTAGTGGCTACGGCATGCATCAAAATGAAAATGACCCCTGAAGAAGCCATTAACGCTGCTACCATAAACGGCGCTTATGCCATGGGGCTGAGCGAAACGCACGGCAGCATAACCAAAGGCAAACGTGCCAACCTGATTATTACTAAACCCATAACCTCTTACTATCAGCTGCCTTATGCTTTTGGCACCAACCTTATTGATACGGTGCTGATTGAAGGCAAGGTGGTATAACAAAAAGGCAGCTTATCGGCTGCCTTTTTTGTGTTTATGTTGTTATTGTAGTTATCGTAATGAAAAGCTTGAATTAGCCACCAGCTGGTCCCTGTCAAACACATTTACAAAATATGTGCCTTTGGCAAAATCCTTGCCCGGAAGCATTTCGCTTACATCCATAGTTTTGTTTTGGTACGCTACGTTGGTAGTAAAGCTGTACGTAAGCGTATATTCGCCAAACGCCTCGGTTTTCTTTTCGCCCAGCACATTGTTCTTGCTGTCAATAATCTGTACATAGTACATCCTGCTGCCTGATTTGGCCACTTCATTAGCAGCAATAGTAAAGCTGATTTTTAGTTTATCAACACGGCTTGCCTTGTCGGTTGCCACCAGCTTACCTGAATTTCTTTCCTTGAACGATTCCGTTTTCAGGTTAAGTATGGTAAGTTTAGATGCTTTCTCAACTGTTTTAGAAAGGTTTTCGTTCTGTTTCACAAGGGTATCCCCGTACCTTCTTGATTCGTCAAGCGCATTACGGGTACTGTCACGTTCCACAGTAAGTGTTTCGTTTTCCTGCTTCAGCTTTTTATTTTCGGCCATCAGGTTATCCATATCGCGCTTTAGCCTGCGGTAATCATCCTTAAAACGGCGTAGGGAAGCTACATCTCCTTTTGATTTCTCTACTTCAGCCATCAACTGCTCTATTTTGGCACGTTCACTTTCCAGTTCAGTCTTTAATCCTGAATTTTCAGCAATGGCAGCATCATAGTCGGCTTTAGCAGCTTTCAGGTCGTTCATCAACGCCTCTTTATCTGACAATAATGACTTCTCAGTTTCCTCATTTTCAGTGCTCATGTGGTACATATACGCCAAACTTCCTACAAGAAGGATAGATAAGATAATGATGATTGCCTTTAAACTTGAATTACTTTTTTGTTGTTCCATTGTAAGATATTTTTTTCAAATGTATTGATAATATTAAATTATGCTCAGGTTTTAACGAAAATTTTAGATGATTTTAATATTTTTGGACGCAACAAAAATGCTATGGAAAACATTATAAGGTTTACTGAAAACGACCTGTTGAAATATACCGCACAGCGCAGTGGCGAAGTAAAATTTGGTGAGCGCATGCATGTACTCCCGCTGAACATTGACCTAACCAAAGGAATCAAGGATAGTGATGCTGAGTTTGTAGTGCTGGGCATACCCGAAGATATTGGCGTGCGGGCCAACTACGGCCGCCCCGGCACGGCTTCAGCCTGGGAAAGCACCATAAGAAGCTTGGCCAACCTGCAGCACAATAAGTTTTGCAAAGGCAGCAGGATACTGGTTTTGGGCCAGCTGAATGTAACCGACCTGATGGCAAAAGCCGCAACGCTGGATGCTACCGATAAGGACGACCGCAAGCAACTATCGGGCCTTGTGGAGAAGATAGATAAAGAAGTGGCGCACATCATCTGCCAGATTGTGGGTGCGGGTAAAATTCCCATCATCATCGGCGGCGGGCACAACAATGCCTATGGCAATATAAAAGGTACGGCGCTGGCACATGGCAAACCGGTAAATGCCGTAAACTTTGACGCGCACACTGATTTTCGCGCGCTGGAAGGAAGGCACAGCGGCAACGGTTTCAGCTATGCTTTTGAGGAAGGTTTCCTGGGCAATTACTTCATATTCGGGCTGCATGAAAATTATGCTTCCAAAACGGTGATGGAAAACATCAAGAAACACTCTGACCGCATAAAGTTCAACACCTACGAACAAATAAGTGTGAGGCGCGAAAAAAGCTATTCGGCCGAACTGTACCATGCGCTGGAGTTTGTGGAAGATACCCCTTTTGGTATAGAGCTTGACCTGGATGCCATACCTAACGTAGCCAGCAGCGCCATTACGCCAAGCGGCTTCAGCGTGGAAAAAGCCCGGCAATTTGTGCACTTTTTCGGCAAGGACAGTAACGCTGCCTACCTGCATCTTTGTGAAGGCGCTCCCGAACTGGGCGAGGAAAAGAACAGCCACCTTACCGGCAAGCTCATGGCCTACCTTATAACTGACTTCATTAAAGCCAGGCACGAGAGCCTGTAACAGCTTAAATTTTAAAAGCGTATCTTTGCACCGCCTTTTGCAACAAAGCAAAAGGCAAACATTTTTTATATGACATTTGAAGAACTTAATTTACTTAAAAATATACAACAGGCGCTGGCTGATGAAGGTTATGAAAACCCTACCCCAATACAGGAGCAGGCCATACCTGTAATACTTGATGGCAGCGATCTTGTGGGCTGTGCGCAGACAGGTACCGGTAAAACGGCTGCCTTTGCCATACCTATACTTAACTCGCTGCACCGCATTGTAGGCTCGGCCAAAAAGGTAAAATACATACGTACGCTGGTGGTAACCCCTACCCGTGAGCTTGCCCTGCAAATTGGCGAAAGCTTTGATACCTACGGTAAATACACCAACATAAGGCAGCTGACCATTTTTGGCGGCGTAAACCAAACCAGCCAGGTGGATCAGCTGAAAAAGGGCGTTGACATACTTATTGCTACTCCCGGCCGCTTGCTGGATCTGCACAAGCAGGGTTTCATCAACCTGGATCATATGCACCATCTTGTGCTTGACGAGGCTGACCAAATGCTGGACATGGGTTTTATTAATGATGTGCGCAAAATCATAAAGCTAACTCCTGACAACAGGCAGACACTATTGTTCTCAGCCACCATGCCTATGGCGATACGCGAGCTGGCAGATACATTCCTGACTGACCCTAAGTATGTGGCCGTAGCGCCGGTATCATCTACCGCCGAAAGGGTGAAGCAACAGTTGTATTATGTGGATAAAGGTGATAAGCGCAAACTGCTTTACCACCTTATACGTAATGAAAACCTGAGCAACCTATTGGTATTTACCCGTACCAAGCATGGCGCCGATAATGTGGTGAAAGCCCTGAAGAAAAACGGCGTGCATGCTGAGGCCATACATGGTGATAAATCTCAGAATGCCCGTGTGCGTGCGCTTGATGGTTTTAAGAACAAGGAAGTGAGTGTACTGGTTGCGACAGATATCGCAGCACGTGGCATTGACATTGAGAACCTGCCTTATGTGATAAACTTTGACCTACCCAACGTACCGGAAACCTATGTGCACCGCATAGGCCGTACCGGAAGGGCGGGCAACGAAGGGCTTGCCATATCGTTTTGCAGTAAGGATGAGGAGCCTTACCTTAAGGATATTGAAAAGCTTATCCGTATAAAACTGAAGGTAATTGAAGGCCATCCCTACCCTTACGGCCAGGAACCGGAAAAACCCAAAGAGCAGCAAAAGCCGGATTTAAGGAACAAAAACAAGAACAATAATAACTCCCGCAAATCGGAGGCTTCTAAAAAAAATAAAAAGCGCTGGTACTAACCCGCGCTTTTTTGTGTTTATAAAGTTGCACTTTATTTTTTTAGAGATATAAACCTTTGGAATTTAGCAGCCTCATAATTAAGTTCAGTAAGCTTCTTATTCTTTTTGTCTTCAGAGCTCCATTTCATATTTTCAATATAGCCTCGATTCTTGCGTGAGAATTGGTGAGATGTATCGATAAGTGCTGTACTGTCCATAAAAGATGAAGCAGAAAGCAATAATGAATAAAATCCCTGAAAATTGGCCAGGTTTTGCTGCATTTGCATCTGTTCCTTTATATAAAACCTTTTTAATGCTTCATCCCCATTATCAATAAGCTTTTTGTTAATGATTACAAACCACATATTTTTCAGATTGAGGTCATAATCCGGTTCAGTATCTTTAATATCCTGTTTATACATCTTATCTAATTCGCCAATAGAATATTTATCAGGGTTGGACATAACAGTTTTTACAAGCCTGTCCTGAGGGACTGAGCCATCACGCGCAGTTTGGGCCAATGTTACTGCACTAAAGCAAAATGTCAATAGTAAGATTTTGATTTTCATAGGGTAAGGATTTATCACAATTACTGTAAATATATGAAAATTAAACGTTTACACATAGTGCCAGGAATGCTATTTAACTCTTTCCAGTTTAATTTCATTTTGCTAATTTTAGCCTATGCTAAAAAAGATAATTTTTATATTGCTTATACATGGTTGTGCCTTTGCACAAACCAAAAAAGCAGCGCCGGCCAAAACTACAGCTATCGCTGAAAAAAAGCAGGATGCCCAACCCAAAATATCGGAGTGGGATGCGCTGGATAAGGTTTTTATTGACCTTGTTGATGCGCTGGTAAAAGGCGACAGGGCCAAATTTGAGTCGCTCAGCATGAAGGAAGTGGATTGCGTAGATTGCGTAGGCCCAACCGAAGTGACCAAAGAAGGTGCGTTTGTACCGGCAGGTTTTTTCTTTGCGGTAATAGGCAAGAAGTTTACTGAATCGCCCGTTTATCTGGCCATGGCTAAAAAAGGCTACTCCTTCAGTTCTATCGTGGTACAAAATTTCAAGCCACATGTAATGCCCAAGGATTACCCTAAAGACCTGAAACTATATGAGGTTTGGGTGGAGACCTACAAGCCGGGCGAATTTTCCAAAACGCATAAGGGCACCAGCCATTCTTTCCGCTTTGTAAAGGTTAACGGCAAATTCAGGTTTTACGGACTTACTTCCATACCATAAAATTAACAGCCGGTTTACCCCGGCTTTTTTGTACGCTGAATTTTAATCCTTAAATTTGAAAGAAAACCAATTCTTACAATTATGGATATACAATACCACTACGCAACAGTATCTAAAGCCATTGACGAGCTGAGGCAAAAGGGCTATACCGAAGACTTTAACCTTGACGAAAACTGTTTGGTTTGCAACTCGGGCAAGTTTGGCGAGGAAGAGTTTGATATTACTCACATTTACTTTTATGAAGGCGAAACCGACCCCGGCGATGAAGCTACGGTGTATGGCATAACATCCAACAAAGGGCACAAAGGCATTCTTGTAACCGGCGATGAGCAGGACATGGACCCGATGGCCAACAAGGTTATCAATAAGCTGCTGGTACACAGAAAACGATGAAAAGCCTGCTGATTGCAATTGTGTTTGCCATAGGCAGTATTACCTATAGTCAAAACCTGAAGGTGATGACCTATAACATCCGGCTTGACCTTGCCAGTGATGGCGACAATCGCTGGGATAACCGCAAGGAAATGCTGGCCGGGCAGGTGCTTTTTTATGAGCCTGACTTTATGGGCGTGCAGGAAGCGATGCACAACCAGATGGATTACCTGGATAAGAACCTGCCTGCTTATGATTTTATTGGCGTAGGCCGCGATGATGGGAAGCAGCAGGGCGAATACTCGGCGATATTTTATAATGCCGAGAAGTTTGAGGTTTTGGAACAGCATACCTTCTGGCTTTCGGAAACGCCGGATAAGCCATCTAAAGGCTGGGATGCTGCTTATAACAGGGTGTGCACGTACGGGCTGTTCCGCGATAAGAAAACCAAACAAAAGCTATGGGCTTTCAACACGCATTTTGACCATGTGGGCAATGTAGCGCGGGTGGAAAGCGCTAAACTCATCCTGAAAAAAATTAAAGAAGTCAACAAGCAAAACCTGCCTGTACTACTGACGGGCGATTTCAACCTGGAAGAATATAGCGAAAGTATCCAACTGATTTCTGGTGAAATAGATGATGCAAAGAAATCGGCAAAGCAAACCTTTGGGCCACAAGGTACGTTTAACGCATTTGAATTCAGCAAGCCGGTAACCAAGCGTATTGATTATATTTTTACCAAAGGCGTAATCATAAACAAATATGCCGTATTGAGCGACTCTGACCACTGCCGCTACCCCAGCGATCACCTGCCGGTATATGCTGAAATTTACCTGAAAAAGAAGTAATTATTCTGTACCAATAAACTTCACTTTATCCGTTTTCGGTATAAGCGCAATGCAATAAGGCTGGGTAATTGCCATGGTAGCCATGCCTGCTGGAGCGATTTCTTTTATGGTTACTTCAGCAGTATCTCCGGTAACTTTTACTGATACCACATCAATACTATAACCACCTGAACTCTTCTGTCCCAGGAACAATCCTATCACATTATTTTTGGTAAAATCCACTTCAGGCACATCAGCAATATTGATTTCTTTATACAATGCAGCCAATCCGCTTTTAGATTTGATGACTATATTACCACGGTTTTCCCATCCGCCGTAGTTGTCCTGTTTCAGTATGGTGAATCCGTTCTTTTCCATTGCAACTGTTTTACCTGGTTTGCCGGGCTGCCCGGGTTTTCCCGGTTCACCTTTGGTATAAGTATAGCAACCGGTCAGTGCCAGCGCTATGGCAAGTGTCACGGCTAATTTTTTCATGCGTGCTGTTGTTTTAGCGCTTTGCGGTACAAGTTTTCGTATAATGGAAGTATATTCTGTATGTCAAACTTCTGTGCTACTCTTAGTGCATTCGATTTGAATTGGTACAGCACATCATCATCAGACAATATAGAAATGGCCTTCTTTGCCATGTCCTGCACATCGCCCACATTGCCCATATAACCTGAAACGCCATCTTCGTTCACTTCAGGCAAACCGCCGCTGTTGGTAGAGATTACAGGCACCCCATTAGCCATGGCTTCGAGTGCGGCAAGCCCGAAACTCTCAGTTTCCGAAGGCAGCAGGAACAGGTCAGAATAGCAAAGTATCTGGTCTATCTCGCTGCTGTTACCAAAAAAGATCACTTTATCACTAATGCCCAATTCGCGGCACAGCTTTTCGGCAGGCTCACGCTCAGGGCCATCACCCACCATCATCAGCTTGGCAGGCATCACCTTCTGTATTTCGTTGAATATCTTCACCACATCAGGTATGCGCTTCACTTTGCGGAAGTTGCTTATGTGGGTCACAATCTTCTGCGTTTCGGTAGCCATCATGGATCGGTGGCACTTGGAGTTCACATCCGTCTTGTCCTTGTCCACCTCAATAAAATTGGGTATCACTGTAATTTCCCGCTTGATGTCAAACAGCCTGTAGGTTTCATCCTTCAGGTCCTGCGACACTGATGTTACCACATCCGAATGGTTGATGCTGAAACTCACTGCCGGCTTGTAGAACGGGTGGTTGCCCACCAGCGTAATATCGGTACCGTGCAGCGTGGTTACCATGGGTATGCGTATGCCCTGCTCTTTCAGCATTTTCTTTGCCATGTAGCCCGCATAAGCGTGAGGTATGGCATAATGCACGTGCAGCAGCTCAATATTGTGCAGTTTCACCATGTCAACCAGCTTGCTGGAAAGCGCCAGCTCATACGGCTGGTAATGGAAAAGCGGATATTCAGGTACGTGTACTTCGTGGAAATGTACATTGGGGTTTAAAAGCGCGAGGCGCACCGGCTGGCTGTAGGTTATAAAATGTATCTCATGACCACGGCGTGCCAGTTCCAAGCCCAGTTCGGTTGCTACAACGCCGCTGCCGCCAAAGGTTGGGTAACATACTATTGCGATTTTCATAATAGCGGTAAATAAAGTAACGAAATTAAATAAAAAAAACAGGCAAAGCCTGTTTTAATCCGTAATTAACGTAATAAATACCTTATCGTTTCAGGTTGTGCTCATACAGGGCAATCCAGTCCTGCGGCGTCATTTTCTGTACCAGTTCTCCAATAAGTTCATACGGAATGGTTTCCTGCTTTTTGAAGCGTATGCAGCTCTTGCCCATGTCAAGCTTTGTCTTTACATGCTTAGGGTATTCTGCCACAAACCAGTCATGCAATTCCTTATCAGCATAAATGCCCATGTGGTATAGGGCGATGAAATTCTTTTGGGATGCAATGCCCAAAAACGGCAGTGGCTGCTTAGGGTCGCAGTGATAACCGGCAGGATATGTACTGTGCGGTACCGACCAGCCCAACATACCATAACCCATGCCTTCCTTAAATCCTTCCGGCAGGTTTTTTATAATAACATCGCGTAGCTTTTGCATTGGCTCACGGCGCTCTTGCGGTATGGCTTCAAAATATTCTGTGGTGTTTTTTGCGTCTAAGTATTGCATCTTCTAATTGTTTTTTTATTGGTGCTGGTTTATTGGCCTTCGACAAGCTCAGGCTGACAACCCGAAACCCGAAACTTTAAACTTTGAGCTTTAAACTTTAAACAAAACTACTCTATTATCGCTTCCTGTATCACCCGCTGTATATCTTCCCTTATATTTTCCTTGCTCAGGCGATTCTCCCCTGCTTCAGGATACGTCCTGTTGGATAGAAACACATAAACGATTTCTGTTTCCGGGTCGGCCCAAGCCATGGTACCTGTAAAGCCCGTATGCCCAAAACTTGATTTAGAAACGCATCCACACGTAGGGCCGGCCTTATCAATCTGTGGCTTATCAAACCCAAGCCCGCGCCTGTTGCCTTCCTTGCAGGCATAGCAGGTGTTGAACGTATCAAACGTTGAAGCCGAAAAATACTGCTTGCCACCATAATTGCCTTTTTGCAGGTACATCTGCATTATCTTGGCTACATCCATGGCATTGCTGAAAAGCCCTGCGTGGCCTGCAACACCGTCCTGCATGGCGGCGGCCATATCATGCACATACCCCTGTATGGTTTGGTAACGAAAATAATTGTCAACCTCCGTAGGCGGTATGGCAGACATATCAAATTTACGCAGTGGGTTATAAGTGGTGAACCCGGCACCCAAAGGTTTGTAAAAAGCATCATAAGCCAACTTATCCAGTGAGCGGCCGGTTTTCAGTTCCAGATATTCTTTGAAGATGATGAACGAAAAATCGCTGTACTTGTATTCTTTTCTGGAAAGTAATTTACTTTCGGCAATGCGCTTGATGATAATTTGCGGATAATCTTCCCTCAGAAAAAGGTTCTCCGCCACCTGGTGCGGAAATTCAGCACTATACACTTTCCTGTAATACAGTGTGTCAGGATGTTTGGTGCTGTCCAGCGTTTCCTGGTAAAAAGGCAGCCACGCCTGAAAACGCGCCTGGTGCAGCAGCATATCCTTCACTGCAATATCTTTCTTATCGGTGTTGGCAAAGGCAGGTACAAGGTTGCCCAGCTTATCATCCAGCTTCAGCTGGCCTTTATCATACAATTGCATCAGGTTGGGTAGTGTAGCGAGTATTTTGGTGAGCGATGCCACATCGTAAATATCCGAATCCTTCACCTTTATATCATTGTCGTAGGTATGGTAACCGTAGGATTTCTGGTAAATGACCTTGCCTTTGCGGGCTACAAGCACCTGTAGGCCCGGTGTCATTTTCTCATTGATGGCACGCTGTGCTATAACATCTATCTGCTTCAGCTTGTCAATATTCATACCCACATTGGCCGGCGTGGTAAAGCCCAGCCTGTTGAGTGTGCGCGTTTGTATGCCGTCATTAACTTTAAAAGTAGTACCAATAGAAACCGGTAATTTTCCTTTAGAACCCAATGCCCCGAACAATACTTCAGCAGCCACGGTCTGCGCTATGGAATTATTCTGGTAGGCCACTATGATGCTTTCGATATCCTTGAAATTCTTAACTGAATTGAGTGTATAGGGCTTGGCGAATACGGTTAGTATGGTACGCTTGGCGCGGGAAATGCTGTCCAGCCAAACCAATTCCTTATCAGTAAAGTTGTGTTTTTTCCATGCACCATCGGCCTTGTGGAAACCAACAATAACGGTGGAATATTCCTTAAGGCTGGTCATCAGGTTAGCCAGGGTATCTTCCTGTACTTCGGTTACTTCGGCATATTTTTTCAGCGTATTCAGGTAGTCCGACCCATCGTCATCCCCCAGCTTCACATAGGCAATCTTTTCATTCTCCAGATGCTCTACCGGAACCATCTGCTCATCATTTTTGATTACCGTAACCGCATTTTCATACAGCTGATAATTAAGGTCATCATATTCTGATGCGTTAAGGTCGTTATACAGGTTGGTAAGGTCAATGGGCTTGTATCTGTTCAGGCCAATCCTATATTTGTGCGCCAATATTTTCTTTACCGAATATTCCAGCCTGGCATCGCTCAGCAAGCTGTCCTTGTACGCCTGTCGGAACCTTTCGATAGCCACGGGAACGTTCTCTGCAAAAAGGAGTACATCATTCCCGGCAAGGAAGGCTTCCACATCAATATCACCGGGCTGCATATAACCGCTGGCACCTTTCATATTGAGCGCATCGGTAAAAATAAGGCCTTTAAAGCCAAGCTCATCCTGCACTATGTTTGTCACCACGTTGTAGGAAAGCGATGTAGGATAATTCTCCGTTGGCTCTACACTGGGCACGTTAAGGTGTGCCACCATAATACTTGCAAGGCCGTTATCAAACAAGCGCTTGTAAGGGAAAAACTCCACCTGGTCCAGCCTGCCCCGTGTAAAGTTGAGGAAAGGCAATGCGTGGTGGGAATCGGTTGATGTATCGCCATGCCCCGGAAAGTGCTTGCCGGTAGCATACACGCCCTGGCTCTGTATGCCACGCATTAAGGCTAATGCACGATTAGCTACATTCTCTTTATTTTCACCGAAGGAACGGTTGCCTATTATGGGGTTGGCCGCATTAGTATTAATGTCCAGCACCGGCGCAAAGTTGAAGTGTATGCCCATGCGTTTGGCCTGCTGTGCCATCTGCTGGCCCATTTTTTCCACCAGCCTCATGTTTTGTACAGCACCAACAGTCATATTCCAAGGGTAGCGGTAGGTGGAATCTAAACGCATGCTGAGGCCCCACTCGGCATCAATGCCTATAAACAGCGGTACTTTAGCTTCAGCCTGGTAGCGATTGGTAAGCCTTGCCTGGCGAACCGGCCCACCCTGAAAAAATATGAGCCCGCCAATCTTGTAATCAGTCACCAGCTTGTCAACGCCTTTTACATGATCCTGGTCCTTATTGCTGTACGCAGCCACCATAAACAGCTGCCCTACCCTTTCATCAAAAGAAAGGTTATTATAAATACTATCAACCCATTTGTGCTCGCCATCGGTTTTATACTCACGGAATACCCTGGCCTGCGGCTGGGCAAAAACCGACTGTACTACAATTAAAAAAACAATTA
Source organism: Flavobacterium sp. (assembly GCA_041916875.1). Taxonomy (GTDB): domain Bacteria; phylum Bacteroidota; class Bacteroidia; order Flavobacteriales; family Flavobacteriaceae; genus Flavobacterium. The sequence goes on from JAYRYS010000001.1 coordinate 346,444, forward strand.
TCGCTAACCTCATTAATCCTTATCTGTTTATATAACAAAATCATCACTACTTTGTCATAATGATGATTCTTGTAAATTTATTATGTGGCACTTACGTTTTTTAAAAAAAGCGGCTATGCCAGCTCTCTCCCGCAGGTACCTCCCAATAATCCTGCCATTCTCCTACTGTGTTCACAAGATTATTAAAAACTATGGTATTGGCCGTAACCGCCTTGTCCTTGGCCATCTTCTTGAAATCAATCAGCGGCTTGTAGGCTATATGCTCTCCGTTCCTAAAGGTTACATTCATCTTGTCCAGCAGCTCTACATTATACTTCTTTTCCAGTTGCTGGATAAAATGCACAGATGCATCAATAGAGCAGCCTGTTGCGGCCTGCGTATCCTGATTGATGGCGATGATGATAAAACGATTGTATTTCAGCTGGTAAGAAGCCTCAAGGCCTGAACCATGCGCTGCCCAATTTTCAAGGAAAACTTTCAGCTCACCTTCAATCTGCGCTACTTCCTCATCACTGAATTTCCTATTGCTTTGGTAAATCCATATCCTGGAATCTTCCGGCAGTGTATCAAATTCAACGTACATATTTATAAATCCTTTGCATTGGCAATCAGTTCTGCCACATCCATTACTTTAACATCGTGCTCCCTGTTCTTGGCCTTTACCCCGTCGGTAAGCATTGTATTGCAGAAAGGGCATCCTGCGGCTATTATTTCGGGCTGTGTTTCAAGGGCATCTTCAGTTCTTTCAACATTTACATCCTTATTCCCTTTTTCCGGCTCTTTAAACATCTGTGCGCCACCTGCACCACAGCAAAGGCCGTTTCGGCGGCTACGCTTCATCTCTACCAGTTCGGCATCCAGCTTTTCCATCAGTTCGCGCGGGGCTTCAAAAATATTGTTGGCACGCCCCAGGTAGCAAGGGTCATGAAAAGTAATCTTTTTACCTTTAAACTGACCTCCTTCAATGGTCAGTCTGCCATCGTCAAGCAATGACTTCAGGAATTCGGTGTGGTGTACTACCTCATAGTTGCCGCCCAGTTCCGGGTATTCGTTCTTTATAGTGTTAAAGCAGTGCGGGCATGCGGTAACTATCTTTTTTACCTCATACGCATTCATCACTTCAATATTTGCCATAGCCTGCATCTGGAACAGGAATTCATTACCTGCCCTTTTGGCCGGGTCGCCCGTGCAGCTTTCTTCCGTGCCCAGTACCGCAAACGATACATTGGCTTGGTTAAGCAACTTTACAAACGCCTTGGTTATCTTTTTGGCACGGTCATCAAAACTGCCCGAACAGCCCACCCAGAATAAAACTTCCGGCTGCTGCCCGTTCATCATCATTTCGGCCATTGTTGGAACTTTCATGTTTTCCATAACTATAATTCGTCGTGCTTACCATCATCAAAAACCTGTATGGTAACCTCTTTTTCAATTAAATCAGTAAATTTCCCCCTGTAGCGCGTAGCTTTTACAAGGTGGTTATCAATCCAGTGGTAGTTGCCCCCACGTGGCTTGCCCATGAGCATGCCGTGGTATTTAAAGCCGTGGCGCTTCAGCCATTCTTCCGTAATCTCGCGGTGCGCTTCCGTGCGCGATGTGAAAAAGAATATCACATGCCCTTCATCATACCAGCGGTTCAGCGTTTCCAGCGCATCCGGATATACTGCTGCCGTAACCATGCGTTCCGGCTCCTCATTCGGAATATCATCGCAAATGGTGCCGTCAATATCAATCAGGTAATTCTTTATGCCTTCCGGAAGAATTGGGCTAAGGTGCTCACCATTCTCGGTTACCTGCTGTAAATTCTTATCTATATCTTCTGTCTTCATTATGCTTCGTCTTTCCAGTTTAATCTATCCATCTGATTGTATTGCCATGGTGCACCATTGTTCTCAACATTTGTCATCATGCTGTTTAGTTCGGTTGGTGCAGCGCTTTGCTCCATAACAAGATATTGCCTTAAATCCATAATGATAGAAAGCGGGTCAATATTTACCGGGCAGGCTTCCACACAGCCATTGCAGGTGGTACATGCCCAAATTTCTTCAGGAGTGATATAGTTGAAAAGTAATGATTTGCCATCATCAACAAACGTACCCTTGTTGGCATCAATATTTTTGCCCACTTCCTCCAGCCTGTCGCGGGTGTCCATCATGATTTTGCGAGGAGAAAGTTTTTTGCCGGTAAGGTTAGCCGGGCATGATGATGTGCATCGGCCACATTCGGTGCAGGTATAGGCATTCATGAGCTGCACCCAATTAAGGTCCTGAACATCGCTGGCGCCAAATTTGGCAGGAACGGCATTTGGGTCGGCATCTGCTGGCGGTGCCGCAAATGGGTCGGCATTTGGGTCCATCATCAGCTTTACTTCCTGCGTAACGGTTTCATTGTTCCTGAATTTACCCTTAGGCTTCAGGTTGGCGAAATAAGTGTTAGGGAAAGCCAGCAGTATGTGCAGGTGTTTTGAATAATACAGGTAGTTCATGAAAGCCAGTATGCCAGCAATGTGCAGCCACCAGGCAGCCCTTTCGATGATAACCACCACATTGGTAGCCATGCCATCAAACAAAGGTGATATAAGGCCTGATATGGGGTAAGCACCTGCTGTGTGATATCCTTCGGCACCGCGAAGCTGAAGCGAATGGTCAGCCGCGTTAAGCACCAGGAACAATACCATCAGTACGGTTTCAAAATACAGGATGTAGTTGGCATCGCTTTTTGGCCAGCCTTTAAGGTCGCTGTGCGCAAAACGCCATAATTTGATAATGTTTCTCCTTACCAAAAAAGTAATTACCGAAACCAGCACCAGCAGCGCCAACACTTCGAAAAAGCCGATAAGGAAATTGTAGAAGCCGCCCAGGAAACCGAACAGCCTGTGCGTGCCGAAAATACCATCGATGATGATTTCCAGCACTTCGATATTGATAACCACAAAGCCTACATACACAAATATGTGCAATATGCCTGCCACCGGCCTTTTTACCATTTTAGACTGCCCCAGGGCAATCATGGCCATGTTGTTCCAGCGTTCGGCCGGATTATCAGACCGGTCTATATCTTTACCCAGCTTTATATTGCGGATAAGCTTTTTTACATTGATCGTAAAGAAACCAAAGGCTACTGCAAGCAGTATAACGAAAAATACATTATCAATATAACTCATATAAAGGAAAGGCTCCGGGCCTCAAAACTATTTTTTATCTTTTGCGGTTTGCTCATACGGTACCGACTTACGCCCGAAAACCGAAAAATGCACATAACGCTTAGGGTTAGCCTTAACATCAGCAAGCAACTCTTTCAGCTCATTGCTGGCGCCTTCAAGGTTTTTATATACAGCTTCGTCCTTCATCAGCTTGCCCAGAGTGCCTTTGCCATTCTGCACATCAGCCAGAATGTTATCAACATTGGTTAGCGTGCCTTCCAGCTTCCTCACCGTTTGTGCCAGGTTAGCCGAGTTAATACTGTCGGTTATCTTAGCCAGGTTACCTGTTGTAACATTAAGATTATTAACAGCCCCATCAATCTTGGCCCTGTTTGCAGCAATAAGGCCGTTAGCATTTCGCGCCACACCGCTAAACTCGTGCATAGTATTGGCCAGTTCAGCCATCGCCAGGCGCAGGTTTTGCTGCGTTTGCTTATCAAATACATTATTAAGGTTGTGCAGCAGGCTATCAGCCGTTACTACAGTTGCTTCTACTTTTGTCTGCAATGGCGAAAGCTTCTCACCCACTACCGACAGCATCCCCGGTTTCAGGCCGGCCTGCAGCTGGTCACCATCCTCAGCCATTACCTGGTTTTTCAGGTCAGGTATAATAGCTATCTGCTTCCCACCCAAAAGGCCCGGCTCATACATTGTAGCATAGCTGGTTTTAGAGATAGGAAAATCAGTCTTCACCTGCATTTCAATCTTCAGGTGGCCTTCCTCATCCATAAAAGCAATATTGGTAACCTTACCCACCACAAGCCCGTTAACGGTAACAGGCGCTGATGGCGAAAGCCCTTCTACATCATTGTATATCACATAAAAAGTCCTGTAGGAATTAAACAGGTCCCTTCCTCTCAAAAAACTATAGCCCCATATAAATAATAATATGGCTACTATCACCAAAATTGCGGTTTTTACTTCTCTTGTTACTTTCAAAACGGTTTATTTTTTAACAAATGTAGGAAGAATAATTTTATTAAAATGTGAATATTATTTTAAAGCTTCCTGCACACTTATTTTTTTTCCGTCTTTAAAAGCCACTACAAAAGCCGAGGTGTATCCCTTGGCCTTAGCCTCTTCCAGTAGCTCTTTCGACTCACTGTAACTGGAAGTGTTCCCGTAGTAATATTTTATGACCGATGTTGATTTGTCTTTCGATATGTTGTTCAGCCCCTTAAAGTTTTGCGGAGATGTTTCCAGATCATTACCACTTGCTGAAATCTGTACCTTGAAAACCACCCCTTTGGCAGCAGGCTTTGCCGGCTCATCATCTTTGTGCTCAGGTTTTTTGGTTTCATTTTTTGGCTTGTTTACCACAGGCTCCTGTTTTTCATCATCAGCAGGCACAGCGGTTTTGTGCTCAAAGCCGCCCGGAAGTTCCTTTTTATACTCCAGTATGCCTTTGGCTATCTGTTCGGCCAATGCATCCTGCCCTTCTTCAGAGTTCAGGTATTCGCCTTCCTGCTTGTATGACAGAAAACCCAGCTCTATCAATATACTTGGCATAGCTGTTTTGTGCAGTACCCAAAAAGGCGCCTGCTTCACGCCGCGGCTTTTTCTTTTAAGGGTATTGGTAAAATTATCCTGCATTTTGCTGGCCAGGTCAATACTTTTATTGATAAAGTCTTCCTGCTGTACCACAAAGCCAATCAGTGTTTCAGGCGCGTTAGGGTCAAAACCCGCATACTTTACCTTATAATCCTTTTCAAGTATGATTACCGAGTTTTCCTTTTTAGCCACTTCCAGGTTACTGGCGTTTTTGGTCGTACCCATTACAAAGGTTTCTGTACCATAAGCCGTTTTCTTAGCTTCGCCGTTGCAGTGTATCGATACAAAAATGTTGGCATCGGCACGGTTGGCTATATTAGGCCTTTCGGTAAGCTCAATAAAAACATCGGTCTTGCGGGTAAAAATCACTTCGGTGCCGGCATCTTTCTCCAGGATTTTACCTACCTTAAGCGCTACATTCAGGGCTATATTCTTTTCAATATAACCGTGGTAAATAGCTCCATAATCTTTGCCGCCATGCCCGGGATCGAGCACTACCCTGAATTTGGAATTGCCCTGAGCAAATGATGTGCCCGCAAAGGCAATAAATAACAATAAAGCAAGTTTTGTTTTGAGGTTCCCTTTCATTATGATACTGTTATTGACCGTCATTTTATAAGTCATATTTTAGTGTTTGCTTTTGCCAAAAATATTGTAAGTTTGACAACTTTAAAAACAAGCCACATTTTTACAAAAATACTATTAAAACCTTTGCGTCCAAACTTATTTCATATCGTTTTATCAGCAATTTTCCTAACAATACTGAGCCCAAAAACGTATGCTCAGGAAAGGGGAACAAGGTCGGTTTCGCTACCTCTTGTAAAACAGAAAGATACACCGGCGCCAAAAAAACCTGATACCCTTACCATAAACCCTGCCAAGCTTGCCGTGAATGATACCGTGAAGAACGACAGCATCAAGAAACCAAAAGCGGGGCTTGATGCCATAGTGCGCCGTGTGGCTGAAGATTACGAAAAAGTGGACCAGGTAAAGAAAGAACTTACGCTGTACAATAAAGCCGAGCTGTATTATAAGGATATCGAATTAAAGGCCGGAATTATTGTGATGAAGTATGATAAAGATGAAGTTTTTGCCGGAAGGATAAAAGATTCATTGGGCAATTACAGCCAATACCCTTACTTTAAGCAGGGTGCTAACGTAGTTGAGGCCGACTCCATACATTTTAACGTAAAAACAAAAAGGGCACGGATATGGAATTCGCGCAGTGACCAGGGGGAATTTCGTATAAAGGGTGAGATAACCAAGAGAGAAAATGACTCTGTTTACTTTATAAAAAATGCGCGGTTTACCACATCAAAAGATATAGATAACCCCGAATACTATTTTTTTACCAACAAGATAAAGTTTGTGCCGGGTAAAAAAGTTGTTGTAGGTGTTACCAATATGGTTATTGCCGATGTTCCCACTCCATTGGGGTTACCCTTTGCCTTTTTCCCTATGTCAGATAAAGCTGAGTCCGGTTTTATAGTGCCTACCTTCGGGCAGAACAACAGCCGGGGCTATTTTCTGCAAAATGGCGGGTATTACTTCGCCCTGGGCGATAACCTCGACCTCGCCGTACTGGGCGATTACTACACCAATGGCAGTTATGCCCTACGGTTTGAGTCCAGCTATGCACAGCGCTACAAATACCGGGGCAACGTAAACATCCGTTTTGAGAACCTGGTACAGAGCGAGCGCGGTTTCCCTGATTACTCCAAGCAGCGCAACTATAACATTCAATGGTCGCACAGCCAGGATGCCAAGTCTAACCCTAACTCCCGTTTTTCCGCGAGCGTAAACCTGGGTAGCAGCCAGTATTTCCGTCAGTCGCTTAACATGGCCAATGTGGGCGCGAGTCTTAATAACAACATGAGTTCGTCCATCTCCTACTCTAAAACGTTCAATAGCAAGCCGCAGGTTAATGCATCGCTTACGGCAACACATTCGCAGAACACCAACAACGAGATGATTAACATGAGCTTACCTACCCTACAAGCCAGCATGGACAGGGTTTTTCCTTTTGCACCCGGCGACGGGCCTAAAAAAGGCATCATCAAAAACATCAACTTCCAGTACAACCTTAGGGGCGAGAACAGGATACAAACACACGACTCACTTTTCTTTAAAGCCGGCATGTGGAGAGATGCGCGCACGGGTTTCCAGCATAGCATACCACTTGCCACCAACTTTAAGATATTCAAATATTTCAGCGTTTCCGCCAGTACCAACTATCAGGAAACGTGGGTTTTCAATACCATAAAAAGAGAGTATAATGCCTCAAGAGATGAGGTTGTAAAATCAGACGAGCGTGGATTTGACTCGTTCCGTACCTATAACTTCGCATCCAGCATTGGTACAACTGTATACGGTACCTTTAATTTTGGCGATGATAAAAAGATACAGGCCATACGCCACGTAATACGCCCATCGGTATCCTACAGCTACACACCGAGTTTTGAGAGGTATTATGATACTTACCAAACCGATGCCGCCGGAAACTATATACAATACAGCCGTTTTGAAGATGGTTTATATGGGGTGCCAAGCAGGACTATGGCCAACAATATAGGCATTGCCGTAAACAACACTTTTGAAGCCAAAGTGCGCGATGATGAAAACGAAACCGCTACCGAACCCAAGAAGGTAATGCTGCTGAACAACCTGAACTTTACCACGGCATATGATATGACGGCCGATTCCCTGGCATGGTCTCCCCTGCGCATTTCGGCAGGTACCAATATCTTGAAGGACAAGATGAATATTAACTTTGCCACTACGCTGGACCCGTATGCCATAGATAACGGAGGCAGGCGCATTGACACTTACAATATTGATAACGGAGGCAGCCTGTTCCGCCTCACCAGCGCCAACATTACCGTAAACTATTCGGTTTCCAGCAAAGATGGTGAGTCGGGTGCAAAGAATAAAGAAAACAGCCAGACAGCGCGAAACGGCGGCCGCGAGGACGACCTTTTCGGTACTGCGGTTGACCTGGGTAACCAACGTAACAGTATGTTTGCCGAAGATGAAGAAGGCGGCGCTAAAGAAGACAAGAGCGATGGCGGCTTCTTCAACGCCAAGCTGCCGTGGGATTTACGCTTTGCCTACTCGCTTACCTACAACAACAGCGCTCGGCAAAAGGAAATCACGGGTAACTCCGTCATGGTATCGGGCAACGTGGATATTACTCCCAAGTGGAAAATGGGCTTTTCAACCGGTTATGATTTTGTGCAGCAAGGCGTTACCTTTACCCAGCTGCGTTTTGAGCGCGACCTGCTGAGCTGGCGCATGGACTTTAACTGGGTGCCTATGGGCTACCAGAAGTACTGGGGCTTTTTCATCGGGATAAAATCATCCGTGCTTAGCGATATCAAGTGGGATAAGCGCCAGGTACCGGACAGGGTAATTCGATAACAATACTACTTTAATACAATGAAAAAAATAATATTTACTGATAAAGCCCCTGCCCCTATTGGCCCCTATAGCCAGGCAGTATTGAGCGGCAACACCCTTTACACATCAGGACAGATAGCGCTGGACCCGCAAACCGGGGAACTTATTACAACCGACATTGAAACCGAAACCAAACAGGTGATGGAAAACATGAAGGCCGTGCTGGATGCTGCCGGTATGGATTTTGAGCATGTAATAAAGGCCACCATCTTCATCAGCAATATGGATGACTTTGCCCGCATCAACAGTGTTTACGGCACTTACTTTAATGAAAAAACCGCTCCTGCAAGAGAAACGGTTCAGGTGGCAAAACTGCCTAAAAACGTTAATGTGGAGATTTCTATGATTGCTGTGAAATAGCCTGCAAAAACAGCTCTGCCGAAGCCGGGTTGGTTGCAATAGGCACATTGTGCACATCGCACACGCGTATCAGCATATTGATGTCGGCTTCGTGGGCATGGCTCGCCAAAGGGTCTTTAAAGAAAAACACCATCTTGGTTTTGCCTTCGGCCACGCGCGCTGCAATCTGAGCATCGCCTCCTAAAGGGCCTGAAAGCATTTTCTTAACCTTTATGCCTGCTTTCTCGGCTTTGCTGCCTGTGGTTCCGGTAGCTATCAGCTTTACGCCTTCCCTCACCAGGATGTCCTTGTGCTTGTTTAAAAATTGTACCATCTCGGCCTTCATGCCGTCATGCGCTATTATAGCAATCTCCATATATTAGTTAATGTTATGATATTCTATTAAACCGTCAATAGGCCTGCGTAACACATTGCCTATCTTAAGGTTATTTTTGGCCAGTACTTCAGCCAATTCTGCTTTCAGGTAAAAAGCTATAGAGCCTACAAAATGTACCGGCACCTCATGCGCGTTGTCATACTGTGTAATGTAGTTATCCACAAAAGTCTGCATGGCATCTACAATCAATGATTTTATAAAAGCATCGTCCTTATGCTGTATCAGGAATTTAGCAAAGGTAGCTAAGTAAGCATTAGGATTGGGTTCTTTGTACAAATTATGTTTTATCGTGTCCGGCTCAAGGTCATATTCCGATTCAAATTGCTTTGCCATTTCAGCAGGCATCTTATTGAAGTAATACGCTCGCACCAGGTCGCGGCCAAAGCGGTTGCCGCTGCAATCGTCCATAGCTATGTAGCCCAGGGATTGTACTTTCTGGTGAAGTTCCTCGCCATCAAAATAGCTGCAGTTAGAGCCGGTGCCCAGTATGCAGATAATGGATTTTTCTTTAGTAGGGTTAGTAGCATAAGCTGCCGCATAGGTATCTTCTTTTACCGATACTTCTGCCTTTGGGAAAAACTCCTGGAAAATTTCCGTCATGAATTTTTTCATCCTGTCAGTACCGCAGCCGGCGCCATAAAAATACAGACTGGTAACATCATTGCGGTTGTTGTAAATATCAAAACGGGCCTCCAGCCTTTCAATAGCTTCCTGCCTGTTGATTACCTCCGGGCTAAGCCCCAGGGTTTGTGTGGTAAAAAGCCTGTTGCCCTGCTCATCAAGAGCAATCCAGTCAGCTTTTGTAGCGCCACTGTCTACTATTAGTTTCATTTGAGTTATGAGTTTAGTTTGGGGTTAAAAGTGCGCCGATGAGTTAAGCCGGCGTAAGTTTTATGTTGGGTTAAGGTTAAGCTGGTTTTTTGAAAACAAAATGTCCCGCCTTCAGGTTAAAAAGCGGGACAAGATATAAAAATATTACAACGATGCAATATGAACAGACAAATCGATAAGCTTGCTTGAATAGCCATACTCATTATCATACCATGAAACGATCTTGAAGAACGTAGAGTTAAGGCCGATACCTGCTTTGGCATCAACAATGCTGGTGCGCGAATCTGAAACGAAATCCTGAGACACCACATCATCTTCGGTAAAGCCAAGGATACCTTTCATAGCGCCTTCTGACTCTTTTTTAAGTACCGCCATGATATCATCATAAGTAGTTTCCTTGCTTAATTTCACTGTAAGGTCAACCACCGATACATCTACCGTAGGTACTCGGAATGACATACCCGTTAGTTTGCCGTTAAGCTCAGGTATTACTTTACCTACCGCCTTAGCAGCGCCTGTAGATGAAGGGATGATGTTGATGCTTGCAGCACGGCCACCACGCCAGTCTTTCTTTGAAGGGCCATCAGCTGTCATTTGGGTAGATGTTGTAGCGTGTACTGTTGTCATAAGGCCTTCTACAATACCAAAGTTATCGTTGATAACCTTTGCAAGCGGCGCAAGGCAGTTGGTGGTACATGATGCGTTTGATACAATGGTATCAGCCGCGGTAGCCTTGTCATGGTTAACGCCCATAACAAACATTGGCGCATCTGCCGAAGGGGCAGAGATGATAACCTTTTTGGCACCACCGGTAATATGCTGTTGTGCTGTTTCAAGCGTAGTAAAAATACCGGTACACTCGGCTACCACATCAACACCCACTTCATCCCACTTAAGGGTTTTAGGGTCTTTTTCAGCAGTAACGCGTATGTGCCTGCCATTTACATAAAGCTGGTTGTCTTTCACCTCAACCTCGCCATTGAAACGGCCGTGTACTGAATCATATTTTAAGAGATAAGCAAGGTGTTCAACCTCTAAAAGGTCATTAATTGCAACAACCTCAACATTATCTCTGTTAAAAGTTTCGCGGAAGACAATGCGCCCAATCCTGCCGAAACCGTTTATTCCTAATTTAACTTTTGCCATTTTTATAGAATTATAGATGTTTTAATTTTTAGATCGAAACAATGTCCGATACCCTGATAAGCGCTTTGTCTACCTGGGATTTTCCTTTTACTGCCTGCTCCAGCGGGGTAAGCACAATCTCATCCTTGCTGAGGCCTACCATGTAGTTAGAGTTGCCCTCCAAAATAGTTTCTACAGCTTTTACGCCCAGGCGGCTGGCCAGCACCCTGTCAAAACAAGAAGGCGACCCACCCCTTTGCATGTGCCCAAGGATTGATACACGCACATCATATTCAGGCATGTTTTCTTCTACATAATCTTTCAGTTCAAAAGCGTTTTTGCCTATCTTATCGCCTTCAGCAATAACAACTATACTTGATGATTTGCCGGATGCCTTACTCTTGCGTAGTGAATCCAACAGGCGGTCAAGCCCCATGTCTTCTTCCGGGATCAGTATTTCTTCTGCTCCTGCTCCAATACCTGCATTAAGCGCAATATGGCCGGCATCGCGCCCCATAACTTCCACAAAGAAAAGCCTGTTGTGCGAGCTTGCCGTATCACGTATCTTGTCGATTACCTCAACTACAGTATTTAATGCTGTATCATAACCTAAAGTGAAGCTGGTGCCGTAAATGTCATTATCAATAGTGCCTGGTATGCCTATTACAGGGAAACCGTATTCCTTATTGAATATAAGGCCACCCGTAAAACTGCCGTTTCCGCCTATTACTACAAAAGCATCAATATTGTGTTTTACCAGGTTATCGTATGCTTTTTTGCGTCCGGCTTCAGTCATAAATTCCTTAGACCTTGCCGATTTTAATATGGTGCCTCCTTTATTGATGATATTATTTACAGAGCGTGGGCCCATTTCTTTGAAATCGCCTTCTATCATGCCCTGGTAGCCCCTGTATATACCTGTACATTCAATATTATGGAAAGCACACGTTCTTACTACGGCCCTGATTGCTGCATTCATTCCCGGCGAGTCACCACCCGATGTTAGTACACCAATCTTTTTAATTTTTCCTGACATTTTTTAGTATTTGATTGTAAAATTAAAAATTTAATATCATATATTTAGTTGTTTTTGCAATCCATTAATAAATTCATAACTTTTCAAACGTTTTCGTTAATAAGTTTTTCCTAACAAAAACAAAAAATCAGCGACACTTCCTAAAAATGTCACTGATTTTTTCCATATACAATATTTTTTATAGCCTAAAATTACATATTAGTCGGTTTCAGGTATTCTTTGCGGTTGTTTTTCGCCCTCTTTCTTCTTTTTTGGCTCATTGGTAAATTCAATCCAATCCGGCTTCACTTCCGAATCTGGTACTTCATCTACAGGGTTGCCATTATCATCCGTTTTTATTTTTCTGAAAATTTTAGCTACCAGCTCACTAAAAGTATCAAAATCTACTTCATACGTTAATCCCACCCCTTGTGTGTAACCAATACCCTCACCCAAAAAGTTATAATCATTTTCCCGGTTGAAAACCCTTGCCTTTAATGTATTGTCAGTATTAAGCCTTAACTGTGCCTCTACGTTGCCCACAATAGCCGATTCGTTCATACCGGTGCCGCCCACCGGCACCCCCAACTGCCCGTTTATGGTAATCCTGTCATTAATTTGCGATGACAGCGTAAGCCCTAATTGAGAATAGGTTTCTACATACGGGTTGCGGTCGCCCTGCACGTAGTTAAGGTTCACCTTCAGCTTGCTATCCTCCTCAGAGAAAATATCACCAACCAGGCTGCTGGCCCTTTCAAAAATAGGCGCATATACGGCACTGCTGGCATTGGTAGGACTCAGGAACGTGCGGGAATATAATAATGATAATGCCTGAGTCTGCCTGGTGTCAAAATCGCTCAGCCTGTATTCCAGGTCAGATTTCAGCACTGAACTCGCACCCGGGAAGTTGATAACAAACTCATGTTCCGGCGCCGTAAGGTTACCGTTCAAAGCAATGACTACCTCAACCGGTATGTTCCTGTTAAAGGTAGATGTTTCCAACAGCACAGCCGGGTTGGCACTTGTTTTATATACTGCTTCAAGATTAAGCCTGGCACGCGTTGGGTCGCCATCCCAGTTAAGGTATCCGCCCGGCCTCACGGTAAGCTGTTTATCAAAAATGCCACCGTACCTGAAGTTATAGATACCCTCAACTACCGCAAAGTCGCCATACATATTGAACTTGCCCAGCGTGTTGATTTCAAGCAGCAGGTTACCGTTTCCTTTGGCGCGTAGCCCATGCCCGGTATTTTTATCAATGATTATTTCAATGTAAGCATCTGGCGTAACGTCAAGGTCAAAGTTCATTTCAAGCCCCTTGTAGGTCCTGGTCTCTGCAACTATACCTTTTAACAGGTTAGCTATTTCTTCCGGGCTCTGGAAATGAATATATGAGGCTGATGCCCCACCTGCAGAAGCTGAATTGTTGATTGGTATTTTAATATCAGTACCTTTCATAGATGTTGCATCAACATCTATAGTGAGTGCGGTAGTGGGCCCATAAATTTTTGCCTCACCATTTATAATTGCAGTACCGTAAAACTGTGCTTCATCAGAATCAGGCTTATCAAACACAAGCAGCCTGTCAGAATTTATACTTAAATCAAGCCTCCAGTCTTTAAAAAATTTATGTTTTACGCTTCCGTCAAGTATTCCTGTAGTGCCAAATTTAGTATCGGTAAGGTGCATACGCCGGAAAAATATTTCTTCTTTGTTGAAATCAATCACAGCGTCCTGCTCAAAATTATAATCCGTATTGAGGTAGCCTACTTTCAGCCCTGCATCTTTAAGGTATAGCCGCCCGTTTACTTCAGGATCATGGGCATTGCCTGCTATAGTGGCCCTTCCTGATGCCAGGCCGCGCATATCAGGGAATATGGATTTAAGGAATACCGACAGCGGGCTGATGTCAAACCTGTTGAAACCGGCATCAATATCAAGCTGGGTTTGTTTGTTTATAATATCAATACGGCCATTGGCAAAGAAAGTTTCCTCATCATTTTTAAATATGGATGAATACACTGTAAATTTCTTAAACTCCCTGTCGCCGGCTATCTGTAAGTCAAGGTCGCCCAGCTTGTACTGGTTGATGGAAACCGTATCAACACTAATACTGGCTGCCGGCTGAAAAACTGATTTATTCTGCTTCAGGCTAACCTCACCGTTTACCCTGCCCCCAAAGTTAAGGCTGTCTAACGATGGTGTTATTTTATGCAGGTCAACATCATTAAAGGTCAGCTTAAGGTCTTTATAATCTTTCCCTTTCAGCATACCACTTAGTTCCATGCGCTGGTCGTTATGCGATAGCATTATATTATCAATGGTAAAATCAGTAAGCTTTTTATTAAAGATTACCTTATTATCCCGCGTGTCGTTTTCATTGAGATACCAAAGGTAATTTTTAAAGTTAACCTCTGATTTTTTAAAGCCTACCACTGATTTGTTATCCTTATCAATGGTGTGGTACAGGTTCAGGTTAAAGAAATCCTTGTCCTGTTTACCGCCTTTAAATTCAGTACGCAGGTGCAGCGTATCGTTCTGTATCATGTTTACCAGGCTAAAGTCTGACACCCTGTAATTTTTTACGCGCATACTGTCTATCTGCGCATAAGTATTATAAAGCGGGTTTTTATTGTCAACATCAATCTGTATATTGTTGAAGTAATTTTTAAACGCTTCAACATGAGGTGAATTGAAAGCCAGCTTAAACTCTCCCCTATCAGCATTTATATGGCCTTTTACAGTAGTATTTTCTCCAATGGTTACGTCAGGCACAATTATGCTTACTATCTTATTATAAACTGTAAACTCAAAATCAAGGAACTGACCCGGCTTTACTTTGTGTTTAGAATAGTTGGCATACAGGCTGCCCAATGCATTTTCAACCAGCTTCTGCACTTGGTTCACATCAAATTTGCCTACAATGCGACCTTCCAGAATTTCTTTTGAGTCAATGGTTATAGTGCGAATGTTGGAAGCGTCAAAAGATGATTCAACCGTAAAATCCTCAAAATAAAAACTTTTACTGTTCTTTTGGTAAGACAGCTGTGTTACATGCAGCTTGCCCGCCAGGTTATTCAGGTTGGTGCCGGAAGCATTCAGCATCAAATCGCCTTTAAAAATGGATATGGTATCCTTTTTCATAAAGTTAAGCGCTTTCAGGTCAGCATAATCTACCTGTGCATGAAAATCGTAATTATTGCGCTTTTTACTCATGTCCACCAACCCGTCAAAACTCATTAGCAGGTTAGGGTCGTTACTGTTTACCGTGCCTTTAAAGTAAGGCCACTTCATACGTCCGTCAACCGTAATGTTTTTATAATTGTAGCGGTTAAAGTACAATTCGCGAATGTCGCCTTTAACACTTGTATTAAGCGATTCCTTATTAAAGCCCTGGCCGTCAACATCAAGGCTGAGCGATACAGTGCCTATAGATTTATCGTTTACAAATGCACCCAGGTTAAACTGCGACAGGTCAATTGTGCCTGCATAGGTAGCCTGGTTAGGCTTGTTATAGTCTTTTACCGAAAGGTTGGTTTCAGCCTCACCCAGTTCGGACATAATGTAGAGGTCAGCATGTAATTCTGTTTTGGTAAGCATTACATCGCCAACTAAATCTACCCGGCCAAACTTTTCCAGTATCGCGGGCAGGCTCTTACCCAGTATGCGGGGCATTATTTCGCGGAGGTTACCGTAATGTGACGTAATACGGTCAAAATTGCCGTTCATGTAAAAGCCTGGGCCTTTCTTGTCAAACAAATGGCGGAAGTTAACTGAGCCTATGATTTCCGACTGCTCGTCATCCAGTAGTTTCAGGTCGTGCAGCGTGAAATTGTTGAGTGGGCCACGCAGCCTGGTAGAAAGGTAAAACTTTTGGTTCTTGCCAAATTCATTGTAGAAAAGGTTCAGCTCGTTTGACGATACATTGGCCCTGTCAACCCTGAAATCAAAATCAACTTTGTTTACAAAATCCTTCAGGTCCTGCTTATTGTAACTTAGCTTCACATCACCGCGCAAAGCCGATTCTTTGGTAACCAGTTCCAGTTTATTGAGTATGATGTTGCTTTTGGAATAGCTGAAATCTGCCTTAAGGTTTTGCACCAGCAGCCCCCTGTGGTCCAGCAGCGATAGCTTTTGTATCTGTGCGCTAACGCTTGGCCCCTTTACATAAAAGTCCTTCAGTTTGCCGTTCAGCTGCTTAAAATCAAGCACCCGCGGGGTTACGGCATTTTCATTAGTAAGGCGAAAACGGCCGTTAGCTACTTCCAGGTTACCCACCTTCATACGGAACTTGCCGCTGCCGGGCTTGCCATTATCAAAGGCTTTTACAAATTCGTCAAGGTTGGTAAAGGTTTCGCCTTTGTAGGTCTTCAGGTGAAAAACAAGCGCATCGGCCTTTAGCTCTCCAAACTGCAGTTTGCTGTCGGCAATCTTGCGGAAGCTGAGCACGTTGGTTTGTATGCGGTTAGCAGCAATAAGCGTATCATTATGATGGTCCAGCACCAGCACACCTTTTAGCTTTACACCTCCAAATACAGATATGGCTACCCTATCAATACTGATGTGGGTGCCAAAGTCTTCGTTAAGGTAGTTGGTAGCATAGCGGGCTATTTTTGTCTGCACAAAGGGCAGTGATAAGGCTATGGCAAGCAGCAGCAAAAACAGGAGCAATCCTATTATGGTGCGGATAAGTATTTTTTTAAACCTTTTGATACTGCTAATTGTTTAAATTTGCGGACTGTAAACTTATAATGCCCAACCCAACAAAAGTAGGAATTTTTACTGTTTGTTAAATTGGCTTTAAGTGTTTTTTATCATTCAAATTCCGTGCCGAAGCATGTCAGAAAAACCTGTTTATATTTTAGCCATTGAAAGTTCGTGCGATGATACCGCTGCGGCTGTATTACAGAACGATAAAGTACTGAGCAATGTTGTGGCAAGGCAATCAGTACATGAGGAGTATGGCGGTGTAGTACCTGAGCTGGCCAGCCGTGCCCACCAGCAAAATATTCTACCGGTGATTGATGTAGCGCTTACCAAGGCCGGTATCGATAAAAAACAACTGAGTGCTGTGGCTTTTACACAGGGCCCGGGATTGATGGGCTCATTACTTGTGGGCAGTTCATTTGCCAAATCGATGGCATTGGCGCTTGATGTGCCGCTGATAGCCGTGAACCACATGCAGGCACACATACTGGCGCATTTTATTGATGAGGATGGTTTTGACAAGCCACAATTCCCATTCCTGGCCATGACCATAAGCGGTGGGCACACGCAGATAGTGCGGGTTGACAGCCATTTTAGCATGGAAGTGATTGGCGAAACCACCGATGATGCCGTGGGCGAAGCGTTTGACAAGAGCGCCAAGATACTGGGGCTACCCTATCCCGGCGGGCCGCTGATTGACAAATATGCGCAGGAAGGCAACGCGAAAGCGTTCCAATTTACCAAGCCGAAAGTGCCGGGGCTGGATTTCAGCTTCAGCGGACTGAAAACGCAGATATTGTATTTTGTACAGAAGAACGTGGCCGAAAACCCTGAATTTGTAAAGGAAAACATGGCAGATATCTGTGCATCGATACAATACACTATCATCAACATTTTGATGGATAAGATAAAGCTTGCCGTAAAGGAAACCGGCATAAAGCAGGTGGCTATAGGTGGCGGTGTTTCGGCCAACAGCGGCATACGCACCACGCTGAAGGAAGCCGAAAAGAGATACGGCTGGAAAACCTTTATCCCTAAGTTTGAATATACAACCGATAATGCCGCCATGATTGGCATTGTAGGCTACCAGAAATATTTGCAGGAAATGTTTAACGATGCCAGCGTAGCATCAAAAGCTAGGATAGAACTGTAATGCAATTATTCTACAACCAGGACATACACCCATCTGATAAAGCCTTTACATTTGATAAGGAAGAGAGTCGCCATATAGTTAAAGTGCTGCGTAAAAAAGAAGGTGATACCATTCAGATTACCAACGGAAAAGGCTCAGTATTCACTTCTGAAATCATTTTTGCTTCGGAGAAAAAGTGTGAGGTAAAAATTACAGAAGAAACCGTTTATGAGCCTATGCCCTACTACCTTCACCTGGCAGTGGCGCCTACCAAAATGAACGACCGCTACGAATGGTTTTTAGAGAAGGCTACTGAAATTGGCATCAGCGAAATTACCCCTATTATTTGCGAGCACAGTGAGCGTACTGCCTTTAAAGCCGACCGGTTTGAGAAGATCCTGCAAAGTGCTATGAAGCAGTCGCTGCAATTTTACCTGCCAAAGCTGAATGAGCCAGTAGCTTATAATACCTTTGTAAAGCAGGAGCGCGAGGGACAATTATTTATAGCCCACTGCGAAGAAACCGATAAAAAACTGCTAAAAACCGAATTGCAGCCTGAGCAAAAAGTTACCATATTGATTGGCCCTGAAGGCGATTTCTCCACTAAAGAGATTGAACTTGCACTGGCGCAACAGTATGTACCGGTTTCATTGGGCAATACCCGCTTGCGAACCGAAACCGCAGCTGTAGTTGCAGCGCACAGCGTGGCGTTTGTGAATGAGTAAATTTCTACTGATTTGTGAGCAGGAGGTCAACTAGTATCCTGCGGCGTTCGTTTTTAAATCCTATGTCTTCATATTCAAATAAAAACTCAGCATCAAACTTAACTGTAATTACATTATCCTCAATGTTGATAAAAGATATCTGGTGAATATCTACAGGATTATGTGCATCTCTTAGTAACATCGAGCCGTCCAAATACCCCTCTTCAGGATTTATAGGGAATGTAACCGATTGGCCTAAATAGGATAGTAAATTATTTGGAAGTACAAATGATCCAAAAACAATGTCAGTGCTAACTACCTCTCCATCAAGTACAAATTTAGCTACAGGTACATACATTCCGTAGCTATTATTGTCACTATCATAAGTTAATTCTCCTTGCAAGAACTCAAGTTTATCAAGAGAAAAATTATCGGTAAGGTCAGAATAATCCAGCGGATTATCCTCCGGCTCTTCCAGGTCTCCCGGAGATTTGCCGCTTTCAAATGCTTTAAAAATATCTTCTATGTATTTAGTGGTAGCCTTTGCCCCTGCCCGCCAAAAGATTTCCATCATCCGAAAATCATCGGTGTAAGAACTCCACTCCACCCCCGGTGTATCGTTATTCAATGGCGTATCAGGAACAAAACCCTTAGCCAGTGCTTCTTCAACAGCAGTATAATTCCTGTCAACTATAAGATTTAAAAATTCTTTAGGATCCATATATCAAGTTTTTCCAAATATAACAGCTTTTGTTATATTTACGATTCTTATTCATTCAACATGAACCCAGCCAACACACGCATATACAAAATGTCCTTCGCCAGCGTTTACCCGCACTACATAGCCAAGGCCGAGAAAAAAGGCCGCACCAAAGCCGAGGTGGATGAAATCATCTTTTGGCTTACCGGCTATGATGCTGCACAATTACAGGAAATACTGGACAACAAAACCGATTTTGAAACGTTTTTTGGCAATGCCACCATACATCCCAATGCTTCAAAAATCACAGGCGTTATCTGCGGTTACCGTGTGGAAGATATTGAAGACAAACTGATGCAGCAGATACGCTACCTGGACAAGATGGTAGACGAGCTGTCAAAAGGCAAAGCCATGGAAAAAATATTACGCCCATAACCAATCCCGAAGTAAACTTTGTTACTTTGCTACTTTCAATCTTTCTTACTTTGTTACTTTGTTACTTTGTTACTTTACCACTTTGTTACTTTACCACTTTGTTACTTAAAAATGAAAAAACTACTATACATATTCCTATTACTGCCAACAATGCTTTGCGCGCAGGAAATCGCCGTGCTTAAATACTCCGGTGGTGGCGACTGGTATGGCAACCCAACATCTTTGCCCAACTTGGCTAAATTCTGCAACCAGAACATCAACACCAAAATAAACCCCAAGACTGCAACCGTTGAAGCCGGGAGCGCCGACATCTTCTCTTACCCTTTTGTGCATATGACGGGGCATGGCAACGTGGTTTTCAGCGATAACGATGCCGTTAACCTTCGCAATTACCTTACCTCTGGCGGGTTTTTGCATATTGATGATAACTATGGCATGGATAAATTCATCCGCAAGGAACTGAAAAAGATTTTCCCTAACAATGAGCTCACGCCGGTACCGGTATCGCACAAAATATTCCAGGGCCCGTTTTTATTCGCCGCCGGGTTGCCCAAAATACACGAGCACGACAACAAGGCACCGCAGGCTTTTGGAATATTCATTGAGGGCAGGCTGGTGTTGCTTTATACCGTGGAAACCGACCTTGGCGACGGCTGGGAAGACCAGGAAGTACACAACGACCCCCGCGAAGTGCGTGAAAAAGCCCTGAAGATGGGCGCCAATATTGTGCATTATGCGTTTAATGAGTAAAGAGTGACAAGCCACAAGCCACAAGCTAAGTTGTGTGCGCATACTTGCGCCTCTTCACTTGTGGCTTGTGGCTAAAATAAATGGTTAATCTTCTATTAACGCCGCACCGCTTTTAGTAATTTTTTTCATACATTCGGGGTAGAAAATTCTTACTATGGTTACTTCTAAAACTATTGGCAACGGCATCATCAGGGCTTTATTGATTGCTGCCGCCATATACCTGGGCATTATGTTTCTTTATAAGATACAGTCGGTCATCATCTATCTTTTGGTAGCGCTCATCCTTGGCATGATACTAAGCCCGGTAGTCTATTTCCTTAAACGCCGGCTTAAGTTTCCGCATACGCTGGCCGTGGTTTTTGCACTGGTATTTTTCCTTTCGCTACTGGCAGGGTTCATCTATATGTTTGTACCACTGATAGTAACCCAAAGCGAAAACCTATCACTGCTGGATACCGCCAAGCTGGAAAAAGACTTCAACAGCCTTATAGAACAGGCCAACACCTATTTTTCAGGCCATAATATCGATGCGCAAAAGCTCATCAAGCAATCTAACTTCACTTCTAAAATAGATTTTAACTTCATCCCTAATTTCATCAACTCGCTGCTGGGCATACTCAGCGGTTTTGGTATCGGGTTGGCATCAGTTATGTTCATCACCTTCTTCTTTTTGAAAGACAGGAAGATGTTTGCAGTGGCTGCAAAGAAGGTACTACCTGACCAGCATGAAGAAAAAATACTCAACTCCTTCCGTAAGATCAACTACATGCTGAGCCGTTATTTCATAGGGCTTATAGTGCAGATGGCTGTACTGTTTGTAATGTACCTGATTGTACTGTTAATCTTTGGTGTAGATAACGCCTTTATCATAGCCTTTGTGGCGGCGTTGCTCAACATCATTCCGTATGTTGGGCCAATTATTGCTACGGTACTGGTAGCCGTACTTACCATGCTGGGGCTTATGGGGCCTGAAACGCAGGGCGAAATGCTTACCACAACACTGTGGGTGGTGATAGGCTTTTGCATTGCACAGTTTGTTGACAATAACTTTAGCGGGCCGCTTATTTTTTCCAGCAGTGTGAATTCGCACCCGTTAGAGATTTTTATAGTAATTTTAGCCAGTGGTTTTGTGTTTGGCGTACTGGGCATGATCATTGCCGTGCCGCTCTACACGTCCATAAAAGTGGTAGCCAAAGAGTTTTGGCCGCAAAACCCGGTAGTAAAAATACTCACTAAAGACCTATAGCTTGCAACCCCATATTTTAGAACCGGAAGTACAGCAATTTATTCGCGAAAACACCGGCCGGCCAGTGGCGCAGCTGGCATTGCAGAAAAACCCTTTTCCGGGTGCGGACTGGACAGCCATACTAAACCAGATTGCCGCACGCGAAAAAGCCAAAGACAAACTACCCACCTGGTTTGAGGCCACGAACATTGTGTACCCTTCTAAAATATCGGTAGAGCAAACCTCATCTGAAACAGCGGCACAGTACAAGGCACAACTGGTTTCGGGCGAAAGCCTGATTGACCTCACCGGCGGTTTTGGCATTGACGATTATTACTTTTCCAGAGAGATACGGGAAGTAGTGCATTGCGAGATGAACCTGGAGCTATCGGCCATAGCGGCGCATAACTTTAAGGTGTTGGGTGCAGAAAACATCAACCCGATGCCGGGTGACAGCACCGATACATTACGGATTTTAGATCGGCATTGGGACTGGATGTACATTGACCCTTCACGCCGAAATGATGCCAAAGGCAAAGTCTTTATGCTGAAAGATTGCCTGCCCGATGTGCCTGACCTGCTGGATTTTTATTTCCGCTATACCAAGAATATCATGGTGAAAACCGCCCCTATACTGGACATCTCCGCCGGGCTGGGCGAACTGCATTCGGTTAAAGCCATACACATTGTGGCGGTGAACAATGAAGTAAAGGAACTACTATGGCTATTGGAGAAAGGCTATGCCGGCGCTCCTCTCATAAACACCATCAACCTGAATAAAGGCGCTGAGGAGGTTTTTGTGGCGGAGATAGACAATGATGCCGTGGCTGCATTTTCACTTCCGCAGAAGTATTTATATGAACCCAACAGCGCGGTGATGAAATCGGGCCTGTTTGATGCTGTGGGAAAAGCTTATAGGGTAAACAAACTGCACCAGAACACACAGCTTTTCACATCAGATGAATTGAAGGATTTCCCCGGAAGGAAGTTCATCATCAATGAGATTATCCCTTACAGCAAAGAGGCTTTGAAAGCACATATTGAAGGCCGAAAGATGAATGTTACCGTGCGCAATTTTCCGCTGGCAGTAGAAGAAATCCGCAAAAAATGGAAAATAAAGGATGGCGGCGACACCTATGCGTTTTTTACTACCGATATGAAAAACGGGAAAATAGTATTACTTTGCGGCAAAATTACCCAATAATGAAGAAGTTTTTTATGCTGGCGCTACTGGCGCTTGCCTTTACTGCCTATGCCCAGGAAGAAAAGTGCGATTACACCGTAGTAACCAGCGGCGGCAAGGAATACAAATCAACCAAGGATTATGTAGTATATGAAAAGGTGTTTGGCACCACATCAACCTTCGTGTTCTTTTCCATGTCGTTGCCCGAAGGCATCCCGGTGCTGAATTTCCAGCTGCTGGCCAAAAGCCAGGAATTCCCCAAGGCGTATTGCCTGGATAAATCGTCACGCATTTACCTTCAATTGGAAAACGGCAAGGTGGTAACGCTTATAAGCGCGTTGGATGAAAACTGCGCCAATCTTATTTACGACCAGGATAGCAAGAATAACATACGCGTGCTTTCAGGCTCGTTTTTATTTACCAAAGGCAGCATTGAAGAGCTGGAAAAAAGCCCTGTAACTATGATGCGCGTAAAATATAGCACCGAAACGGTTGACTACCCGGTGCGCAAGGAACTGACATCGGAAACCAATAATACCAGGTATTTTCCTGAAACGTATTTTAAGAACCACCTTAAATGCCTGGAGTAAGCTTTGGCTATACTGTTGATAGTTAAAGGCTTTTAACCTTACGTTTAAAAAATATTAAAAAACCTTTAAAAATAGTTGCAGATAATAGATTCAACGATTACATTTGCAACCGCAAAAAGGGTAAACCTTTGCGCAAGGAGGAGAGGTGCCGGAGTGGTAACGGAGCAGATTGCTAATCTGTCGGCGTGCAAACGTCGCCAGGGTTCGAATCCCTGTCTCTCCGCTTCTTTTCGGGGTGTAGCGTAGCCCGGTCATCGCGCCTGGTTTGGGACCAGGAGGTCGCAGGTTCGAATCCTGCCACCCCGACTGAAAATTGAAAATCCCGCTAATGGCGGGATTTTTTTTACCGTAAATGCATAACTTTGCATGAAATGGCCACATAGCTCAGCTGGATAGAGCACCTGCCTTCTAAGCAGGCGGTCTCAGGTTCGAATCCTGATGTGGTCACCAAAAAAACCTCCTGAAATCGGGAGGTTTTTTTTAATTTGAATCTGTAATTTCTTTTATTTTATTCAAATTAGCTTCATATATTTTAAAAAATAATGAATTTGAAAGTTTTTCAAAGTTATCCTTAAAAGAACTCTTTGTAAGTTTTAGCAGGACTTTATCGTTTTGCTCAATATTTTTAAAAAAAGCACCAATAGAAACATTTCTTAAGAAATTTTCTAAATGTAAATTAACTATCTTGGCAGTGGTCTCATATCCATCCATCATGCACGCAGCAATATAAAAATATAAAGCTGCTAAATTATAATCTTTTCTAACTTCATAATCATGAGCACGTGATATAAACAAATTTGCTTCAATTTTCTTTGTTTTATAAATATAATCCGAACGTAGTTCTTCTGTCTTATCTTCAAAAATAGAATTTAAGGTTGCTAATTCTTCATTATTTTGATTTGACAAATCATTCATTTTTTCTTTAAATAAAGCTTCTAATTTATCTAATTCCGACTTGTTTTCTTTTTGAAGGAATAACAGTTTATCATGAAATCTTTTATCAAGCTCATTGAATATTCTGTTTTCCGAACTTTTAAAATTTCTTTGTTGCATCCATTGGATAATCAAGGGTACGATTATACTAATCGCTCCTAGATACAGAACGAGTTTAAGCCATGCTGAATCATAGAAATCATTAATTTGATTAAC
This sequence comes from Flavobacterium sp., assembly GCA_041916875.1. Taxonomy (GTDB): domain Bacteria; phylum Bacteroidota; class Bacteroidia; order Flavobacteriales; family Flavobacteriaceae; genus Flavobacterium. Next base: position 370,935 of record JAYRYS010000001.1, read on the forward strand.
CACCTCTAAATGTTTTGATGCATCATATTTAAGTTCAATACTATTATTAATATTTTTCAGCGAATCAACCTGTGTTTTAAGTATTTCAATTTCGCTTGAAAGGACTTCCTGATTCACATCTTTAGGTGATATTTTATCCTGACCTAAAGCCATCACTGGCAAAAGAATAATTAAGAGTAATAGTTTTTTCATATCTCAAATAAGTTAAGTTACGGTAAATATATTCCTAATATCTTAATTTCCAACACGTAAAATTACCTGATTATTTACACAAAACTTATAACCAAAAATTCACTTAAGTTAAAAACCCCATCTTTTATTTTCAGAAAAATTTGCTGAAAAATAAATCATTATGGGACTATCACCACTCGGAATCTTCCACACCGCCATAGGTATCATAGCTATTGGCGCAGCACTCTTATCTTTCATCAAATACGGCAAAATCAGCCTCAACAAATCATCGGGTAAAATTTACTTTTACACAACCATCATTACATCGCTAACAGCATTGGGCTTTACCAAAAACGGCGTGCTCAATCCCGGGCATATCTTTTCGCTGTTCATTGTAGTATTGGTTTTAGTTGCTTTCATCCTCCATCAAAAGAAAAAAGGCAATAGCAAAGCCCGCTATTTTGAGAACGGCTTGCTCTCGTTCAGCTTCTTTTTATCGCTGGTGCCTACGGTAAATGAAACGCTCACCCGGCTGCCTGTGGGGCATCCTTTGGCTAAGGATGTGGCCGATCCGGTTATTAAAACAACACTGGGCATATTCTTCCTGCTGTTTATTGCGGGTTCGGTTTACCAGTTCATAAAGCAGCGCCACATCAACAAGATTTCATAATTTTGCGGGAGCAACCTTTTACCGGCAAATAAAAAATGGAGCAGAACGCATTGCATTTCATACAAGGCACACTCACGCAGTTTGCAGGGCTCAGCGATGAAGAAATATCGGTGAGCCTGCCCTATTGGCGCAAGCGCACCATTTTGAAAGGTGAGTTTTATAACAGGCAAAACGTGGTTTGCAAAGATTTGGGTATTGTAGTTAAGGGCATTTTCAGGATTTACTATTATGACACCGCCACCAATGAGGAAAAGAACATGTACTTTTTTTCGGAGGGGCAGTTTATAGTATCGTTCCGCAGTTTCCTTTACCAGTACCCGTGCGTTTATTTTATTGAAGCCATGGAAGATGCTGAAATTATGTACCTGCCCTACCAGGATTTGTATAACCTGTACAACAGCCACAAGCCGTGGGAACGCTTTGGCAGGATATTGGCCGAGCATTTCTTCCATCAGTCGCAGGGCCGATCAGAAGAGTTGCTGTTTTTCAGCCATGAGCAGCGCTACCTTAACCTTTTGCAAAACCACCCTAATATTGTGGAGCGCGTTGCATCGCAGCACATTGCTTCCTACCTGGGGATAAAAACCCAATCGCTAAGCCGTATCAAGAAAAGAATACAGGATAACGCTAAGGGAAATTGATTTATATTATTCAATTAGCTTTTGTTTTAGAGTAGGATTGTTTACCTTTAAAATAAAAACACAATGCTTTTACAATCTCTCATAGCTGAATTTGAACACGAAACCGAAAGCACCCGCAAGCTGCTGCACGCTGTGCCGGAGAAAGATTTAAGCTTTAAACCCTCGCCCATTTCATGGACCATGGGTGAATTGGCGCAGCACATTGCCACCATTTATTACTGGTATGCGGGAGTATTTACCAAAGATGTGTATGACATGGCTGCCGACAGCCAGGAACGCGGCTCAACGACCGATATAAAAGCTACGTTGGAACTGTTTGAGAAAAATGCAACCAAAGCCCGTGAAGCGTTGCAATCAGCCACTGAGGAGAGCCTGCAGGCTATATGGACAATGAAGTATGCTGATAAGACTTTGATTGGCCCTATGCCAAGAGGTACTGTAGCCCGAAGCATGCTTTTTAACCATATATACCACCACCGTGGCGAAATGATAGTATACCTGCGCGCCACCGGCAATAAAGTTCCGGGATTGTATGGACAAACCTATGAGCAAAAGGCGGGAGAAGGCTGATTTTTAAAACGATAACATTACTATATTGAGATATTCTTTGTGTGCCTTGTGAAAAACTTTGTCCACTTTGTGGTTAAAAAATATTTCGCAAAGCCGCGCAAAGAAGACGCAAAGGTTCTCAAAGCAAATATCAGTACTTTTTATTGAGATTTATTTAAAGAAGCTATCCCTTCAACGCGCTCACCGATTTTATAAAGTATGGTGAATCATTCCACCGTATCTTTCTATAGGCTTTGTCCTGTTTCATACTATAAGGAACGCAGCCCCAAATGGTTTCGCTCATTTTTTCCAGCAGCAATTTGCGTGAAAAGGTATCGGCTACTACCAGGCTTATTTCCCGCACCGGCGCAGGTTCAGCAAACGGCTTGCATAGGGTGTTGCCTTCTTCATTCAAAACGGAGAGCTGAGGCACTATGGCAAACCCCAACCCTGCCCTTACCAGATTTTTTAGTGTTTCGATGGAATTGATATCATAGCTGAACTGCTCCCACTTACCCGACTTTTCGTTGAGCCCGCAAATATCCAGCAGCTGTGCGTTGTAACAATATTCGCTTTGCAACAGCAGCAGTTCCGGCCTGTCTTCCGGTTGTAGTTTATAGACTTTTTCCCCGGCCATAGGATGCCCCTCATACAAATAGGCTACAAACGGCTCATGGAAAACCGGGTGCTCTATAAGCGCCGGATTGCCGGTAGGCGTCGCCATAAGGGCTATGTCAATAATCCCTGCTTCCACATCGTGCATCAGTTGGCCGGTATTGCCTTCTTTTATGGTAAAATGCATTTTAGGCGCTACGGTACGCATGGCTTTAATGAACAGCGGGATAAGGTAAGGCGACAGTGTAGAGATAACCCCAAGCGTTACGTTGCCTTCCATATCATTCTTTTTATTTACCACAAAATCGCGAATAGCATCGGCATCCAGCAATACCTTGCGCGCCATGCTAATGATCTGCACACCTTCGGCAGTAGGCTTAAGCGGTGTTTTGGACCGGTCGAATATTTTTATACCGATTTCTTCTTCCAGGTTTTTGAGCTGTATGGTGAGGCCGGGCTGTGTCACCATACATTCTTCCGCAGCTTTGGCAAAGTGGCGGTGTTCGTCAAGAGCAATTATGTATCGTAGCTGTTGTATGGTCATAATTATAAATTTAATTAATAACTACACAAAATTATTAATTTGTTTTATATAGGCAACCCGGTGTACATTTGTTTCATCAAAAAGGAATAACAAATTCAAATAACCTTAAAATTAAAATCATGAAATTTACAAGAAAAGCAAACGCAAACTGGAAAGGGACTGGCATGGAAGGCAAAGGCACCATCAGCACACAAAGTACTACACTGGATAACGTCCAGCTATCCTTCAAAACCCGCTTTGCCGAAGGCGTAGGCACCAATCCTGAAGAATTGATTGCAGCGGCACACTCCGGCTGCTTTACCATGCAGCTTAGCTTTTTGCTGAGTGAATTAGGCTTTACCCCGGAAAACCTGGACACTGAAGCTCAGGTAGTGTTTGAAGACGGCACCATAACCAAAATCAACCTAATATTAAAGGGCAGTGTACCCGGCATTACTGAGGAACAATTTATTGAAACTGCCAATAAGGCTAAGGCCATATGCCCGGTATCAAAACTGCTAAATACAGAGATTACATTATCTGTAGAATTGATATAAAAATTTAATAAAATGGTTAGGAGAGAGGTTATTTCAGAAATGAAATAGCCTCTTTACTTTTCAAGCTTTACCATTTCTTTTTTTAATATGGCTATCATCCCCCTGTCACATCGGTTTATCAATTTTATTGCATCATCTTTTGTAGGATTTGGAGCTTCTATCTTAAGTCCAACCTGCTTGTTTAGTTCGGCAACTTTTTTGCCGTCTTTAAATATTGTATATAGAAACCATAGCTTGCCAACAAGCTGCGTTTTTGTTTTCACAATTGTAGGCCTGTATAAAGTAAATAAAAGACCTGTGCCCTGTTTTGGAATTTCTCTACTGAAAACAATTACAGGATAGACATCACTAAGTGAAGAAGTTAGCTGTTTAGATAAGGACTTAATATTATCTGGTTTGGCAATAGAATCGATACCATGACAGTCAAAAAATACTGTATCGGTAATTTCAATATCATAAATGATTGTAAGTTTTTTATCCGGTTTTTTTGAAGGAATTGTAAAAGAACATACCAGTATTGTTGAAACCAGCAGTAATATAGGTAAGGTTATATTTAAACGCATAGTAATAATTTTGAAGCAATATACAAATTCTGAATAACAGTATTTAAAAATAAACTTTGTTTAATTATTAATAATACACTACATATTTAAAACATTTTTACACACTTTGTTTTTATGCATCCTAATTTTCATTAAATTCGCAACGTCAACAACAAACAACAATAGTAAAGACAATGAGTAAAAAAGTAGTTATAGTTTCGGCAGCAAGAACACCAATAGGCAGTTTTATGGGTGCGCTTTCAACAGTACCGGCGTCTGACCTTGGCGCGGCTGCCATAAAAGGAGCTTTAGATAAAATAAGCCTTGATGGCAAGCATGTAGATGAAGTATTGATGGGTAATGTCGTGCAGGCGGGCGTAGGCCAGGCACCTGCAAGGCAGGCATCGCGTAAGGCAGGACTGCCGGATGATGTTGTTGCCACTACCGTAAACAAAGTGTGCGCCAGCGGTATGAAAGCCGTTATGCAGGGCGCGCAGGCCATTATGTGCGGCGATGCCGATGTGGTGGTTGCGGGCGGCATGGAGAGCATGAGCCTTATCCCCCACTATGTACAGATGCGTACAGGCGTTAAGTTTGGCGGCGCTACCATGATTGACGGCCTTCAGCGTGATGGCCTTAGCGATGCTTATGATAACAATGCCATGGGTGTTTGTGCCGATGAATGCGCTAAGGAATACAACATAAGCCGTGAGGAGCAGGATGCTTTTGCCATTGAATCGTACAGGCGTTCGGCTGCGGCATGGGATGCCGGCAAGTTTGATAACGAAGTGGTTCCGGTTGCTGTACCTCAGCGTAAAGGCGACCCAATAATGGTTACGAAAGATGAAGAATATACTAACGTGAAGCTGGACAGGATTGCTACGCTAAACGCTGCCTTTACTAAAGAAGGTACAGTTACTGCAGCCAATGCTTCTACCATAAACGATGGCGCTGCTGCACTTGTACTGATGAGCGAGGAAAAAGCCAACGAACTTGGCCTGAAGCCGCTTGCCTACATAAAAAGCTACGCTGACGCCGAGCAGGAACCAAAATGGTTTACTACCTCTCCTGCCAAGGCACTACCAAAAGCTTTGGACAAAGCAGGACTTAGCAAAGACGATGTTGATTTCTTCGAATTCAACGAAGCATTTTCGGTGGTAGGTATTGCCAACAGCAAAATCCTTGGCCTTGATGCTGCCAAAGTTAACGTAAACGGTGGCGCAGTATCTCTTGGGCACCCACTGGGCTGTTCAGGTGCAAGGATTATCGTAACATTGCTGAACGTGCTGGAACAAAACAATGCCAAAATTGGCGCAGCGGCTATATGTAATGGCGGCGGTGGTGCTTCGGCAATTGTACTTGAAAGAGCATAATTTTTGTAGATAATCTGTTATTAACTTCGGTTGAAAACAGCAAACCATATTGGCGCTGCTTCCAAATTAACTGCTATATTTGTGGTTGTTTGAAAGCAGCGCCTGCATTTACAGGCAATACTAATAATCAATAGAAAATAAACACTATTCAATTAAATGTTTGGTATCTGTAATCTTGCTATTGTGCCCCTCCGGCTGGAACCCAGCGACAGGAGCGAACTTACATCGCAGGTTTTGTTCGGGGAGCATTTTAAAATACTGGAGCAAACCGAAAAATGGTCCAGGGTTGAACTGGCTTTTGACGGTTACAACGGCTGGATGGATAACAAACAGTTTGACTATATTAGCGAAACAGCATACAATGCGTTAAGCAACAGCCCGGTTACGCTGAACGGCGACCTTATTGAGTACATAAACACTCCGCAAAACAACCTTTTGCATATACCCTTAGGTGCTTCAATTGAATTTTTAAAGCATGCCGATATCAACACACAGCAATTTTCTTTCGAAGGGCTGGAAGTTACCGGTGTCAATCCAAAAAAGAATATAGTTGACACAGCTTTTATGTACCTCAATGCTCCGTACCTATGGGGCGGAAAAACGCCTTTCGGGATTGACTGCTCCGGCTTAACGCAGATGGTCTATAAGCTGAACGGCTATCCTATATTGCGCGATGCCTCACAACAGGCTACACAAGGTGATGCCCTCAGTTTTATTGAGGAAAGCGAACCCGGCGACCTGGCGTTTTTTGACAATGAGGAAGGCCGCATCATACACGTTGGCATTATCATGGAAGATAACTACATCATCCACGCCCACGGCAAGGTGCGCATTGACAGGCTGGACCACCTGGGCATTTATAACATCGACACCAAGCGCCATACGCACAAGCTGCGCGTCATAAAAAAAATAATCTAAACAATCAAAAAATACATTTCAAAATGCAGCATATCATCAACCGCTTTATAAGCTATGTAACCGTTGATACCGAATCGGACCCCAACTCTGACACTACACCCAGCACTGCGAAGCAGTGGGACCTGGCCAACCAGCTTGTTGAAGAGCTGAAAGCCATTGGCATGCAGGATGTAACCATTGATGAGCATGCCTACATCATGGCTACACTGCCATCCAATGTAGAGCACGAGGTACCGGTTATAGGGTTTGTATCGCATTTTGATACCACGCCCGATTTTACAGGGGCTAATGTAAAGCCACAGATCATTGAGAATTATGACGGCGGCGATATCATCCTGAACAAGGAGCAGAACATTGTGCTTACGCCATCATACTTTAAAGATTTGCTGCAATACAAGGGCCAGACCATCATCACTACCGATGGCACTACCCTGCTTGGCGCTGACGATAAGGCCGGTATTACCGAGATTGTCACCGCCATGGAATACCTTATTCAGCATCCCGAAATTAAGCACGGCAAAATACGCGTTGGCTTTACGCCTGATGAGGAAATAGGCCGTGGCGCACACAAGTTTGACGTAGATAAATTTGGCGCGGACTGGGCTTACACCATGGACGGAAGCCAGATTGGCGAGCTGGAATATGAAAATTTTAATGCTGCAGGCGCTAAGATAACCTTTCAGGGCAAAAGCGTACACCCGGGTTATGCCAGGAACAAGATGATTAACTCTATGCTGATTGCCAATAAATTCATATCCAAACTGCCAAAGGCGGAAGTGCCGGAAGCCACGTCAGGTTACGAAGGTTTCTTCCACGTCACAGGCATTAGCGGCAGCATTGAGGAAACTACCGTACAGCTTATCATCCGCGACCATGATAAGAAGAAATTTGAGAAAAGGAAAAAGCTGGTAAAAAAGATTACCGAAGAACTGAACCGCAAATACGAAAAGCAGTTTGGCGGCGACATTGCCAAAGCCGAGATCAAAGACCAGTACTTCAATATGAAGGAAAAGGTAGAGCCGGTTATGCACATTGTGGAAATTGCCGAAAAAGCCATGAACGACCTGGGCATTACCCCTATCATTAAACCAATACGTGGCGGTACCGATGGTTCGCAACTATCATATATGGGACTGCCGTGCCCTAACATTTTTGCGGGTGGGCATAACTTCCACGGCAAGTACGAGTATGTGCCGGTGGAAAGCATGCAGAAAGCCGTTGAGGTGATTGTGCGCATTGCTGAGATTACCGCAGAAAAGAAGTAATTATGGAAAAGGAAAATAAATGGGACAGCAGCCACCTTTGGCCGGAAGAGCTCGATGCGCTGAAAGCCATCATCAGTAAGACGCCGCTGGTAGAAACCATTAAGTGGGGCGCACCCGTTTATACCTACAACAATAAAAATGTTCTTGGGGTTATGGGCTTCAAGAACTTTTTTACGCTTTGGTTTTACAAGGGCTTTTTCCTGAAAGATGAAGCCGGGGTTTTGGTCAATGCTCAGGAAGGCACCACCAAATCGCTCAGGCAGTGGCGCTTTACCTCGAAGGATGAGATCAACGGGAAGCTAATCCTGCAATACATCAACGAAGCCATTGAGGTAGAGAAAGCAGGCAAGGAAATAAAGCCTGCCAAAAAAGTTATCCCGGTTCCTGAGGGTTTGCAGGCAGTATTGGAAGCGGATGCTGATTTTGCAACTGCCTTCAGTAAACTTACCCAAGGCAAGCAGAACGACTATAATGAGCACATAGCATCTGCCAAACAGGAAAAGACACAGCAAGCCCGCCTTGAGAAAATCAAGCCAATGATTTTAGAAGGCAAAGGTCTGCATGATAAGTATAAGTAGATTTTTTGGATTGTTAGATTATTAGACTTGTAGATGAACAGGTATATAAAAGAATTACTGTACTTTGTTGTTGCTGTTGTATTATCGGTAAGTATATACTTTGCAATTTTTGGCGGATTTACAGAATATGTACAAATTCAGGTAAGGCCCGAAACCTATGACGCGTTAATTCCTGACGAAGTATTTTCTTCCGTTTGGCTGATATTTCAGGGTACTGTAGCTTTCCTTTTTGTTATTTACTTCATCAGGGCAATAGCACTAAAATCTAAAGATACTGTAGTTAATCTAATTTATCTCATATCAACTACAGCACTTATTTTAATTGTAAGCTACCTCATAGGCTTAAATGAAAAACACAGTATTGAAGGCGGCTGGACTATTTATCCGCCCCTGAGCGCCTTGCCACAACAACAAAAAGTGGAAGAGTATAACTTTATCTGCAATTCTGCTTACTTGTATATATTACAGGTTATGCTTCTGGTTTCAGTACTGTATAGTTGCAATCAAATAAAAACTAATAAGCAGTAGAATTTATGGTAAAGTATATCCTTTTAATGTTAGCCGCTTTTTTTATAAACTGTAAACAAGCAGAGGAAAACTATTCTGAACTAGCCTTAAAAGACGGCGACCTTATCTTTCAAACTTCCCTTTCCGGCCAAAGCAAAGCTGTACAGGCTGCCACAAAATCGAAATGGTCGCATTGCGGCATTATTTACAAGGAGGGTAACGACTTTTATGTTTTTGAAGCGATACAACCGGTAAAGAAAACTCCCCTCAACGAATGGATTGCCCGTGGTGAAGGTAGCCACTATGCAATTAAAAGGTTAAAGGGTGCTGATACATTACTTACGAAAGATAAACTCCGGAAAATGAAGGCTGCCGGTGCAGCATTGGCAGGAAAAAACTACGACCTTTACTTTGAATGGAGTAATGACAGGATATACTGTTCTGAGCTGATATGGAAAATATATAAGCAGGGTGCAGGCATTGAAATTGGCAAATTACAGCAACTAAAGAATTTTGACCTGACGAACCCGGCAGTGAAGCAAAAATTAAAGGAACGTTATGGCAATAACGTCCCTTTAGATGAAAAAGTGATTTCTCCTGTTGCTATATTCAATAGCGAATTGCTTTATACTGTGGTATCAAAGTAGGGCTTCGACTCCCGATAGCTATCGGGACAACCTGACTAGTAGGTCAACTTATATCGGCTTCGACAAGCTCAGCCTGACTGTAAGCCGGGAAACTTCCTGACTGTGTGTTACAGGTTTATTGCTTCCTGTTTTGCCTGCTCAAATTCTGCTATCATTTCTTTGATGATGTCACCGGCGGGTTTGATGTCGTTTATCAGCCCGGCAATCTGGCCTATTTCCAGCTCACCTTCCTCAAGGTCGCCTTCAAACATGCCTTTTTTAGCGCGTGCGCGGCCTAACAGGGTTTTAAGGTCATCAACCGTAGGTGTAGTGGCATACAGCGCAACCACATCATGAAAGAATTTATTTTTAATCAGCCTTACCGGCGCCAGTTCTTTCAGGGTTACATGTGTATCGCCATCCTGTGCCTCCACAATGGCCTGCTTGAATTTTTCGTGCGATGATGATTCCACCGAAGCTGCAAACCGGCTACCCACCTGCACCCCATCAGCGCCCAGTACCATAGCCGCAAGCATTCCGCGTCCGGTAGCAATTCCCCCTGCGGCGATAAGCGGCACAGCCAGCTTTTCCTTTACCATAGGTATCAGCGTAAAGGTTGTGGTTTCTTCGCGGCCATTGTGCCCGCCGGCTTCAAAACCTTCAGCCACTACAGCATCAACACCTGCCTCCTGGGCTTTCAGGGCGAACTTTACGCTGCTTACCACATGCACTACCGTAATGCCTTTTTCCTTCAAAAAGGCTGTCCACGTTTTAGGGTTCCCGGCTGATGTGAACACAATCTTCACCCCTTCTTCCACAATAATATTCATTATCTCCTCAATGTTGGGGTACAGCATCGGCACATTCACCCCAAATGGCTTATCGGTTGCTTTCTTGCATTTCTCTATGTGCTCCCTCAGCACTTCAGGATACATGGAGCCTGCCCCTATTATGCCCAGCCCGCCTGCATTGCTCACGGCACTGGCCAATTTATAGCCGCTGGCCCATATCATGCCGGCCTGTATTATTGGATATTGAATATTAAAAAGTTGGGTAATTTTGTTCATGTTATATCTTTTCAAATTTATTAACTAGTTTTCCCTCCAAAAAATTAGCACCGATGTCAATTACTTCACACGATTTATCTTTATAATAAAATTTATAGAATCGACCATCTGAACTAACTTTAGTAACATCCTCGTTATAGCACCCTTTTACTAAGTATTTTTCGATAAAATTTCTCCTTTCTGACTCTACAGATTTATTTAACAAATGTGATAAATAGTAGCTTTCAGCGCCGGAAAGCGAAAGTTTATTTTCTTTATCAGTAAAGGCCGCATAGCCAATTTCAAATCGTTTAACTGACAAATCTCTTTTGAACCGCAGTATTTGCGACAAATAGGTCAGCGGTTCGTATGCCCATTTAAATTTCTCAGGACCAGCGTTTCCATAATCTGACACTGACTTAATAATTTTTCCGTTTTTTATAAACGCTACATCTATAGTTGCCCCGTCGGTATAACCCGCAGAATATTCACTTTCAAGTTTGTGGTATTCCGCTTTTTTGAATGGCAAGGCAAATTTCTGAAATTCTTTATTTGATATTTTAGAAACGTAAAAGCCTTCAAGGCTGTTATGAAATTGTGCGTTAAGCCATACCTCTCCCGTATTTTTTAGATATACATCGTTGACAGGACACTTTCCAAAGCACGAGCTTGAAGACACAATTATACCATCGAAATCAGCTGAATCCCTTAAATCATACTTTCTTTTTACCAATGTATATCTAAGAATGTCATTAAGAATCAGGGTATCGGCAGTGATGCGCTCTATTTTATAAACCTTAGGTTTTTTAAATTTGGTATGCGTTAGGTACAATGAATCATCCTCAACTCTATATTTACTAAACCCTCCAAGATACTGAAACATCCTCTTACTAGCCACTGGATCGATAATCCCCGGATACGTTTCGCAACTGCCATCTTCATTAAACGAAAAACCCAATTTCGCAATACCTGTGATAGGTAGAATTTCAACATCGAGGGTATCAACCTTTGGATAATCAATCTTAATAGTTTCCCATTCCCCTACTATAGTTATATCGGCTTTATCATTCGTTTTATCTGTACAAGCCAAGAATATCAGTACAAGCAATAAAGAAATATATTTCATGTTACTGCTTTATTATTTTACCTGTTTTGGTTTCGCCGGCGCCTTCAATCCTGTAGGTGTAAAGACCCGTGACAAAATCGCTAACCTGTAAGGTTGAAGTACCACTGTCAATGGCCTGCTGCTTTACCAGCTGCCCCAGCGTATTGAAAATGGTAACCGTAGCATTCGGCATGCTATCGGGCAATAAAATATTCACAACCGTGTGCGCCGGATTAGGGTAAACGGCAAAATTTTGGCGTTCCGGCTGCTGTATGTTCATGGCATTTTGCAATGCAAGGGCAAAGTCGGGCACGCCATAGCCGTATTGGTTATTCGGGTTATTAAACCTGTCTGCCGATGCACGTACCAGCTGTACAATTTCCAGGTTGGTCTTGCCCGGAAGCGCCTGCCACAGGCAAGCCACCAATCCGGCTGTAATAGGGCTGGAGAAGGAAGTGCCACTGGCGGTTATGACAGTACCATCAATTTCTGATACGGTTGCCCCCACGCCCTTAGCCACAATATCGGGTTTTATCCTCCCGTCGAAACTTGGGCCTACGGAACTGAATGGCGAAATCACTTCATTATTATCTACAGCGCCTACAGCAAGCGTATTGAATGCATCGGCCGGAGCGGTTATGTGCGGGTCGGCGGTAGCGCCACTATTTCCTCCGGAGTTAACCAGCACCATGCCACGTGTAAAAGCAATGTTAGCGCCACGGGTAATGAAGGCTGTATTGCCATCAATATCATTATAGGTATAGCTATAGTTGGGATTGTCATAATTAAAATAACCCAGCGATGTATTAATCACATCCACACCAAGGCTGTCGGCCATTTCGGCGGCTTCAACCCAAAGCGACTCCTCAACAGGGTTTTCGCCGGTGCTGTCTTCAGTTATAAACAGGTAGTATTGCGCATCAGGTGCTGTGCCCACCAACTGGCCTTCGGTATAGCCACCCATGGTAGAAAGTACATAAGTACCATGAAAATGCCCGGTGTAAAAGTTAGCGGAACGCTGTACAAAATTGTACCCGCCTAAAATCAGGTTATTGGTTATCAGCCTTTGGAAGGGCTGTACGGTATTCACACCCGGGAAACCGGAATCCATCACTGCAATGATTTTGCCCGTGCCGGTATAATCCTGCTGGTGCAGCAGGTGGCCGTTGAGCATTTGTACTTGGTTATCAGATGTACCATACGGATAGGTGATAGCCGTTTCATTATTTTTATCAATAACGTGACTGCCCTGGTGTAATGCCGTCCTGGCATTGAGTGCTTTATTGGCAAAATCCACACTTTGCACAAAAGAAAAAGCCGTAAGCGCATTTATATCAGCCACACTTCCGCGTATGTGCAGGGCGTTCATCCATTTTGATTTGGCCATGACCACAATACCGGGTGCCATGGTTACCTGGTCGATATATGGCTGGTGCATGGGTACATCCTTATTATCCAGTGGGATGTTTTGTGCCGTACGCCTGTCCAGCGCGCGCTGCGAAAGCATCTCCAGCGGATTGGCCAGGTAAAATGCCGCATTAGGCTTATCGGTAAAATAAACCCATGCATCTTCCTGTGCAAATAGGCCGTAGCCACAAAGCAGCAATAAAACAGTATAAATAAGTTTCATAGGCGTACCCTTTTTCCCATAGCAGTACCAAATATACAAAACCTGCAGAAAACCTGATTGCAAACGGCTAATTCATGTTACATTTGTATAAATACAAAAATCAATGCTTTACTTAATACTTAGCATTATCTGCAGCGTTTCAGTGGGAGTTATCTTTAAGCTGGCGCGGAAAAACGACACCGTAGTAAGCCAAATAGTGGCGTGGAACTATGTGTTTGCGCTATCACTATGTTACCTGTTTTTCAGGCCTGATGTTACGGCACTCAGCAGCAGTTCACCTTGGGGAATCTATATTGCACTGGGACTGCTGCTGCCAACCATCTTCCTGATGCTGGCTGCATCTATACGCTACATGGGAATTGTAAAGACCGATGCCGCACAGCGCCTATCGCTCTTTATACCTATACTGGCTGCATGTTTTATCTTTAACGAAGATTTCAACCAATACAAGCTGGCAGGGCTTATGGTAGGTTTCCCGGCCCTACTACTGATATTATCTAAACCCGACAGCAACAACGCCAACAAATGGCACTACCCTGCTTTGATACTACTGGGCTTTGGGGTAATAGATGTACTGTTCAAGCAGGTTATCGGGCTGGATGTGCCTTATACAACATCATTGTTCACTGTGTTTTGCATAGCCCTTCCGGTTGCAGTTTGCATTGCCCTTTCCCAGGTTGTTGTAAGAGGAAAAAAAATCTCAGCCATGAACTTTGCCTTTGGTGCACTGGTAGGCATATTCAACTTTGGCAACATCCTGTTCTATCTTTTAGCCCACAAGGAATTTGCAAACAATCCATCAACCGTATTTGCCGGGATGAATATGGGCGTTATTGTTTTAGGCAGCCTTACAGGCATACTTTTCTTTAAAGAAAAAATGTCGGCACGCAACTACCTGGGCATAGCGCTGGCGCTGGGAGCCATAGTGCTTATAACGCTTTCGCAGTTATATAAGTAGCATAAATTTAGCCAAAGCTTTCCAAAAATCCTTTGTACCTTTGCGGCTAATATCCCTAGAATGCTCCAGCAGGCCTTTTCCCGATACATCAATAACTTCCGTGGTTTCAGGCGGGAGGTGTGGATATTGGCCATCATCACCTTCATCAACCGGGCGGGTACTATGGTGCTGCCATTCCTTTCCAAATACCTGAATGAAGACCTGCATTTTACACTGGACCAAGTGGGTACAGTTATGGTGTGCTTTGGTGTAGGCTCTATGCTGGGTTCTTGGCTGGGAGGTAAATTATCTGATAAGATAGGGTTTTACAAAATAATGGTTTTCAGCCTGTTTACCAGCGGGAGCCTGTTCTTCGTCATACAGCACATCACCAGCTTTTACGGCCTGTGCCTGGCCATGTTCAGCATAATGACCATTGCCGATATGTTCCGTCCTGCCATGTTTGTATCTCTGGGCGCTTATGCCAAACCGGAAAACCGCACACGGGCACTTACACTTGTGCGCCTTGCCGTTAATCTTGGCTTTGCGGCCGGCCCTGCACTGGGAGGGCTCATTATATTAGGCATTGGCTATAAGGGCCTTTTCTGGATAGATGGCGCGTCCTGTATTACCTCTATCCTGATATTTGCACTACTTGTGAAAGAAAAGAAGCAGGTTAAAGCGGACAATCATATTGAACTCACTGAAAAACCGAAATCGGTTTTCAGGGATACTCCTTTCCTGTTGTTCCTGTTCAGTAGCTTTGCCACGGCTTTCATATTCTTCCAGTTGTTTACCACGCTCCCGCTTTATCATCGTGCATGGTATGGGCTTACAGAACTGCACACCGGCCTGTTGATGTCGTTTAACGGATTTATGATTTTCCTGTTCGAAATGCCTATTGTGGGTTACTTTGAGCGGAAGAATGTGCAGAAGGTAAAAATTGTGCTTTGGGGAGCATTGTTTATGGCGGTAAGCTTTTTTGTTCTACTCGCTAATGTATGGGTTGGGATATTATTGGTCAGCATGGTTTTTATGACACTTGGCGAAATGTTCTGCTTCCCCTTCTCCAACTCATTTGCTATGGGCCGTGCACCCCGTGGGCATGAAGGCCGCTACATGGCCTTATACACCATGACTTTTAGCCTTGCGCACATCACCAGCGCTAAAACCGGCATGGGCATCATATCCATATGGAACTACCAAGTGAACTGGTTTGCCATGGGCATTGCCGGATTGCTTGCTGTAGCTGCCTTACTTTATCTGCAAAGGCTGTTGCGTAAGGAAACTGTATAATTATAATTCCCCTCAACAATAAAAAACTCCGTTTTTAGTTATTTAACTATAAAAATAGTTGCGTAACTAAAAAAATAGTTTTAAGTTTGGATTATAATTAAAATCACCATGCAGAAATTAACGAACAAAGAGGAAGAGATAATGCACGTTTTGTGGAAGTTGGAAAAAGCTTTTGTAAAAGATGTGCTGAATGAGATGGAAGACGAGAAGCCGCACTACAACACCCTTTCCACCATCATCAGGAACCTGGAGGAGAAAGGCTATGTGGCGCACACCGCCTATGGCAATACCCACCAGTACTACCCTGTGGTTACAAAGGAAGATTACCGCAAGGGTTTTATGAGCAATGCTATTGAGAATTACTTCAACAATTCCTACAAGAGCATGATATCCTTTTTTGCGAAGGAAGAAAAAATAAGCGCTGATGAGCTACGCGAGATACTCGATATGATCGAAAAAAAGAAGTGACATGGAACATTTCATTATCTATATGGCAAAGGCAGCTGGCTTAACAGGCCTGTTTTACCTGGCATACCATTTCCTGCTGCGCAAGGAAACCTTTTTCAACACCAACCGCTGGTACCTTTTGGCCGGGCTTGCCACAGCAGTAACGCTGCCTGCTTTGGTATATCGAAAAGTGATATGGATAGAGCCTGTAAAAAAAGCGTACCGTGAGCTGGACATCAACCAACTGATGCAAATGCAACAGCACCCTGCCAAAGCTGTGCCCGCCGCAGTACAGGAAGCAGCACTACAGATAAACTGGTTTGATGTTATGGCCGGGATTTACCTTGCCGGGGCTGCATTTTTCCTGATACGTTTTTTGGTAGAACTGGTATCGTTAAGGAAGCTGCTGAAAGGGAATAGAATAGTGAAACAAGGCCGGTTCCTGCTGGTTGATTCAGCAAAAATAAAGTCGCCCTTTTCGTTCTTTAATTATATTGTTTACAATTCGGCATTATTTCAGCCTGAAGAGCTGGACAGCATCATCAGCCATGAAAAAGTGCACAGCAGCCAGAAGCATTCGCTGGACATGGTTTTAAGCCAGCTGTTTTGTGCGGCGTTCTGGTTCAATCCCTTCGCATGGATGTACCGCAAATCCATCTCACAAAACCTGGAGTTTATTGCCGATGCCGGAGCCATAAAGCACATACAGGACAGGGAAGCCTACCAAAAAACACTCCTGAAGATAACCCTGCAACCGGAGTGCATAGCAATTACCAATCATTTTTATCAATCATTAATCAAAAAGCGAATAGTTATGTTAAACAAGCAACAATCAAGTAAATGCCGTTCATGGAAGTATGCCATAGTACTGCCTGCGCTGGCTGCCTTTATGCTGGCATTCCAGGTAAAGGTAGTGGCACAGGAAAAAGAAGCGCCGGAAACCAAAGTAGTAACGCAAACCAAAATGAAGATTGCCGTTGAGGTGAACAAAGACTCTAAAGATGAGGAATTGCACGCAGAAAGCAAAGTTTTCAAGGAAGAGTTTGATGCCGATGTAAATTTCCAGAACATTACCCGCAACCAGAAGAACGAGATTACAGGAGTAAAAGTTACGGTGAAAGACAAAACACAGAGCAAAGTATATGAAGTGGCCGGTACCGAGCCTATTGCCCCATTTACCGTAGAAATGGAAAAGGGCGGCAAGAGCGATAAAAATACCATTATTTTTGGCTCGCCTAAGCCTATGAGGATTATAGCTGACCATATGTATTATAATGAAGGTGACAGCATCAGCAAGCACAAAATAATCAGGGGCTATTCAGGCAACATCCCAACGCCACCTGCCCCGCCGGCACCACATGGCCAATACCACATTTACACTGTTCCACCCCCAATGCCTGCACCGCCAAGCGGAAACTGGACTGTAAACAGCATGAAGATAAACAATGATGACATGCTGATTGTTATCAATGGAGTAAAACAGGAAAAAGGAGAAAGCATAAAGCTTGGGCTGGATGAAGAGATTGCCTCACTAACTATGCTTTCAGACAAAGATGGCAAGAAGAAATATGGCAAGGATGGAAAAAAGGGTGTGGTGGAAATCACTACCAAAAAAAGCAACAGCTGGGCAATCAGCAAATCACCGCGTGCTTTTGTTTATTCAGGAAATGATCCGCAAGGCATGAGTTTTAGCTATGACTTTAGCAACGAAGATATGGCCCGTAGCCTTCGTGACGGTTTGAATGTACTGGAAGATTTTAATTTTGAAGAGCTTGGCGACGTGTTCAACTCTGAAGACATGCAAAGGCTACAGGAAGAATTAGGACGTGCACAGATTGACGTGCAGAAGGCAATGGATGAAGCGCGTTTTAATTTTGACAGTGAAAAGATTACTGATGAAGAAATGGCTAAAATAAGGAAGGAACTGCGTGAAGCACAGAAAGAAATTCAGCAGGCGCGTAAGGAAATGATGGAAACCCGCAGGGAAATGATGAACGAACGCAAGGACGAGATAAAGAAAAAAGCGGAAACGGCTAAAGCTAAGAAAACATCGTACCAGAAAGCTTAAGGATTTTTAGAAAGGTTAGTTATAACAATTTATTATGACAGGGCGGCTTTTATAAAGCCGCCCTTTTTTGTAATTTTATGCTATAAACCTGACTATCATGTTCAAACTACTGGCAAAACTAAACAAATGGCTATTGCCCAATTACACCAAAGAGCAGTTGGATTTGGCCAAGGCCACTAAACTGCAAAAAGCCATTATAGCGTGGAAATACTTTGTTACTACCCGCGCGGTTGACTAATATACCAGCGGAGCGTAAACATTGTATTTGCTTATCTTTTCCCGCCCGTTAAGGAACGATAATTCCATTAGGAAGTTGCACTGCACAATTTCGCCACCCAGCTTTTCTATCAATTCACATACCGCAGCGGCGGTGCCTCCTGTAGCCAGCACATCATCGTGCACTAATATCCTTTCTCCTGGCTTTATAGCATCAGTGTGTATCTCCAGGGTGTCCATACCATATTCCAGCTCATAAGATGATGATATTGTCTCATAAGGCAGCTTTTTAGGCTTGCGTACCGGTACAAAGCCGGCACCCAGCTCATACGCCAGCAGCGTAGCAAAAAAGAAACCCCTGCTCTCTACCCCTACCACCTTATCAATCTTCTGTTCGCGCAGGGTGTTTATCAGCAGAGCCATACACTCCTTCACCGCCTGTGGGTTGGCCAGCAGTGGCGTTATATCTTTAAACACTATGCCTGGTTTCGGAAAATCCTGAACATCACGTATATACCGGTTCAATGTCATTTTTTTGTATATTTATATTGATTTTGATTTGCAAGTTACGCATTATTCCCTATATTTGCACCCGCAAACAAGTTCACTGAATGCCTATAAAATAGACGCTAAGTGAAGCGAAAAGGCCTCGTGGCGCAACTGAATAGCGCATCTGATTACGGCTCAGAAGGTTACTGGTTTGAATCCAGTCGAGGTCACTACTCGGGACAAAAGATAAAAATCGTCTTTTGTCCCGTTTTTTTTGACATCTAACTCTTTGTTTACCAAATAGATACAATTGACTATTTCGTTGACTCGAGCGGTTTGGAAATCGTTTCCGCGAAACGTAAAATTTTCGGGATAAATTAAACCAATCAGGTCACGGGCTTCGGTTAACGAGCTTTTCTCAAGCGCCTCACCAAGCTTCAAAAGATTGTCAATCCCTTTATTCATAAGCTGTTCGATACTTCCCCGGTCGTCACTGACCTCACTTAGCTGTCGCTCTAATTTTTGGATAATTGTACTGTACTCGTTTTTCATGAGGTTGTAGTCATCCACATCTATCTTTTCGGTAACTAAAAGGTTCCTTGCAGAAGAAAGCTTTTTCTCGTATTCCGCAATCTGGTCAAGTGCCTTTCTTTTTTCTGATGAGACGAAGCCGGTATGTTCACGATAAGCTTCCAGCAGCACAGCAGCATAAAGTTTCTTAACCGCGGGAAGTGGCTTGAACCGGTTGAGCTGCTCTGTAAATAAGTGGTTGGCTAAATCGGAATTTATGCGGTACTTGCAAACCTTATCGCAGTGATAGTAATAATAATGCTTGTGCCGGCCTTTGCACTTGCTTCCTGTCAGCTTGCTCCCGCATTGCGGGCACATGAAGAAGCCCCTGAGCGGGAAGTTTTCCGTAGTGAGGGCTTTTGGCCTGTAGGTTCTCTTTTTTCCATCCAGGACGTCCTGGACGCGGTAAAATAAGCCTTCGCTTAAAATGGGCTCATGCTGCCCTTCCACCCAGACCTCATCTTCGTCCTTATATTTAGGTACAATGATCTTTCCTGCGTAAAGCGGATTCCTTAGCATTACCCAAAAATTGCTTTTAGTCATTTTCAGGCCTCTGTCCTTAGCCAAATGATAAATCGACTCGGTGCTGAATGCCTCTTTGGCGACCTGCTCAAAAATCCATACAACCATAGCGGCATCCTTTGGAACCGGCGCTATATATTTTTTACCTGTTTCGGTAACCTTATTAGCGAAGCCAAACGGCGCCATTCCCATATACCTGCCCTCTTTTCTTGCCCTTCGTATTCCGTGGAAAGTATTGAGCGCCCTCCTGTCGTTCTCAACCTCAGGGGCAGCAAGGTAAAATGCCAGCATCATCTTGTTTTCAGGGACACTGAGATCCAGTGGCTGCTCAATGGCCTGGGGTTCCACGCCAAGCTTCCTCAACAGGTTGATCATCTGGTAGGCATCGCCTGCATTTCGGCTGAACCTGTCCCATTTAAGGAAGAGCACCAAATCAATCTTATTTTTGTTCTTTTTGAGGTTAAGCAAGAGTTTCTTCCATTGCGGCCTGTTGAAAGTTTTGGCAGAATGGTCCTCGTAGATAACATTGCGTATCTGTATCGCATTGATGCTGCAGTATTTGCGGAGCATTTCTTCCTGGTTTCGTTGCGAGTAGCCTTTTTCAGCCTGCTCATCTGTGCTTACCCTTACATATAAATCAGCTATTTTGCTCATAATCCTGTCCTTAAATGGTTCGACACGGCTATATTAGCCAATTTCCTCAAGAAAAACAATATTTCCCGCGCCTGTTCAAGGGTGATATCCATACCTTCGGACCGCATTAGGCGATATGCCTTTTCCGGTGTAAGTTTTGTATTGCTAAAATCCATTTCCCGTTCCATCGTCATTATATTTAGCAAAAAAAGCCCCTTCCGGGGCTCCTATTTGACACTACTCGATTCTATAAATAATATCCTGCTGGCGACATTCTTTTTCTTAGAAGGGTTATATCGTATATACCCATAACTATCAAGATCCTTTATACATCTGCAATAAGTCTTCAGCGCTGATATTTTTGCGATCTCCATTATATCGCGGCTGTATGCCCTGACCGGATTGCACCCGCCGCTTTTCACGCTATAGTGCAGCACAGCGGCGAATATGCCGATATGCGTTGTACTGATACGATGGTCATTGCGGATACGTTCGAAGAAGCCGGTTAGTAAGCCTGAGGGCTCCACGGTTACAAGGATTGCTTTTTACGGCGCTGCTTCTTTTCCTGCTGTTCACCCGGACCATCATCTTCCGCTGCAGACTGCGTCTTCTTAGCTTCATGCTTCTGGTCTTTTCCCTGTGCCTGGGATTGTTCCTGTTCTTTGGCCTGCCTGGTATCGAGGCGCTTATGGTTGGCATCGTAGATGGTGAGCGTCTTAAACTGTGGGCTTGCTTCAACGTACTGCTTTACCTCCTGCCCATCCTTGAGAAAGGTGGCCGACTGCCTGTTTCCCTTCTTTAGGGAGTTGAGCAGGTCTTCCTTGTGGGAGGGATTGTCCAGCTCCTTGATGGGATGCTTCGAAATAACCGCATCGATATCATAACCGTAATTTTCGTGGTAGTGCTTTTGGCGGAAGTTCCCATTCGCATCGGCATCCTTAAAGTCAAGCTGTACCCAACCCGTTGCAACCGATTTTTCGGAACGATGTGGAAAGCCGTAAACAAGCAATTCAATGCCGATGCCAACATGAGGGCTGCCATTTACATTTCCTGCGTGGACAGCGTAGCCGCGCGCTTTGCCATTGCCGAGGCATTGCAACGGGAAGATAGCAGGCAGCATTATGCCAATATCCCGAGGTACTGGATGGATTTTGGGAACAGCAGGGACACGGGGCAGGTCATCCTCTCTACCATCGGCAAGATAAAGCAGCCAACATCCGAGAAGTTCGGGACGGTGGAAAGCCTGCCTTTCATTACAGAGGAATTTGGGGAGTTGCTGCAACAATCCGAAACAGATGAGCTGCCAAGCTGCTCCCTTGCCGAAGCGTTGGAGAAGCAGGATTTGTTTATCAACAGCACCCTCGCACAGGCAGGCTGTTCCCTCCTGTGGCAGCTTTTCCGAAGCGGCATGACCACGCAGCGCGGCTGCTTTCTGAACCTCGGGCAATTCAGGGCTTCGCCGCTCCCTGTCTGAAATCGCGGCGCGCCGCATCAAACCTTCCCCGGGTTTGGTGCGGCGCAAGACTGCTTTAACCCTTTGCTGCTGGATTATGAATTCCGGTATTTATGAACAGCAGTGGCTATTACGCTGTATCGGAGGACAAGGGACAGTGCCATAACTACAAAAGACGCAGCAGTCCCCATCTTTTGGTTTTACGATCTTTTTGCATGCAGTACATTCGTAAAAATAGCTGCATGCATCGTCAGGCATTACCTCCTTTTCAGTATGCCCGCAATATGGGCAGGTAATCTGTGACACCACTTCTATTTCCCCATCAGTACCGTGCAGTTTGTTGCGATAGTAATTTACAAGGGCCGAAGCCAGTAAAACGAACATTCCCGTATAAATAAATCCTAATCCCTGTACAAAATACCCGCAAAATATCAGCGCAGCACCGGGTATGCCCAGCAGCAGCGGATAGAGGCATCTGTGCCTTTTGTAAGACAGTGCCAGCCCAAAAAGAAACAAGCCGACCAGGCAAAGGAAAACGGGCATCGTCCAGTTGCCAAACATCTCAAAAGCCCCAAGTCCGAAGGCGGATGCGCCGAAAGCAAACAGTGGGAAACAGCATGGGGAGAATAATGCAGTCAGGAAAATCGCGCCGATCCCAACACGGTCAAGCTTAAAGTACTTCATGGCTTACAGTTTTTTCACGCAAATATAATGCTTTAAGCGGTACAGCTTTTCGGAAAGATATTTTGCTATATTTGCCTTATGAAGCATATAGCACTGATACTTAGCACCTACATCCTGAGCCTGGCATTCTCCCCGGTCATCAGTATGGTGTTATCATCAGGCGACTGCGGAACATCCTGCATAAGGGACAGCTCAGCCGATAAAGATAGTGACGGCTGCCCGAAAGATGCCTGTGCGCCTTTCTCCTGCTGCCTCAAGAACCTTTTCCCGCCACACTTTTCAGTAAAATATTCCACACTGCCTGATATGCCTTTTGAAGTAAAAGACAATTTCGGGTATCATAATGGAATAGTCTCATTACAGCCTTTTGATATCTGGCATCCGCCTAGGATTATTTAAGATTTTGCGATTATCAGCTATAGCTGGGCCTGCGGCCCGGCCACTGTTGCTATGACTTTTTATAAATCTTAAATACTAAAAATCATGAAAAATATAATGATGATAGCGCTTTTTATCATGGCATTCTCAATAGATGCCAAAGCGCAGGAGGCACAGCCCTCAGATAACGACCATACTTGCTGCGTGACAGCATGCACACCTGATATGCCGTGCGACAGCGGCTGCTGTGTTGATAGGGCTTCGTGCCCTGTTCCGCAGGGATGCTGCAGCGAAATGGCTGCAATGTGCAGCTCGACGGCAGCTGTTGAGGGTAAAGACAGCCCTGCTTCTGCTGATGCCGAAAAGCACTCCTGTAAGGTTAGCAGCGCATGCTGCAGCAGCGGCGAACCCGCCAAAAAGGCGTAACGATGTATAACCGGGGCGCCCTTACGGGCGCTCCTTATAATCCGATCATGACAAAATATTTTATCATACTCCTTGCAGCTGCCTGTCTGACGGGCTGCAGGAAAAACACGTCGTCTATGGCAGAAAACAAGAAAGAGCGATGCACCGCTTCATGCGAGGCCAAAAGCAACAGCACGGCTATGGCCTGCAAGCTTACCTCGCCGGAACTTCAAAAGCGCAAGGCTACCATACTGGAAAGCCTGCGAAAGCAGGTAAAGGAGAAAAAGGAACTGTCCAACGGGTACGCCTATCGGTTTGAGGGCAGCGACAAGATGGTGGATGAACTCGCTGAATTTATAAAGACTGAGCGCGAATGCTGCGACTTCTTTACCTTCAACCTTTCGGTCAGCGGCGATAAGTCCGAAGCCTGGCTTGAGCTCAAAGGAGCTGAAGGTGCGAAGGAATTCATTGCCTCAGAACTTGAACTATAAATTGGGGCGGCATCTGCCTATCCAAAAGTGTAAAGCCTCCGATACGGAGGCTTTACTATTTCAGGGAAACATAAAAAAGGCGGCATTATTTTGTGCCGCCCTTACGACGGATGCAGTGCTCCCGTACCGCAAACCATCGCTATGCTGTATGGCGGGCAAGTATAATTTTAGCTAAAGGCAAAAATGCTGTTCCCTGTGGTTGTGAAGCTGGCCGTGTCGCAATTGTACCGGCTGTTAATCGTAGTAGTTATCTCAATGTTCGCTTTTCTGCAAAAGCCATTGCCAATCACCCCACCCATGTCGTCAAGAGCGAAAGGCCTTCGGGAGAGTACCGCAGCTGCGAGGGTCCAGCCTAGTATCAATATGAAATCCTCGTCAATGCCGCGCATAAATTCCAACTGGTCAGTACTCAGCTCAAAATGGGCTGCTATCCATCCGCGGGCGTCCCCCGCAATGGAAATTGCCTCGGAATTGAGCTGTTCATTCGCCGATGTGTAGAGCTCTGACTGGAGGGCTTTGGCGCCCTCGGGGGTAAGCAGGTATTTTTTCATAAGAAAGCCATTGGGTCAGGGGGCAAATTTATGATGCCTTAACGATGTGAAGCTTTACAAAAACATTCTAAAAATTGCAAAAAAGAGGCAAAATACCTTTGATATAATGCCTCTTGCTGTAACCCCAACGGGATTTTGAATTATTTCTTGCAGCAGCCGTCAAGCCCTGCGTACGCTTCCGGGTCGGCCTTTACATCATCGGCATCATAACCCAGCTTGCTTATCGCCTGCCTTATGGTTGCAAGATCCGTTTTTTTTGAGTTATAAGTTACCTTGATGGTCATCGCCTTGTCGTCAAGGACAACCATCTGCACGCCTTTCTCCTTGAGGAGCGCCTGGTTGAACTTCGGCCCGCAGGTCTCGCATACCTTGCAATGGTCACAATAGATAGCGGTCTTGATCGTTGCGGTCTGCACTGTCTTCTTTTCCTGCGCAGTCGCCCCATTGGCTGTCAAAAGGAAAAAAGCTGTAATTAAAAAGGTCTTAAATAGTGTCTTCATAGTAATTGTCGTTAATTGCCCTGCAAACATACAGAATTAAATTTTATTGTCGTTTTTGTACTAATCGGTACATACCGTACCATGCCACCGGAGCCAGCAGCAAAACGCTGGCCATACCCGGAAAATAACCATACGGCTTATCCGTGAACAAGGGCAGCACGAAATGTGCAAGCTCTGTCAAGCCGAGCGAGGCGAAGAACGTCCACATAAGGTAGGCACCGAAGGCACTCCCTTTTGCGAAAAGATACCCGCCGCCTATCCATCCCCCAATTGACAGCAGTACCAGGGCAATGACCGGCCATGATACGATCTCCGGCACCGGCTCCCCTGTGATGGCTGCAAGGGCTGCAAAAAAGCCATATACCTTTTCTTCAACCCTGTGCAAAACAAACAGGAGGAATGCTAAAATATATACCGTCCTGACCCGCCTGAAACCATATTGCGTCGGGAGAAGGCACCAAAGCAGGAAACCTGACAGGTAGCCGCTCAGGAACAATAGCGCCGGCCAGATGCCAAAGCAGAGATAACCTATTACCGGCACCAGAAAGGTGAAGCCCATTGCAGCCAGCCAGCTATTGGCAGATACCCGCTCCATTTAACTTATGTTTTTTTGTTGTATCCGTACCGCGTTAAGTATGGCGAGCAGTGCGACCCCTACATCGGCTATGACAGCCTCCCACAGGTTGGCAACTCCCCCGGCGCCAAGGGCCAGGACAATAATCTTGACAGTCATTGCCAGAATTATATTCTGCCACACGATCCGCTTTGTCAGCCTTCCGGCACGGATGGCGGTAACAATCTTCGAAGGCTGGTCGTTCTGTATCACGATATCGGCCGTTTCAATGGTGGCATCGCTCCCAAGCCCTCCCATCGCGATACCGGCATCAGCCAGGGCTACGACAGGGGCATCGTTCACCCCGTCCCCTACAAAGGCAATACGTTTGCCCTGATCTTTCAGTGCCTGCACTTTTTCAACCTTGCCTTCAGGAAGCAGGTCACCATAAGCGTTGTCAATTCCAAGCTCTTTGGCTACCTTTTCAACCACGGCCTTTTTATCCCCGGATAGCATTACGGTCTGGATCCCCAGCCCGTGCAGCTCCCTTATGGTTTGTGGCGCATCTTCCCTGATTTTGTCGGCAATGGTGATGTGCCCACTGTACTTACCGTTTATGGCTACAACCACAATCGTGTAAACTATTGAGTCTACAGCCGGTGGATACGCAATATTGAACTTCTTCATCAGTTTCGTATTGCCCGCCAAGACTTCCTTGCCGTCAATAGTGCCTTTAAGCCCATGGCCGGAAATTTCCTCTACACCAGTAACGGTGGCATCCTGAAATGCTTCTTTACCGGTGTGCTCCACTACCGCCAAACCGATGGGATGTGTCGACTGGCCCTCAAGGGCTGCAGCGGACCTGAGCAATTCCGCTTGCGGTATTCCCTCCGCTACCACTTCCTGTACCTTGAAGATGCCTTCGGTCAGCGTCCCTGTCTTATCCATAACCACAACATTAACCATGGTCATAATGTCAAGAAAATTAGACCCTTTAAAAAGGATACCTTTCCGCGAGGCAAGCCCTATACCTCCAAAATAACCCAACGGGATGGATACGACCAGGGCACAGGGACAGCTGATTACTAAGAATACCAGCGCCCTGTAAAACCAAACCCTGAAAACATAGTCCTCAACGAACAAGTAAGGTACCAGGCAGACCGCCAGGGCAAGTGCAAAAACAATAGGCGTATACACCTTAGCGAAACGGCTTATGAAAAGCTGTGTCTGCGATTTACGCGAGGTAGCATCCTGTACCATCTCCAATATCCTGCTGAGCTTGCTGTCCTGGAACAAGGCAGTGACCTTTACCTCTGCCACGGTATTGATATTTATCATTCCTGCATAGATCTTGTCACCCTTACCTTTAGTGTCCGGCTTGCTTTCCCCTGTGAGCGCTGCAGTATTAAATGAGGCTTTATCAGATAAGAGTTCCCCGTCGAGGGCTACTTTCTCACCGGGCTTCACCTGTATAACCTCGCCAACCTGTACGTCTTTAGGGTGTACTACCTCATATCTTCCATCCCGTATTACCGTTACTTCTTCCGGGCGTACGTCAAGCAGTGCTTTAATGCTTCGCTTAGCCCTGTTAACCGCGCTGTCCTGAAACCACTCCCCTATCGAGTAAAAAGCCATCACAGCCACGCCTTCACTGTAAGACCCGATCGCGAATGCCCCAATAGTGGCGACACTCATCAGGAAGAATTCATTAAAGAAATCAAACCTCTTAGCCTTCCGCCATGCCATGATGAGCACATTATATCCTGAAAGCAGGTACGCACCGGCATAAACGATAAAATTATAGGGGAAGTCGGGAACATAGTCATAACCATATTCGAGCGCGAGCATTCCGAACAGGATAGCTATAGCTGAAAGCAGCGGCCAATGGGCCAGCCAGCCCTCGGCATCCTGCCCTGCTTTTACTGGTGCAGCCGGTGCCGGTGTTGCATTATCGGTACTCATACGCTTATAATTTTAGTGTAGTGCCCGCAGCCTTTTTGATGCAGGTGGCCTTCAGCCCTTTTCGAATTATTCCTTTCCATACGATTCATTTTAAGTTATTGTCAATTATGGCCTGTAATTCATCGGGTATCGGCATCGGACGCATCGGCGGTACATCAGCACCGCCAGTGTTCCCAACCGGTATTATCCCTACAAACGACTTGACGCCTCCCACGGCGAGCCTTGGGAGCTGTCCCATTATTTCTTTAATGCTCTTGATCCGGAAGCCAAATTGGAGCATTCTCCAGTGTATGAAAGTATGCTCCAGCGGATAGGGCTGCCCCAGTATATGCGCCATTTCAAGATGCCGCCAGCTAATCTTCAGATCGCTCGGCAGGTATCGCTGCGCCATATCGAGCTCTTTCCTGTAGAAAGGGACCAGTCTCTCCGGCATCTTTGTATAAAGTTTCATAGCGTCTTAATGTTCGTGGCCTCCGCCTCCTTCGCTCTTAATCAGGTGGCTTTGGATATAATAAGCGCCTTTGAGCACAATTTTTGCATCTTTCTCAATCTCTTGCAGGATCGTCACCTGGACATAACCCAACTGGCTTGTCCCTGTCTTGACCTCAATACGCTGGAAGTGGTAGGTTTTGCCTTCCGGTTCTTCATGCTCGTGCCCGTCATCGTGAGCGTGGCTTTCCTGCGCATCATGGTCGTGGTCGTGCCCATGCCCGTCATCGTGGCTGTGGCCCTGCTGCTCGTCATGGGCAGGTTCCTCATGTCCTTCTTCCAGAACAAAAATGTACTCCCTGCCATCAGCCCTGATTATGGCATCCGTTGGCAGCGCTTGTACCTGGCGCGTCCCCACATCGATAAGCGCATTGACATACATCCCAGGTATAAGCGACTTTGTGGGGTTCAGTATCTCGGCATGTACGGCAACCGATTTGGTATCGTTTTCAAACGACTTGCTCACATTGAATACCTTGCCGATTATTTCTGTATTGTCCTGGTTGGTCAGCACGAACCTGATGTTCTGCCCTTCCTTTACCTTTTGGAGATCCTTCTCATATACAAGCAGGTCCACATGGAGCTTGGAATTATCCACAACTGTGAACAGCGGCTTACCAACCTCCGCGTTGCTGGCGAGTTTGACGTTCACTTGCGTAACGTAACCTGATAAAGGGGAGGTAAGTGACATTACCGATGTGGCCGATGACTTGCTGAGGTTCAGCACCGATAGCTGCCTGTCAAGGGAAGCCAGCCTTGCCTTCTCGATATCATAATCGGATTTGGTACGTTGGAACACTTTCTTGGAATTTACGTTTTCCTCGCTGAGTATCTTCTGCCTGTCGTATTCGAGCTTTAGGAATTCAAGGTTGCTTTTGGAGGTCAGGTAAGCTTCCTGCAACTGCGCAAATTCAGGGCTCTCAAGGGTTGCCAGCACCTGCCCTTTCTTTACGAACTGCCCTTCTATGACGTTGATGGACTTGACAATACCTGTCATGTGCACAGAGACGTCCGCCTGGTTTTGCGGGGGCAGCTTGGTATAGCCGTTGGCATTGACAACCTCGCTGAGGTTTTTCATTGAAAATGTCCCCAGCTCGATTGAGGAAGCGTTGAACTGCGCCTCATTGAGCTCCACTTCCTTAATGGCAGAGGTCTCTTTTTCGCCTGTTTCCCGCTTCTTTTCTTCCTGTTCGTGCTCATGGTCGTGGGCATCGCCTTCCATGGTATTGCTCAGCAGGAAGTAATCGAAGGCGAACACGGCTGCCAGCCCCAAAATTATATACAGTATGTGTTTAAGCTTTATATTTTTCATTTTCATCAGATTATTGGTTTAACAGAAATTGAAGGTAGATCACCGCCTGGTTATGGTTGTTCACCGCATTGATATAGTTCGTCCTTATATCGAGGGCTGTTTCCAGGCCCTGCATATATTCCACATAGGATATATCACCATTCATATACGCTTTTGTCGAATTATTGACGATAGTATCCGCATTGGGCAATGCAGTGGCATTATAATAGTTTATCAGCGATTCAAAAGTGCTGAGCTGTTCCAACTGCTGCTGGAACTCACCCTGCAATTGTGCCTGGAGGTAATCTGCGTTCATCTGCTGCACCTCTACATTGGTCTTGGCAGCCCTGATCCGGGCTGACCCGCTCCCCGCGAAGATAGGTATTCCAATACCTACCGAAAATCCCTGGAATTGCAGGGAGCTGTCATAGGTCACCGGCGAACCGTTGACGTCTTGCACCCCGCGCATGGACTGAATAAAGTATCCTGCCGTAAAATCCGGCATCAGGGCAGAACGCTCTACCCTTGACCCGGCTTTGGCGACTTCCAGTTCCTGCAGTGCCAGCTGCACATTGGCATTTTGCTTTACGCGCGCCGAATCGCGTACGGCGATAGCCGCAAGCGGGGTGAAGGCTGTGTCGGTAATGGAGAAGTCCCCTTCAAGGTTCAGCAGGATCCGCACCCTGGAATGCTCTACTTTTATCATGGCTTCGTTTTGCTTGATCTGCTGCTGGAGTTCCTGCTGTTTGGCAATTGCCGTCGTGTTTTCAAGCGACCCGGTCTCCCCTGTCCGGAATTTCAGGTCGGCGGCACGAACAAATTTCTGCATGTAGCCGTTTTGCTCCTGCAGGATCTTGTTGAGCTCTGTATAATAAAGCATGGCATTCCATGATTGCCGTACCCTGTAGGACAGCTCCTGCTTTGTGACGGCAACGCGCAGTTCCGAAGCTGCAGCGGTTTCATTCAGCAGTTTCTTCCGCGCCCCAAACTGGAAGGGGCTGAACGTCTGGGATATGCTGAAATACTTATCCTGGGCGGCTGTGTTTACCTGGCCAAAGGTCCCGGTAACTTCAGTCTTAGGCAAATCAAAAGCCGTCCCCTTGAGCTGTGACTGCATACGGCTCTCCAGTACAGAGGATTGTATGCCCTTATTATTTTGTACTGCTGTGGTAATTGCGGAATTCACATCGAGGCTCTTTGTCGTCTGCGCATTGCCTGAAATAGAGAACAGCAGTACAATAAGGGCTGCACTCCCGATTTTTGGCTTGTATCCAAATCCCCTTTCAAAATAGTAATACAGTATCGGCAGCACTACAAGGGTTAGTAACGTAGCTGTGATGAGCCCCCCAATTACAACCGTTGCCAAGGGTTTCTGCACCTCAGCACCCGCTCCCGTGCTTAGGGCCATAGGCAAAAAGCCCAGGGATGCCACCGAAGCGGTCAGGATTACGGGCCTTAGCCTTGCCTTGGTCCCTTCATGGATGCGTTTATAAATATCAGTCATGCCTTCTGATTTAAGTTGGTTAAAATAGGCGATTAGTACGATACCGTTCAATACCGCTACACCGAACAGGGCTATAAATCCGACGCCCGCGGAAATACTGAAGGGCATGCCTCTCAGCCACAGCGCAAACACGCCGCCTATTGCCGAAAGGGGTATTGCGGTAAATATCAGGATAGATTGCTTTACTGACTTGAACGTAAAGTACAGCAGTACGAAAATCAGTCCAAGGGCCGCAGGTACGGCAATCATTAGGCGCTTATTAGCCTCCACAAGGTTCTCGAACTGCCCTCCGTACGTGATATAATAACCCGTAGGCAGCTTAAGGCTTGTTTCGAGCTTATCCTGTATTTTGTTCACTACTGATTCCACATCTGCCCCACGGACATTAAACCCTATTACTATCCTTCTCCTGCCATCTTCCCTGCTGATTTGCATCGGCCCTTCCTCATATTTGATATCAGCTACCTGCTCCAAAGGGATCTGGCTGCCCGATGGCAGGGTAACGTACAGCGATTTAAGGTTGCTGATATCCTGCCTGCTTTCTTCTTCCAGCCGCACTACAAGGTCGAAACGCTTCTCGCCTTCATATACAATACCAGCTTTTTCCCCCGCAAAACCCATTCGGATCACCCTGTTCAGGTCACCTACATTAAGCCCGTAGAGCGCAAGCTTGTCCTTGTTGTAACGTATCGTGATCTGAGGGAGGCCCGCCACCCGCTCTGCCTTTGCATCGGCGACCCCGGGTATGCCTTTGATCATCTCGGTAACTTCGTCCCCTTTACTGACCAGCATATCGATATCCTCCCCGAATATCTTGATGGCCACATCGCTCCTTACCCCGGTCATAAGCTCATTCATACGCATCTGTACCGGTTGCGAGAATTCCGTGGTAGCGCCCGGTATTTCCTCCAGGGCTTCCTCCATTTTTTCCATGAGCTCTTCCTTGGTCTCTGCGGAGGTCCACTCATCCTTGTCTTTAAGTATGATGATCATATCACCTGCCTCAATCGGCATAGGGTCGGTCGGGATTTCAGCGCTGCCTATCTTGGTGACGATCATTTTTATTTCAGGGAATTTATCCCGTAATATTTTTTCTGCTTTGGTAGTCGCCTCAATTTCCTGCGAAAGGGAACTTCCGGAAGCTATTATCAGGTGTGTAGCCACATCGCCTTCATCAAGGGTGGGTATAAACTCGCCCCCAAGGGAATTGAAGACCAAAAGCGCCATCGCAAACAATGCAACTGACAGTCCCAGTACTGTGCCTTTTATTTTCAGGCATTTATCCAGAAGGGGGCGGTAGACATTATAAATTGAAGAAATGATTTTATCACTGAAATTCGGCTTATGCCCGGTTTCTTTCCTGAGCACCAACGCGCTCATCATCGGCACATAGGTAAGTGAAAGGATAAAGGCGCCGAGGATGGCGAAGGACACGGTCTGCGCCATAGGGCCGAACATTTTGCCTTCCACCCCTACAAGGGCCAATATGGGCAGGTAAACTATCAGTATGATGATTTCCCCGAAGGCAGCGCTGCTACGGATTTTCGAGGCAGCCGTATAGACTTCCTCATTCATCTCTGCAGCCGTCAGTTTTTGTTTTTTACGGACCTCCAGCCTGTGTATTATCGCCTCCACGATAATGACCGCACCATCGACAATAATACCAAAATCGATGGCCCCGAGGCTCATAAGGTTACCGCTTACGCCGAACAGCCGCATCATTGAAATCGCAAAGAGCAATGCAAGTGGGATAACCGAAGCAACAACCAATCCTGCGCGCCAGTTACCCAGCAGCAGTACCAGTATGAAGACCACGATCAGGGCGCCTTCTATTAAATTCGTCTGTACCGTTCCGATGGCGTTGTCGACCATCACCGTCCTGTCGATAAATGCTTCAACAGCAACGCCTTTTGGCAGCGTTTTTTTTATCTGCTCCATCTTTTCCTTCACGCGCTCCACAACCTGCCCGCTGTTCTCGCCTTTGAGCATCATTACAAATCCGCTGACTTCTTCGCCTTTCCCGTCCTTGGTGACCGCTCCGTAACGCACGCTGCTGCCAATCTGTACTTTTGCTACATCGCGTACCAGGATTGGGATGCCGTTGACATTTTTTATGACGATCTTATTGATATCGTCAATGCTGCCGACCATACCGATCCCACGGATAAAATAGGCGTAAGGCTTCTTGTCTATATAGGCCCCTCCCGTGTTTTCGTTATTGGCTTCAAGCGCTTCGAAAATCTCGGCAACCGTCGTATTCATGCTCTTAAGGCGGTCAGGCTGCACTGCAATCTCATATTGCTTGAGCTTACCGCCAAGGGTATTTACTTCTGCCACACCGGGCGTCCCGGTTAATTGGGGCTTTATGATCCAATCCTGTATCGTGCGCAGTTCGGTGGCATCAAATTTGTCCTCATAGCCTTTCTCCGGAAAGACAACGTATTGGTATATTTCGCCCAGTCCCGTGCTTATCGGGGACATTTCCGGTGTCCCAAGGCTGTTGGGTATAATATCCTCCGCCTCTTTGATACGCTCTGATATTTGGGCCCTGGCCCAATAGATATCCACATCTTCTTCAAAAACAACGGTCACCACGCTCAGCCCGAATCGGCTTATGGAGCGAAGTTCCACTATATTGGGTATGGACTTGACCGATTGCTCTATGGGGTAAGAAATGAGCTGCTCGACCTCCTGGGTAGCAAGTGTAGGGGAACTGGTAATAATTTGCACCTGATTATTCGTGATATCAGGCAGGGCATCGATCGGGAGGTTATATAAGGAATAGGAACCTACCACAACCAATGCCAAAGTGAACAGGCCAACAATAAACTTATTGTTGATGCTGAAATGAATGATCTTATCTAACATTGATAATGCATTAGTATAATGATTTAATTAACTACTCGCCGCAAACAAGCATGCGGCATGTCCCGGCTCATCGCCGGCAAAATCATTAAACTAACTGGGGTGGCTGCCAAATGGTGCCGTGGAAGTCGCTCTTAAGGGAAGAATAGAAATTATGTACCTCTGTAGTAGTGCTCTCAGGGCCAAGGAAAGTTATCTCGAGCACCGGATACAATACTACAGCCACAACACAGCTGCCGCACACGCAGAATGGGGTGCAGACCTCATCCTGATGTGAGTCGCCGGTGTGGTCTTTATGGGAATGGTGGGTCACCGTATCCTTGATAGAGGCGTGCGCTTCAGTACAAGGAAGCACCATTAGCACTACCAGGTAGACCGAAAAGAAATTTACCGCTATTTTTCGGATGAG
This sequence comes from Flavobacterium sp., assembly GCA_041916875.1. Classification (GTDB taxonomy): domain Bacteria; phylum Bacteroidota; class Bacteroidia; order Flavobacteriales; family Flavobacteriaceae; genus Flavobacterium. The sequence goes on from JAYRYS010000001.1 coordinate 404,964, forward strand.
ATTCATTGATACAAATATAATTTTTTTTTAATTAAATAACTTTCATAAAATTTTAATTATTCTGCACCAGTGCTATCCGGGAAAACGCCGACGTGGATGAGGGCTGACGAAATCCTGCTATCTCCTTACTATACCGGAGAGATTCACATACTCTTTGACAAAAAGGTTCTGCGCCATTTTATTGGAAACCGCTATCTCCACCCCAGCTACCAGTAATGAGAAGGACATATCGTATTGCTCAATCCCTACCAGTTCAATAATGGCGCCTAACGATATCTGCAATTTGTCCAGATACTGAAGGAAAGCCGGGGAACTGTCCCGAACGCCTACGCATATTACCGTAGTTCCGGCTGCCATTTCTGACAGCAGCCTTTTATGGATGAACGAAATATTGCCGTTCCGGTCGGGTATTGGGTCACCATGGGGATCTTCAGTAGGAAATCCCAAATAGGATTCTAAGCTGTCTGTGAGTTTTTCGTTCCTGATATGTTCGAGCTGTTCGGCCACCTCGCTAACCTCATCCCAGCTAAATCCGAGTTTTTCAACCAAAAACACTTCCCAAAGCCGGTGCTTCCTTATAACCATGACCGCCGATAGCCTGCCCTCGGTGGTCAGTGCAACACCACGATATTTTCTGTAGGTAAGCAGCCCTTTTTCTGCAAGTTTCTGCAACATGTCGGTAACAGTAGGGGCCTTGCATCCTGTAAGGTTTGCGATAGCGCTTGTTGTGACCTCTGTGGCCGACTGCGATGAAAGATAGTAAATAGCCTTTACATAATTTTCCTCAGTATAAGTCATTTACAGCAATTATTTTACAAACCTATTAAAATTTATTTGGAATATGAAAACTAATTTTTAGTTTTGTCTAAAAATAAAATACAATAATTTGACATGGAAAATTTATACATTCCGAAAAAAGCTGGCTCAAGTTCCGTACTATTGTCAGCAATCCTTGTTCTTTCCCTTTTTTCATGTTCGAATTTCGAACCTGAACCTTTGGGCGATGACCAGATTCTTGATGGTCCGATTCCTGGGCTGACCTACGAGCAGAACAGGAGATTTCTCGCCGGTGACGTGGCATTCAATGATGAGGTGTTTACTTCGCCGACTGGCTTAGGCCCTTCATTTGTAGCTACGAGCTGCGTCGCATGCCATGCCGGTGACGGGCGTGGCACGCCATTCACCACGCTCACCCGCTTCGGGCAGGTTGACGATACCGGAAATATGTTTCTGCACCTGGGCGGCCCCCAACTGCAAAATCGGGCACTGCCTGGCTATAGCCCTGAGCAGATCCCGTTGGGGGCGACATTTTCAAAATTCACACCTCCCGCGAACACCGGCCTTGGTTTTATAGAATTGGTTTCTGATACCGATATAATAGCCATGGCAGACCCGGATGACCTTGATGGGGACGGGATTTCCGGTGTCCCTAACTGGAACCACATACCCGACTATGTTGTTGTTCCGCAGGGCGCAGCAAACCAGAGCGGCAGGTATATTTGCCGTTTCGGCAGGAAAGGCGCGGCATTTGACCTGCTGCAGCAAACTGCCACCGCATACAATCAAGACATCGGGGTTACCTCCTCGTTTGAACCAATCGATCCTTATACCATGCTTGGCACAGACCCTGAGGTGAGTGATGCCACCATACGTGACGTTGTGTTTTACCTGCAGACCTTAAAGGCTCCCGTCCCTCGTAACCAGAATGACCCTAAAGTGCAACAGGGCAAGGCGCTGTTTTCCCAGATACAATGTGCAGCCTGCCATAAGCCGCAGTTACAGACTGGCTACTCACCGGTTCAGGCGCTTTCTTATAAAACATTCAGCCCTTATACCGACCTGCTGTTGCATGATATGGGGCCAGGGCTTGATGACGGTTATACTGAAGGGTCAGCCAAAACGTACGAATGGCGGACACCTCCGCTGTGGGGATTGGGGCTTTCGCCCAACTCGCAGGGAGGAAATTTCTTCCTGATGCATGATGGCCGGGCGCGTTCCATAGAGCAGGCCATCCAAATGCATGGAGGGGAAGCTGCTTCGAGCCGCAGCCAATACGACCAGCTTACCGAAGATGAAAAGCAAGCGGTCCTCAAATTTTTAAATTCTTTATGATGGATAGGAAACAATTTCTAAAAACATGCGGGCTCGCCTGCTTTGGAGGTATCGCAGCTATGGCAGTCCCTACGGGTTGCTCATCCGCAAAATCGGTAAACAGCAATATTGAAGGTGATAACCTGGTTGTGCCTATAGCGGACTTTGGTGATGAGAGCAACGGCTATCGAAAATTTGTGGTGGTGAACAATGAGCTGTTGCGATTTCCTATCTGTATCTTCAGGCATGGGCCGGAAGAATTTTCAGCTTTATGGATGGAATGCAGCCATATGGGAGCCGAGCTACAGGTATTTGGCGACACATTGCAATGTCCCGCCCATGGCAGCGAGTTCAGTAGCAGGGGGCTTGTCCGTAATGGGCCCGCTGACCTTGCCCTACGCAGCTTTCCCATATCCATTGACAACAACTTTATAAAGATATCCCTGAAAAAACAATGAGGAAAATAATTACTCTCCTTGCCCTATGCCTTGCCTCCCCCTTGCTGGCACAGATTGATCCTGCACTGCTGAGGCGCATTCCACAGGACACGACAAAAAACCATCTGAATATGGATGCTGTATATAACCGTCCTTTTTTGGGTATCGGAAAACTCCCTGTCTCAGTTGGCGGGTATGCCGAGGTTAACTGGCAACACCTTGGTACAGATGGTGTTTCGGAAGGACACCAGTTTCAGTTCAGGCGTATGACCCTTTTTGTCTCATCCACCATCTCAAAAAGGGTAAAATTCTTAAGTGAACTGGAATTTGAGGAAGGGGGAAAGGAAATCGCTATCGAATTTGCAGCCATTGATATGGAGCTGTTTCCTTTAGCCAACCTTCGGGCCGGTATCATACTCAATCCAATAGGATCATTCAACCAGAATCATGACGGCCCCAAATGGGAGTTTACCGACAGGCCTATTTCCTCCACCGAAATGCTTCCGGCAACCTGGAGCAATGCGGGCTTTGGAATGTATGGTAAAGAGTATTCAGGTGATTGGATGTACGGATACGAGCTTTACTTTTCAGGCAACTTTGATGATAGTATTATCGATAATAACCTCGGAAGGACTTCACTTCCTGCCGCTAAGGAAAATGAAGAACGCTTCGAAGAAATCAATAGCGGACTGCCGCTTTTTACCGGGAAAGTATCCGTGAGGAATACACATTACGGTGAAATCGGACTATCCTACATGGGCGGTGTTTTTAACAAGTTTGAAGAAGATGGACTTGTGTTAGATGAGAAAAGGCGTGTGGATGTCTATGCCATCGATTATAATAATACCCTCCCCTATCTTAAGACATTCCTTACTGCAGAATGGGCTTGGGTGAATGTCGATGTCCCGGCAACTTTCAGCCAACAGTACGGTAATAAGCAAATGGGAGGCTTTTTAGATATCGTCCAGCCTGTTTTGAAACGCAAGATCCTGGACTGGGAAGATGCGACGGTTAACTTGGCCTGCAGATTCGAATACGTTGATTTTAATGTCGGCAGATTTAATGAAACCGGACATAAGATAGGTGACGAAGTTTGGAGTATCATGCCGGCAATCAGTTTTCGGCCAACAGCCCAGACAGTACTTCGCCTGAACTATCGTATCATGGAAGCCACTGACCTCATCGGAAATCCGCCCAGCCTGACCAGAGGCTTCATTTTTGGGTTAAGCACTTATTTTTAGTGACAACCTCAAAAAGTAAATCCTGATTAAGACCATAAGATTGATATTTTATTGCACCTCGATAAATCCGGATAATTTAAAAGGCGTGGCCAAGAAAAGCATACATTAAGATGTGTTGGCAGGCGACCCGTTAGATTACCTGCCGACAAAAAGAAATGCACGTACAGCAAAACCGCCAAGCCAGGAATAAAATAAAATAGCTTATGTTAAACAGCCCCTGTAAAGCAGGGGCTGTTTTAATTTCGTGCGCCGCGGTTGCATCAAATCCGACAGTCGGCATGCTACCTCCTGTTGGCGATCAGCCAGTTGCTCATTTCAATTATCTCCTGTGACTGCATCTCCACAATAGCATTGGCCATAGCCATTAACTCAGTATTGTTCCCGTGGTGAAGGTAGGATGACGCGCTGTCTATAGCAGCCTGGTGATGGATGATCATAAGGCTCGCAAAATCATTGTCAATATCGCCAGTGATCATCTGCTGGTCGGCCATAGCATCCATCTTATCCATCCCCATCATCTGCTCCTCCATAAAATCCATATCCATCTCATCAACCGCTAGCCCTGCAAGGATAGTTTGGAGCTCTTGTATCTCCTGCTGCTGCTCGGTTATTATGGCCTGTGCCAAGGCCTTCATCTCGGCGTTGCTGCCTTCCTGCAGCTCAAGGTTGGCCATAGCGATAGCACCCTGATGGTGCATGATCATCATCGCGGCAAAATCCACATCCGGGTCATGGGTCATTTCCATGGCAGCCATTTCATCCATCATGCCATGCATTGCGTCCATCATCTTATTGTCATCATGGGCCTGTAGCTGTACCCCATTACGGGTTGCACTGTCGTCATCCGAACATGAAACCATGAATGACATAATAGTCGCTGTTAATAATACGATTGCTTTTTTCATAATGTTGGTTTTAGTTGTTTGTAATCATTTTGTTGCACACATCGGCGCACGACCTGCAGGCTTCTGCGCATTGCACGCAGTGCTCCATTCCCATAGCAGCATGTTTTTCGCATTCCTCTGCACATGCATTGCATACCTCAGCACATAAGCGGCAAAGCTCAATGCTGTAATCACTTCCCAGGCTCATCATCTCCGCAGCCGCCCTGCAGATAGCCGCACACTCCAAATCCAGCCTGATACACCTTGCAAGATGATTCACCTGGTCTTCGCTTAAACACTCTGTTGCGCAATGATTGCACGCGACCGCACAGGCCAGGCAGGCTCTGATACAGTCCATAAATCTTTGATGTGACATAGTATAAAAATTTAAAATTAAATACTTTTTAATAGGTGAAGGCAAGGCCTCCGCCAAGACCCATATCACTGTCGTAATGTGCCGACAGTGACCAGAATTTGGTCAGGATGTACCTGCTTCCCACGCTATACTCGTAATCGGTGTTCCACATCCCCCACAGCCTGAGCCTCGAGGTGACCGGGATATCATCCCTTGTGAACTGAAGCCTCACCCTGCCTTCATGGTCGACCCTTAAATCGCTTTCTACAAACCACGGCAGCACATATATTAATCCCAGGCACGCTACTGCCCTTTGATCCTGCGTGTTGATCTGCCCGAAGAGGTTTTTCTCGGCATCGCTGGCATCATGGTACCTGAAATCAAAACCTACGTAAGCGGACAGGAATTGCATCTTGTCGAGATACCGCCCTATGTGCGCCTCGGTCTCATAACCTGCTTCATTATTGTAACCGAGCCTCCATTCCAGGTCCGCAAAATTGCGGGTGCCGTCAAGGCGAAGCTCGCCATCGCTGCCGTTGCTTTCAAGGCCGATGTCTGCGGAAAAGTAGTAGCGCCTGTCGTCAGCATATACTTTGCCTAGTGCCTCTTCGGCATCGGGTATTTGTGGATTCGGCGGGGAATTTTCATAGGTAAAGATCCTCCCCATGCCTGACATCATATGGTATAAGATATGGCAGTGGAAAAACCAGTCACCGTACTTCGCATCGGCATGGAATTCGATGGTATCGGTTTCCATCGGCATGACATCGATAACATTCTTTAATGGAGAATAATCACCATGCTGGTTCACCACCCTGAAGTAATGCCCGTGCAGGTGCATCGGGTGGCGCATCATGGAGTTATTGGTCATTACAATGCGGATATTCTCCCCTTGTTTTATCAGTATTTTGTCGGTCTCCGATACTACCTTATCATCAATGGTCCAGACGTAGCGGTTCATATTGCCTGTCAGTTCGAAATGGATAGTGCGTACCGGACCCTCCGGCAACGTTGTTTTCTTGGGTGATTTGAGCATATTGTAGTTCAGCGTGACGATTTCGCTGCTTGCGCTGCTATGGGCACTGTGGTCCATACCTGCGTCCATTCCCATATCCATAGCCCCCGCATCTGCTGATTCGCCAGTTATCTCAGGATACATCACCGCGTTCATGTCCATGGTTTGCAGGCTCATATCCATACCCATATCCTTCATTTGGCCGCCTACCGTCATCATGTCGTTCATCATTTTCATGCCTTCAAAATAGTTCAGGCGCGCAAGTGGCTGCTCGAGCTGCTTTATGCCCTGCCCAAGCCAGAGCGAGGCTTGCCCGGTCCTGTCTTCGGCAGTAGCGACAAATTCAAACGCCCGTTTGTCATCGGGGATGGTCACTATGACATCATAGGTCTCGGATGTGCCGACAATAAGCCGGTCTACCTCAACAGGCTCGACCTCTTCGCCATCGCTGGCAACAACGGTAATCTTCCCACCGGAATAGGTAAGCCAGAAGTATGATGAGGCACCACCGTTAATGACCCGGAGCCGGACTTTATCACCTGCTTTGAATTGCGGGGCGTGGTCTTCATTCTTCCCGTTTATCAGGAACCTTTCATAGTAGACATCGCTTACATCCATCGCGTGCATCCGCTTCCACTCGTTGGTAAACTTTGTGCCCAGCTTACCCTCCTTTGCGGCTTCCAGATAGTTTTGTGTAGCGCCTTTTTGGATGCCATACCAGTCATTGGCCTTATGCAGTGAGCGCTCTATATCGTGGGGGTCCTGATCGGTCCAGTCACTGATAAGGACAGTATATTCCGGAGCTTGCGGCACATCCCTCTTATGGATGATAAAGGCCCCGTACATGCCCACCTGTTCCTGGAGCATCGTATGGGAATGGTACCAATAGGTACCTGACTGTATTAGCGGGAAAGTGAATACATGGGTCGACATGGCCTTAATGGGGGCAGTGGTCAGGTACGGGACGCCATCCTGCTCGTTAGGAAGCAGCAGCCCGTGCCAATGTACGGAGGTCTCATGGTGCATCTTGTTATGGACATAAATCACTGCGGTATCCCCTTCGGTGAAATGGAGCTCCGGCCCGGGTATGGTACCATTGATGGCAATTCCTTCCACGTCCTTGCCTGTATAATTTACGATCGTATCGGTTATAAATAAATCATACCGCACCGCTTTCGGCTTGGTCTTTGGCGCGCTTTTAGGCGTTGGTGTTGCGGCGGCTGCCGGCTCTTGTGCGTGGTCCTGGTGCTGTATTTCGTTAGTAGTTGTGTTCGGCTCTTTCTTAGCCTGCTCTTTTTTTACAGGGGCCTTCTTTTGAGCCACTTTCTTTTTTGCGGGCTTTGCTTTTTCTTTTACGAGGGCCATGCCGCATTTAGGGCATTTGCCAGGCTTATCCGACCGCACTTCAGGATGCATCGGACAGGTGTAGGTGGCCGCAGTGCCTTTTGATGTTTCAGTAGTTTTTGGCGCTGTATGGCCGGAATGCTGCGCCTGCACCAATACTGGGATAAAGGACAGCAGAAGTGCCAGTATAAGATGTTTTAGGTGTTTTTTCATAAGTGTATCTTTTAAATGTTCCTTATTCTTAGGGAATTGAGTATAACCGAAACAGAGCTAAGGCTCATGGCGGCTGCCGCTATCATCGGCGAGAGCAGGATACCGAATGAGGGATACAGCACGCCTGCGGCTACCGGTATGCCAATGATATTATAAATGAAAGCCAGGAAGAGGTTCTGACGGATGTTGCCCATTACCTTATGGCTCAGGTCCACGGCTTTGACGATACCCTGCAGGTCCCCCTTCAGAAGAGTAACCCCGGCACTTTCGATGGCTACATCCGTGCCTGTGCCCATTGCAATACCAATATCAGCCTGTGCCAGGGCGGGCGCATCATTAATACCGTCCCCTGCCATAGCAACCACTTTTCCCTGCGACTGCAATTTCTTGATCTCCTCCAGCTTATCCTGCGGCAGAGCCTCGGCCCTGAAATGCTGTAGCCCCAATTGCGCAGCTACCGCTTTAGCAGTTGCTGCGTTATCCCCTGTAAGCATTATAACGTCAATACCCTTAGCCTGAAGGGCTCTGATTGCATTTGCGCTGGTCGCCTTAATAGCATCGCTGATCGTAATATATCCGGTGACGCTTTTGCCACGGCTGACGTAGGAGACCGTCTTTCCTTTTGCCTGTTCAAGGGCTACCTCATCAGCAAGGACAGCCGGAATTGAAGCCCCTACAGATTCCATAAGCCCTTTATTGCCCAGTGCTGCCTTTTGCCCTAGTACTACCCCGGTAACGCCTTTGCCTGTAACAGCATCGAAATCATCGGCCTTTTCAGGTGCAATGCCCTTGATTTTGGCAAAATCCAGGACCGCCTTAGCCAGCGGATGCTCGCTGTACTGGTTCAGTGAGCTGATTAATGTTATGATCTCACCTTCGGCTATTCCGGCTATCGGGACAACGCTTTCCACTGAAGGCTTGCCTTCGGTAATGGTGCCGGTCTTATCGGTAATGAGCACATCAAGCTTTGCCATTTTTTCAATAGCTTCAGCATTTTTAATGAGCACCCCTTCCTGGGCTCCCTTGCCCACACCTACCATTATTGACATAGGTGTCGCCAACCCCAGTGCGCAGGGGCAGGCAATTATCAGTACGGCAAGCGCATTGGCAAATGCAAAAATATAAGCCGGCTGTGGGCCGTAGATGGCCCAGACAGCGAATGTAATGACAGCTATTGCTATTACAGCAGGCACAAAATAGCCAGATACCTTATCAGCAAGCTTCTGGATCGGCGCGCGCGAGCGGCTTGCCGAATTGACCATTTCGATGATTTGCGCCAGCAAGGTCTCTTCGCCGACCCTCTCGGCGGACATCAGGAATGTTTTTGTGCCGTTGATAGTTCCTGCACTCACCTTATCCCCCTGTTGCTTGGTAACGGGAATGGGCTCACCTGTAATCATTGACTCATCAACGCTGCCTGAGCCTTCCGCGATGGTGCCGTCTACAGGTATCTTGTCTCCGGGCTTTACCCGCAGGATATCTCCTTTTACGATTTCATTGATGTGTATTACAGTATCCCTGCCGTCTTTTACCAGCACAGCTTCTGTTGGGGAAAGCTTTAAAAGTTCCCGTATGGCGCCGCTGGTGCGGCTGTGGGCCTTCGCTTCAAGCAGCTGCCCTAAAAGCACAAGGGTAAGGATTACGGTAACTGCCTCGAAATACAGGTGGACACCGCCGTGGTGGCTGCGGAACTGTTCAGGAAAGACTGAGGGGAAAAGAAGCCCTGCAATACTGAAAAGAAAGGCTGCCGCCGCACCCAGCCCTATAAGGCTGAACATATTGAGCCGCAGGGTCGTAAAAGAAACCCAGGCCCTCTGGAAGAACATCCACGTCGAATAAAATACAACCGGTAGTGAAAAGGCGAACTGGATCCAGTTGGACACCTCCTGTCCCAGCGCGCTACCAATAGGGTTGCCCGGGATCATCTCTCCCATGGCAAGGATAAAGACAGGCAGGGTAAAGCCAACGGCTATCCAGAATTTCCTTCGCAGGACTTTATACGCCTGGTCATCGTCTTCTTCGGGTGCAAGTGGCACAAGGTCCATTCCGCAGATAGGGCAGGCACCCGGCGCATCTTTGACTATCTCAGGGTGCATCGGGCAGGTGTACTGGCGTGCAGCATTCAGGAGCTGCGGTACCTTCTCAAGGCTCATCCCGCAGACAGGGCAGCTGCCCGGCCGGTCATAGGTCTTTTCCCCTTCGCAATGCATCGGGCAGTAATAGCTGGCGCCCTTTACCGCAACCTGGGGCGTGTGATGCTGCGCAGGCTGCCCGTGGGTCGTGCCGCCCGCCTTATGTCCCTGCATCGAAATGCGGTAATCTCCTGCAGTGCTTAGCGTCTCCTGCAGCTTTTCGGTTGCGATATGGCGGTCCATGGCGATCTCGGCCACAGGCGGGTCCAGGGACACCCTGGCGGTGACCCCGTCTATGGAATTAAGTGCTTTTTCAACTGCATTCCTGCAGCCCTCACAGCTCATTCCCTGAATATCATACGTATGCTTCATAACCCAAAGATTTAAGTTAATAATTATTCTACCGACAGGTTGTCCTGCAGGCCTTGCACCCACTGCAACAGCACTTGCACTTCCTCTTTTGTAAGCGTGGCATCCCTGTGCATCAGGGCGTAGGATTCCGGTGGCATACTGCCTTCCCTCACCTGCCCTGCAATGGACTCAAGCTTGCTGGCCTGCCTCCGTTTTGAATAGGTCCCGAACGCACTGAAATTTAATTCTTCCTTACCCTCGGAAATGTGCCCTTCCAACCACCAGCCAACGGGCTGGACATAGGAATACCATGGGTAATCCGTCGCATTGCTGTGGCAATCGTAGCAGGCGCGCTCAAGGATCCCTGCTACCTGGCCGGGTACCTCATAGACAGCCTCAATGCTCTGAGGCTGCGCTATAGCCTCCCCCGACCCTTGCTTTGGCTGGTAGAACTGCATCAGTGCAAACACTACCAGCACGGCAGTCGCAACTTTAGACGGCCGCCAGCCCATACTAAAACTCTTTTTTTATCGAGCCGCAGGTAAGCATCTCTTCACCGTAATAAGGATTCCTGATGTCCCTGCCGGTACTGAGCCAGACCGCTCCCTTGCCATCGTTGTACATCGGGCAATGGGCCTGATATAGTTTGGTGTCTGACCCGAAGGCTGTTACCAGATCGCTCATATCCTTGCTCAGTATTGCCATGTGCTCCCGTTGATGCGCGATGTCGGAGGCGTTAAGGCTGATGTGCTCCGCATGTTCCTTCGCATCTGCTGCGATATCCAGGTAGTCCGCGCGCTTGTTATCCGCCACCGTTTGGGGGTCTATCGCATTGAACTCGTTGACCAGCGCTCTACCCGCGCTCGCTGCACCCTTGGCGTCATCACCTGCAAGTGCTTCCTGAAGCTGTAGGTAAGCCTTTATAATTCCCTTTGTGGAAAAGGGGGCAGTAGCCACTCCTACATTTACCTCAGTTGTCGGGGAATCCCCGGCACCTGAACCGTCCTGGCCTGTGGCAACCCCTTCGGAAGCAGCGCTCACGTCCTGCCCATCTTCCGCACGTTCATTATTGTTGTTTTCTTTTTTGCCGCACGAAATTGTGAGCATCGACATTGCCAAAACGGCGTATAGTATATTTTTCATTGTTCTCGTTTATATTTACAGGGACCTGGCCCTAGTTTGTCACATTAAAAAAAGTATATTCCAGTTTCAGGTAAACCCCATTTGGGGCCGAGCGCAGCATCGAGCTATACAACTCCTGTTTATAAGCCAGATCGATCCGGGCCTGGCTGTTTATGATAAACTGGACCGAAGGCACAACATCCATGTAAGACCTTCCGTTCTCGGCCAGGGTCTGTCCAAGCAATTCAACCATCAGGTTGATATTGGTCTGCTTATAGCTGGTATAGGTCTTCGGGTACATGAGCCTGCCCAGCGACAGCGAATAGTTGATGGCGGTACTGGCCTGCCCCGCAGGAAAATCATAATCGGGCCGGTTATCAAAAGCCTTCTCATAGCTTACAGTGGAGCTGATCGCCAGCTTATTGACCAGCTTGGTGGCAACGATACCGGCTTCTACCCCTGTATTGTGCCCCATCGTCTCAATTTCTTCCTGATGGATATCAGCGTTGTTAATGCTGTACCGCCCAAAGGCAGCCATCCTGAAATGGCTGTGCAGGTCATCAACAGATAAGAACCTGTATTTGGCATACAAGCCGCCCCCTTCCGTCACAAGGTCGGTATTCCTGTTGCTTATGTACGCTGTGGCCCGTACCATCCAGCTCTTATTGATGCCCCAGGTAACCTCTGGCATCATATGGTAGTTATACCCTGAGTCATACTGCTCTTTCATCAGGGACTGCCCGATCCTTGCGCTTATGGAGCCTGCCGGCACGTTGCTGGCGGGTTCGGTCATCACAAACAATTCCTGGGCACTGGCATAGTAGCCTCCCAATAGCAAACATAGTATCGTTAACTTCCTCATGCTAAATCACCTTCACATGGAAATCATTCTCATTATCAACACTATAGGTTGGGTATTTTGAATATGATTTCTGAAGTTTCTTATACTCCTTTTGGGTTACATAGCCCTTGTCCTGTATCTTCAGCCTTGTCTCTCCATCCAGAACCTTTTCTTTCGAATCGACAAACACGAGCGTTGTGCCCTTGGCCTCTATCGCAGCGTTATCTTTGGGTACAACCTGGTCAAGGGTAAGTGTAATAACCATGGATCCGACAAAGAATCCTGCTTTTTCTACGCTGTTCTTCAGCATTGCAGGGGTGATGGCATGATCCGGCTTAAGGATTACCGTGAAGGTATTGGTGTTAAGGTCTGTCTCTACTTTATCGACACCCTCCAGTGACTTAAGCTGCTTGTTTATGGCGTTTGAACACATCGAGCAGGTCAGGCCCGTTGCCACTATTTCCGCCTTTTGGATTTGCCCGTAACCGCTAGTGGCAGGCAGGACTGTTGCAAAGGCCAGCAACAGCAGTTGATATATTAGAGTTTTCATACTAATTAACTTTATTGATTTCATTAATGATCTGTTGTTCTGTCGGGTTGATGGCGATGAGCTTGCCGGAAACATCAAAGAGATAGCTCGCAGGCATATTTTCAACACCAAAGGTTATAGCCGATTTGGCATCAAAGCCTTCAGGGTCATTTACCTGCACATACCCGATGTTATCTTTTTTAACGGCGCTCAGCCATTTAGCCTTGTCTTTATCAAGGGAAATCCCTACGATCTCAAAGCCTTGCTTTTTGTATTTGCTGTAGAGCTTTACCAATTTCTTATTAGCGACCCTGCAGGGCCCGCACCACGATGCCCAGAAATCCACCAGCGTGACCCGGCCTTTAAAAGACGCGAGTTCTACAGGCTGGCCCGTACCCGAGGTAAGGGTCAGCTTGGGAAGTGATGCGCCGGTTTTGAGCTGCGCGGCAGCAGGGATGCAAAGCATGCTCAATACCATTATTATTATCAGATTTAGCTTCATTTATTTTATTGTTTCAATGTTTTTTCCGCAGGTAAGCATTTGAGCGCCATAATACGGGTTTTTGATTGCCTTTTCATCACTTAGCCAGTTTGCGCCTTTGCCATCATTGAACATCGGGCAATTATTGTAATATACCGGCTGGGGCAGGTCGGCTGCCTTAGCCAGATTGTACAGATTATCCGACAGTGTTGAAAAAAGCTGTCTCTGCTTCTTCAGGTCCTGTGAGGTAGCAATACCTGTAGCATCCCCCGAAAGTTTTTCTTTAGTTTGCATCCAGGCCGTATGTCCCTCTGGCTTAAGTGCAGCCATATCGACATTTTCAATGGCTTTTTGAAGCTCAGCCGCCATGGTAGCGGCCTGCTTTGCATCCGATTTTACCAGTGCCTGTTGCAGCCTGAAATAATTTGACAGTACAGGAGCAAGAACCATCGACTGCGCAGCAGTTTCAGTAGCCTTGCCGTGGCCGGAATGTGCGGAACCTTCGGCCGATTGGGAGCCATGGGCTTCTGCTTTATCTTGAGCAGCAGCAAAACCTGCACGCTCGTACTGGCAACAGCCATGAAGATTGTTATAAGCTTCCTCCGGAGCCAGGAATTTTTCATTGTCATAGCCAGCCAGGGCGATACGTTTCAATACCTGCTCAGCAGTGGTTTTATGGGTGTCGTAGGTTATGGTGGCCACCTGTTTGTCTTTATCCCATTCTACATGGGCTTCTTTTTTTACAGTACCGGCTTTCTCAATGGTGGCCTCACACATTCCGCAATTACCTGATACCTTTGCCGTTATAGTTTCCGCATTCTTAATCTGTGCATGCACATGGATTGCTGATGCCAATACAAATGCTGGCACCATAAGCTTTTTAAGTAAACTCATGACTTAAATGATTTAAAAAATAATAGATAGTAGTGTGCGGCATCCTTTGCCTGATGCGTTTGCAATCGCAAAGCGATACAACAGCCGTCCGGAAAGGACGCACTTATGGCTGTTACAAAAAGGGTCTAGCTTATTTTTGGCGGTAGCCGAAGAGAATCTATGGCAGATTTGAAAAATGTTTCGGTATATCCGAATACCACATTTTTATACGTGTATCCTATAAACTCTTGTCTATATTCCTCAGTCGGGATGATCGCAAAGGCAAAGCCTGCAGCGGCTGGGCAGTTGCACGAAGAATGGCCGCATTTTCCGTCACACTCTTTATGCCCCTTGCTGCATGGTTCTGTTTCCTTATCTTCTTCGCAGCACTCCCTGCCACAGGATTTTTCAGAAGTTTCTTTATGATGGCCATCCTTTTGCCCGCAGGCAAAAGCAATGCCGGGGCTCATTAACAGGCCCAGGGTCATCAGTAGTATGAAATGAAACTTCTTCAATTGCTTGGATTTAATTACAAAATTATAAAAAATAACTATAGGTTTACGAAAATATTCAACTTAGCAGTCCAACATCTATATACGTGCCGATATATATTGCAGCGACATTATGCAAATCTCGTGAATGCCCGCTATCTTCAATTATAGAATTTTGGAAAAAATATATAGAATTTTGGAATTATCTCCCGGCCAAATTCTCCTGCGCTGTAAAATATTGGGGGCACATAGCAGCATCAAAAAAAAATATGCTAAAATTGTACCCTGAAAAAGCATGAGTAAACGGTATGAAGCTATTTATAAAGAATATGGTTTGCTCCAGATGTATCGCTGTAGTTAAATCAGAGCTGGAGAACCTCGGCCTCACGCCCCTGGCTGTGCAGTTGGGTGAAGCTGAGCTGCCTGAGGAGGTCGGCGAACTTCAAAAAAACAAAATAGCTGCGGCATTGGCGAGGTTAGGCTTTGAGCTCTATGATGATAAGAAGACCAAGATGATAACCAGGATCAAACTGCTTATCAGTGACCTCGTGCATTCCCAGAATAATGATACGGAACTAAACCTTTCCCGGTACCTTACCAACAGCCTGTACCAGGATTACAGTGCAATCACCAACATCTTTTCCCAAGTCGAGAATATTACTATAGAGCAATACTATATTCAGCAGAAAATAGAAAAGGTGAAAGAACTTATCGTCTACACGGACCTGAGCCTTAGCCAGATTGCCTACCAGCTTAACTACAGCAGCGTCGCTCACCTGAGTGCGCAATTCAAAAAGGTGACTGGATTGACCCCTTCTTTTTTTAAAGAGCTCCGCAGGGAAAAAATGGGCCTTGGCGAACCCAAGATTATATAATTATTTTCCAAAACTCTGTAACGGCCTTTTTATCGGTTTGACGCAACTTTGTTACGGCTCTAATCATAACAAACACTCAAGCCAATGAATCTCATCGTAAAAAACATGGTCTGTCAACGATGCATAATAGTGGTAAGTCACATACTTGCTGCCCTGCAGCTTGACGCTGAATCTGTAACAATGGGGCAGATATCCTTAAAAAAAGATATCAGCAGCAAAGAGCAGGACTTGCTTGATGCGAACCTTAGACAGCGAGGCTTTGAAATCCTTGATGACAGGAAGAGGATATTGACAGAGAAGGTAAAAAATAAGATTATCGAGATTGTCCACGGAGGCGAGGCCATCCAACTCAAAATTAATTTTTCGCAGGTGATCAAAGATGTCACCGGTTTGGAATACAGTTCGGTCAGCACCCTGTTTTCGGGCGTTGAGGGATGTACGATTGAACAGTATATCATCCTCCAGCGCATTGAAAGGGCAAAAGAGCTGCTGCTTTATGACGAGCTTAGCCTCGGTGAAATTGCCCAGGTGCTGGGCTACAGCAGCATGCAACACCTATCCACGCAATTCAAAAAAGTTACCGGTACAACACCGTCGGCGTTTAAGAAACAAAGGACGGTGAAGCGGATGGCCCTCGACGCTTTATAGCAGCATGAATTATATACATCTTTCCTTTAATTCTGTAAGTGTGCCGCCAATAGCGCCCATACATTTGTCCGTAAATCTTAAATTACATGGAAACAAATATTTTTGAAGCCCCGAAGCCCAGGCCGGCCGGTAAATCGGACAGGGCGACTTTTCCCGTTTTAGGTATGACATGCGCTGCCTGCGCCGTAAGCGTGGAAAGCATCCTTAAAGGCAATCCTAATATATACGATGCGGGCGTAAACTATGCAAACCAGACCGTATGGATCGATTATAAGAAAGAAGCTGCACCGGTTGAATTCCAAAGCCTGCTGCGTTCTGTAGGATACGATCTGGTAGTTGATGCCGACGACCCTTTTCAGGTACAGCAGGACGCGCATCACAAACAATATCAAAACCTGAAACGTCGTACAGTAGCCGCTACTGTCCTGTCCCTTCCCGTGGTAATGATCGGTATGTTTTTTATGCATATGCCTTACGGCAACTGGATCATGCTCCTGTTCTCAGCCCCGGTGGTGTTTTACTTCGGAAAAGATTTCTTCATAAACGCTTACAAGCAGGCAAGGCACAGAAAGGCGAATATGGATACCCTTGTGGCCCTTAGCACGGGTATCGCTTTCTTGTTCAGCGCCTTTACCACTATTTATCCCGATTACTGGCACAGCAGGGGCCTTCACGGGCATGTGTACTTTGAGGCGGCTGCCGTTGTAATCGCATTTATATCGTTAGGAAAGCTTTTGGAGGAAAAGGCCAAGTCAAATACCTCTTCGGCAATAAAAAAACTAATCGGCCTTCAGCCAAGCACAGTAAGGGTAATTCGAGATGGACAGGAACTTGAAATCAAAGCTGCTGAAGTAATTAGGGGCGATGTTATATCGGTAAAGCCTGGCGAAAAAGTACCGGTTGACGGCACAGTCTCCGAGGGCACGTCCTATGTCGATGAAAGTATGATCAGCGGAGAGCCGATACCTGTTGAAAAGCATGCCGGGGAAAAGGTGTTTGCAGGCACCATAAACCAGAAAGGCAGCTTTAAGTTCATTGCGGAAAAAGTCGGCAGCGATACTGTCCTTGCACAAATTATAAAGATGGTACAGGAGGCACAGGGCAGCAAAGCCCCTGTTCAGAAAATTGTCGATAAAGTTGCTGGCATTTTCGTTCCCGTGGTCATCGGTATATCCCTCATAACTTTTGTTGCCTGGTTCTTCCTGGGCGGCGAGAATGCTGTAACACAGGGCCTGCTTGCATCTGTAACCGTCCTGGTGATCGCCTGCCCATGCGCCCTGGGGCTTGCCACTCCGACTGCGGTAATGGTTGGCGTTGGGATCGGTGCCGAGAATAACATTTTGATAAAAGATGCTGAGAGCCTTGAAGTGGCACACAAGGTTAACGCAGTCGTGCTGGACAAGACAGGGACTATAACCGAAGGTAAGCCTATGGTGACTAATATGGAATGGGCAGATGAAAACGCAGGGAGCCTTTTTAATAAAAGTGTGCTCAATGCTCTGGAAATGCAGTCGGAACACCCCCTGGCTTCAGCTGTCGCTGCTTATTTGCGGGAGAAAGAAGTACTGCCATTACTAACAGAAAATTTCACAAGTATAACAGGAATGGGCATAATGGCATCCGTGGAGGGTATAAAATATTATGTAGGCAGCAACAAATTGGCATTGGAGCATGTTTATATTGAGCAGCATTTTAAAAATATTGCCGAGCAATGGCAGCACCAGGCTAAAACCGTTATTTATTTTCTATCCGAAAAAAAGCTGCTGGCAGTTATTGCTATTGCTGACACGGTAAAAAGTACTTCCAGGCAAGCAATCGAAAGGATGCAGCAGCAAGGCATTGAGGTGCACATGCTGACAGGCGATAATAGTTTTACCGCGGCAGCCGTGGCAAAAGAAGTAGGTATTACGCATTTTAAGGCTGAGGCGATGCCTTCCGGGAAAGCTGCCTTTGTGAAGCAACTCCAGGCGCAAGGAAAAACCGTGGCGATGGTGGGAGATGGTATAAATGACAGCCATGCACTCGCCCAGGCAGATGTGAGCATTGCCATGGGTAAAGGTTCTGACATCGCCATGGATGTCGCGAAGATGACATTGATCACATCCGACCTCAACAGCATTCCAAAGGCACTTGCCCTGTCAGGAAAGACGATCAAAACCATAAAGCAGAACCTTTTCTGGGCGTTCATTTACAATGTTATCGGCATTCCGATCGCCGCAGGCGTATTGTATCCCATCAATGGCTTCCTGCTCGACACGATGATCGCCGGCGCAGCGATGGCCCTTAGCTCTGTGTCTGTAGTGAGTAACAGCCTTAGGTTAAAAAAAGCAAGGATTTAGTTTTAGTTTTCATAGGTTTGGTTAATAGCGCCCCTTAGGGGTTTTGGATGCCCGGTTTTGCCGGGCATTCTTTATGAAAATTATATAATTCTTCTCCTTAATTATACGAATGCCTCCCTAGCAACCATCTTAATTTTGTGCATATAAATTATTAGTAATCAATAAGATATTATGTACAACAAAATCAAACACACCATTATGGTGGCGCTGTTATCCCTCCTGCTCTACGCATGTGAGGATGCTAAGACAGAGTCCGCGGCAAACAGCCCGGGTGCCACAGAATTGCCCGTTGATGTGGTAACGGCCACTGAAACGGCACTTGACCAAAAGGAAGTGATCTCCGGTTCGGTCAGGCCCGTACAGGAAGTTGCCATCGTCAGCGAAATCAGCCAGAAAATAGTACGGATCACCTTCAAGGATGGGCAGCATGTACAAAAGGGAGACCTCCTTTATAAACTTAACGATGCCGAACTGAAGGCCAGGCTTAAAGAGGTAAGGGCAGGCTTGAAGCTGGCAAAACTTAGCGAGTCACGCCTTAAGAACCTCCTTGAGACTGAAACAGTACGGACCCAGGAATATGATGAGGCCCTCAGCAGGCTGCAGGCTATGGAAGCACAGGAAGAGCTTTTGCTGTCCGAGATAGCCAAAACAGAGTTAAGGGCGCCGTTTTCGGGAACCATCGGGATTTCCAAAGTAGAAGTGGGTTCCTACGTTTCCCCGGGCCTTGAACTTGCAAACCTTCAGAACCAGGAATCGGTAAAGATCATGTTTTCAGTACCCGAGCGGTACCTGCCTCTTGTGAAGCCTGGGAGCCAGGTCATGTTTACGACCCAGCTATCCGACCGGAAACTCTCAGCAACCATAACAGCGAGTGAAGCCGGGTTGGATGCCGGCAGCAGGAGCCTGTCCGTCCAGGCAGTTGCCAAAAATCCGGGAAAAAATTATAAGGGCGGGCTTTCGGCGAAAGTGTTTTTCAGCACGGCTGCGCAGGGCACAAAAGGCATAACAGTGCCGTCACATGCCCTTATTCCCGCAGCCAATGGCTATAATGTTTATGTTATCAAAGATGGCAAGGCTGCACTGAGACCGGTTACTGTGGGTAACAGGACAGAAAGTGAAGCGGTCATTTCAGAAGGACTGGCAGCCAGTGATATCGTCATCGTTTCTAACATCATGCGACTGGGGGAAGGCACACCGGTCAAAGCTGTGACAACCCAAAACTAATCATATGAACTTACCATCATTAAGTATAAAGAAACCCGTTTTGGCCGGAGTTTTTTCCGCCATAATAGTAATAATGGGGCTGGTGGGATGGAAGTCCCTGGGTGTTCGGGAGTTTCCCCTCACTGAGCCGCCGGTAATATCGGTGGTGACCTTTTACCCGGGGGCAAGCCCTGACGTGATAGCATCGAAAATAACCAAGCCCATCGAGGAATCCATTGCAGAAGCAAACGGCCTGCGTACGGTCTCTTCTGAATCAAGGGAACAGGTGAGTGTCATATCAGTTGAGTTCAACCGGGATATCGACCTGGAAGATGCATTAAACGATGTGCGTGACAAAGTCGCCAAATCAAAGAGCCAGCTTCCTTCAGATGTGGATCCCCCAATCGTGGAAAAGGCATCCTCACCAGATAATCTTGTAGCATTCCTTGAGGTCGAAAGCGATACCAGAGATATTAAGGAAGTAAGCCACCTTGCCTCCACCGTGATCAAAGACAGGATGCAATCTATACCCGGTATTAACCGTGTGGCAATAGTCGGCGAGCACAAGTATGCAATGCGGTTACGCTTTGACCCGGCCAGGCTCACCGCGCTGAACCTGACCCCAGAAGATATAAGGATTGCGCTTGCAAGGGAGAATATCGACCTTCCTTCCGGAAGGATAGAAGGCCAAAGTACCGAGGTAAGCGTCAGGACTATTGGGCGCCTGAGCACACCCGAAGACTTTGACAATATGATCATCAAGCAGACAAATTCCGGGATTATTCACCTTAAGGATGTCGGGCATGCCGAACTTGGCGAAGTCAACGAACGGAATGCGATAATAAACGGTACTGATAATGCCAATCGCGTCGGCGTAGGCGTTGCCATACAGATCCAGCGGGGTGCCAACGCTATCGAAGTCGTTAATGAATTTTATCAAAGGCTGGAGCAGCTGCGTAAAGAAGTGCCAAAAGATTACAGGCTCATAGTAGGGTTCGATTACACCAAGCCGGTGCGTGAATCCATAAAAGAGGTTGAAGAGACTCTGTTCATCGCTTTCGGGCTCGTAGTTATAATCATTTTCCTTTTCCTTCGCGACTGGCGCTCCACCATAATCCCTGTTCTGGCCATCCCAGTTTCAATACTCTCTGCATTCTTCATAATGTATGTAGCGGGGTTCTCAATTAACGTACTTACCTTATTAGGGCTCGTACTGGCAATTGGGCTGGTAGTGGATGACGCAATTGTAGTGCTTGAGAATATCTATAAGAAAGTTGAAGATGGAATGAGCCCTGTACAGGCAGCTTTCAAAGGCTCCAAAGAGATCTATTTTGCTGTCATTTCCACCACTATAACACTTGCCGCTGTCTTTATGCCGATAATTTTTATGGGTGGCATTAGCGGACAGCTGTTCAAGGAATTTGCGATTGTAGTTTCAGGATCAGTTTTAGTTTCAGCCTTTGTGGCACTGACCCTTTCCCCTATGCTTAGCGCCTACCTTCTTAAAAAGCAGGAAAAGCATAACTGGCTCCACAAAAAAACGGAGCCAATGTTCGTAGGCCTAAATAACGGATATGCAAAAGCACTAAAGGCATTTATGAAGAACCGCTGGCTGGCCTGGGTATTCCTGGCGGTAATGGGGAGCCTTATATATGTTATAGGAAGCAGCCTGCCTTCAGAACTTGCACCTGTTGAAGACCGTTCCAACCTTAGCCTCATTGCCATTGCCCCTGAAGGGGTATCATTTGATTATATGAAGGAGAACATGCAGGAGCTCGGCAAATTTGTAAATGATTCTACACCCGGCCTTTACCAGACCTATTCAATGGTTGCCATCTCATTCATACCTGCTCCCGCACCGGTGAATGTTGCGGTACAAAGCATTTACCTAAAGGACCCCATGGAACGGGATGTTTCCGTACAGGACCTCTATAATAAATACGGTATGGCATCCAGGCAATTCAGGGATTTCCTTGTCTTTCCTTACCTACCGCCCACAATAGGTACGCGTTACGGAGGAGGCATGCCGGTGCAATATGTGCTTCAGGCTCCAAATCTTGACAGCCTTAATTCCATACTTCCAAAATTTTTAGCCGAGGCCAGGCAAAGCAAGAAACTGATGTTTGTGGACTCTGACCTGAAAATCAATAAGCCTGAGCTAAAAATCAATATTGATCGGAAGAAAGCTGCCCTTATGGGGGTTTCTATTCAGGAAATCGGAAGGGCGTTACAGCTTTCGCTATCCGGCCAACGCTACGGTTATTTTTTGCAGAACGACAGGCAATATGAGGTGATCGGCCAGGTAGACCAGTCGTTCAGGAACGATATCTCCGACCTGCGTGCTATTAACGTACGGTCATCCAATGGCCAGATGATATCGCTAGATAACCTCGTGACCCTTGATGAAGGCATAAGCCCGGCGGCGATATACCGCTATGACCAGTATTTGTCGGCCACCGTGTCTGCAGGGCTGGCGCCAGGGGTAAGCCTGGCTGAAGGTATCGCGGAAATGGAGCAGATCAAGCAAAAAGTAGTGGGTGAAAACTTTAAGACCTCTTTAGCCGGACAGGCTCGGGATTTTAAGGAAAGCCAGGGCAACCTGCTATTCACCCTTATACTGTCCCTGTTGATCATCTATATGATTCTGGCTGCACAGTTTGAGAGCCTTCGCGATCCATTCATTATTATGCTTACTGTTCCAATGGCGGTAACAGGTGCTCTTATCAGCCTCTACTGGTTTGACCAAAGCCTAAATGTTTTCAGCCAAATCGGCATTATCACACTGGTGGGGCTTATTACAAAGAATGGAATATTAATAGTTGAATTTGCCAATGAATTAAAAAGTCAGGGGATGTCCAAGTTCGAGGCAGCTTGCCAGGCGGCCATACAGCGGTTCAGGCCCATCCTGATGACTTCGCTGGCTATGATATTCGGGGCGTTGCCCATTGCAATGACCGAAAACAGCCGTCAGTCTCTGGGGATCGTGGTTGCGGGAGGTCTTGTTTTTGCCGGTATCTTAACCTTGTTCATTATACCCGCAGTATACTCTTACCTGGCCAGCAGTAGGACAAAAAATATAGTAATTGAAATAGAACAGAACAATGAAGACAAATAAAATATTTTCGTCGTTGTCACTTGCCCGTGCTTCGGCTATAGCGTTATCAGTCGGTTTCCTGCTTTTAAATACAGATCTGTATGCCCAGCAAAGGAAGCTTTCACTTGACGAAGCGTTGGAGCAGGCTACAGCGGGCAACAGGGAATTGCAGATCCAGAGATTGGAAGTTTTGCATCAGGGCGAACGTACAAAAGAAGTTAAAGGCCGGATGCTCCCTTCACTAAACTTCAGTAGTGGCATAAACCGCTATTTAGACAGGCAGGTAATCTTTTTACCGGGATCCTTCGCCGGAACAGCAAAAGATGTGCAGGATGTCGCAGTGGGTGGGCTTAATACTTTTAGCGCTGCGGTCTCTCTTTATCAGCCCATAGTATCGGAATCCGTAAGGCGCCAGCGCAGAACCGCCATAATTGAGGAAAACATACAACAGGAGAAGGCTGCAGATTATGAGGCAAATCTTCGCTTTTCCGTAACCAGCGCTTATTTTGAAATTGTAGTATTGCACAGGGAGCTAACGCTACAACAGCGAAGCATGGAGCGGAATAGTAAAGAACTGATCGACAGCAGGGCATTATTTGCCCAGGGCCTTGCGCTTAAATCCGATACCCTGCGAAGCTATATCACTGTTGAAAATACTAAATCTGTAATTTCCTACCTCAAGAGTTCGATCTCGGTTGCCGGTGCAAAGTTGAAAAGGCTTTTGGGGAGCAGCGGGACTGAAGAGCTGGTCCCTACCAATGAACTGGTACCGGATGAAGATTTTGCGGAATTTAATGCGCTCCGGCTACAATATTTGGAGTCTCAGTCACTCGCCCGTCCCGATTTAAAAGTACAGGAGCTGAGTATTCAGCAGCAGCAAAGCGTACTCCGGGCCATACAGGGTGAAAAGTTACCGCAGCTCTCCCTTATAGGGCAATACCAGATACAGGCACAGGATGATGATTTAAACCTGAATAATTATGTTTATCCACAGACTTCCTTTCTAGGGCTTCAGCTGTCGATACCGATATTTAATGGTAGAAAATTAGTGTATCAAACAAGGCAGGCAAAAATCAGGATTGAACAGGAAACCCTTAGGCTTTCTGACCTTACTGAAAAAGCGAAGCTCGAAATTGTTGAAATTTTCTCCAACTGGGAGAATGTCTCGTCACAGCTGGCTGTCCAACAGAAGACAATTGAGGCAGCTGAACTGCACTACACTATGATAAGCAACAGGTACAAAAATGGCCTGAGCTCTAAATTGGAGCTGTCCGATGCCGAAGTTTCGTTAACGACAGCACAGCTTAACCACCTGACGAACATTTTCGAAATCAAGCTATTGACTTTACAGTTTAAGAGAGCGCTCGGAAAGCTGTAAAAATTCACATACAGTAATTATATACATTTTTTCCATAATTATAAAAATGCCCGGGACAGCCGGGACATAATTTTACAACAACAATTATAGATATGAATTCATCTGCTCCTTATGCTAAACGCTGGTCTGCATTGTTCTTATTATGCACAGCACAATTTATGGTTATAATGGATACGTCCATTATAGGCGTTGCACTCCCTGCAATTAAGGCTGATCTGGGTTATACCCAGGCGGGCCTGCAATGGATCTTCAACGCGTATGTTATCTTTTTTGGAGGGTTCCTGCTTTTGGGAGGAAAGTTATCCGACCTGTTCGGTGCCAGAAAGGTCTTTATGTGGGGATTTGCTATACTCACGCTGGCGTCTTTACTTGCAGGGGTAGCATGGTCTGATGCAGCGCTCAATACCGGGCGTGCTTTACAGGGCCTGGGCTCAGCGCTAATTGCACCCTCAGCATTGACGCTGGTACTCTCCATGTTCACTGACCCAAAAGAAGTAGGAAAGGCTTTGGGGTACTGGGGTGCCGCTGCGGCGGCCGGTGGCTCTGCAGGGGTGTTTTTAGGCGGCGTTGTCACCGAATGGATGTCATGGCACTGGACCTTCCTTATCAATATACCCTTAGGACTTGTTGTGTTATACATGAGCAAAAGCCTTTTATTGGCAGGCAGTGCCAAAAAAGGAAAAGTAGACCTTTTAAGTGCCCTATTGGGTACAACAGCCATGATACTTATGGTATATGCAATTGTATCGGCGGAAGGCGGCGCCTTTTTCAGCGGCAGGACAATAGGTTTATTATTGGCGTCCATTGCTCTACTGGCAAGTTTTATTGTGCTGCAAGGCAAAAAGCAGGACCCGCTGCTACCCTTGTCAATCTTTAAAGTCCACAACCTGAGTGCAGGGAATATTGTAATGGGCCTTCTCGCAGGAGCATGGATACCGCTATGGTTTTTCCTTAATCTATACCTGCAGCAGGTATTGCAACTTTCGGCATTTAACAGTGGTCTGGCATTACTGCCCATGACGATTACCATTATGGTGGTGATGGTTGGCCTAACCGGAAAATTGGTAGCAAAATTCGGTTTTAAGCCGAACCTGGTTATTGGGCTCGCAATTCTTACGATCTCACTGTTACTATTTGCCTCTGCCCCTGCTAACGGATCTTTCCTTGTCAATGTCCTGCCTGCTTCCATACTTGGAGCTTTGGGTATGTCGCTGGCTTATATACCGGGAACAATGGCATCGATGTCGGGCGCCAAACCTGAAGAAATGGGTCTTGCTTCAGGATTGGTAAACACGAGCTACCAAATAGGATCTGCTCTTGGCCTTGCAATTATTGTTGCAATCTCAAGTGCTGTAACCAACAATTCAGCCAGCGGCACCGTAACTACAGATGCTGCAGTTGACGGCTTTCAGGTAGCCTTTCAGTCGGCGGCAGTGGTTGGCTTACTTGCCTTTGTCATTGCTGTAACAAGTATTAAACAAATGAAATAACTTTAATAACTACAAAATGGAGACTTTAAAATTCAAAACCAATATTAAGTGTGCAGGGTGTGTCGCAAAGGTGACTTCTCAATTAGATGAGTATGCCGGAGAGAATGCTTGGGAAGTAGACGTTACCTCGCCTGACAAAGTACTAACCGTTCGTAACGAAGGCATAACAGCCGACACCATTGTCTCTGCTGTCAAAGCAGTGGGGTTTAATGCAGAAAAAATCAATTAAAAATATTTTCCGGGCACTCGACCAAAAGAAAAAAACCTACTTTGATTATCTTAAGTAGGTTTTATTTTTTATAAGACAGGAATTTAGCAAAAAAGGCAGAAGTCGAACCCTACCTGTAAGTCTTATAGTTACTGAACTCAATAAAACTTGGTTTAATATGACATGATGTTTGCCACAATTTTAACGTGATTAACTGACTAAATAACGTTATGAATTCGCTACAGCGATACTAAAAAGTAATCCATGCTGAGAACAAGTGCGTATATTTTGTACATAGAGAGCAGGTTAAATAGTTCGAACGTCATTGTAGTCTAAGAATTTTTAATGCTCCCCTTGCAACGATAGCGAAGACCACTACGCCAACAATAAGATCTGGCATACGTGAACTGGTAATGTACACCAATACTCCTGCAAGTATTACACCTATATTAACAATCACGTCATTTGACGTGAATATTAGGCTGGCTTGCATATGTGATTCTTTGCTTTTTGATTTAACTAGTAAATAAAGGCTGGCTGCGTTTCCTATAAGCGCAAGCAACGATATAAATATCATTGTTTTAAATATTGGGAATGCACCATGGCCCATAAATCTACGTAGAACTTCCACGAATCCAGCTATTGCCAGAGCAAGCTGAAGGAAGCCGCTAAATTTGGCGACCCTACCCTTCCGCAGGGCCGTACCGCCTACAGCAAATAGTGCTAACGAATAGACCAACGCATCGGCAAGCATGTCAAGGCTGTCGGCGACTAGACCCATTGAATGCGAGATGAAGCCAGTTGTTATCTCAATAACAAAAAGTACAAAGTTGATTATGAGTACCTGCCAAAGCAGCCTTCGCTGCGATGGCTCGTCACCCTTAATGGGCAAAACAGCGTCATCAATTGTACCTTCTACGTTACTGCCCAGTCTTAATGTATCTAGTGCTTCTGTGATTGTAGCAGCATCTCCCTTATGATAGACATGAAGCATCCTGTCTGGAATATTGAAATCCAAATGAGTAATATTTTCATTTTCCTCCAACTTCATACGAATGAGCTGCTCCTCGCTTGCACAGTCCATCTTAAGAATCTTATAGCTTGTCTTTTTCATACTATAACTTAATTTTTAGACCGGCATTAATAACAAATCCATCTAATGGGGCATAAATATCCCTGAAAACAGGATTGTTCCTCGGACCTGAGTAGATACTATCAAACCTTGTCTGTCTTGTATTGGTAAAGTTCTCGAAGTTTACGTAGACTGAGAAATTCTCCAATAATTTTTCAGCCATAAACCCAAATATCCAATAATCTTCTCCTGTTGCACCGTCATTGAGTTGCTGCTTACCATAATAGTAGGCTTCCAGTCCAACCTTCCATTTATCTTCCAGTTCATACATCAACACATTGTTTATCCTATGCTTTGCTGTTAGCGGATGTTGCATAGTATTGTCGCCCTCTCTGATTTTGGCGTCGGTGTACGTATAACCTACAAACAAATTGAAATCTTCATAACCGATCTTAATATTGGTTTCGGTGCCTTTAGTATCGATAAATCCATCCGAATTGATGAATTGCAGATTGCCATCAGGCAGGGATTCGAGAATTAGCGGATCGCTTATATACGTATAAAAAAACAATTGATTTATATTTAGTGTGACCTCATCAGCAATCCTCGTTTTATAGTTAATGTCAAAATTCGCTCCGTAACTTTTCTCCAATTTATTAAACTCGCTATCAATAGGCAAAACATTCTGATACTGTACCCTCTCACTTTCCTCTGTAAAAATTGTTGGTGCCTGATATCCTAGTCCACCCCCCAGACGTGATGTTATTTTATCTGTGATTGTAAATTGTGCGGATACTCTGGGTAAAAAAACGAAACCATACTCGGCAACATAATCACCTCGCACTCCTGTTTCCAAGCTCAGCCAATCCGACGCTTTAACCGTATTCTGGACAAATAGGCCGTAGGTAGTTTGGTTATAGTCGCGCACCGGAAAAGCTGACGTTGGCTTCTCGGCAAAATCATCAGTCCATAAGTTCAGCCCGGCGATCCAGTCGGAAACCTCCCCATTTCGGGAATAGGTTATTTCAGAGAATGTACTGTTCTGCACGCCTTCAAATATATATCCTGGAATGGTGATTACTCTTTTAAAATTATTAAAACTGTTCTTAACCGATAACCTACTGTTCTCGTTAAAGCGATGCTGGAAGTTCATCTGCGTACTTATGCGGTCCGTTTTGTTTTTCTCAAAATATCCTTCAGCATTGTCATCTTTAATAAAGTCTATGTCTCCACCTATCCTGTCCTCAAATGCTGTATTTACACCAACATCGAGATTTGTGTCCTCACTAAAATAGATAAAAACTTTCGGGTTGATATTGATCCTCTCAAATTTTGGTATTGCAGTAAAGTGTGTATCTGAGGGATCATAGGGGGCATTCCTGTTATGGGAAGCAAATAAAGTGACGCCAAGCTTGTCAAAGCGCTGTGAGTAGAAACCATTAATATCTAAGCCTAAAGCAGAAGTCCCATTAAGGTGGAATCGCAGCTCTCTGTCATCTGTTGGTGTTTTAGAGATTAAGTTCACCAGCCCTGCAATTGCCCCGCCTCCATATAAGGTGGATGAAGACCCTTTAATGATTTCAACCTGCTTAAGATCTAACGGAGGTGTTTGAAGTAAGCCAAGACCGCCAGATGCCCCAGAATACAATGGGAAACCGTCCTTTAAGATTTGGGTATATCTGCCATCTAAACCCTGTATTCTTATCGAAGCGTTTGCTGAAGTCGCAGACGTTTGCTGTGTCTGTATACCTGTACTCTCACTCAACAGGAGTCTGATATCACCTGGCTTCATATTCGCCTTCTCATCCAGTTCCTCGCCCGAAATAAATTCAACTCTGGTAGGAATGTTTTGAATAGTCCTTGTACTCCGTGTCGAGGAGATAATTACTACCTCTTCCAGTTCCTCCGAATCACTTACCAACATAATATCTATCGGCTGATTGGTCTCGAGGGGAAAGGTCTGTGTTATAACAATCTTATTATAGCCTATAAGGGAAAATTCAATTTCATAGATGCCATCGGGAATATTATCAATAGTTACCATGCCACTCTCATCAGCCGATGAGTATAATTGAAGAGAGTCAATAGACGCGCTTGCCCCTGCAAGAGCTTCTTTGGTTTCACTGTCAAGTATTTTTGCAGAGAAAGAATTCTGTGAATGTGCGATGCTGGCAATAAGCATAACCATCCACATTAAAATATATTTTTTCATGTGATTGTTTAAATAAATATTTTATGATTTAATATAAAATCTGGGTATTTATTTAGGCAATCTTAGGAGGCTGCCAGATAGCGCCAAAATGATACAAAGTTTTCGTGACCCGGTAAGAATCCATAACCTGACAAGGAACAAATTCTTTATTTGTAGGTATATTTAAAGATAATGGGAGAATAAATCCTGCGCATGTTCCGCAGGCGTGAAAAGGCGAACAGCACAGTGAGCAATCATCAACGTGCTTAGCCTCTTTCTGGGATCCGTCAGTTTTAGAAACATCAGTGCAAATATCGCATGGCAACACGGATAGTGCGGTGATAAAAAATGCGAGTAGTATTGCTGCGAATTTCATGTGTACGAATTTAAAAATTTAAAATATACTGTTGACCTTAACATTGCATTTATATTAAAGATTACTAAAAAAATCTTCTCACTGTTGGAATTTAAAATTTATATCGTAATATTGCAATATAAAAATATAACGATGGGAGCAACTAAAACGGACCACTTTACCGACAGCCAGAATCAACTTGCCATACTGGCCAAAGCTTTAGGGCATCCCGCCAGAATAGCTATCATTGAATATCTCCTTAAAGTTGAGGCTTGTATATGCGGTGATATTGTCAATGAGCTTCCTCTTGCGCAGCCTACCGTTTCCCAACACCTGAAGGAACTTAAGAGTGCCGGCCTCATCAAAGGCAATGTCGAGGGCAACGCTATCTGCTACTGCCTCGATGAATCCGGGTTCGAAAGGATAAAGGGATTTTTCCAGCATATAGCAGAACACCTGGACAAGAAAAACGCTGATTGCTGTTAATTTAAACTAAACACTATGAAACTATCCGACATTAAAAGCCACCTGAACAATATGGAAGCTTTAAGTTTTATGCTTCCTGATGGATCCTTTGTACCTGAAAACTTCCATGTTACGGAAATAGGCCTAATTACCAAAAACTTTATAGACTGCGGCGGCACTGTACGCCGCGAAACTGTTGTCAACTTCCAGTTATGGGAAGATGCCGGGGACGAAGACCACAGGCTAAAGCCCGGCAAGCTCCTAAATATTATTTCGCTTTCTGAAAAGGTGCTTGGGATTGAGGATTTCGAAATTGAAGTTGAATACCAAGACAGGACTATTGGAAAATATGATCTAAGCTTTGATGGAGAGAGCTTTCAATTGCTTAATAAACAGACAGCCTGTCTTGCATCTGACCAATGCGGGGCAAGTGACAAGAACAAAGTCAGCCTATCCCAAGTAGCCGGCAGTGATAATAATAGCTGTACTCCAGGAGGAGGCTGCTGCTAACAAATAAGCATATGTCAAAAAAATCAACCCTATTTCCCGAAATCGAAGCGCTGTCAGTCAAATTGGATTTTACTACAATATCCGGCGAGCGAAAAGAGATCCTCCAGCCGTTGGTAGACTTCATTCAAGCGAAGGCTGATGCCGGTGAGGACATCAGGCTGAACCTTATTTGCACCCATAATTCACGAAGGAGCCACTTGGCGCAAATATGGGCACAAGCCGCGGCACTTAATTATGATATACCAAAAGTCACATGTTACTCTGGTGGAACCGAGGCAACAGCGATGTATCCTAAGGTTGCGGAGACTCTGGCACAAGCAGGGTTTAAGATACAAATCCTCGCTTCAGGCAGCAATCCTGTTTATGCCGTTAAATATGCGGAGGATGAACATCCTGTAGTAGCCTTTTCAAAAACCTATTATGATGATTTTAATCCAGAGGGCGGCTTTGCAGCGATAATGACCTGCTCGCAGGCAGATGGAGGTTGCCCGTTTATCTCCGGTGCTGAAAAACGCATCGCCATAACCTATGATGATCCAAAAGCATTTGACGGTACTGCCCAACAGGCTGAAAAATACGGGGAGCGAAGCATCCAGATCGCCACCGAGATGTTCTATGTTTTTTCCAACATTAAGAAATAAATTATGTCTGTAGCGAATTGCGCCCCTGCATTAAATCGAAAGAAGCTTAGTTTCATTGACCGATACCTGACACTTTGGATTTTCCTTGCCATGGCAATAGGTGTAGCTGTTGGTTATCTTGTTCCTGACAGCAGCGACTTTATAAATTCTTTTTCAAGCGGAACTACTAATATTCCCCTAGCAATAGGATTGATCCTGATGATGTACCCGCCACTCGCAAAAGTGAATTACAGTAAGATGGGTGAAGTATTCACAAACACCAAAGTGCTGGGTGCCTCACTGCTTTTGAATTGGGTTATCGGCCCTATCCTTATGTTCGCTTTGGCCTTATTATTCCTCAATGGCTATCCTGAATATATGATAGGAGTTATCCTCATCGGTTTAGCACGTTGTATTGCAATGGTAGTTGTCTGGAATGACCTTGCCGATGGCAACCGTGAGTACGCAGCAGGCCTAATCGCGCTAAACAGTATTTTTCAAGTGTTGTTATATAGTGTCTATGCCTATATTTTTATCACCGTACTACCTCCCTACTTTGGATATGACGGTTTTGACGTGAATATCAGTATCGCTCAGATTGCGGAAAGTGTTGGAATTTACCTAGGTATTCCATTTGCTTTAGGCATTATCAGCCGATATGTCCTAATTAAAATAAAGGGTTCTACGTGGTTTCAAACTACATATGTGCCCCTCATTTCACCGATTACCCTTTTAGCGCTGCTCTTTACTATTATAGTGATGTTTAGTCTTAAAGGTAATCTCATTGTCCAAATACCTATGGATGTTGTTAGAATTGCTGTCCCTTTAGTAATTTATTTTACGATAATGTTCGTAATTAGCTTCTTTACTGGTCGCTTCTTCGGTGCGGATTATTCTAAAAGCACCTCGATAGCCTTTACTGCAACAGGCAATAACTTTGAATTGGCTATTGCAGTTGCGATAGGTGTATTCGGCCTAAATAGTGGGCAAGCCTTTGCAGGAGTTATCGGACCGCTGGTTGAAGTCCCCGCGCTGATTGCATTGGTTAATCTTGCATTTTGGTTTAGAAAAAAATTCTACGGTAAGCCTGTTCTTAACACACCATAAAATTATCTAAAAAATAAAGCCCACAATGCCGAAAGCCTTGCCAGTATTGTCAAATGCTCTTTAAAATTGTTCGAAAATTATCCCGGCAAGTCCACCCGCCTGAATGAGATTAGCAATCAATCTCTTAAGATTAACCTCTGAACCCCAACAGGACAGCCAAACCGCTAAAGTGAAAACTTATCTTACATAAAATAGGCTAATTTCTTCAAATCTTGCATAAAATGGTTTGAAATTTGTCCTGTTGGGGTCACCACAAAAGGCAAAAGATAGCAATCATCTTTTGCCTTTTTTTATTCTTCTTTTCATAAAAACATCTTTTGTAGAAATCTCAACATCAGTTAATTTATATATTTCCCTGAGATATGTAACAAAAGATACTGACTGGCCTTATACCCATAGCTTATTTTGCAGTTCATTAAAAACAATTAGGTATGAACTGGATTTATGAACCCTGGCCGTGGTATGTATCTGGCCCTCTTATTGCAGCAACAATGGCTGTATTGCTATTTGCGGGAAAAAGTTTCGGAATGTCGTCCAACCTGCGTACTGTGTGCGCGGCCTTAGGAGCAGGAAAAAACTGTGACTTTTTTTGCTTTGACTGGCGTAGCCAACGCTGGAATCTATTTGTGATTTCAGGAGCAGTTATAGGCGGTTTTATAGCTATGAATTTTCTTTCAGCTTATTCAGCGCCTGACATTAACCCCGAAGTAGTATTGAAACTAAAAAACTATGGCTTTGAAAGTGCCGGAAGCGCATATATGCCCTATGAATTGTTTAGCAATTCAGCTTTTACTTCAGTAAAAACCCTTTCATTATTGCTTGTAGGCGGTCTGCTTATAGGTTTTGGGGCACGCTATGCCGGCGGATGTACATCAGGTCATGCCATATCGGGCCTTAGTAACCTGCAATTGCCATCTTTTATTGCGGTAGCAGGCTTTTTTATAGGCGGTCTTGTTATGATACATTTTATATTCCCGTTGCTTTTTTAAGTTATAAACATTTTAACAGAACAGATATGAAAAATATTCTTTTTTTGCTCATTGGCATCTTTTTCGGCATAGTAATCTTTAAGTCTGAAGCAGCCTCATGGTTCCGCATTTATGAAATGTTCCAGTTTAAATCCTTTCATATGTATGGTATCATTGGCTCAGCAGTTATCACAGGCATTATTATAGTTTTATTCATTAAGCGCCATGAAATAAAAAATATAAATGGCGGCATTATCGAGCTTGTGCCAAAAGAAAAAGGATTTACCCGCTACATTGCTGGTGGAATTATATTTGGGCTGGGCTGGGCATTGGCAGGCGCCTGCCCTGGGCCAATGTTTACCTTGCTGGGCGCCGGATTTTTGCCAATAATTATTGTAATAGCAGGGGCTGTAGCGGGCACTTGGGCTTACGGGCTCATAAAAGATAAGCTGCCACACTAATTTGTATATTTACAAAGCCAACTATTGTATTGCCATGAACGAAATTAAAGAATCCTATAGTACTGTTTTTGAACCTGACTTAGTAAATGAAATTATTGAAGTAGCCACAGTATTAGATTTTAATGAAGGTGATTGCCTTATTGACATAGGGCAATATATACGCCAGATGCCATTGCTGATACACGGAGCTATAAAAATACTCAGGGAAGACCGTGTGGAAGGGGAATTGCTGCTCTACTTTCTTGAAAAAGGCGATACCTGCGCTATGACCCTGGCCTGCTGCCTTGGCCATACAAAAAGTGAAATACGGGCAATTGCTGAAACAGATGGCACAGTAGCCATGATACCTATAGGAAAAATGGAAGAATGGCTGGGCAAATACAAAAGTTGGCGAAATTATGTTTTTATGAGTTATAATAAAAGGCTGAGCGAAATGCTTTCGGCTATAGATAACCTCGCTTTTATGAAAATGGACGAACGCCTCTTTGCCTACCTTAAAGAGAAAGCAAAAGTGAACCACTCAGATATAATTACCAATACACACCAGGAAATTGCCTATGAGCTCAATACATCCCGTGTTGTGGTCTCAAGGTTACTGAAAGCATTTGAAAATGAAGGCAGCATAAAACTAAACAGAAGCAACATTCAGCTTTTAAAATAGTGCTTATGTAACTTATGTAACTTTTGTTACTGCACACCTTTAGTAATGCGATTAATTTAGCCTGAAATTATAAAAGCTACAGTATGGATCTTTTGGTTTTTTCAGGCTATTTACTGGCTCTTTTAGTAGGCATTTCTTTGGGCCTTGTGGGCAGCGGGGGTTCAATACTTACAGTACCCATATTGGTTTATGTGCTGGGGTTTGATGCCGTAACTGCAACCGGCTACTCATTATTTGTTGTGGGCAGCACAGCACTTGTTGGAGGCCTGCGCAATGCCTTTCAGCATAATGTTAACTTCAGTATTGTTGTACTTTTTGGTTTGCCTTCCCTTATTACTGCTTATGTCGTAAGGGCATTTATAATCCCTGTTATCCCACATACAATTTTTGCATCAGGCAACTTCATAATTACAAAACCAGTGTTGTTAATGATTGTTTTTGCACTAATTATGCTTATCGCAGCATTTAAGATGATTCATTCTGTAGCAATTGCAGGAACTGATGCCGCACATCCAAAAATGAAGCTGATGGTTAGCGGAACAGCTACAGGATTTCTTGCCGGTGCAGTGGGTGCTGGCGGTGGTTTCCTTATTATACCCGCATTGATATTTTTAGCTGGGCTGCCTATGAAAAAAGCTGTTGGAACATCCCTGTTCATTATAGCCATACAATCGTTAGCAGGTTTTGCAGGTGATGCCTTTGGGCAGCCAATTGACTGGAAATTTCTGTTGCCCTTTACCGCTACGGCTATCATCGGTATTTTTATTGGCATAGTAGCATCCCAAAAAACAGAGGGAGAAAAACTCAAAAAAGGATTTGGCTATTTTGTATTGGTTATGGGCATTTACATAATTGTAAAAGAACTAATCATAAAATAATAGCTTATGTAACATTTGTCACTGTACAGCAATATCGGTTACTTTAATTTTACTCCATAATCATAGATTAATTAATAACAAAATTTAAATCAACCATTATGTATTTTCAACATGTATATGATAAGTCACTGGCACAGGCCAGCTACTTTATAGGCTGCCAGGCAACAGGCCAGGCAATTGTAATAGATGCCAAACGGGATATTGATACCTATCTTGAAATTGCAGCCCAAAATAACCTGAAAATTACACACATAACAGAAACGCATATCCATGCTGATTTTCTTACCGGATCACGGGAGCTGGCCGAAGTTACCGGCGCGAAAATGTACCTTTCTGATGAAGGTGGCGAAGGCTGGCAGTACGAATTTGACCATGTAGGGCTTAAACATGGTAATGCCATAAAAGTGGGCAACCTTACGCTGGAAGTGCTTCACACCCCCGGGCACACACCGGAGAGCATCAGTTTTTTGCTTACTGACCATCCGGCGACAGACAAACCCTTGATGGTGTTTACCGGCGATTTTGTGTTTGTAGGTGATATAGGCCGCCCGGACCTTCTGGAAAAAGCAGCCGGATTTATAGGTACCCAGGAAAAAGGAGCAAAACAAATGTATGAATCTATACAGCGATTTACTGAACTTCCTGCTTATGTACAGGTTTGGCCGGGCCATGGTGCCGGTTCAGCCTGTGGTAAGGCGCTGGGTGCAGTTCCAAGCTCAACTGTTGGCTATGAATTAATCCGTAACTGGGCTTTTGCATATAAAAATGATGAACAGGGATTTGTAGAATATCTGCTGGACGGGCAACCTGAGCCTCCAAAATACTTTGCGATGATGAAACATCTGAATAAGGTTGACCGTCCACTGCTTATTGAAGTACCAAAGCATGCAAAACTTACCAAAGAAGAATTTACAGATGCAGTTGCCAAAGGGATAAAAATAATTGATACGCGCAACAAAGCAGACTTTGCCAGAGAACACCTGCCAGGTTCTATAAACATACAGGGCAATAATTCATTTGCTACCTGGTGCGGCTGGGTGCTTAATTATACTGAACAGTTTATACTTGTTGCAGACCAAAGCCAGATGAATGACCTAACCCGTAAGTTAATGCGCATTGGCCTTGACAATATTTATGGTTTTGTAGATGATATAACTGCTTTGGGCTTAAAAACCGAAAGCAATGAAATAATAGGCATTGATGAATTTAAATCCTATATTGAAAACAAAGATGCTGAAATTATAGATGTACGTGGCGAAACCGAGTATAGGGCTGGCCATATTAAAGGGGCTAAAAATATTTTTGCAGGCACAATAGCAAACAACCTTGAAAAAATTGATACCACTAAACAGGTGGTTATACACTGCCAAAGCGGAGACAGGGCTGCTATAGCACAATCATTGCTTAAAAAATATGGTATAGCTGTTAAAAATTATTCAGCAGGTATGAAAGAATGGGCTGATTTGAAAAATGAAACAGTAAAATCCTGATTTGAAACATGCCTTATAAAAATGATGCAGCGTTAATGCATCTTGGCTGACCTTAGATAATTATTTGTTGATATATATATATCAAACCTGTAAAGCCTGAGTATTCCGTAAAGCTGTCGTAAAGGCTTATGTGGGCTACTCGGGCTTACCTTATATTAATAAATCAGATTATTAATAATTCATTCATTGCTTAATGTAAGCGCTAAGCCCTCTCACGGCTGCTTTCAGTTCACGTGCTGTAATACCGGCAACTTCGGTAGCGCCTTTAAGGCTCAGGTGCGTGTCGTCTTTTTTCCCGTCAGGATAATACGGATGCTCGCCCGGTTGGTAATGCAGGTGCAGCTCTTTTGATTTTTCCACGCCATAAGCCATCTCCAGCTGTTCGGTAAAGTATTGCAGGTCAATCAGTGGCACGTTATAGTCCCTGGCCACCAGGCGCACTTCCTGCGGATAATCGCCGTGGGTATCAATCAAAACACCCTGCTCATTAAAATTGCGCCGCGCTATAGAGGTAAATAAAACAGGTATGGCGCCCTTGCCCCTCGCCTCCTGTACAAAACGTATCAGGTTATGGCGGTAAGCCGTATGCGGATTGGTGTACCGCTTGGGGTCTTCCACCTTTTCATCATTATGCCCAAACTGTATAAAAACGTAATTGCCCGGCTTCAGCACTTTCACTATCGAATCCCACCTGCCTTCATCAATAAAGCTTTTGGTACTACGCCCATTCACCGCCTTGTTGATTATTTTCACATCAGCAGTTACCCATTTAGGGAAAACCTGCATCCAGCCATGTTCCGGGTTTTGGGCAGGGTTCGCCTTATCTGCCATGGTTGAATCGCCAATGCCATAAATAGTAATCTTTTGCGCCGATGCGTTAATAGCTATCAACAGTAAAAAACACAATAAATGTTTCATTTCAGCTGCTTTATAGTTTTGTAAAAATCCTTGCCCAGGCACTGTTCCGGCATGTATTTTTTAGCTTCCTGCTTTGTAAGCTGATGCGACCACCCTACCCTTTTATCCGGCGCAAAACCTTTTCCTGAACAATTATATTCGGCATAAAATGCGTTCTTTTCTGCTTCCGGCTTGTTCCAGTTGTGCCAGCCTTCAGGCTTTATGTGCGCATCCATATCGCAATTCAGGAAAACCGTTTGTGCATAAGGCCGCCATGGCCTGCCCAGGTATACCGCATCAACTCCGCTGGCTGCAGTAATCCGGCAACCATCAAACACAAATCCATAACCTTCCCCTTGTGGCGTTGATGCCGCGGTGATGTAAGAATTTTTAAGGCTGTGCAGCGTGCATTTTTTAAAATATGCGGTAGCGCTGCCAAAAATAAAATCGGTAGTGCCTTGTATAAAACAATCCTGAAAGTACATTTTAAAGCCATTGCCGGTAACATACAGCGTGTCCTGGTGGCCAATTATATTGCAATCTATCACAATGGTATTGCGGGCATGCACGGTTAGCGCTACGGCCTGCCCTACCTCTCCCGAAGCATTTTCAACAGTAAGATTGCGGGCAATGAAGTTATCGCCTTCCACCAGCAGCGTGTAAGTCTGGAAAGTACTGTTGATGCCGCCCTCAATCTTCCCGAAATAATCATCATAAGTTATAACAGCGCCTTCAGAGCTCTCACCAATAAGGGTAATATCCGGATTCCATTCGTGTACCTTTACCTTTTCGTGGTAACGCCCGTTTTTTATAAAAATAGTAATGCGCTCCGGCGGAAACGATTTGCAATCGTTTATGGCCGCCTGTATGGTGGTGTACTGCCCGCTGCCATCCTGTGCCACAACTTTGTAATGAGGGTTGGCAACAGCTTTTTCCTGCGCATGTATAAATGTACAGAAAAAACAAGCCATAATAATCATTACAGCCCTGATGATACTATATGCCGGGTTTTCACGCATGTATTATATCTTGCCTTTTTTGTTCAGTTCTGCCAGTTTCTGGTCCAGGTATTTATAAAATTCTTCCTGAGTTTTTATGCCGCCTTTTTCCTTTTCCCATGCCCCAAGCAAATAAAAACTTACCTGTGCAGTGCTGGGTTTAAATACCAACAGGTGGTCGTACTGCGATGTCAGCTGCTCCCTTACCGTTTTAACTTCATAAAATATCGCCATGCCCAGGTTGTCATTGTTTAGTGTCTGCTTGCCATAAGTGGCAATATACGCCCATTTTTTATTGGCACTCTCTTTTTTCACCAAAGGAATGTCCTTAAAACTTACAATACCCGTACATATACCCTCTATAGCTTTTGATGCCTTTATGGTATGTTTGGTATAACGTTCGCCTGGCGCAATAGAAAGCTTCGACTCAAAATCAATCACATCGCCGGCCGTTTTCCAGCCTTTATAGTTTACCATAACATCAGACGATTTTGCGCTGTTAGCCACTTTAGCAAAAGTAGATTGCACCTCATTAAAATGCAGCACCTCATTACCGTGATACCTGCCTATGGCGCCAATGCCCAAAGCTTTGCCTGCCTTTAGTATATCCATACCCCATGGGCTCATGTGGTGGTAGGATTCAAAACCGTCCTGGCCTACTTTGGGCAGCACCAGCGTATCGGTCACTTTGCCGAAGATATCAATGGCATTGCGCCAGTCAAGATATAGCCTATAACCCACCTTATCCGACTCCCAACCCGGCCCTTCGTAGCGTATGTAAAAGGAATGATCGGTATGGCTGGCCGGCACGGTAAGGCTGTCCACATTTTTAAAAGTACCGCCTTCATACTTTCTTCCTACCCATTTACCTCCTTCTTTTACCGATATTTCAGCTAATGTTTTTTGCGTTTTGGCTTTCTTCTGCTGGGCGTTTGCGCCTGTGTGGCAAACCAGCAATAATGCTGCAAGTACTTTTATGATTTTCATTTTATTATGTTTATTTATTTTTTAAAACCTTATCCAAAAAATCTGTGCTCCACTCCACTAAATCATCAAACCACGGGTCAAAAAACCAAAACGAGTGAGGTGAACCTGTTATCGTTTTTACATCATTGTAAATTTTGTACTTATCTAATATTGCAATCATATCATCCCTACCGGCATGAAACCTTGGCATATCACTGTTAATAAATAATATGGGCGGCATATTATTGCCCGCATTGGTAAGCGCTGATGCCTGTTTCCAAACCTGCGGCTCCTGCTCATAGCTCCCGCCCAGCCATTGTGCAGCTACCTTGCCTTCTTTCGACTCCGGATGATGGAACGCCAGTATGCCATCCATATCAATTACAGCCTGCACCGTGGTATCTGTACCGCTGCTGTTTGTATCTTCAAAGGCTTTATTTCCGTTGGTAGCACCAACCAGTGCTGCCATTTGCCCGCCCGATGAGCATCCTAAAACTGCTACTCTTTTGGCATCGGCATTATATTCTGCAGCATTGTCCTTTATAAATTTTATGGCCGCTTTTACATCATGTATTGCTGCCGGATACTGTGCCTCGACAGACAACCGGTATTCTATGCAGAAACAGGCATAGCCCTTAGCGGCAATTTCCTGAGCCAGCAGATGCATTTGCGATTTATTGCCTGATTTCCAGCCTCCGCCATGAATCAGTATTACTATGGGCTGTTGCATACCGTAATCATTATAGTAGGTATCAAAATACAATTGCCTGCCGCCAATGCTTCTGTAAACCACATCATTCTTTATAGCAATTTCATCATGCATGTTTCTTTTAGCAATGCTGATGAAAGGAAATTTTTTCAGCTCTTTATTGTAGGTACTATGTACAGTATATGATGTATCAGCCGCTATCTGCCCCATAGCGCATGTAGGGATAAACAGTACCAATATAGCCAGGATTATATACATCAAAAATGCTTTCATCATACTTAAGCAATCGATTACACAAACATATTCATAAATCCGTACATCACAAAATATATCAGTTATAAATACATTATATATAATTATATCAAAAAATATTTATCAAATTTTCATTGAATTTTACAAAAATTGTTGGATGGTAAAAAATAAATTATAAATTTGTGCAATCGATTACATTACAATTATGAATTAATAACTTTATAAGTATGAAAAAATTATTACCCTTCCTGCTGCTGTTAATGGGATGCCTGCAGCTCCATGCGCAGGTTACAATTACTCAGGCTACCGGTTGGCTGGAGTCGGCCTATGTAAAATGGTCGCCTGTGGATGGCGCCGATAGCTACAAGGTGTATTATTCCGGCGAAGGAATAACCGACAAGATTATTGATAACCAGCTTATACGCAGTTACGGCAGCTATATGCGTGCTGATATCCTTGGGCTAGCCGCAGGAACTTATACTGTAAAAGTAGTTCCGGTTACCGGTACTGTTGAAGGCACCCCTACAGTATCAGCCAGTATAGAGGTTGCAGCGCATGACAGGACAGGTTTTGCCCACCAGGGAGGCAATATACCGGGAGGGTACAACCTGAATGGTACCGTAAAAAATAATGCAGTGGTACTATATATAACGCAAAACACTAAAAATACAGTATCGCTTACTGTAACCGGTGCTAACAGCAATCCGTGTGTGGGGCTGCAAACCATTTTAGACGCTTACAAAAAAGGCCAGGACAACCGCCCGCTTATTATAAGGTTGATTGGCAATATTACTGACCTGAACTATATGCTGAACGGTGACATTGTTATTGAAAATAACAATAATCCTAACAGTACCCTTACTTTTGAGGGTGTAGGCAGTGATGCTGTGGCCAATGGCTGGGGGCTACGCATTAAGAAAGGCACTAACATTGAAGTTCGCAACCTTGGCTTTATGCTTACCAATGCAGATGAGGGTGATAACATTGGCCTACAGCAGGATAATGACCACATTTGGGTACACAACTGCGATATGTTTTATGGTGCTGCCGGTGGCGATGCTGACCAGGCTAAAGGAGACGGAGCGCTGGATTGCAAGAAATCAACTTATGTAACTTTTTCCTATAACCACTTTTGGGATAGCGGCAAGTGCAACCTGTTAGGCCTTAGTGAAAATACTACTACCGGGCTGTATATAACCTATCACCACAACTGGTACGACCATTCTGATTCGCGCCACCCACGCGTGCGTTTTTATTCAGCTCACGTTTACAATAATTATTATGACGGTAATGCTAAATATGGCGTAGGCTCTACTGAAAGCTCTTCAGTTTTTGTGGAAGGGAATTATTTCCGTAACTGCAAATACCCAATGATGACCTCAATGCAGGGTACTGATGTATATAATGGCGCACAAGGTACTTTTTCGGGTGAAGAGGGCGGTACTATTAAAGCTTTTAATAATGTAATGAGCGGGCAGACACGATTTGTAGCCTATGACCCTGTTACTTTCCCTATTGA
Organism: Flavobacterium sp.; assembly: GCA_041916875.1. Lineage (GTDB taxonomy): Bacteria > Bacteroidota > Bacteroidia > Flavobacteriales > Flavobacteriaceae > Flavobacterium. The sequence goes on from JAYRYS010000001.1 coordinate 446,718, forward strand.
ATTTGATGCCTATGTAGCTACAACACGCAGCGAGCTTGTTCCTAACACCATAACTTCAAAGCTTGGCAGCAATATCTACAATAATTTTGACACCAACCCATCATTATATATCAACAGCCTGGTGATTGACGACCCTGAAACTGCTAAGAACAAAACCATGCAATATTCCGGCCGTACATCAGGCGGAGATTTAACATGGACATTTAATAATGCGGTTGATGATACATCATACGCTGTAAATGCACCATTAATGGCAGCGTTAACCTCTTATACTTCTGCTCTTGTTGCTATACAGGGAGAAAGCCCGGTATCGGTAAGCAGCCAGACACTGGTCATCCCTGCCAATAACGACCAGACAGTAGCTACAGGCACCGCTATGGCCAATATGGTATTTACATGGGGCGGCACCGCTACCGATGCTACAGTTACAGGCCTGCCGGCATCTGGTATCAGTTTTGTGAAAGATACCAATGCCAAAACCATAACTATTTCAGGCACTCCTACTGATAACGTAAGCTTTACTGTAACCACTTCAGGCCCTACCGGCACATCGGTATCAGGTTCAGGGACTATAACAGTAAGCAGCCAGCCGGCAGGTGACCAGATACATAACTTTACCGCATCGGGACTATCCAGCACCTTCTATACGTTTACATCGGCTAATATGAATTCTACACCGGGAAATACAACGTATGACGGCCTTACGCTGACTGCCCGCCTTAAAATTGAAACCGCCACCATAATAACTTATACTACACCGGCAGTTTCAACACTCACTTTGGTTTTTGACCCAACCTTTAATGGTACCATCAAACTAAACGGTTCCAACTATACCGCTTCGGCAGGTGTAGTAACCATACCATCGGTACCGGCAGGGCTTAATACCATCACTAAAGGCAGCACTACCAATATGTATTATATTAAAACAGTATATTCTGCCATGGGTCTTGAAGAAAAAGCGGCTGAACAAAAAATAAGCCTGTACCCTAACCCGGTTGCCAACGAGCTGAACATTATGAACCCTGGCTCAGCAACCATTCAGGAAATTAATATATATAACCTTATGGGCCAACTCGTGAAAAGCGCCAAAGGCAATGCTGGCAGTGTTAATGTAAGCAGCCTGAGTGCAGGTACTTACCTGGTAAAAATAGTGACTGATAAAGGCACTATAGACAGAAAGATAGTTAAGCAGTAAATTTGGGGTTAAATTTACGGGAAAGCCTCCTCATACACGGGGAGGTTTTTTTATTGGATTTATAAACAACGATTACTACAAATATACACCCTATAAACAGGTACAACATTAGTAATAAAAAGTAAGCCCGGTATTATTACCGGGCTTACTTTTGTTTATATCTATAAGTTGCAAAAAACTTTTAAATAGTAATTTAAAATTGTATTATGCCTTGGCAGCAGGCGGTGTATTAAGCTTTTGGCTTAGTTCCAGCGATATGGCCGAACGTTCCATTTTAAGCTTGCCGGCCATAGTTTCAATAACTACTGTGGTTTCAGCAATTTCTGCAATCCTTCCGTGTATGCCGCTTTTGGTAATTATCCTGTCACCTACTTTAAGGTTCTTTTCAAACTCTTTTTCTTTTTTCTGCCTTTTCTGCTGTGGTAGTATCATTAGGAAATAAATAACCACAAACATCAATATTATTGGTAAAAACTGTTGTATCTGTCCCATTATTAGTGTGCTGCAGGTGCAGGAGTAACGCCAATTCCTCCGGCTTTAGGTGTAACATTAGCTTTAAAGTTCAGCATTTCAGTACCTTTTTCGGTATTAAGTGTAACTGTAATGGTTTTTTGCTGCATACCACCTTTTCCTGTAGAGTCAAAAATAGCTTTTATTTCACCGGTAGCACCTGGTTTTACAGGGGTTTGCGTATAGCTTGGCACAGTACATCCGCAGCTTGGCTTAGCGCTTGTAATAACAAGGTCAGCATTGCCCGTATTAGTAAATTTATAAACGTGCTCTACTTTATCACCTTCGTTGATGGTACCAAAGTCATGGTCAGTATTTTCCCATTTTATGGCAGCCATTTTACCTGAATCAGCATGTGCCATTTCGGCTTTTTTAGCAGTTGCCTCGTCAATGCGAAGCGCAGCATTCTCTTTGCAGGAAGCTGTAAGCATTAAAGATGCTATGGCAAGCATAGCTACAGATTTTTTTATCATAACGTATAGTTTTACTGGTTTTACATTAAACCCCTTCCGGTTTTTACTAATTTATTAGATGTGTGGTATTCCTTTACAAGATTGTCCAGGATACCGTTTATAAAAATACTACTTTTTGGTGTAGAATATTCCTTGGCTATTTCAAGATACTCATTTATAGTTACTTTAACCGGGATTGATGGAAACTTTAAAAACTCGCAAATAGCCATTTTAAGAATAATGGCATCAATCTCTGCAATACGTTCCGTATCCCAGTTGGGTGTTTTATCTATAAACTCCTTGGCAAGCTCTACCTCATTAAGCACCGTTTTGCGGAATAGCTCTTTTACAAAATCCTTATCATCAAGGTCTTTGTACAGTTTTGGCACACGGAAAGCATCTTTGCCTTCAGCCTCAATCTGCTTCAGTTGCTTGGCAATCATGGTATTTACCAGCGGAATATCATCTACCCACGTAAGTTTGTAGTCCTCAAGGTATTCATACAGCTTTTCGTTAGGTGCAACAACTTCAGTAAAAAGGTCATGCACAAACTGGCGGTCTTCCTCAAAGTTATTTTCGCGGTTTTGCATATAGGTTTTATACACATCGCTTTCCTTTACCGCCTCAAGAAGAATAAGCACATAATCATCATTATTCTTCCAGTTATTAATTTTGCGGTCTTCCAGTGCTATACTTAGTGAATTATTATCATTCAGCATGTGCAGCACCAGGTTGTTTATAAATTTGCGGTTAGGATTGCGCTCCTCTGCAGTTGCAAGATGTTTCTTGCGGGATTTTTCAATAAAATCCTCCTCGCTGTTCCTTAATTCCACTAATGCCGATAGCATAATGAGGTATAGGTCCAGGATGTTATCAATGCTCTGGAACAGGAATTTTTCCTCTTTTTCCAGGTTGTCTGAATTGTTTTGATGCATAGCATAAATTGACTGCATCACTTTAACTCGAATATGTCTTCTGTTTAACATCCGGCTGTAAGAACTTTTAAAAATTAAGGAAGCGAAAGGACATTGTCTTTTCGCTTCGCAAAATTAGCAATTATATTGTAAGCTAAAATTATTTAGCCATTTCTTTTTTCCTGTCAGCAATACGCTGCTCGGCAATTTGCATGGCAGCCTGTTGCGTAGTAACGCCATTGGCCTCAGCAAAGCTGAAAATCTCCAGCGTAGTGTTGTATATATTCTCAGTTCTCCTAAGGGCTTCATCTTTACCGTACTTAACGATTTCGCCATATACGTTAATGATACCGCCTGCATTGATAAGAAAGTCAGGTGCATAAGCAATACCTCTTTCCTGTAGCATCCTGCCATGTATAGCCTCAACAGCAAGCTGGTTGTTGGCAGCACCGGCAATTACTTTAGCCTTAAGCCTGTCAATAGTTTCATCATTAACTGTTGCACCAAGGGCACAAGGAGCATAAATATCAACATCAGCGCTATAAAGGTCTTCTCCCCTGTATATCTGGGCGCCATATTTACCGGCAACCTCTTCCATCCTTGCTTCGTTAATGTCTGATATCTGTACCAGCGCACCTTCTTTAGTAAGATAGTCAATAAGGGTTTCGCCAACATGGCCGGTACCCTGCACCAGTATTTTTTTGCCCGAAAGGTTGTCAGAACCAAACTTGTACTTAGCTGCAGCCTTCATACCCATATACACGCCATAAGCCGTAACCGGAGATGGGTTGCCTGAACCACCGCGAGATTCTGATATACCGGTAACGTGCTTGGTAACATCGTTAATCCTGTCCATATCAGCTGTAGTTGTTCCTACATCTTCAGCAGTAATATATTTTCCGCTAAGCGAATCTACAAACTGGCCAAACCTGGTAATCATTTCAGGTGTTTTGTCAAGTTTAGAATCACCTATAATAACAGCCTTGCCACCACCCAGGTTAAGCCCTGAAATAGCCGACTTGTATGTCATACCCCTTGAAAGCCTTAAAACATCATTAAGCGCTTCCCACTCATTCGCATATTTCCACATCCTGGTACCACCAAGTGCAGGGCCCAAAACAGTATTGTGAATACCAATTATTGCTTTTAAACCAGTATCTTTGTCATGGCAAAAAACAATCTGCTCATGATCGTTGAAAGAAGCCTGGCCGAAAACAGGGTCAACTTTTTTTAGCTCGTCAGCTTTAACAACTTCTGCTATCATAGTACTATCTTTTAAATTGAAATTTATTCAAAAACAGGATACAAAAATACACTTATTATTAAGATAAGACAAAATAAATGACTATTTTTAATTTTTCATCAATAAATCAGGTGATTTAAAAAGTCGCTTTTAAATCAAAAAAAGTACAATTTTAACACATCTTCAAAATAAAAAATTACCTTTCTAAAATTATCATGAAAGAACTTCAGTATTTAAATAAATATTTTATAAAATATAAATTTCAATTTCTTTTAGGAATTTTGATAACAATAGCTGCATCTATCTTTGCATTGTTCCCCGCCAAGCTGGTTTCGCAATCTATTGCCGAAACGCAGGAGTTCATTGAAAAGGGCGGATTGGACCGGGATGTTGTTATAAAACTACTGCTTACTAACCTGCTCCTTATACTTGCCACTACACTAACAAGGGGCGTACTTACATTTTTTATGAGGCAGACACTTATAGTTATGTCCCGCCATGTAGAGTTTGACCTTAAGAATGAGGTTTTTCGCCATTATGAAAATCTTAGCCAAAGCTTCTTCAAAAAAAACCGCACCGGCGACCTGATGAACCGTATAGGCACCGATGTGGAAAAAGTAAGGCAGTACGTTGGCCCGGCCATAATGTACTCCATCAACACCCTTATATTGTTTGCGGTAGTTATTACCCAGATGGTCATCATATCGCCCAAGCTTACCTTTTTTACCGTAGTTCCCCTGCCGCTGCTGGCTTATCTTATTTATCGTATCAGCTCACAAATCAACAAGCGCAGTGCGCTGTACCAGCAAAACCTTTCGCGTCTATCTACCTTTACGCAGGAAATGTTTTCGGGCGTGCGTATCATAAAAGCTTATGCGCTGGAAGACCAAAAGAATGACGAGTTCACAACCATATCGCGGGAAAATGTAGAGAAAAATATGAGCCTGGCGCGTGTTAACGCCTTATTTGGCCCCCTGATGATATTGCTTATCGGCATCAGTAACCTTATAGTAGTATATATAGGTAGCATGATGTACATCAACGGGTCTATTGACCACCTGGGCACCATAGTAGAATTTGTTATTTACATCAACATGCTTACATGGCCTGTGGCATCGTTAGGCTGGATATCATCAATGGTGCAGGAAGCTGAAGCATCGCAGGGCAGGATAAACGAATTCCTGAAAACCGAGCCCGATATCAAAAACCACAACCCGGAACATACTCCTTTGCTGGGTGAGATTGCCTTTAATGATGTAACCTTTACTTATGAAGACACCAATATTACCGCACTTAAAAACATTTCTTTCAAAGTAAAGAAAGGCGAAACACTGGCCATACTAGGCAGGACAGGATCGGGCAAATCAACTATATTGTCACTCATCAGCAGGCTGTATGATGCCGAGAAAGGAGAAATAACCATTGACGGGCAAAATGTGGAGCAGGTAAACCTGTTTGACCTGCGAAAAAGCATTGGGTTTGTGCCCCAGGACGCGTTCCTGTTTTCGGACACTATTAAGAACAACATCAAATTTGGCAACGAAGAAGCTACCGACGATGAGATTATCACCGTAGCCAAAAAGGCTGTGGTGCATGACAATATTGCGGCCTTTAACAAACAATACGAAACCATATTGGGCGAGCGTGGCATTACGCTTTCGGGCGGGCAAAAACAAAGGGTTTCCATAGCGCGGGCCATGATAAAGGATGCGCCGGTATTGCTGCTGGACGACTGCCTTTCGGCCGTTGATACCGAAACTGAGGAGGCTATACTGAATAACCTGCTGGAGTTTTGCAGGGATAAGACCACAATAATAGTGAGCCACCGGGTTTCTTCAGCCAAAAATGCCGATAATATCATCATTCTGGATGATGGAGAGATATTGCAGCAAGGCACTCATAACCAGCTCATAAATGAACAGGGATATTACAAAGAACTATACCTGAAACAACTTTCTGAAAAAGAAATGCTGTAATTTGTTGCATTATTTAGAATTTTTTTAGATTTTTGAGAGCGACAAAATCAATACAAAAGACTAGCAATTATGAGAGAACATGACATGCTGGAAAAGGAGGAGATCTTTTCTAAAGTTTTAAGGGCAGGAAGAAGGACTTATTTTTTTGACGTTAGGGCTACTAAAGCTGAGGACTATTATATCACTATTACCGAAAGCAAGAAGTTTACTGAAGAAGATGGTTCGTTCCACTTTAAAAAGCACAAGATATACCTTTACAAGGAAGATTTTGTAGCATTTACCGACATATTGAATGAAATGACATCGTATGTGCTTGACAATAAAGGTGAAGAAGTGATTTCTGAAAGGCACCAGAAAGATTTCAGGAAACTGTTCGGCGAAAAAGGTGAAGAAGCTTCTGTTGCAACCGAAAATTTCACTGACATCAATTTTGACGATATTTAGTATCTCTCAAACCTAATATATAACCCGGAATTAGCTTCCGGGTTTTTTATTATGCAATTCTTAGCCCATTCTCTATTTTAAAATCGGGCGCCAGCAATACTACGTCGCCCTCCTGCCCCACAGCGCCCAGCACCAGGCACTGGCTCATGAATTTTCCAATCTGCTTTTCAGGGAAATTCACCACCGCAACAATCTGCCGGCCGAGTAAATCTTCCTTAGCATATCGCTTAGTAATTTGTGCTGATGATTTGCGTATACCTATAGCCTCGCCGAAATCAATCGTGAGCTGATAGGCCGGCTTTCGCGCTTCAGGAAAATCCTTTGCTTCAATTATAGTACCAACGCGCATTTCAGTTTTTTCAAAGTCTTCCCAGGAAAGCATATTTAATGTAATAATTGTTTAATGTAGCAATATACCAATTGTGATGTTAATTGCTACATTAATCTTTTTCCAAAACAATATCAATAGGCTTGTTCATTTTACGCCCAAATTTCATGGCGGCCTGCTGGCTTTCGTTACTGCATAAAATGTACATATTGTAGCTGTACAGTGGGATGATGACAGTCTTGAATTTGCCTCCGTTTTCCTTGCCATCCTTATCTTCCACTTTTATATGATAAGAGTCTGCAGGGAAAGTATTGGAAACAGACAATAGGTAGTTGTCTTTAGCAAATGGAAAAAACCAGCGCTCTTTTACGGCTGTTGCACCTTCGGCCAGTTTTTTATTATCGTCACCAATTTTATAATTGGAATAAAACTCTAACGGCTGGTTGGCATTCTTAAAACTGTAAACGTTGTTGATATTAATAATATCGCGCCCCAGGCTATCTACTATGGTTATCCTCAGGTTTTTGATATTTTCCTTCTTTCCCGCCTCATGCACATCAAGAACAATATAAGATGTAAAATCATACCCGCAGTGCATAACCTGTGCTCTGCCAGAAAAAGAAAGTAAAAATAAAATGATAACTAAGTACCTCATAGCACAAAAGTAAGCTTATATAAGCTTACTTTCAAAAAGTATTCCATAAAAGGCAAACAGGCGTTGAAGTTATTTTTTTGCAACAGCCACAACTACAAGCAACCCTGCCAAAAAACTGGTTCCTGCCGCAAAAGGAAAAAAATAAATAAATTCAAGACACCCAAAAAACAGGAAAACTATGCCAACCGGCAACATCATTTTACGTGCAATGTCGCGATGTGTTGATAAAATACCCGAAGCCATCCAAAGCAATGCAATTGCTAATCCGAAAATCCCGAAAATCATCAGGCTGTAACCCTGGTAATAGTCTGCCATACTTTTATTGGCTCCCATAAATTCTGCGCTGTAGCCTTTCATGGCAGCAACTACCTCGCCCATTTTAGGATCTTCAGGCTTATCCCATGCCAGGTGTCCCATAACATGGCCAAGCAAGTGTACAACAATCAGCAATGCGGCAATACGCAACAATAGTTTAGAACTCATATCTTAAATTTTTAAGGCAAAGCTATAAGGCAATACTGTTTTAAAATTGTACAAATCAGAAGTCAGCGGTAAAATATCTTGTCAAATTCATTTACCTGTTTCTCAAATTTTGCAGGCGGCAAGCCTGTAAATCTCTTAAACTCCCTAATGAAATGTGACTGGTCATAATACAGGTTATAAATATCATCCTTACCTGTATTAAAGGCAATGGCCTGATAGGATGTATGGAAACGGGTTATGGCGCACAGGTTCTTAGGGCTCACGCCTATTTTCTCATCAAACTTCATAGTGAGCCACCGGCTGCTGTATCCTGTTTCTTTCTCCAACTGCCTTATGGTAACCAAGCCTTTGGTTTGCGCAATACGTTTAGTACAATATTCAAATACCGAATCTTCTTTAGTACTGAAAATATTTAATAGGAAACGCTCAACAATACCGAGTTTTTTAGCTACCAACGGCTCATTAGCCAGCATATCTTCAAGCAGCAGGGCCTGCCTTCCAAAAACATCAGAAAAAGGATGGATAGTATTCCTGATTTCTGATTGCCTCACAGAAAAAAAACGATATACCCCCATAGGATTAAATTCCACACCTATGCTACCCGAAGCCGAATCCTCTTGTACCTCAACTATCGAAGGCTTATCGCAAATGCCTATCAAAGTTACTTTACTCTCTTTAGATAGCATTTCCCATCCTTCCATTTTTCCATATAGGCCATTTTTAAACGGGATAACAAGCTTTACCATGCCATTAGGAACAACAAGCTTCATGTCATCATCAGGTACTTTACCGTCAGATTCAAATACCCATATTTTTTCCACATAGCCTTTCAGCACAGGATGCACAGGAACATGCTGTAGTTTCATAGCCAACAATTTATGGCTAAAATAATAAAAAAAGCTGCCCGAAATGGACAGCTTAATTCTGAAATCTATATTCTTAAATCTGAAATTATTATTTCACATCCATCAATTCCACATCAAAAATAAGTGTAGCATCAGGCGGGATAACGCCACCCGCACCGCGCGAGCCGTAGCCCAGATGCGATGGGATTACAAATCGTGCCTTGTCGCCTACCTGAAGCAGTGCAATACCTTCGTCCCACCCTTCAATAACGTGGCCTTTGCCAAGAGGGAAATCAATAGGCTGCTTCCTTTTGTATGATGAGTCAAATACCTGTCCATTATCAAGCGAACCTTGGTAGTGTACTGATACCGTCCTGCCTTTTTCAGCTTTTTTACCGCTGCCTTTTTGTATTATTTTATAGCGAAGGCCACTATCAGTCTTATCAAAACCGGCTGCCAGCTTTTCCATTTCAGCTTCTGCCCTTTCCTTAGCTTCAGCAATACGTTTTTCGCGTGAGCCTTCAAAAGTGCGGAAAGCCTCAATAGCATTCCATTTTTTAGCCTCATCGCCTTCACGGATAATTTCAACACTTTCAATCTTGTCGCCCTGCTGTATGGCATCAACCACATCCTGGCCTTCAACCACATTACCAAACACGGTGTGCTTGTTATCCAGCCACGGCGTTTCTACGTGCGTGATGAAGAATTGCGAACCGTTAGTGCCCGGCCCAGCATTAGCCATTGATAATACGCCCGGCCCGCTGTGCTTCAGTTCCGGGTGGAACTCATCATCAAACTGGTAGCCCGGCCCACCTGTACCTGTGCTTTGCGGGCAGCCGCCCTGTATCATAAAGTCAGGGATAACACGGTGAAATTTAAGGCCATCATAATATGGTTTGCCTTGTGGTTTTTCATTATTTTCAAGGTTACCCTCGGCAAGGCCCACAAAGTTGCCCACAGTGCCCGGAGTTTTATCATATGTAAGCTTTACAAGGATGCTACCTTTTGAAGTATTGAATTTTGCGTAAATTCCGTTTTCCATTTGTCGTTTATTTTGTTTGAAGGCCAAATTTACAAATTAATTCACAATGCCCTTTCATAACAAAACGGTAAATTTGGGAACATAACCACCAACCTATGAAAAAGGAAGACAACTATATCAGTATCAATAAAAAAACCTGGGACAGCCGCACGGAATATCATATTGATTCTGAATTTTATGGCATGGCAGATTTCCTTGCCGGTAAATCATCCCTCAACAATATAGAGCTGGAAATACTTGGTGATGTATCTGGCAAAAAAATACTGCACCTGCAATGCCATTTCGGGCAGGATACAATATCACTAGCGAGAATGGGCGCATCTGCTACCGGTGTAGATTTTTCCGACAAAGCCATTGCCAAAGCGCAAGATATTGCCGCGACTACACATGCCGATGCACAATTTATATGCACTGATGTGTACAGCCTGCCGAATGCGCTAAATGAAAAGTTCGACATTGTATTCACCAGTTATGGCACGATTGGCTGGCTGCCCGATTTAGACCGGTGGGCAAAAGTAATCAGTACATTCCTGAAGCCGGGTGGTGTGTTTATATTTGCAGAATTTCACCCTGTAGTCTGGATGTTTGACACGCTGTTTGAAAAAATAGCCTACAATTATTTTAAGGCCGATGCCATAATTGAGACCGACCTTGGCACGTATGCCGATAAGGCCGCTCCAATTGAAAATGAAAGCGTATCCTGGAACCACAGTATTAGCGAAGTAGTGAACAGCCTTATTAGCAACGGTTTGGAAATAAACACGTTGAACGAATATGATTATTCACCCTATAATTGTTTTAATGATACTAAAGAATTTGAACCCGGCAAATACCGTATTGCCAAACACGGCAACAGGCTGCCTATGGTTTATGCCATAAAAGCCACTAAGAAAACGTAAGAAATAATTGCTATTTTTACATCAAAATTTATTAATTAATGGAAAGTTTATTTAATCCTGAGGGAAACCAACATATAATACAGCGTATAGAGCAGCTCAGCCCCATAACGCTTTCACAATGGGGTAAAATGACCGTAAGCCAAATGCTATTGCACTGCCAGCAGCCTATAAATGTTGCTTTTGGAACATTGCAGCTAAAACCTAACTGGCTGCTTAAACTGCTTTTTGGCAAAGCTGCTAAAAATGAATTCATCAGCACCGGCGCATTTAAAAGGGACACCCCAACAGTAAAAGAGTTCCGCATAACACATGAACCGGACTTTGAACAATCAAAAAGAGAATTGATTGCTTTAGTTAAGCGCTTTGCTGAAGAAGGGCCTGCCTGCATTAAGCTAAAAAAGCATCCCTTTTTTGGAGATATGACTATCAATGAGTGGGACCTGATGCAGTGGAAACATCTTGACCACCACCTACGCCAGTTTGGTGTATAAAAAAAATCCCGAAGCTTTTACTTCGGGATTTTTTTATATCTACAATATATAACTAGCCTTTAAGCTTTGCTTTCATAGCTTTGGCTTCAGCTGTCATTTCAAGAGCCTGGTATAGGTTGGCAGCCATTGTTATGGCATACTGATTTTCAGGATCAGCTTTTACAGCTTTCTCAAAATACGGTAGCGCTTTCCTGTACATATCATTACGCTGTTTTTTAAGCTCATCATAACGCTTGTTATCCTTAGCGCTTGTACCAAGGGTATTCATTTCTTTAACAATTTTCTCTTCATCAAACATAATTACGGTACCCATATTGATATTTGCATTAACGTGATTTGGATTGATAGCAAGAGCTTTTTCATAATTCTTAACTGCTTCAGCCCTATCAGTTTCAGTACTTATTACACCAAGATTATAAAATAAGTCAGCGTTATTAGGATTCTTCTGCGTAGCCTCAGTAATCAGTTTCCTGTACATATCCATATCTTTGGTTTTAAGATACAAATCTGCTTCAGAAATTATAAGTGAAACATCATTAGGATAGGCCTTACGGGCAGCAACCATAGCCTGTTTGGCTTTTTCAACATCCCCTTTATGAATATAGATAAGAGCTATATTTTTTACAATATCGCCTTTTAGAGATGGTAGTACCTCATCTTTTGGATCTGTATGCTGCTTTTGAGCTATTGATAATTCCCTAACCTTAGTGTTAGGAAAGTATTCCCTTTGGCCGGTTTTAACGTTTTTAGCAGAATACACAGTACCTTCTCCCGTATAACCTATTTTATCCAGTTCTAGGTAATATTCAAGAGCTTTGTCGTAATCCTGTCCATTTACAGCCATAGCAGCGGCATTGTAGAGGTTAGAAGGGTCTTTCTTGTCCAATTTATAAGCTGCATAAAAAAGCCCGCTTGCTACTTTATAGTTTTTTTGTTGTGATGCCGCCCGTGCTGCGGGTAACATAGCCTCATCTTTAAGCTGCGCATAGCCAACTTCAATTTCCTGGGTATATTTCTTTTTACCTCTGGCTTTTTCCATTTCCAGGACTTTATCAAAACTATCCATCAGTTCCTGAAAAGAAGCTTGGGCTTTAGCAGGATTGGCTGCATTAACCATCATCTGCTCTCCAGCATAACTACCCTTATAGTAATAATATTCAATTTTTTGCTCATCGGTAGCAGCGCCAAGTTTGGCCTCTACTTCGCCAAGCAGCCTTTTATATTCGGCAGAGTCTCCCGGAGCCGGCTTTTCTTTATCGTCCAGCTTCCTGAGTGCCTTCAGCTCATCTTTTTGTGCCGAAGCGCTCAAAGCCATAAGCAGCGAAGCCGCAATTACATACTTTTTCATATTTGTTGTGTGTTATATTATTCCTGATTTAGTTCGCCTTCCGCTACATCACCCTGATCTTGAGAAATGTATCCTGTTACGCCATTTTCAGCATCATTTCCTGCAATTTCATCAATAGCTTCATCAACAGCCTCTTCCTCTCTCATTACTTTAGTTACCGCTGCAATAGAGTCATTCCCCTTAATATTGATAAGGCGTACACCCTGTGTAGCGCGGCCCATAACGCGCAGGTCGCTCACTTCCATCCTGATTGTAAGGCCAGATTTGTTGATGATCATAAGGTCATCCGCATCGGTAACGCTGTTTATCGATACCAGGCTGCCTGTCTTATCAGTAATATTAAGCGTTTTTACACCCTTACCGCCACGGTTGGTAATACGGTAATCTTCAAGGCTGGAGCGCTTGCCGTATCCGTTTTCCGAAACCACAAGTATCTCACTGTTCATATCATTTACAGAAACCATGCCGATTACCTCATCCTTATCATCCTGAAGGGTAATACCGCGCACACCCGAAGCGCTACGTCCCATAGGGCGGGTCTTGCCTTCTTCAAAACGAACCAACTTGCCCGATTTCACAGCTATAAGCACCTGGCTTTCGCCGGTGGTAAGCTTAGCTTCCAGTAGTTCATCATCCTCACGTATGGTGATGGCGTTAATACCGTTTAGCCTTGGGCGAGAATATTGTTCAAGCAATGTTTTTTTCACGATACCTTTTTTGGTAGCCATGATAACGTAGTGGTTGTTGATGTATTCCTCGTTCTTAAGGTCCTGCGTGCAGATGAATGCCTTCACCTTATCGTCATTCTCTATATTGATAAGGTTTTGTATAGCACGGCCTTTGCTGGTTTTGCTGCCTTCAGGAATTTCATAAACCCGCATCCAGAAGCATTTTCCTTTTTGGGTAAAGAACAGCATGTACTGGTGGTTAGTGGCAACAAATAAGTGCTCAAGGAAATCCTGGTCGCGGGTGGCTACACCTTTTTGGCCCACGCCTCCCCTGTTTTGTGTTTTGTATTCTGATAGCGGCGTACGTTTAATGTAACCCGCGTGCGATATAGTAATAACTACGCTCTCATCGGCAATCAGGTCTTCAATGCTCACATCGCCACCGCTGTACTCAATCTGGGAGCGGCGGGCATCGCCATATTTATCCCTGATTTCTATAAGCTCCTGCTTTATGAGTTCCATCCTAAGCTCTTTGCTTTCCAAAAGGGCTTTCAATTCGGCAATCAGTTTCATGATTTCCTCATACTCTGCCCTTAGCTTATCCTGCTCCAGGCCTGTAAGCTGGCGAAGGCGCATTTCAACAATAGCGCGAGCCTGTATTTCAGAAAGGCTAAAGCGCTCAATTAATTTTCCGCGCGCTTCTTCACCATCTTTAGATGAACGTATAAGCTGGATAACCTCATCAATATTATCTGATGCAATGATTAATCCTTCTAATATATGTGCCCTTTCTTCTGCCTTGCGAAGGTCAAACTTAGTCCTGCGCACCACAACATCGTGCCTGTGCTCTACAAAGTAGTGAATAAGGTCTTTCAGGTTAAGCATCTGCGGCCTGCCGTCAACCAAAGCAATGTTATTTACACTGAATGACGATTGCAGCTGGGTATATTTATAAAGCGTGTTAAGCACGACATTAGGTACTGCCTCACGCTTCAGTATATACACTATACGCATACCGTTCCTGTCCGATTCGTCACGGATATTGGCAATGCCTTCAATTTTCTTTTCGTTTACCAGTTCAGCCGTACGCTTAATCATTTCGGCTTTATTTACCTGGTAAGGTATTTCGGTAACCACTATAGATTCGCGTCCGTCAACTTCTTCAAAATTAGCCTTGGCACGCATTACAATCCTGCCACGGCCTGTTTTGAAAGCCTCACGAACGCCTTCGTAACCATATATAACGCCACCCGTAGGGAAATCAGGCGCTTTTACATGGTTCATCAGCTCATCTATCTCAATATCGTTATTATCAATATAGGCAAGTGTACCATTCACTACCTCAGTAAGGTTGTGTGGCGGCATATTGGTAGCCATACCTACTGCAATACCCGATGCGCCATTTACCAAAAGGTTAGGCACGCGGGTTGGCATTACGGTTGGCTCTTCAAGCGTATCGTCAAAGTTCAGCTGAAAGTCTACGGTTTCCTTATCAAGGTCAGCCATAATATCTTCCGATATCTTTTGAAGCCTGGCCTCAGTATAACGCATTGCCGCAGGGCTGTCGCCATCAATAGAACCAAAGTTACCCTGCCCGTCAACAAGCAGGTAGCGCAGGCTCCAGTCCTGTGCCATACGCACCATGGCATCATATACTGATGAGTCTCCGTGCGGGTGGTATTTACCCAGCACCTCACCTACAATCCTTGCTGATTTTTTGTGGGCCCTGTTGCTGAGTACGCCCAATTCATACATTCCAAAAAGTACTCTCCTGTGTACCGGTTTCAAGCCATCTCTAACATCAGGCAGTGCCCTGGACACGATTACCGACATTGAATAGTCAATGTAGGCTGATTTCATCTGGTCCTCGATGTTAATAGGAATTAACTTTTCTCCTTCTGACATAAGCAGTTATATTAAATATTTAATTTAGTTACAAAACGTGCCAATATACGGATTTTAATCAGGATAGAAAATCAACCGAATTAAAAAATTTTACGTTTTATTAACAGCTTTTTCATCAGTTATCTTGATAAAGAATTCATAAATATTTTCCTGCTTTAATATTTTTTTTGTCACTTAGCTGTCAGTACTTTTTAAAGGGTATGGTTTTTGCAAAATCCTTTATTAATACGTAAATTTACCTTATCACAATTTCAATAATATGGATGATAATTTTTCACCAAGGGTCAAGGATGTAATCACCTACAGCAAAGAGGAAGCTCTTCGCCTGGGCCATGACTTTATTGGTACGGAACATTTGATGCTGGGGATTTTGAGGGACGGTAACGGAAAGGCTATATCTATACTGAACAACATATCTGTTGACCTGGAACATTTAAGGAAAAAAGTAGAAATACTAAGCCCTGCCAACCCCAACGCGGAGCGTAATAATGAGAAGAAGAACCTTCATCTTACGCGCCAGGCAGAACGTGCATTGAGGACTACATTTCTGGAAGCTAAAGTTTTCCAGAGCACTTCCATAAGCACTGCACACCTTTTGCTGTGCATACTGCGCAACGAAAACGACCCAACAACTAAATTGCTTAACAAGCTAAAAATTGATTACGAAACCGTAAAAGAACAGTTTATCAGTATGACATCAAACGAAGAAGACTACATGGAAAACCTGCCAAAGGCGGAGTCGTCATATAACGATGATGCAGGACAAGATGACAGTATGCGCGAAAGCAGCTTCAACAACCCTGCCTCGGGCAATAAGGCTAACAAAAAATCTAAAACACCTGTTTTAGACAACTTTGGTCGCGACCTGACAGAACTTGCCGAAGAAGGCAAGCTGGACCCTGTTGTGGGCCGCGAAAAGGAAATTGAGCGCGTGTCGCAAATCCTTAGCCGCAGGAAAAAAAACAACCCGCTGCTTATTGGTGAGCCAGGCGTGGGTAAATCGGCCATTGCCGAGGGCCTTGCACTGCGCATCATCCAGAAGAAGGTATCGCGCATATTGTTCAACAAACGCGTGGTAACGCTTGACCTTGCCAGCCTTGTGGCCGGCACCAAATACCGCGGCCAGTTTGAAGAGCGCATGAAAGCCGTTATGAACGAACTGGAGAAGAATAATGACATTATCCTTTTCATTGACGAAATACATACTATTGTAGGTGCAGGCGGCGCTACAGGCTCGCTGGATGCCAGCAATATGTTTAAACCGGCGCTTGCCCGTGGCGAGATACAATGCATTGGCGCCACAACGCTTGATGAGTACCGCCAGTACATTGAGAAGGATGGTGCGCTGGAAAGGCGTTTCCAAAAAGTTATGGTAGAACCTACATCGGTAGAGGAAACCATCACCATACTGAACAACATCAAGAACAAGTACGAAGACCACCACAACGTAAACTATACGCCGGAAGCTATTGAGGCCTGCGTTAAGCTGACCAACCGCTACATGAGCGAGCGTTTCCTTCCGGACAAGGCTATTGATGCGCTGGACGAGGCAGGTAGCCGTGTGCACATTACCAACATTGATGTGCCTAAGCAGATTCTTGATCTGGAAAGGCAACTTGAAGAGGTGCGCGAGCTGAAGAATACCGTGGTGAAGAAACAGAAATATGAAGAAGCTGCCAAGCTTAGGGACGATGAAAAACGCATTGAGAAAGACCTTGCCATAGCCCAGGAGCAGTGGGAAGAAGATTCTAAAAACAACCGCGTTACCGTTACTGAAGATAATGTTGCCGATGTTGTAAGCATGATGACAGGCATACCTGTAAACCGCATAGCGCAGACGGAAAGCAACAAGCTGAGCAAGCTGCCGGAACTCATCAAAAGTAAATTGATAGGCCAGAACGATGCGGTGGATAAAATTGCAAAATCAATTCAGCGTAACCGTGCAGGTCTTAAGGATCCTAACAAGCCGATAGGTTCGTTCATATTCCTTGGCCAAACAGGTGTGGGTAAAACGCAGTTAGCCAAAATATTGGCCCGCGAGCTTTTTGACAGCGAAGATGCGCTGGTACGTATTGACATGAGCGAGTACATGGAGAAATTTGCCATATCGCGCCTTGTAGGCGCGCCTCCGGGATATGTGGGCTACGAAGAAGGCGGACAGCTTACCGAAAAGGTAAGAAGAAAACCTTACTGCGTGGTGCTGCTGGACGAGATTGAGAAAGCACACCCTGATGTATTCAACATGCTGCTGCAGGTGCTGGATGACGGTTACCTTACTGACAGCCTTGGCCGTAAGATTGACTTCAGGAATACCATCATCATCATGACATCAAACGTTGGTGCACGCCAGCTGAAAGATTTTGGGCAAGGTGTCGGGTTCGGTACATCTGCCAAAAAAGCGCAGGCTGACGATTACTCCAAAGGGGTGATTGAAGCGGCGCTGAAGAAAACCTTCGCCCCTGAATTCATCAACAGGATAGACGACATTATAGTGTTCAATCCGCTTGAAAAAGAGGATATTGATAAGATCATTACCATTGAGCTTGAGAAACTGTATGCAAGGATAAAAGACCTTGGTTACAACATTTCGCTGTCTGACAAGGCAAAAGATTTTATTGCTGACAAAGGCTTTGACAAGCAATACGGTGCAAGGCCGCTGAAAAGGGCCATACAGAAGTATGTAGAAGATACGCTGGCGGAGGAAATCATTACCTCTAAAATTTCTGGCGGAGACGAAATATTTATGGATCTTGAAGATGGTGGCAGCGAGCTTACCGTGAGCATAAGGAAAGCCGAAAATCCGGCAAGTTAAGAGTCGATTTTTCGATTATTAGATTTTTCGGTTTTTCGACAGAATGATACTAACCCCAAAGATTTTGAAGCCTTTGGGGTTTTGTTTTTCTTTATCAAACCTTAATCCCTATTTAAACCTCAAAGGTTTTAAAAACCTTTGAGGTTTTGTTTTGACCTCACACTTTAAAATTTAATTAAAAATAAAGTTTGATTTCTTCTTACAAATAAAAAAAGTAGTACTTTAGAATTGTATTTAACCATCTACCTAAAATGCAGGAAAAAGTTATTGTAGGAAGCGAAGAATGGTGCGCTTTCCCTCAATTAGGAATCCCTACCATCAAGGCCAGAGTTGACTCAGGGGCCAAAACGTCGGCATTGCATGCCGTGAACATCATCCCTTTTGAAAAAGACGGCGATAACTGGGTAAAGTTTGACATTAACCCTATACAAAACAACACCAAGGCGGTAATACACTGCCAGGCTCCGCTGGTTGATAAGCGCGTAGTAAAAAGCTCCAGCGGTTTCCGTGAGCAGCGCTATGTAATAAGCACCGAGATACAGGTGGGAGAATCGACCTGGAATGTGGAAGTAACGCTTACCAACCGCGACTCCATGGGTTTCCGTATGCTGCTGGGCCGCGAGGCCATGAGCGGCAGGCTATTGGTAGATCCGGAGCAGAAATTCCTGCTGGGCCAGCCTACCAAAGAGAAGCTGAAGGAATACTATAGCAGCTCGGACGAGAACAAACAGGGTTTACGGATTGGGCTTTTGGCCAGCAACCCGGAGCTGTATAGCAACAAGCGTATTATGGAAGCCGGTGAAATGCGCGGGCACGAAATGCATTTCCTGAACCTAAAGTACTGCTACATGAAGCTGGATGCCGATACGCCGGAGATACATTACCGCGGCGGCCGCGTGCTGAATGATTTTGATGCCGTTATACCCCGCATTCGCCCCAGTATGACGTTTTACGGCTGTGCCATGACAAGGCATTTTGAAGCGCTGAAGGTTTTCTCCCTCAACTCTGCTACAGCTATAACCCAGTCACGCGACAAGTTATATTCACTGCAATTACTATTAAACAATGGTGTTGACATACCAACTACAGGCTTTGCCAACTCGCCTCTTGACACTAACGACCTGATTAAAATGGTAGGCGGTCCGCCGCTCATCGTTAAGCTCCTGGAAGGCACGCAAGGTAAGGGTGTGGTACTGGCCGAAACCAAAAAAGCGGCAGAGAGTGTTATCAACGCTTTCAAAAGCCTGAATGCAAATATATTGGTACAGGAATTTATTAAAGAGGCTAATGGAAAAGACCTTCGCCTGTTTGTTATTGACGGCAAAGTAGTAGCAACAATACAGCGGGAGGCATTGCCTGGCGAGTTCCGGGCCAACATACACCTGGGCGGTACGGCTTCAATAATAAAACCTACTGCCGAAGAAAAGAAAATTGCCATAAGAGCTGCTAAAGCTATGAACCTTAAAGTGGCAGGTGTAGATATTATCCGCTCTGCCAAAGGGCCGCTATTGCTGGAAGTGAACTCCTCTCCCGGATTGGAAGGCATTGAAGGGGCAACCCAAAAAGATATTGCCGGCGAAATGATTAAAGCCATCGAAAAAAACTTCAAATGGAAATTGTAGCACGCATACTGGTGGGCTTTGTAGCCTTTATCCACATTTATATACTGTGGCTGGAAATGTTTGCCTGGACCACCCGTGCGCGTAAGGTGTTCCGTGGTTTCCCGCAGGATTTGTTTGAAAAAACCAAACCCATGGCTGCCAACCAGGGATTGTATAACGGCTTCCTGGCTGCGGGTCTCATCTGGTCCCTCATCATCGAGAATGAAGCCTGGAGCATTAATGTAGCTACTTTCTTTTTGTTGTGCGTGCTGGTTGCCGGTGCTTATGGTGCTGCAACAGTACAAAAGAAAATATTTTTAGTGCAGGGAGTCCCCGCAATATTGGGGCTTGCAGCTGTATTGTTAAACGTATAGAATGAAACTTATAAATATTGGAATTATATTCCTTATAGGCATGGCGCTGTTTATACCAGGTGCCCTGTTTACGCTGATTGACTGGCCGTATTCGTCTGAATTGCTCATCATAGGTTCAGCGCTTAAGCTCACTGCGGCAGGTATACTTATAGTAAGGATTGTAAAGCGGAGGCACAACCGCATTTGATAAAAAGATACATGAAAAACATTACATATATACTATTTATGCTGATGTGGGGCTTCACCGGCTCAGCACAAAGCAAGTGCGCACAGGTTAGGGAAGGCAAGTTTAAGGTAACCGACCCAAAAACCAAAAAGGTGTGCCTGATAACCCGCGAGGGAGAAACCCAGACCGAAAAACTGGAAGAAGCCGAGGAAGCTTTTACCTTCGACATCAAATGGCTTGACGACTGTACCTATACCCTTACCCCTACTGCCGCCACATTAGCGCGCAATAAAGATGTGAAGGACATTGGCACCATGACGGTAAAGATAACCCAGGTTAAAGAGGACTCCTACACACATAAGGTTACCGTGGCCAATAACCCAAAATTTAAAAGGGTGGATGAGGTATTTGTAGTAAAAGACGATAAGTGATGCAAAAGGCTACTATCATCCGCATACTTTCGGGACTGATGTTCCTGATATTTTTGTGCCCTTTTTTTCAGATGTGTTCGAAACCTGCGTTTCTAAAGTTACCCGACACAAACGACCCGGTTGTGAAAGCAAAAGCTCGAGAGGAAGCAATTAAAAAATTTACTTTAAATGGATATGAATTGAGTACAGTCATGTGTAAACCATTAGCTGAAGAGGGCCTCCAAAAGCTTCAGAATTAGATTTTGGATTAATACCTTTTGTATCATATGCATTATTGCTTCCGCTGATTATTATTTTGCTATACCTATCGTTTAGAAATAAGTTTAAATCAGTTTTATGGACAAGCTACTTATTACTATTTTTTGGCATAATTCCGCTGATATACTTTTTTGGGGATAGCATTTTCGAAGACATCCGCCAAATAAAATATGGCTATTACCTGTTCTTTATCAATACAATTGCTATTATTGTACTGGCAAAAAAACAGATACGCGCACAAAATGGAATTGGAACAGCTCACCACAACCCGCCTCACCTTACTGAAGATAACCCCGGAGGTACACCGGCAGGTATTTGAAACTCTGCCGGACGCTGATATCATGGCATTGTTTGGGTTTGATGAAAAAGGCCTGGAGAAGGAACGCTTCCGTCACCAAAACGGCGTGGCTACCTTCAATAAAAAGTTCCTGTATTTCATTATAAAGGAAACCGCTTCTCAAAAATCCATTGGCATGTGCGGCTTCCATACCTGGTACACCGACCATGACCGTGCAGAGATTTTTTACCACCTGAATGACGACATCTACAAAAGGCAAGGCATCATGACAGAGGCTACTAACGCCGTGTTGCAATATGCCTTTACCATCATGAACCTGCACCGCGTTGAGGCACTTACAGCCACTTACAACATAGCTTCGCAAAAAACCATGGCCAAGTTCGGCTTTGTGTTTGAAGGCACCTTGCGCCAGCATTACCTTGTAGATGGCAAGTATGAAGACTCTATCGCTTTTTCGTTGCTGAAACATGAATTTATAAAATAATGGCAAAAGACATACATAACCCTGAAGCGGTAAACGATTGGATGGCCGGGCTGGATCATCCGCTGAAAGATGTAGCAGAAGCCACAAGGCAGGCTATATTGCAGGCAGATCCATCAATTGGTGAACAGGTAAAATGGAATTCGCCTGCTTTCTTCTATACCGGTGAGATGTCGGAATTTAACGCTAAAGAATACAAGCGCGACCTGGTTGTGTTCCATCTCCGCAAGAAAGACCAGGTACTGCTGGTTTTCCCAAACGGCGCCGTAATTCCTGATAGCACCGGAATACTGGAAGGCAACTATACTGATGGGCGCAGGATGCTGACCCTGAAAAGCATGGCCGATCTTGAAACCAAAAAACAAGCGCTGCAGCAAGTTATAAAACTGTGGCTTGAAGAAATCAGCTGACATGAAAAAAATTACTTTCATCTGCTTCTTATTGTTTACAGTAGTGATGCATGCACAGCTACAGGGTAAAATTATTGATGGTACAACTAAAGAGTCCATCCCCTTTGTAAACATCTGGGTGCTGAATAAAGATAAAGGTACAACTGCCGATGAAAACGGGAAATATATGCTGGCAGCAGCCGAAGCCACCGATACGTTGTTATTTTCGGCGGTGGGCTATGCCGATACCAAAATAAAAGTAACCGACCTGAAACCGGTTACAGAACTGACCCAGCAAACCATACAGCTGGATGAATTGGTGATTACACCACGCAAAAACCAGCATACCCGCATTGTAAACCCTATTGAGGATATTGACGAACCGCATTTTGCAGCTGCTACAGCCAGCTATAACCCAATGATGAGGGCACGCTTCATTCCTTACAAAAAGGAATATGAGGCCACGCCTTTCCTTAAAGAGCTGTTGTTTTATACCTATAGCGATAAGAAGAATACTATATATTACGTGCGTATTTATTCCGCTAATAACGATGGTAGCCCGGGTGCATTGCTGCATGATGACCGACTGATGGGTAAAGCGCCTAAAGGCAAGCAAATGTCGGTGGTAGATGTTTCCCATCTCAACATCCGGATTCCTGAAAAAGGCCTGTTCATTGCAATAGAATGGTTGCTTGTGCAGCGCAACGAGTTCCTGGTTTACCACACGGGCAGCAAAAAAGGCCAGATATACTACAACCCGCGCTTTGTAAACAGCTATGTGCCTAAAAAAGAAGCACAGTGGGTGTTTAATAACGGCACTTGGAAAAATGAGGCAGTGTTTAACAGGAGATTCTACAGCATAGCTGTTGAGGTTACCCTGAGTGATTAAAACAAGAAAAGCCCCTTTTCAGGAGCTTTTTGTATAGCTTAATATTATTACCTGTTCACCAGCCTGAATCCGCCGTCTATAGTAAATTCCGATCCTGTAATGCTTGCGGCCTGTTCGCCTGCAAGATACACAACAAGGCCGGCCACTTCTTCCGGCTCAATTATCCTTCCAAGCGGCACTTTGGTAGCCAGTGTTTCATGCATACCTGCAACAACATCTTCAGGAAGACCTGTTTTTTCAAATATGGCGGTTTTAGTCGGACCCGGGCTTACAGCATTAACGCGTATTTGCAATGGTGCAAGTTCAGCCGCAGCAGTTTTCATGATAGAGCTTAAAGCGGCCTTGCTGGCACAATATACCGAGAAGTTTGGCGAATGCATGTCTGAAACGTTGGACGACAGGAATATTACCGAAGCGCCTTCTTTAAGCAGTGGTATAAATCGGCTCAGCGTAAAATAAGCACCTTTAAAATTAATGTCCATCATATCATCAAAGCCTTCTTCGGTAGCATCGGCAATCGAAGAAAAACTCGCAACACCTGCGTTAATAAAAAGTATGTCTATTTTACCGAATTGCGCTTTTACATCTTGCGAAAGCTTGTCAATATCAGCTACAATACCCTGATCTGCAATCAATCCTGTAGCGCCAAGTTCTTCAGCGGCCTGTTTTACCGCAGCTTCCCTCCTGCCAGTTATAATTACCTGTGCTCCGTTAGCTGCCAGTGCTTTTGCCGCTGCATATCCTATCCCGCTGTTTCCGCCAGTTACAAGCGCAATTTTACCATTTAAATTATTCATTATAAAATTTTATTTATTGTTTACAGCAAAGGTATTAGCAAAATGATATAACTTTGTAACCAGTATAATAGAGTATACCAGCTATTTTATAAAACGATGATACGCAACCACGAAGAAGAGCGCCAGGCGCTACAGGACACTATTTATGTAATTGGGGGGAAATGGAAACTGCCCATCATCAACTCCATATGCAATGGCAACAAGCGTTTCAGGGAAATTGAGCGCAGCATACCGGGCATTACCACCCGCATGCTCTCCCGCGAACTGAAGGAAATGGAACTGAACAAACTGGTGAAGCGCACAGTTTATCCTGATACGCCCGTGCGTGTGGAATATGAATCAACGCAATACTGCAAAACCTTTGGCCATATCATACAGGCTATGATTGACTGGGGAAAGCAGCACCGTGAAAACATAAAGCATGATTTTATACCGGAAGTATCAGACTGTATGAAGCAAAAGTAGTATTAGAGATTCTTCACTCCGCAAGCTACGTTCAGAAACCTAACATAGTGGTTCAGCGAAGCTAATGACAAAACTGCTGAATTACTCAAACACGCTCTCGTCCAGCTGCAGGTTTTGCAGGAACGCTATGGTGTTTTCAATATCGTAATGCAGTATGCGGTCTTCTTCAACAACAGGCACTTCTTCACGATAGGATTTTACGAACATCTCAATAAATTCACTCGACTTCAGAGGTCGGCGGAACTCCAGCGCCTGGCTTGCATTCATCAGCTCTATGGCCAGTATGCGCTCCAGGTTATCTACAATCTTTTTGGTTTTGGTAGCAGCGTTCGCACCCATGCTCACGTGGTCTTCCTGTCCGTTGCTGGATACTATACTGTCAACACTGGCAGGTGTAGCCAGCTGCTTGTTTTGGCTTACAATGCTGGCAGCGGTGTACTGCGGAATCATGAAACCTGAGTTAAGCCCCGGATTTGATACCAAAAATGGTGGCAAACCGCGCAGGCCCGAAATCAATTGGTAGGTGCGCCTTTCGGAAATATTACCCAATTCAGCCAGGGCAAGGCCTAAAAAGTCAAGCGTTAATGCCAGCGGCTGCCCGTGGAAGTTACCTCCGGATATGATTACATCGCTTTCGGTAAATATATTGGGATTATCAGTAACTGAGTTTATTTCCGTACGGAAAACCTTTTTTACGTAATCAATAGTATCCTTGCTTGCCCCATGCACCTGCGGTATGCAGCGGAACGAATATGGATCCTGCACGTGCTTTTTAGCCTGTGTAATGATTTCGCTGTCTTCCAGCAATTCATTAAAACGCCTTGCCGTAACCACCTGCCCTTTGTGCGGGCGTACCATGTGTATCAGTTCATTGAACGGCTCTATACGCCCATCAAAACCTTCTAAAGATACCGCACCAATAACGTCGGCCAGATAACTGAGCTTTATCGATTTTAGAAGGATGTATATGCCATAAGCGCTCATAAATTGCGTGCCGTTTAGCAGTGCAAGCCCTTCTTTAGACTTTAAAACTATTGGCTGCCAGCCCATTTTGTCCAGCACTTTTTGCGCCGGCTGGCGAAAACCGTCCATATAAACCTCACCTTCACCCAGCAGTGGCAGCGACAGGTGCGCCAGCGGGGCCAAATCGCCCGAAGCGCCAAGTGAACCCTGCTCATACACTACCGGCAGGATATCATTGTTATAAAAATCAACCAGCCTCTCCACAGTTTCCAGCTGCACACCCGAATGTCCATAGCTTAGTGACTGTATCTTAAGCAACAGCATTATCTTCACGATTTCGGCCGGAACTTCATTGCCTGTGCCGCAAGCGTGAGATTTTACAAGGTTTTCCTGTAGTTTGGTCAGGTTTTCTGTAGATATCTTTACATTATAAAGCGACCCAAAGCCGGTATTGATTCCATAAATAGGCTCATCATGCTGCTTCATTTTCTCATCAAGGTAAATTCGGCAGCGCTCAATATTGGCACGTGCTTCTTCCGATAATTCCAGCTTTTTATCCTGGGAGATGATGTCGTTTACAATTTCAAGAGAAAGCAGGTCAGAACTTATATAATGTATGGTTTCCATGTCGGTTGGTTTGAGGGTTCAAAATTCACAAAACCATTATTAAAAAGCAAGATTTTTGAAGCATTTTCAATGCAGCCCCTCAATTTTAAGATAAGCCTCACCCAGATAGTCCAGTATAGACGACGCTGTAAACGCCTGCACACCTGTTTTTACCACGCCAATATCAGCCGTAAGCCCATGCAGGTACACCCCGAAAATAGCCGCTTTATGTGGAGTATAGCCCTGCGTCATAAGACCGGTAAGGATACCCGTAAGCACATCGCCGCTGCCGCCGGTTGCCAGCGCCGAATTGCCTGTGGAATTGATATATACGTTATCCTTATAGATAATCATTGTGCGCCAGTCTTTCGCCACAATGATGATGTTATATTGATTGGAAAAGGCTTTCAGCTTTTTCAGCCGGTCAAAATCATCATCCCATTTGCCAATAAGCCTTTCGAGTTCCTTAGGATGCGGCGTAATGATGCTCCCTTCGGGCAGTAGCTTCAGCCACTCATTATTTTCCGAAAGGATATTGAGCGCATCAGCATCTACAACCAAAGGAGTTTTATTTTTTTTGAGGAAGTTGTGCAGAGCCTGTTCTGTATCTGCATGTGTACCAATACCGGGGCCTATGCCTATAGCTTTGGGTTGAATTTCAAAATCAATACTGGTTATGTGTTTTTCGCCATCGGTCAATACCATCGCTTCGGGGAATGAACTTTGCAGCGGTATATATCCACACTCCGGTACATAAGCCGTTACCAGCCCGCAGCCTGATTTCAATGCGGCTTTGGCTGAAAGCATAGCTGCACCAACTTTACCATAACTCCCGCCAATAATGAGCGCATGCCCCAACATACCTTTGTGAGCATGTAGTGGTACAGGCCTGTATCTGCCGCAGGCTTCAAACTCATCAATATAGTTATACGCTGAATCTGTTTGGTCTATAAATTCCTTATCCAGCCCTATATCTAACACCTGTATTTCTTTCACAAAGCTATAATTGGATGGAAGAAATAGAGCCAGTTTGGGGAACTGAAACGTAAGTACTACATCGGCATTTACGGCAAATTCCGTTGGTTTGTCCATAAACATCCCCGAAGGTACATCGATTGATACAATATAAGCTCCGCTATTATTGATGTGCTGTATGGTATTTTTATAATCATCATCCAACTCCCTTGATAACCCAATGCCGAAAAGCGCATCAATAATTACAGTCTTACCTTTATCATAAGGCAGTATCTCGGTATGCTGGTTATATTCTATACCTTCAGCGGTAATCTTTTCCAGCGCCTGCTTAAAATCTTCAGTCGGCCTGCCTTCGCCCACTATATTAAGGTACACTTTATAGTTAGTGCTTTGGTGCAGCAGGCGGGCTATAACCAGGCCGTCTCCCCCATTATTCCCTTTGCCGCAAAATACGTGAAAAACAGTCTCTTTATCAGTAAACCGGTTCCGTAGCCACAAAAAAGCCTCATTACCGGCCCTTTCCATAAGCTCAAAAGATGTTATTCCTTGCCGGGCTATTGTTAATTTATCAGCTTCGCGGATATTTGAAGTATCAAAAATCTTCATATAAAAATTTTATGCAGGCATTTATAATAATTCCGTAAAAGTGATAATGAGGCTTTTACAGCTATGTAAATTTATTACATTTGCTACTATATGAAGGCTCAAAGCAACAAATATTTAACTACTTTCCTCAACTGGCTGCTGGCTCCGTCAGCAAGGCCTGCTTTTGCTTTTGTATCAACCACCACAACTACTACAACCACCACCCCGTTCGGGGTATAATCATTTACATATAAGCCATTTCAGGGATTATTAACACAAGTAAATAATCAGGAAAAACCTTGTATCCAACCTATTTAACTTATCAATCATGAACATTATAAAATTTGGCGGCACTTCTGTTGCCAACGCCGAAAACATATCTAAGTGCATCAGTATTATTAAAAGCAAAAAACAAAGCGGCCAGGTAGCCGTAGTGGTTTCAGCCCTTGGCGGGGTCACCGACCTGCTGCTGAATGCTGCTGTAGATGCGGCATCTAAAAATGAAAGCTACAAACAAACACATGCTGCGATTGAGGAACGCCACCTTGAGGCTGTAAAAGCATTGATACCCGCTGCCAGCCAACCCGGCATTGCCAGCCATGTAAAAAAAGAGCTGCACCAACTGGAAACTTTGCTGGATGGCTGCTACCTTTTAGGCGAACTGTCCGAACGTACCAAAGACCTTATCCTGTCGTTTGGCGAAGTGCTCTCGTCCTATATCATTTTGGAAGCGCTGAAGGCACAGGGCGAAGACTGCCAGCTGGCCGACAGCAGGGAGCTTATTACTACCAACAACCACTTTGGCAGGGCTGTGGTGAATTTTGAAATTACCAACCTGCACATACAGCATTATTTCGATAAGAATAAAAATGCCGTGATCGTGCTTCCGGGCTTCATTGCCCAATCGGAAGACGGGCATGCCACTACCCTGGGCCGTGGCGGGAGCGACTACACTGCTGCCATACTGGCATCTGCGCTGGATGTGCCTGCTCTGGAAATATGGACGGATGTAAATGGCATTTACACCGCCAACCCAAAACTGGTAAAACAGGCCGAAAGCATAAGCCACATCAGTTTTGAGGAAGCTATGGAACTGTCGCATTTCGGGGCCAAAGTGCTGTACCCGCCAACCATCCAGCCTATCATCAATAAGAACATTACACTTACCATAAAAAATACTTTTGAGCCGGAAGCACCGGGAAGCATCATTACTCGTGATGTACCGGCCGAAAGCCGCAACCCCATTAAAGGCATCAGTAATATTGATAACATTACCCTTGTTACCCTGGAAGGCCCAGGCATGGTGGGAGTAGCGGGATTTTCTAAGCGTTTGTTTGAGGTGATTTCAAAAGAGAACATCAACGTAATATTCATCACACAGGCATCGTCAGAGCATTCTATCTGTTTTGGTATTGTAGATGCTGAAGCCCGCAAAGCCAAATCAGCCATTGATGCCGAATTTAAGTTTGAGATACAACAGCAAAAGATAAAACTGGCCATATTGGAAGATGGCCTTTCGATAATAGCCGTTGTAGGCGAAAGCATGAAAAGCCACCAGGGCCTTAGCGGCAGGATGTTCAGCACACTGGGCAGGAACAACATCAACATTCGCGCTATAGCGCAGGGTGCCAGCGAAAGGAATATATCGGCCGTGATTGCCAGCCGCGATGTGAAGAAGGCACTGAACAGCCTGCACGAAGAGTTTTTTGAGGAAAGCACCGTGCAGCTCAACCTGTTTGTGATGGGAGTGGGCAATGTGGGCGATAAATTCCTGGACCAGATACAAAAGCAACGCAAATACCTGAAGGAAAACCTGAACATCAACGTTCGCGTCATCGGGCTTTCCAACTCTAAAAAAATGTGCTTTGATGGTGATGGCCTTTCGCTTAAGGACAGGCAGGAACTGCTGGAAAATGGTGAACCCACGAGCCACACCGGTTTTATAGGTGCCATAAAGCGCTTTAACCTGCGTAACAGCATTTTTGTAGATAACACTGCCAGCGATGATGTGCCGCTTACCTATGCCGCCTACCTGAAGCAGAGCATTGCTGTGGTTACCTGCAACAAGGTGGCCTGCTCATCGGCCTATAGTAATTACAAAGAATTGAAAGACTTGTCAAGACGTTATAACGCGCCTTTCCTCTTTGAAACCAATGTGGGGGCCGGGCTGCCTATTATTGATACACTGAAAAACCTGATAGCTTCGGGCGACAGGGTACATAAAATAAAGGCGGTACTTTCGGGCAGCCTCAACTTTATTTTCAATAACTTTAATGAGTCGGTTTCTTTCCATGACATCGTGAAGCAGGCACAAACAGAAGGCTACACCGAACCCGACCCGAAGATTGACCTGAGCGGCATTGACGTGAAGCGCAAGCTGGTGATACTGATACGCGAAAGCGGCTATAAAATGGAGATTGAGGATATTGAGAACCGCTCGTTCCTGCCGCAGGAAAGTTTGGAGGCGGAAAACGTTGAGGATTTCTTCCAATCGCTGAAAGATAATGCAGCGCATTTTGATGGTCTGTATGCAAGGGCAAAGGCTGAAGGCGCCAGGTTAAAGTTTGTGGCAACGTTTGAAGACGGTAAGGCACACGTAGGGCTGGAATTTATACCGGCGGGGCACCCGTTCTACAACCTGGAAGGCAAGGACAACATTGTGCTTTTCCACACCGACAGGTATGTGGATCAGCCACTGATAATAAAAGGAGCAGGAGCAGGCGCTGATGTTACGGCATCGGGACTGTTTGCTGATGTAATACGTATAGGCAACAACTAATTATGGAAGTAAAGATATTTTGTCCGGCCACTATTGCCAATGTTTCCTGCGGTTTTGATGTGCTGGGCCTGTGCCTGGACAATGTGGGCGATGAGATGGTAGTGGAACGTTCCCTTCAAAAGGGCGTGCGCATTAAGAAAATAACAGGCGCTAAACTGCCGCTTGAAGCTGCCAAAAATGTGGCCGGTGTTGCCGCCATGGCGTTGGTGGAAAAGCTGCACCCATCCTTTGGGTTTGATATTACCATCCACAAAAAAATTAAGGCCGGCAGCGGCATAGGCAGCAGTGCGGCCAGTGCTGCGGGTGCGGTATATGCGGTAAACCATTTGCTGGGGCACCCGCTCACCACCGCCGAGTTGGTGCATTATGCAATGCAGGGCGAAAAACTGGCCAGCGGCGCGGCACATGCCGATAATGTAGCTCCTGCCCTCTTGGGCGGCTTCACGCTGATACGCAGCTATGGCCCTTTGGATATTGTGGAAATCCCCGCACCTGCCGAATTGTATGCGGCAGTTATCCATCCGCAGATTGAACTGCGTACGCAGGATGCCCGCGCGGTGCTGAAAGATACTGTATCGTTCAAAAATGCCATAACGCAGTCGGCAAACCTAGCTGGGCTCATAAGCGGGCTGTACCGGGAAGATTACGACCTGATAGGCCGCTCCCTGCAGGATGTGCTGGTGGAGCCGTTGCGTGCGCATTTGATTCCGCATTTCCATTTATTAAAGAATGTCGCGCTGGATGCCGGTGCGTTGGGTTCGGGTATATCAGGTTCAGGGCCATCGGTATTTGCTTTAACTAAAGGAAAAGAAGCCGCACAAAAAACCGCTGATGCCATGGCCGAAGTGTTGAAAGGCACCGGCATTGACTATGAGGTACATGTTTCAAAAATAAACCCTGAAGGGATAAGGATGTTATGAAAAAAAATGTACTGATAATTATTACAATATTATTTACAGCACTTTTTGCTTTAATGTACATTGGGCTAGAAAAGGTATACTATGATGATTTCGCATGCGGATGCAGCTCGGCATGCTCAGGTTTTTATATTACTGAAAAAGACAAAATTATTGGTTACACGCTCATTGTATTATCAGTCGCACTTATTATTGCGAGCCTATGGAAATTCCGCAACATGTCCCGCTTGTGGTCCATTGTAGGTTTTTGTACGTTATGCATAGCTATCTACGGTAACAGCCTGATGTTATTTAACCCGAATGTTTGCGGACTATCCCTTAATGAATCTTACTTATACTTTTTTCATGAAAAGATTGGAGATTGGGCCAAGACTGATGGCGAACGGGTTGACATGGATAGCATTACTACCGGAAAGCTAAAAGGGAAACTTTTGGGATATTACCAAAAAGACAACGAAACTTTTATTTTCAGGATTGACAGGAATCCGATAAAACTTAAAACGAGTTTTTTGTTTTGGGATATTGATCAAAAAGCAATGGAGAAAAATTTTTCATACGGACTTACTTCTCATGCTGTTTTCGATACTATAAACCCTTATGTGCAGCTTATTGGCGGAAAAAATATGCCTCTTGAAGCGTTTATGAATGAAGTAAATTACAAAGCAGTAAGTTATGGTATGAAATCGCAAGAAATTAAACAATTACCTGACGGGACTACCCGTGTTTATATTTACAAATAGATAATGAAATACTACAGCTTAAATAACCACAATATAAAAGCTTCGTTTAAGGAAGCCGCCATAACCGGCATTGCGCCGGATAAAGGATTGTATTTTCCCGAAAGCATTCCGCAACTGGATAAGGACTTTATTGACAACATAGAAAATTACAGCAACGTTGACATTGCCCTGAATGCCATAACTCCTTTTGTAGGCGATGAGATTCCGCAGCAAAAACTACGGGAAATTGTAGAGGAAACCCTGGCGTTCGACTTTCCGCTGGTGCAGGTGGAACAGGATGTGTATTCTCTGGAACTTTTCCATGGGCCTACTATGGCATTTAAAGATGTTGGCGCACGGTTCATGTCGCGGTGCCTGCGGTACTTTTTGCAGGATGAGAAAAAGGAAGTAACCATACTGGTAGCCACATCCGGCGATACCGGCGGTGCAGTGGCCAACGGTTTCTTGGGTGTGGAAGGCATCAACGTGGTGATACTGTACCCGTCAGGTAAAGTCAGCGATGTGCAGGAACGCCAGCTTACCACGCTGGGACATAACATAAAAGCGCTGGAAGTGAGTGGCACGTTTGACGATTGCCAGGATATGGTAAAGCAGGCTTTTCTGGATGACGGCCTGAAAGGCGTAAACCTGACTTCGGCCAATTCCATCAACATAGCGCGCTGGCTTCCGCAGATGTTTTATTATTTCTTTGCCTATAAAGAGCTGAAAAAGCTGGGCAAGCCTTTGGTAGTTTCAGTACCGAGTGGCAATTTCGGGAACATTTGCGCCGGGATGATGGCAAAGAAAATCGGTTTGCCAATACATCATTTTGTTGCGGCAACCAATGCTAACGATACCGTGCCGCGCTTTATGCAAACACAGGATTACGAGCCTAAAGCTACTGTAGAAACGCTTTCCAACGCTATGGATGTGAGCAACCCCAGCAACTTTGTACGTATATTGGAACTGTTTGGTGACGGACTGAGAAATGAACTGACCTCCTACCCTTTTACCGATGCGCAAACTTTAGAAGCAATTGCCCAACTCAACCAAAATGGCTACCTGCCCGACCCGCATGGCGCAGTCGGTTACCTTGGCCTGAAAAAGTATATGGAAAGCCATGACGAGGTCACAGGAGTTTTCCTGGAAACAGCGCACCCGGTGAAGTTTGCAGACAGCATTGAACAAAATTTAGGTATTAAAATCTCACTGCCGGAGCAGATAAAAAGCCTAATGGATAAAGAGAAAAAAAGTGTAAAGATTGGGAGTTATGAAGAGTTGAAAGCTAAATTGCTAAAATTATAATTATCAGCGTTATCTAAATAAATCATAATCTTTAAATCGGTTATCCCGTTAAATGCAGATTTTTCAATAATTTAGCATCATCTAACTTATTTCTTAAACTTAAATGAAAAATACTGCGCTAACGCACATTCATGAGCAACTTGGAGCCAAAATGGTTCCGTTTGCGGGTTACAATATGCCTGTACAATATGAGGGAGTTAACATTGAGCACGAAACCGTACGCAACGGCGTAGGTGTTTTTGATGTTTCCCACATGGGTGAATTCCTTCTTTCAGGCCCAAAAGCGCTGGACCTGATACAAAAAGTTACCACCAACGATGCCTCTGTGCTTACTGTGGGCAGGGCGCAATATTCATGCCTGCCTAACGAAGACGGCGGCATTGTAGATGACCTTATTATCTATAAAATGAAGGAAGACCAGTATTTGCTGGTAGTGAATGCCTCGAACATTGAAAAGGACTGGAACTGGATTTCGTCTAAAAACGATATGGGTGTTGATATGCGCAACATATCAGACGATTATTCGCTGCTTGCCATACAAGGGCCAAATGCTGTTGAGGCAATGCAATCGCTAACATCGGTTGACCTTTCAGCTATCAAATACTATCATTTTGAAGTAGCTGATTTTGCGGGCGTTGAGCATGTTATTATCTCGGCAACCGGCTATACCGGCAGCGGCGGTTTTGAGATATACGCCAAAAATACTGAGATTGAACAGATATGGACGCGCGTTTTTGAAGCCGGCGCAGCTTTCGGCATCAAGCCGATTGGCCTTGCCGCCCGCGATACGCTTCGCCTCGAAATGGGCTTCTGCCTTTATGGAAACGACATTAACGACAGCACATCGCCGTTGGAAGCAGGCCTGGGCTGGATAACTAAGTTCAACAAAGACTTCACTAACTCTGATGCGCTTAAAAAGCAAAAAGAAGAAGGCGTAACACGCAAACTTGTTGGCTTTGAATTAGTGGAACGTGGCATTCCACGCCATGATTATGAAATTGTGGATAAGGATGGCAACGTAATAGGAATAGTAACATCGGGCACCATGTCGCCATCGCTTAACAAAGGGATTGGGCTGGGCTATGTGCCTACGGACCTTGCAGCGCCAGACAGTGAAATATTCATCAGGATACGCAACAAGGATATCCCGGCAAAGGTGGTAAAGCTGCCTTTCTACAAAAAATAAACGCTTATGAAAAAAATATTCGCACTGGCTTACATGCTTCCGCTGGCATTAGCGGCACAGGAACATGAAAACGCATGCGATGTTTTTTCTAAAGTAAACTATGTGCTACAGGAAGCACACATAAAGCCTAAACCGATAGACGACAGCCTGTCGGTTTATGTTTTTGAAACCCTGATTGAAGAGCTGGACGACAACAGCACGCTTTTCCTGAAAGATGAGGTACAGCTGCTGGAAAAGCACAAATACAAAATTGACGATTACCTGAACACTAAACAGTGCGCTTTCCTTCAGGATTTTATAGGTACTTACCACAAGGCATTGCAGCGCAAAAAGCAATTTGTGGAAGAAATAAGCCGTGAAAACCTGGCTTACGAAACCAAGGACACTATTTTCTATTCCAAAAAATCATTCCCGCACCACAGCGACCAACAGCGGATAAAGAAGTTCATCCGAAAGAAAATGGTGTATGATATTCTGGAAGACGTGGCCCAAATGAGCAAGAATAAAGATTCGCTGCGCACCAAACTGCCACAGCTGCTGCCCGCTGCCAAAAGCAGGGTGACGGAAACTTACCTGTGCAGGGTGAATACGCTGCTCAATCCTTCCGAAGGTTTTGAGGAAGGCTTTTACAACCTGTTCTTCTCCACCTTCTGCTCCTATTTCGACCCGCATTCTACCTATTTCAGCTATAATGACAAAGCTTCGTTCATGTCGGGCATTGCCTCCGAAAATTACTCGCTGGGCCTTTATGTGAGCCAGAACGAGAAAGAAGAAATTATTGTTGAAGACATTGTGCCCGGCGGACCGGCCTATAAAACACAAAAGATAACCAAAGGCGACCAGCTCCTGAAGCTTGCCGCCGATGACCGCGAATATGCCGTAAGCTGCACCTCTCTGGAAGCCATCAGCAACATCGTACTGTCGGATACCTACCGCAACGTAGAGCTTACGCTGCGCAAAAAAGACGGCACCATATACAGTGTGGCGCTGGAGAAAAAAATCATGAAAGCCGAAGACCACAGCGTGTACAGCTATGTGCTGGGCGATACTGTGCCTGTAGGGTACATTAAAGTGCCCAGCTTTTACACCGCCCTGGATAACAGCACCGGTGCAGGCTGTGCCGATGACGTAGCCCGCGAAGTGGATAAACTGAAACAACAACATATTAAAGGCTTAGTGATTGACCTGCAGTTTAATGGCGGTGGATCGATGGATGAGGTGATACGCATGGCAGGGCTGTTCATACATTCCGGCCCGCTGGCTATTATCACCGGTAAGGGCAAATCGCTGGATGTGATAAAAGATACCAATCGGGGAACGATTTATAACGGCCCCATTGTGGTGCTTGTAAATGGGTTTTCGGCCTCTGCCAGCGAGTTTTTTGCGGGCGTTATGCAGGATTACCACCGCGCCCTTGTGGCCGGCAGCAACACGCTGGGTAAAGCCACCATGCAAACCATACTGCCGCTTGAAGGTAGCGAACAGGATTTTGTAAAAGTAACCATAGACCGTTTTTACCGCGTTACGGGCAAAAGCAGCCAGTACACGGGCATACAGCCTGATGTTGTTTTTCCGGCGTTTTTTGAAAAGCTGATGCCACGCGAAAGTACCATGCCCAACGCCATAAAAAATGACAGCCTGGAAATTACCCTGAAATTTAACCCGCTGGCTGAAAAACCAATCCTGCTGGCAAAAGAGCTGAGCAGGAAACGCCTAGCCGAAAATGAAAACTTCAAGCTGGTACAGTCCATCAACAGCCGGGTAAATGCATTATATGTAGCTGAAAAAGCAGCGCTACCGGTTACGTTTGATGCCGTTTTTGCCGATGTGCACAGCATGGATGGCATCTGGAAGGACGTAAACACAGCCACAGAAAAAGAACAGGGAATTAGCGTCGCTTACAGTTCCCCTACTCCTGTTGAAGCCGATAAAGATGACTTCATCATAAGCCAGAACGACCAGAAAATAAAAGCTATCCGCACCGATGCCAACATAGCTGAAGCCATGAAAATTGCGATAGATTTGTACAACCTTAAATCGGCCAAGCTGGTATCTCAAAATTAGTTTTTGCAAAAACAACGAATAAGTTTATTTTTGTGCTGCTAATACATCAATTATGGGAAGAGCGTTCGAATTTAGGAAAGCAAGAAAAATGAAACGTTGGTCGGCCATGGCCAAAACGTTTACAAGGATAGGCAAAGACATTGTAATGGCTGTGAAGGAAGGCGGCCCCAACCCGGAAAGCAACTCCAGGCTTAGGGCGGTAATGCAGAATGCCAAAGCAGCCAACATGCCGAAAGACAATGTGGAGCGCGCCATTAAAAAAGCGTCTGACAAGGAAACAGCCAACTTTAAGGAGGTTTTGTTTGAAGGTTATGCGCCGCACGGCATTGCTATACTTATAGAAACCGCTACTGATAACAACAACCGCACGGTAGCCAACATCCGCAGTTATTTCAATAAGTGCAACGGCACCATGGGTACGCAGGGCTCGGTAGAGTTCATGTTTGACCATACCTGCAATTTCCGCATACCGGCAGCAGGCCAGGACGTGGAAGAGCTGGAGCTGGAAATGATTGATTTTGGCGTGGAAGAAATTTTTGCTGATGAAGACGGCATTGTAATGTATGCCCCTTTTGAAAGTTTTGGAGCCATACAGAAGGAGCTGGAAAACCGCGGCATAGAAATATTATCATCCGGTTTTGAAAGGATCCCTCAGGTAACCAAGGAACTTACGGAAGACCAGGTGGCTGATGTGGAAAAACTCCTTGAAAAAATTGAGGAAGATGATGACGTTATGAACGTGTACCACACTATGCAGGAATAATTTCCTGGAAAAAAATTTATACGTTAAGCGCTTGTTTTACAGGCGCTTTTTTATTTTTATATATTTAGCCTGAAAAATTTTATACTTTTTTTCGGGCCAACTGTAACAATAGCAAATAAGGCGCAGTCATTATATCAAACCGGTTAACCAACTTGGAACACGCAAAGGACATAAACAATCTTGTAGAACGATGCAGGCAGGGCAGCCGCAACGCGCAGTTTGAGCTTTATAATACCTATTATAAGGCCATGTACAACACGGCACTGCGCATTGTGAAAAATCCACACTGGGCTGAAGATGTAATGCAGGAGGCTTTCCTTAAAGCGTTTACCAAGATAGATTCCTTTAAAGGTGAGGTTACATTTGGCGCCTGGTTAAAAAAAATAGTGGTAAACCATAGTCTGGACAATTACAAGA
This sequence comes from Flavobacterium sp., assembly GCA_041916875.1. Taxonomy (GTDB): domain Bacteria; phylum Bacteroidota; class Bacteroidia; order Flavobacteriales; family Flavobacteriaceae; genus Flavobacterium. The sequence goes on from JAYRYS010000001.1 coordinate 484,356, forward strand.
AACTGAACAAAACAGCGCTGGACCCGCTTGACAATGTATTGTACAAAGTAGAGGACGACAGCCACAGGGACGAGACAAAACTGGACTTTCAGCAGCTGCAGCTGCAACAGGTTATGGCGGCCATACAGTCGCTAAAGGAAAATTACAGGCTGATACTGACCCTGCTGTTCATTGAAGGGTATGACCAGGAAGAAATATGTGAGATCTTACAGATAAACCCAGGCAATTGCCGCACAACCATCAGCAGGGCCAAAGAAAGCCTTCTGAAAAAATTAAGTAGTTATGAGTACCAATAACATTGACGACCTGTTTAAAAAATTTGACGGTCAGTGGGATGTTGAAGAACCCGCAGCAGGCCACCAGGACCGTTTCCTGGACAGGCTGGAGCGCAAAAAGAAAAAGAAGTTCAGCTATAAGCTATTGATGCCGGTGGCCGCCGCAGTGCTTATATTGTTTGGCGTGTTCATGAGTCGCCAGCAAGAGCCAGCCATGCCAAATGCAATGGCTAAAGTATCGCCAAAAGTGAGGGAAACCCAGGTGTACTTTGCTTCCATCATCAAAAATGAGCTTGCCAAGGTGGAGAAAGAAAACAGCCCCGAAACGCAAAAGCTGGTTAAGGACGCACTTTTCCACATGGAAGAACTGGAAAAAGATTATGACAAACTTACGCAGGAGCTCCTTAAAAAAGGCGAGAACAAACAGATAATACACGCCATGATAACCAACCTGCAAACCAGGATATCATTCCTTGAAGAAGTGATTACACGAATTGAAAACACCAAAAAATTAAAAGAGAAATACCATGAAAGCAATCAGGCTTAACTATCTTATACTTGCCCTATTATTACCTTGCCTGCTTATGGCCAATGAGGTAAAAGGGAAGTACAAAAAGGAAAAATCTATACACAAGGCATACATTGTAAACAGCAACTGTATGCTTGATATCAATAATCAATACGGTAATATGTTTGTAACAACATGGGACAAGAATACGACCGAAATTGATGTTACCATAAAAGTTGGCGGAGACGATGAACGCCAGGTAACCACAAGGTTTAACTCTATTGATGTGGCTTTTTCAGCTACCAAAGCGCTGGTATCTGCAGTCACCAGGATTGGCAATATGAGTTGTAACAGCAACATTACTATGGAAATAAACTATACTGTAAAAATTCCTAAAATGAGCCCAGTAAAACTGTTTAGCCAATATGGCAGCATAAGAACCGGAAAAATTTATGGTAAGGCCAATATTAAGTGTCAATATGGCGACATCATTATGGAAGAACTGAATGCAGATAATAACCTATTGAAAATGGATTATTGTGGCATAGTACGCGCCAACTATATTAAATCAGGCAATATTGATGCTTCTTATTCCCAGTTTAATTGCGAACGGGCAAATGCGCTTCAGTTAAAAGCGCAATACACGGGCGTAAATATTGAAGATATAAAAGACATTAACTATAAAATTGAGTATGGGCATGTACACCTGGGCAACGTATACAAACTAACCGGAAAGGGTGAATACAGTTCGATGAAAATGAAAAACGTGTCGCAACTGCTGAATCTTACCGCGAGTTATGGTGATATTAAGGTTGATAATTTTGAAAAATCAACCAGGAACATAGCCATCAATTCAGAATATACAAATATTAGCCTGGGGATTGACGATGATTTCGCTTTTGACTTTGAGATCATTACAGAGTATGCAGGTGTTGACGGCAGGAACGGCTTTAAGTATACCTACAAAAGTGAAAAAGATTTTACCAATCATTATAAAGGCTACTATAGGCAGAGCGGTGTAAATAAACTATACATAATGTCAGATTACGGCCACATTAATTTTAATCGCAGATAATCAGCCGGGTGATGCAACTATCTCATCAATAATTGCGTCTTCCTTTCAATCATCAATCGCAATCATCATCAACCAGTCATCAATCAAAAAACGAACTTATCATGAAAAAATCCACACTTTGGATTGTGGGGCTGCTCATCATAGCCCTGCATGCCGTGCACGCAGCACCCTTGCACGAGGCCGAAAAACTGAAAATAAAAGTTGACCCTTATGATAAGGTGCAGGTATCCGGCCCTTATGAAGTGAAGCTGGTATCAGGCGAGCCGGGCGAAATCACCATAGCCGGTGATGAGGACATTGCCAGGCACATACTGGTAACTTCAACCCATGGCATGCTTACCATCAAAACCGATAAGGAACACCTTACCTCCTGCCGGAAATTCAGCAGCATCAAAATCACCATACCAATTGCAGTGCTCAACGGCCTTACGCTAAACGGTTCGGGCAGCATCAAATATTCGGGCGTACTGAATAACAATATCAAAATCGGGCTGAATGGTTCGGGCTGCATCAGCATGTGCGTTAATACTACCGATGTTACCGCGGGCATTACAGGCTCAGGCGACATCAAACTGAAAGGCACCGCTAAAAACTTCAGCTGTAAAATAGCAGGCTCCGGCACCATCAATGCTCTTAACCTGACTGCGGCCAATGTAGAAGCTGCTGTAACCGGTTCCGGCGATGTGCTGGTAATGAGTAACAAAGCCATTAAAGGACGGATACAGGGCTCCGGTACCATATCCTTTTCGGGTGAGCCCAAAGACCGCGACCTGAAACGCACAGGTTCAGGCGAATTTAAAGTTGTAGAATAACATTTAACTCAATAATCATCAATCAAATCAATTCAATCATGAAAAAAACAGCAATTATTTTATTTGGCGTGCTGAGCCTATTTATGGCAAGAGCACAGGAAAAAAGCGGGGTAATAACCGGCAATGGCAACATTACCAAAAACAGCAGGAATGTGGGCAGCTTTGACAAGATAAGCGCCGCAGGGCCTTTTGAAGTAAGGCTGGTATCAGGCAAGCAGGGCGAGGTAAGCGTTGAGGCCGATAATAACATTGTGGACCTTGTGACTACCGAAGTGAAAAACAACACCCTGAAAATTGCACCGAGGGAAGGCAAGCTGTTTAAAAGCAGTAAGGGCAACAAAGTTATTGTAAGGGTACAGGTAGAAAGCATTGCCGAACTGGCGCTTACAGGATCGGGTGCTATTAATGGCAAAACGCCTTTAAAAGGCAATGTAAAAATAGTGCTGGAAGGTTCCGGCAAAATTGACCTGGACATAGCATCAGGCAATGCAGAAGCTCTGCAATCAGGTTCGGGCGATATTGTGCTGAACGGTAAGGCAGATAGCTTTAAATGTACCATTACCGGCTCCGGGTATATTAAAGCCGAAAAACTTGAAACTACAGCCGTAGATGTTACCGTAACAGGATCGGGAGATGCCAGGGTGTTTACCAACAGTTCCATCACCGGCCGGATTACAGGATCGGGTAACGTGGCCTATGCCGGAAACCCTAAGGACCGCGACCTTAAACGTACAGGATTGGGCGAATTTAAAACTTTATAAATTGGTTGAATTAGGTTAGCTTTGCCGAAAGGGCTGTCTGTTAAGGCAGCCTTTTCTTTTTATGAAATACACAGAAACAAAAAACTCCGGCATATCCGGAGTTTAGTGTAGTATTAGTTTTTTTTTGAAATTCTTATTTTATGAATTCAATCTTTTGCGCTTCCTCAAGGTTTACGCTGTCAAAAAAGCCCTGCTCGTTCATCCACTCATCGCTGAACACTTTGCTCATATAGCGTGAGCCATGATCAGGGAATATCAGCACGATGTTACTGTTGTCATCAAACTCACCTGCTTCAGCATATTGCTTGGCTGCCTGTAGTGCTGCTCCACTTGTGTAGCCTACAAAAAGTCCTTCGGTTTTAGCAATGTTCCTTGCAGAATGCGCACTGTCTTCGTCTGATACTTTTATGAACTTATCAATAACGTCAAAATCAGTAGCTGTTGGTATAAGGTTTTTGCCAAGTCCCTCTATCCTGTAAGGATATATTTCCTCACTGTCAAACTCCTTGGTTTCATGGTATTTTTTTAGCACTGAGCCAAAAGCATCAACACCAAGCACTTTTATAGCCGGGTTCTTTTCTTTTAGGAAACGCGCCGCGCCGCTTATAGTACCGCCAGTACCACTGCAGGCAATAAGGTGAGTTACCTTGCCATTAGTCTGCTCCCATATTTCTGGGCCGGTAGTCTTATAGTGGGCATCAATGTTAAGGTCGTTAAAATACTGGTTGATGTACACCGAGCCTTTAATTTCCTCGTGAAGCTTTTTAGCAACATTATAGTAAGAGCGTGGGTCATCAGCCGATACGTTTGCCGGGCAAACATATACTTTGGCGCCCATGGCCCTAAGCATGTCAATCTTATCTTTAGAAGATTTTGAACTAACTGCAAGCACACAGTCATAACCTTTAATAATGCTTACCATAGCCACACTGAAGCCCGTATTGCCCGAAGTAGTTTCAATGATGGTATCACCCGGTTTAAGGATGCCCCTTCTTTCCGCTTCTTCAATTATGTAAAGTGCAATCCTGTCTTTTGTAGAGTGGCCCGGGTTAAACGCTTCTACCTTGGCGTAGAAATTTCCTTTTAACCCTTCGGTAACTTTATTGAGCTTAATAAGAGGTGTGTTCCCTATTAATTCCAATACATTATTATAGGCTTTTATGTCTTCTTTCATATACTATGAGTTAATCAAGGTAAACTTACAAAGTTTTTAGCAACCTCAAAACCTTGCAAAGCTAACAAAAAAATTTTAATTACTTCTTAATTCCTTCCAAATCCAGTAAAAAACTGTACTCTTTTGCCACCTCTTTTATGGCCTCAAAACGGCCGGAAGCGCCACCATGCCCTGCATCCATGTTAGTATCAAGGAAAAGCAGGTTATTATCAGTCTTTTTCACCCTAAGCAGCGCCACCCACTTGGCAGGTTCCCAGTATTGCACCTGGCTGTCATGCAGCCCTGTTGTAACCAGCATGTTAGGGTATGCCTGCGCTTTTACATTATCATACGGTGAGTATGACTTCATGTAATCATAATACTGTTTTTCATTAGGATTGCCCCACTCGTCATATTCGCCGGTAGTAAGCGGTATGCTGTCATCAAGCATTGTAGTAACCACATCTACAAACGGAACCTGTGCAATAACGCCGTGATACAGCTCAGGAGCCATGTTCACGATAGCGCCCATCAGTAGCCCCCCGGCAGAACCGCCTTCAGCATACAAATGTTGCGGTGAAGTGTATTTCTGCGCAATCACAAACTTAGAGCAGTCGATAAAGTCTGTAAACGTGTTTTTCTTTTTCAGCAGCTTTCCATCCTCATACCACTCGCGGCCCAGGTCCTCGCCTCCCCTTATGTGGGCAATGGCGTAGATGAAGCCCCTGTCCAGCAGGCTAAGCCTTATTGAAGAGAAATACGGGTCCATAGAGTTGCCGTAAGAGCCGTATGCATATAGTAATAATGGATTTTTGCCATCTTTTTTGATGCCCTTGCGGTACACCATAGATATCGGCACCTTGGTACCATCAGCCGCCGTAGCCCATACCCTTTCTTCGGTATAATTGTTCTTGTCAAACTTGCCGCCCAAAACTTCCTGCTCTTTCAGCACAGTTTTTTGCTTTGTCTTCATGTTGAAATCAATCACCGAAGATGGCGTGGCCAGCGATTGGTAGCTATAGCGCAGTATATCGGTATCAAAATCAACATTGGTGGTCGTACCGGCTGAATAGGTTTCAATGTCAAAAGGCAGGTAGTATTCTCCTTTGCCGCTCCACGGGCGTATCTGTATTTTGTTCAGGCCGTTGGCCCTCTCCTCTACCACAAGGTAATCCTTAAAAATATCAATGCCTTCCAGCAACACATCCTTACGGTGCGGAATCAGGTCTTTCCAGTTATCTTTTCCGGTGGCATTTTCAGGCGTAGTCATCAGCTTAAAGTTGGTCGACTTATCCTTGTTGGTTACTATATACCATTTATCGCCATAATGCGAAATGCCATACTCCAGCCCTCTGGTACGCGATTGAAATATTTTAAACTCGCCGTCAGGATTTTTAGCATCAAGCACCCGGTATTCGCTGGTAAGCGTACTGCCTGAGCCTATTACCAGGTATTTTTTTGATTTTTCCTTATAAACAAAAGTGTTATAGGTATCGTCCTTTTCATGGAAAACCAATGCATCGGTACTTACATCAGCACCGCGCTTGTGTTTGTATATTTTTTCGGAACGCAGTGTAACCGGGTCTTTACGGGTATAGAAAAGCGTTTTGTTATCGCCGGCCCAGGTAGAGCCTCCGGTAGTATTTTCAATCTTAACCGGCAGTATCTCACCGGTAACAAGGTTTTTAATTTGTAGCGTGTATTGCCTGCGCGAAACCAGGTCGGTACCGAAAGCCACCCACTGGTTGTCCTCACTCACATTAATCCCCGCCAGGTGAAAGTACGATTGCCCTTTAGCCATCTCATTACAGTCAAACATTATCTCTTCCTTAGCGCTAAGGCTGCCTTTTTTACGGGCATATATGGGGTAATCCTTGCCTTTTTCAAAACGGGTGATGTAAAAATAGCCGTTATAAAAATAGGGCACTGATGAATCATCTTCCTTAATCCTGCCCTTCATTTCCTCATATAGGTCTTTCTGAAACTGCTTGGTATGGGCGGTCATCTGCTCGTAGTAAGCGTTTTCTTTTTTTATGTAATCAATAACCTCGGGGTTCTCGCGCTCATTAAGCCAGTAGTAGTTATCGGTGCGCACATCGCCGTGCTTTTCAATCTTTTTGGGTTTTATGGCCGCTATGGGAGGGGTAATGGTTTCTGTCATTTTGGGTTTGCTGGTTTGCGCATTTGCCGCAAAAATAGCACAAATGCAACTTAGTAGCGCCTGTTTTTTCATTCTTTTAAGAATTGGATATACCCGCAATTTAATACATTTGCAGTATAACTATAACAAAAAATACTGAAAAAATGTTTGGAGATTTAATGGGCATGATGGGCAAACTGAAAGAAACCCAGCAAAAAATTGAAGATACTAAAAAAAGGCTGGATACTGTACTGGTTGATGAGCAAAGCAATGACGGTTTGCTGAAGGTTACCCTTACCGCCAACCGCCACATAAAAGCCATAACTATTGATGATACCCTGCTGGAAGATAAAGAGCAGCTGGAAGACTACCTTGTACTGGTATTGAACAAAGCCATTGACAAAGCAACGTCAGTAAACGAAGCGGAACTGGCCGCAGTGGCTAAGGATGGAATGCCGAATATCCCGGGCATGTTTTAAGTTTTTTTGTTTCAGGTTTAAAGTTTCAGGTTGCTTACTCAACCGTAACCAAAATGGATTATATCCGCTATCGTTTTTTTATACCGGATTAAAGTAACACTTATGCTTAGAAATTTGCTTTGCTTTTTATTGGCGTGTATAGGCTCATGCTATAGCCAAACTAAGTATATCCCGGTAATGATTGATCAATGTACTAACCTGAAAACCTCTGGGCTATTTACGTTAATAGATGAATCCGGCGAGATTTCGCATAATATGGATAGTGATACAATTTTTGTAAATAAGCCCGGCAAGTATAAATTATTCGTTGATATTGATGTAGATCCAATTTCGTTAAACTTTATTGGTAATGAAACTAAACGCGATACTTTTTATACCGAAAAAATCACACATTCCCATTATGTAAGCAATCCTCCAAAATCTGAATATTTAGTGTGTGGGCTAAAGGCGGATGGTGCAATTGTTGATTACTTCTACAACGGTAAAATAAGACAACTGGGTTATTTTAAAAATGGGCAGCTAAGCGGTATTTATAATAAATATTTCTATTCAGGCAATATAAAAGAGATTTCTTATAAGCGTAAATCAAAATGGTATCATGAAGAATATTATTACAATGGCAAGAAGATGTCATCTGTTGGTAATATAGACGGTTATGTACGCAAAGAATTTTATTTTGATGGGCAAATTGAAGTCTTAGAAACGGAAAAGCAATTGAGCAGATTTGATTCTGTTGGAAGGCTAAAAAGCAAGTTAACATGGAAATCAATAACCGGATTAACATGGTTTAAAAAAGATAAGAGGGAAAAACTTCAATATACATTAAATCTTTTTGACAACTCTGAAAAAAATACACTGACAATCATATTTGAATCATTTGGTCTACAGGAAAAAATAGCTATAGATAGTAAATATGCCGTCAATTTTTTAATAGATAAATACGGTTTCTCAAGCGTTATATTGTTCGATAATGGTATCGAAGCAGTTAAACTCGTAAAATCTGATGATTATCCTCCAATTACCCAATACTTAAATGTCAGCGGAAACTGGAAAAAAGATAAAAACATCACAAATGATGAATTGCAAAATATCTTGGCACATTATCAATAGCAACCTGAAACTTTAAACTTTAAATTTTAAACTAAAAAACCAACTTCTGCAACGCCTCCAGCACATACTGGTGCATCACTTCTTTATAATCCAGGTGCGTAACTATGCGCAGCTTGCCTTTGCCCAATGAGCTTATGGCAATATTCTTCTGCTTCAGTTTTTCTATGAGCGCGGTTTCGCTGTATTGTGGTTTTATGGCGAAAATGAGTATGTTGGTTTCCACCGGCTCTACCGATGCTACCCATGGCAGCTGCTGCAACAGATGGCCCAGTTGTTTGGCACGGCGATGGTCTTCCTCCAGGCGGCCCACATTATTCTGTAAGGCATACAATCCGGCAGCGGCAAGATAACCGGCCTGGCGCATTCCGCCTCCAAAAATTTTACGTATGCGCAGCGCCTTGTTGATGGTGCGGGCATCGCTCACCAAAAGCGAGCCTACCGGCGCACCCAAACCTTTGGACAGGCATACCGAAACCGTATCGAACAACTCACCAAACTGCTTGGGATGCTGCCTTTTGGCTACCAGCGCATTCCACAGGCGGGCACCGTCCAGGTGGTATTTAAGGTTATGCTTGTGGCAAACGGCTTTTATCTGTTTTAGTGTATCAATATCGTAACACGCGCCTCCGCCTTTGTTGGTCGTGTTTTCAATGCTTACCAGTGTGGTAAGCGGGCTGTGGTAAAAATCGGGCGGGTTTATGGCAGCCTCAACCTGTTCGGCATTAATCATGCCACGGTCGCCATCGACCAAACGGCAGGAAACTCCGCTATTGAATGAAACGCCACCACCTTCATAATTAAAAATGTGTGACCATTTATCGCAAATAAGCTGTTCCCCGGGGTTGGTATGGAGTTTTATGGCGGTTTGGTTAGCCATGGTACCGCTCGGGAAAAACAGTGCCGCTTCCATCCCGAAAAGGCTGGCTACAGTTTCCTCAAGCTCTACAACAGTCGGGTCCTGCTTGTACACATCATCGCCCACCTTAGCCCTGAACATGTGCTGCAGCATTTCGTGCCCCGGCCTGGTAACTGTATCGCTAACTAAATTTATTTCCATATTATTAAAACGGATGCTTATTTTTGCAATACAAAACTACATTATTTATGACAAATACCGAACAAATAAAAGGTATTATAGAGCGCCTTGGTGCGCTGAGGAGGTATCTTTGACGTTGACAGGAAACTGATTGAGATAACCAACGAAGAAGAAAAAACATATGCCCCTGATTTTTGGAACAATGCCAAAGAGGCTGAACTCATTGTAAAGAACCTTCGCTCTAAAAAGAAGTGGGTGGAAGACTATGAGAAAGGCATGGCAATGGCCGAAGAATTACAGATTATCTACGAATTTTTTAAGGATGGCGATGCTACAGAGGAAGAGCTGGACAACCAATACAACCTTACCGCAACGCACCTGGAAAACCTGGAGTTCAAGAACATGCTGTCAGACGAAGGTGACAGCATGAGCGCAGTATTGCAGATTACTGCCGGCGCCGGCGGTACCGAAAGCTGCGACTGGGCCAGCATGCTGATGCGCATGTACATTATGTGGGGCGAAAAGGAAGGCTACAAGGTTAAGGAGCTTAACTTTCAGGCCGGTGAGGTGGCCGGTGTAAAAACGGTGACACTGGAGTTTGAAGGTGATTTCTCCTTCGGGTGGCTGAAGGGCGAAAACGGCGTGCACAGGCTGGTGCGCATTTCGCCATTTGACAGCAATGCCAAGCGCCACACTTCGTTTGCATCAGTATATGTGTACCCACTTGCTGATGACACTATTGAGATTGAGATAAGCCCGGCAGATATTTCGTGGGAAACCATGCGTTCCAGCGGTGCGGGTGGCCAGAACGTTAACAAGGTGGAAACGGCCGTAAGGCTTCGCCACCACCCTACCGGCATCATAATCGAAAACTCGGAAACGCGCTCCCAGCTAGATAACAAGACCAAGGCCATGCAGTTGCTTAAGTCGCAGTTGTATGAAATTGAGCTTAAAAAACGCCAGGCCATGCGCGATGAGATTGAGGCTAACAAAATGAAGATTGAATGGGGCTCGCAGATACGCAACTATGTAATGCACCCTTACAAACTGGTAAAAGATGTGCGAACACAATATGAAACCAGCGACACGGAAGGTGTAATGAACGGCGAGATTGACGAGTTCCTGAAGGCCTACCTGATGATGATGGGACAAAAGGCTGAAGATTAAAATAGTATTTACGTACCCTTGCTTTTGCAGGGGTATTTTTTTGCTTTGAAGTTTTATATAGTTGTGCCAAAAAATTATAACATTATGTTAATTCATTTATCTTACTAAAAAAATCCTTAATTTCGATAGCAATTAAACCAATAAAACCTATTACGGCACGGATGACTTTCAGGGAACCTACAACATTACTTACCGAAAATGAAGCGGCACGCCTTGAAAAACTGCGTGAATACCGTATTTTAGATACCCACTCTGAAGATGCTTTTGATAAGCTGGCGCTGATGGCCCTACAGATATTTGATGCACAAAGCGCTTTCATCACGTTTATTGATGAGCACCGCGTGTTTATAAAATCCAACCTGAGCCAACTGCCGTTTAATGAGGTAAACAGGAACGCCAGCCTTTCATCACTGGCAATACTGGACGATAACTGCACCGTGATTAACGACACACACGATATTGAGTATCTTAAAAAAAAGGATTTTATAGCGCTTGATGGCGATGTACGCTTTTTTGCAGGTGCTCCGTTAAAATCGCCTGAAGGGCATAATGTAGGCGTAATATGTGTGGGTGACCCGCACCCCGGCAAGGCTACTGATAAGCAGCTTGATATGTTGAAAACACTGGCTAAAATTGTTGTTGACAAGCTGGAAAACCGCCTTCGCTACCGTAAATCCATTGAAGCGCAAATCAACCTGATGAATATTGCGCTGCATGAAATAAAAAATCCATTAGCATCCATAAAGCTGGCCAACGAAATCATCAAGAAAGATGATTCTTCTAAAGAACGGATGACCAACATGATAAAGTCATCAGTTTCTGCCATCCTTAATAAGCTCTCTGAATTGCTGAAACAGTCAGAAATGGAGGAAACAGAGCTGACCCTTAACATTGAGGAAGTGGATATGAGGGATATGTTCCGCAGGTTACTGAATAATTTTGATCTGCTGGCACAACGCAAAAACCAGGAGCTGCGCCTGCATTGCGAAGACAACCTCCCTACCCTGTTTGCTGACAGGGCCAAGATATCTGACATTTTGCATAACCTGGTGAGCAACGCTATCAAATATTCTTATTACGGCTCTACCATTGATATTACTGCCCGTGAGGTGCTTGGCTACCTTGAAATACGCGTAAAAGATGAGGGTCAGGGATTGAACAAAGATGATGTTATCCGCCTGTTCCGCAAGTTTGCCAAGCTGAGCTCTAAGCCAACCGGCAAAGAAACCTCAACGGGGCTTGGGCTTTCCATCACCAAATCAATGGTTGAGCTGCACAATGGCACCATACAGGCCATCAGCCCGGGTAAAGACAGGGGAACCATGTTTATAGTAACCCTGCCGCTGAAATACCAAAAAGAAGAAGATATTGTAATGTAATGTTTTGCCATCCCGATTATTATCATTAATTTAAGCGTTTAAATTTGTGGTATGAGAAACCGGGCTTTACTGAATACTCCATCGCTTACGGGCGAAAAATCACTAAAGACATTGGTAGAAAACCGTTCAGTATATTCGCTGGACAATTGTGAGCTTAACCTGTTTGAAACCTATCAGGAATCAGCTTTGGTACCTTTAAAATTTAACGACCTTGTGGTAACCAGCATGCTGCGTGGCAAAAAGGTGATGCACCTTTTTGAAGACCCCGAGTTTGATTACCTGCCGGGAGAAACGGTAATTGTACCATCAAATGTGGAAATGAAAATTGATTTTCCTGAAGCATCTTTCAATAACCCTACGCAATGCCTGGCGCTTGCCATAGACCACGACAAGATTATAAGCACACTGCATTTTCTTAACGAGCGCTACCCTAAAGAAGATGCCCCCTGGGAACTGAACTACAAGAATTATTTTTTTTATAATAATACTGAGCTGGCTGCCACTATAAACAAGCTGATAAAGGAGTGCATGAGCACTTATGTAACCAAGGATGCACTGGTAGACATATCTTTACAGGAACTGCTTATACGCATTGTACAGACACAGACTGTGCAGGCCATGGATACCGGCATAAGCGAAAAAGGCGACAGGATGATATTGCAGATTGCAGAATACATAAGGCAAAATGTAACCCAAAACATATCACTTACTGACCTGAGTGAAAAATCATGCATGAGTACCACATCATTTTACCGGTATTTTAAAAAAGAAACCGGTATGAGCCCTATAGAATTTATTATGCATGAAAAGATAAAGCAAGCCAAGCAGCTATTAAAAAATCCTGCCATACAGGTAAACGAAGTTAGCTATCAGGCAGGATTTGAAGATTGTAATTATTTTATACGCGTATTTAAAAAATACGAAGGCATAACCCCCAAGCAATACCAAACATTACAGATAAGCCATTAATCTTCTATGTATTTGAGAGGCTCAAGATTTGTGGTTTCTTCTTCGGTAAACAGCCTTGATTCAATAAGGAACCTTTGTCCAAAAGGTATTTCCAGCGAAAAGCTGGCTCCCCTGCCCTCTACTGCATTTAGTGTTAAGTGCGTGTGTTGCCAGTATTCAAACTGGTCTCGGCTCATCCAGAATTCGCAGCCATCTACCTCGCCAAGGCATACATCGCTATAGCCCAGCTTAAAATCGCCTTTCTGAAAACACATGGGCTGAGAACCGTCGCAGCAGCCACCGCTTTGGTGAAACATCAGTTCCCCATACCTTTCCTTAAGCATAGCAATAAGCTGCGAAGCCTTTGGCGTTATATCTACCCTTTTATACATAATCAAAAAAATTAAAGCCTGAAAATACCAACTGCACCTTCAGGCATAATAATTAATCAGCAATTTGCAGTACCATACGTCCTTCTATCTGGCCTTTTTTCATTTTATCAAAAACATCATTAACATCCTCAAGCCTTGCTGCGGTAACATTAGCTTTTACCTTGCCCTCTGCCGCAAACTCTATTGCTTCCTGCAAATCTTTTCGCGTACCTACAATTGAGCCGCGTATGGTAATCCTGTTAAGTACAGTATCAAAAATAGAAAGATCAAATGTTCCAGGCGGCAATCCGTTGAGTGCCATAGTACCTTTACGCCTTAATGTTTCTAACCCTTGTTTGAAGGCTATAGGCGATACAGCAGTAACTAATGCGCCGTGCATACCACCGGTTTCTTTTTTAAGGTACTGGCCCGGGTCTTGCTCTTTGGCATTTACTATCAGGTCGGCTCCCAGCCTTTTAGCCAGTTGCAGCTTATCATCAGCTACATCAATGGCAGCAACATGCATACCCATAGCCTTGGCATACTGCACAGCTACGTGCCCTAGCCCGCCAATACCTGAAATAGCTACCCATTCACCCGGTTTAACCTCAGTTTCCTTAAGCCCTTTATATACAGTAACACCTGCACAAAGTATAGGTGCCATTTCCAGGAAATTAGTATTTGCCGGCAAATGGCCTACATACCTTGCATCGGCCAGTACATATTCGGCAAAACCGCCATCAACACTGTAGCCTCCATTTTGCTGGGTTTCGCACAGGGTTTCCCAGCCTGTAATGCAATGGTCGCAGCAGCCACACGCACTGTAAAGCCATGGCACACCTACCGCATCGCCTTCTTTTACATTAGTAACTCCCGGGCCAACAGCTACAACATACCCTACACCTTCGTGTCCCGGTATAAGAGGCATTTTGGGTTTTACGGGCCAGTCGCCTTCCACAGCATGAAGGTCGGTGTGGCACACGCCGCTTGCTATTACTTTAACTAATATCTGGTGTTGCCCGGGGCGTTTCACTTCCACTTCTTCAATTTGCAACGGCTTGCCAAACTCTCGCACTACCGCTGCCTTCATAGTTTTTGGAATCATATTTTATTGGTTATATTAATAAAAAGAAAGCTTCCCCTTTGTTTTGGGGAAGCTCAATATTTTAAAAGAAGCCCAGCTTATTTTTATCGTAAGATATAAGCATGTTTTTGGTTTGCCTGTAGTGCTCCAGCATCATTTTGTGGTTTTCGCGCCCAAAGCCTGATTTCTTATAACCGCCAAATGGTGCATGCGCAGGATAAGCATGGTAGTTATTTACCCAAACACGGCCGGCTTGTATAGCCCTTGGCACCTGATATAGTTCATGAGCATCTCGTGTCCACACACCTGCCCCAAGGCCGTAAAGGGTATCGTTAGCTATTTCAATAGCTTCTTCAACTGTTTTAAATGTAGTAACACATACTACCGGCCCGAAAATTTCCTCCTGGAAAATCCTCATCTTGTTATGGCCTTTAAAAATAGTAGGCTGTATATAGTAGCCCCCACCCAATTCGCCATCAAGCTTATTCACCTCGCCACCGGTAAGCACTTCAGCACCTTCTTCCTTGCCAATTTTAAGGTAAGACTGTATTTTTTCAAACTGGTCGTTAGAGGCCTGTGCTCCCATAGCAACGGTTTTATCCAGCGGATGGCCAATGTTAATGGCTTTGGTACGCTCTATAACGCGGGCTATAAACTTATCATATATATCCTCATGCACCAGCATGCGCGACGGGCAGGTACATACCTCGCCCTGGTTGAGCGCAAACATAACTGCGCCTTCAATAGCTTTGTCAAAAAAAGCATCATCGGCATCAGCAACCGATTTGAAGAATATGTTAGGCGACTTGCCGCCCAGTTCCATTGTAGAAGGAATGATATTTTCAGCCGCATATTGCATAATCAGCCTGCCTGTAGTGGTTTCACCCGTAAAGGATACTTTAGATATGCGTGGCGATGTAGCAAGTGGCTTGCCTGCCTCTATGCCAAAGCCGTTAATTACGTTGATTACGCCTGCTGGCACAACATCTTTAATCAGGTCCATCAATATCATGATTGATATTGGAGTTTGTTCAGCAGCTTTAACCACGGTACAGTTACCTGCAGCCAGTGCCGGGGCAATTTTCCAGGTGGCCATAAGCAATGGGAAATTCCACGGGATAATTTGTCCTACTACGCCAATAGGCTCGTGCAGCACAATGCTCACGGTATATTCATCATGCTCTGATATTGTACCTTCTTCGGCCCTTATAACACCTGCAAAATAGCGGAAATGGTCTATGCACAGCGGCAGGTCGGCTGCAAGGGTTTCGCGAATTGCCTTACCGTTATCAATGGTTTCTACCGTGGCCAGGTATTCCAGGTTGGCCTCCATCACATCAGCAATCTTGTTCAGCACGCCGCTACGGTAGGTTGCGGAAGATTTTCCCCATGTCTTAAAAGCTTCATGGGCAGCATCAAGAGCCAACTCTACATCTTCTTTAGTGGAACGCGCAGCCTGTGCAAAGGGTTTGCCATCAATAGGCGAAAGGCTATCAAAATACTCTCCTTTTACCGGAGGAACAAACTTTCCTCCTATGAAATTATCATACCTGGATTGAAACTCCGGCCTTTTAACTATGTTACTCATACGTTATAATTTTTTGGTTATCTTCAAAAGTAACCTGCTATAACGTTTTAGCAATAGCACAAATCTTTCAATTAATAGCACAAATCTTCCAAAAGTAATAATATAGCAACTTTATGCTACAGAAAATATAATATCATTAAAAAATATAGCATTAAAATAGAAAAGCCCTACTTAATGCAGGGCTCCTCATATATAGGTAACGTAATAAAATTTCTTAGAAAAGACTGATAAGGAAATACATAAGGCCGGCAATTACCGCTGAAACCGGTATGGTAAGTATCCATGCCCAAAGCAGGCTTATGGTTACCCCCCAACGCACGGCAGAAACCCTTTTAGTAATACCTACACCAATAATAGAACCGGTAATAGTGTGTGTGGTTGATACCGGGATACCGAAATGTTCTGACGTATAAAGTGTGATAGCGCCGGCAGTTTCGGCAGCCACACCTTCAAGCGATGTAACTTTAGTGATTTTAGAACCCATAGTTTTTACAATCTTCCAGCCACCACTCATAGTACCTAATCCAATCATAAGGAAACTGGTGATAGGCACCCAACCCCAGTGCGAAACAAAGTACTTGAAAGGATCGGCCGAAGCGGCATAGTTAGGGTCAATTTCAATATTGGTATGGTAATAAATCACCGCTGCACCAATAATACCCATAACCTTTTGCGCATCGTTAGCGCCATGACCAAGGCTAAAAAGCGCCGATGATACCAGCTGCAGCCTCCTAAACCATTTGTCGGCTTTATGCGGGTTAGCTTTACGGCATATATTTAATATGAGTACAGTAATCATGTAAGCTACAAACATACCGATTAGCGGCGCACAGAAAATAAATAATATGATAGGGATTACCTTAGCATAGTTTACCACCGTGTTAAGGTCAGCACCGGGCATGGTCATGGCATGTGCCAGCGCTGCGCCCATAAAACCACCAATAAGCGTGTGAGATGATGATGATGGTATACCCAGCTTCCAGGTAGCAAGGTTCCAGGCAATAGCAGCTATAAGGCCGGCCAGGATTACCTCAAGGGTAATGAAATCCTCGCTGACGGTTTTGGCAATAGTATTACCAATCTTGAATTCGCCTACCCAGTATTTGGAAATAAAGTAAGCTAAAAAGTTAAAGAAGGCAGCCCAAAGCACTGCCTGAAATGGCGTAAGCACCTTGGTAGCCACAATGGTAGCGATAGAGTTGGCCGCATCATGGAAACCATTGATATAGTCAAATATAAGCGCGAGGACTATAATGATGATAAGCAGGGTCATATACTGTTGTGTTAGGTATTATGAATGCTTAACTGCAATAGATTCAAGCACGTTGGCCACGCCTTTGCACTTATCGGTAGCCGATTCAAGCGCTGAAAGCACCTCTTTATATTTTATGATGTTTTTTGCATCAGTCTCGTTTTCAAAAATATCGGCCACAGCCTTATCAAAAACATTATCCGATTTATTTTCCAGCTTGTATATCCTTTTGCAGGCCTCAGCAATGCCTTTAAGGTTTTTCATATCTTTCAGGTCAGATACCGCAACATGTATCAGCTGGCAGGCTTCCAGGTTGATTTCTGTAAGCTTACGGATAGATTTAGTAATCTTATCTACCTGATAAAGGCGCATCCTGCTGGCAGTGCCATACATATAGTCAGCCACATCATCAATAGATGATATTAATGCGTGTACATCTTCCCTGTCAAAAGGCGTGATAAAATTCCTGCTCAGCTCCAGGTTGGTTTTGTGGGCAATTTCCTCAATCACGGCTTCAAGTTCCTCAACTTTCCTGAAATACTCTTCCCTCTGCGGCTTTGGGGCATTTACGGCCTCATGTAAGTGTTCGGCAAGTTGTACAAGTTTTGTGGTTGCTTCTTCAAAAAGTGGGAAGAATTTTTTGTCCTTCGGTACAAGGAACTGGAAGATGCTGTTTAAAGACATGTTTTTGTTTTTTATCGTGGCAAAGGTATCTGCCTAATGTTAAGAAATAGTTAAGCAATCATCAACAACGGGTTATTAAATAAAACAAGCCATAAATTTCAATTTACACAGATATCAAACGTTTTCGTATTTTAGCACCTTCAAATTTACAACCTTTACAACAAACTCAACGCATACCATGGACATTAACTTCAATAAAAACGAAGACCACAATAAACTTTTACTGTCTGAACTTAAGCAAAAGCTGGCGAAAGTAAAACTTGGCGGCGGCGAAAAACGCATTGAAAAACTGCATAACGAAGGCAAGATGACTGCCCGCGAACGTATTGATTACCTGCTAGACCCTAAAAGCAAAAGCATTGAAATTGCAGCTTTTGCCGGAGATGGTATGTATGCTGAGCACGGCGGTTGCCCCAGTGGCGGCGTGGTGGTTAAGATTGGTTACATTCGCGGCAAGCAGTGCATGGTAGTGGCTAATGATGCTACCGTAAAGGCCGGAGCATGGTTTCCCATCACAGGCAAGAAAAACCTTCGAGCGCAGGAAATAGCCATTGAGAACAGGCTGCCGATAATTTACCTTGTGGACAGTGCCGGTGTGTACCTGCCCATGCAGGATGAAATTTTCCCGGATAAGGAACACTTTGGGCGCATTTTTCGTAACAATGCCATAATGAGCAGCATGGGCATAACCCAGATTGCCGCTGTTATGGGCAGCTGCGTTGCAGGCGGGGCGTACCTCCCGATAATGAGCGACGAAGCCCTGATTGTGGATAAGACCGGAAGTATATTTTTGGCGGGAAGCTATTTGGTAAAAGCGGCCATAGGCGAAAGTATTGATAATGAAACACTGGGCGGCGCTACCACACACTGCGAAATATCGGGCGTGACGGATTATAAAGCCAGAGACGATAAGGATGCGTTGGACACCATAAAAAATATAGTGGACAAGATTGGCGATTTTGACAAGGCCGGTTACAACCGCATAAAAGCCGAAAAGCCTGCGCTGGACGAAAAAGACATATACGGCATACTGCCAAAAAGCCGTGCCGAGCAGTATGACATGATGGAAATCATAAAACGCCTGGTAGATAACAGCGAGTTTGATGAATACAAGGCAGGCTACGGCCAAACCATAATTACCGGTTATGCCCGTATGGATGGCTGGGCAGTAGGCATTGTGGCCAACCAGCGCAAGGTGGTAAAATCCAAAAAAGGTGAAATGCAGTTTGGCGGCGTTATCTATTCTGACAGTGCTGATAAAGCCACACGCTTTATAGCCAACTGCAACCAGAAGAAAATACCGCTGGTATTTTTACAAGATGTTACCGGGTTTATGGTAGGCTCAAAGTCGGAGCACGGCGGCATTATTAAGGACGGTGCCAAAATGGTAAATGCGGTGAGCAACTCGGTAGTGCCTAAGTTTACCGTGGTGGTGGGCAACTCTTACGGTGCGGGCAACTATGCCATGTGCGGCAAGGCTTATGACCCAAGGCTTATCTTCGCCTGGCCAAGCGCTGAGCTTGCCGTTATGGGCGGAACGCAGGCGGCCAAGGTGTTGCTGCAAATTGAGGCATCATCCCTTAAAGCACGCGGCGAGGAAATAACCCCTGAGAAAGAAGAAGAACTGTTCAACAAGATAAAGGCAAGGTATGATGCGCAGGTATCGCCTTACTATGCGGCATCACGCATCTGGACAGATGCTATTATTGACCCGCTGGATACCCGCAAGTGGATATCGATGGGGATTGAAGCGGCCAACCACGCCCCTATTGAAAAACCGTTCAACCTCGGGGTGATACAGGTGTGATAATTATAAATATTTATGACATTTAGAGAAGCAACAATTAATGATATAGATGGCCTCTCAGCAGTAAGGCTATCAGTAAAAGAAAACCCGCTTAATAACCCGGCACTGGTTACAAGGGAAGATTATGAAAAGTACCTGACCACGCATGGTAAAGGCTGGTTATGCGAGATTGATAATGAAGTGGTGGGATTTTCGATAGTTGATATTTCTGAGAACAATATCTGGGCATTATTTGTTCATCCTGAACATGCAGGAAAAGGCGCAGGCAAAAAACTTCATAACCTGATGATGGACTGGTATTTTGTACAAACCAGCCAGGATGTTTGGCTGGGCACTGCACCTAATACAAAAGCAGCGGAATTTTATGCACGCCAGGGCTGGAAGCAAACCGGCATGCATGGCAATGAGTTGAAATTTGAGATGACGCAGGCAGATTGGCTAAACAGGTAATAATGACAGAAACCGAATTACAGCAACTGGCCGCACATTTGCGCTGCCCCGATGGCGATGAAGGCCTGAAGGTGGCCGAAATGATGAATGTGGCCAACTCTAACATCATCAGCAAGACTATAGATTGCCTGGATTTGGATAAAGGTGATGCCGTGCTGGAAATAGGCCCGGGAAATGGCAGGCATGTGCGGGATTTGGTCAATTCGGCAGTTGGTATTAAGTATTCCGGCATTGATATTTCTGAAACTATGGTGGCGGAAGCATCGGCAGCGCATGCAGATGATGATAACATTTCCTTTAGCCTTACCGATGGAAAGAGCCTTGCTTTTGCTGATAACAGCTTTGATAAGGTTTTCACCGTAAACACCATTTATTTTTGGGAAGAACCGCAGACTTACCTTCAGGAAATTGTGCGTGTAATGAAGCCGGGAGGTAGCCTTTGCATCGGTTTTATCCCCGAAAGGATCATGCAGAAAATTCCGTTCGCCCAATACGGTTTCAACCTGTACACCGAAAGCCGTGTGAGGGAACTTCTGGAAGGCAGCGGACTCATTATAATCTCTGAAATCACGGAAAAGGAACTCATTACCGGCAATACCGGCCAGCAAATAGAAAGGGAGTTTGTGGTGGTATCGGCAAAAAAGAAATAAGATAGTCGTAACTTTTTCTTACATTTCGTGACCAATACCGCAAAACCACCAAGGCCATGAAAAACACATTGCTTATTGCCTCAATATTATTTACCGCAACATTATCTGCGCAAAACTTTACCCGGCGCGACAGCCTGCAAGGTGGCCTTAGGCCGGAACGCACCAGTTTTGATGTACAGCGGTATGACCTCAATATAAAGCTCGACCCTGAAAAACGCTACATCAGCGGGTATAACGATATTACTTTTACCGTGGTTGAAAACACACAGCGCATACAGCTGGACCTGTTTGAAAACATGAAGGTGGACAGCATTTTTTTCAATAAAAAGAAACTGGGCTATAAACGTGATAATGATGCCGTATTTGTTTCGTTCCCTAAAGCTCTGAAAAAAGGAAATGAGGAAAAATTAAGGTTTTATTATTCCGGTAATCCCGAGGTGGCCAAGAATGCCCCGTGGGATGGCGGCTTCGTTTTCAAAAAAGACGGCAAAGGCAAAGACTGGATTGGCGTGGCAGTACAAGGCACCGGGGCAAGCCTTTGGTTCCCCGTAAAAGACCACCAGACCGATGAGCCTGACCGTGGAGCATCAATAAAAGTGGCTGTGCCTAACGGGCTAATGAATGTTTCCAACGGGCGCATGACCGGCAAGGAAGACCTGAAGAATGGCTATACCCGCTGGGACTGGGAAGTGAAAAACCCCATCAACAGTTATGCAATAACCCTTAATGTGGCCGACTATGCCCACATACACGATAACCTGAACGGCCTGGATATTGACTATTATGTACTAAAAGACAATGAGGAAAAAGCCAAAAAGCATTTTGAGGAAGTGAAGCCAATGCTGCAATGCTTTGAGTCGAAATTTGGCAAATACCCTTTTTATGAAGACAGCTACAAGCTGGTAGAAACGCCTTACCTCGGTATGGAACACCAAAGTGCTATAGCCTATGGTAATGGGTATAAAAAAGGTTATATGGGTATGGATATGAGCATGACAGGCATAGGCAAGCAGTTTGATTATATCACCATACACGAGAGCGGGCACGAATGGTTTGGCAACAGCATAACATCTAAGGATATTGCCGATATGTGGATACACGAAGGCTTCACCACTTATTCTGAAACTGTATTTGTAGAATGCCAATACGGTTATGACAAGGCCTTGCAGTACATTAATGGCCAACGCGTGAACGTATCAAACAACAAACCGGTGATTGGCATCTTCGGGGTGAACAAGCAGGGTTCAGGCGATATGTATTTTAAAGGCTCGCTGATGCTGAATACCCTAAGGCACATAATTAACGATGATGCCAAGTGGTGGGCTTTGATATTGAAATACTCTGAAACCTACAAGAAAAAGGTGATTGATACCGAGACTGTAGTGGCTTTTTTTAATAAGGAAAGCGGTATGGACCTCACTCCTGTTTTTAACCAGTACCTGCGTTATAAAAACATACCTGTGCTGCAATTGCGCATGAACGGCAACCGCTTTGAATACCGCTGGAAAACCGATGTGCAGAACTTTGCCATGCCGGTTGAAGTGGCAGTGCAGGGCAAACCCATAAGGCTGAATGCTACCAACAACTGGCAAACCGGCGATGCGGTAAACAGCCTGGAAGCAGTGGAAGTGGCCAAAAAGAAATTCTATATCAAGACAGAGAACCTTTAGGCGGTAGCGGAGCTTTTATCGCGTATTACCTTACCCGATTCGGTTTCGGTAAACTTATCGATGAATTCAATGTGCTTTGGCTTTTCAAACTTGCCCAGTTTGCTAAAAACGGCATCATCAATAGTGTAAGCATCACCTTCTACAAAAAGTACCAGCTTTTCGCCCAGTTCCTCATCAGGCACCCCTTTTACAAAAAAGCGGCGGTCAATTTTGGCGGAAAGCTTCTCTTCTATCTGTTCCGGGAACAGCTTTACGCCCCCGCTGTTAATCACATTATCATGCCTGCCCAGCCAGATGAAGTGGGTTTCATCTACAATGTCCACCACATCATTAGTTACCACAGGCTCATCGCAAATGGCATAGGCATCAATTACCAGGCAATTGCGCTCATCAGTGCTTATGTTAACATTGGGCAGTGTTGTAAAAGCCTCTTCCCCTACCCGTTTGGCAGCAATGTGTGTTATGGTCTCAGTCATGCCGTAAGTCTCGTAAATTTCTGACTGCACCTTTTGCAGCTTTTTGGAAAGCGCGCTGCTTACCTTAGCCCCGCCCAATATCAGTTTCTTTATCTGCCGCAGCTTATCAAGCGAATGCTGTGCCTGTAGCGGCACCATGGCTGCAAAGTCATACTGCGTGTCATTTCGGTCCAGCGGGTGCGATGACGGCGCCACCAAATCCAGCTCCCATCCTAAAATAAATGCCCTTACCAGCATCATTTTACCCGCTACATATTGTGTAGGCAGGCAATGCAGTACTTTCATATCTTCATGCAGGTCGAAAAACGCACCGGTAGCCAGCGCCGAATTTACCATAGCCTGCTTGTCAACCCTTATCAGTTTGGGTGTGCCGGTAGTGCCTGATGTCTGCATATCGATATAACTCTTGTGGTCAAACCAATACATGAGGAAATCGCCCACAGCCCTTTCGTACGGCTCACCTTCTTTAATGAAGCTATAGGAAATACGCAGCAGGTCGGACTCATTCAGATGAAAACCGTTCAGCTTAAAGTGGGGGTGCACAAAATGGTAATCAGGGTTATTCATTGCCAATACTATTTAAGTTAGGTTCAGCTGGCACTACTTTTCCGGTAAGCTTTTCTTTCCAGGAGTGCCATTTGTATTTTTTTGCGAAGATGAAAAGCAGTATGGGATATATAACCACGAGCGGGATAAAAATATCCCAACTGGCTGTTGGTTCAGAAATATCTTTGAATACCGAGTTGGTCTGGAACGCCGTCCAGTCAGCCGTTACCAGCAAGGCAGCAATAAGGTTGTTGGCAGCATGAAAGCCAAGGGAAAGTTCGGTACCTTCATCCATTAAGGTTATAATTCCCAACAGAAAGCCTGTTCCAATATAATAAAGGCTAATTATTGGGCCCATTTTGTCAACCTCCGGATTGGCAAGGTGCAGCACCCCGAAAAGCACTGATGTAACCATCAGCGGCACCCAACGGTTTTTAGCTGCCACACCTATACCCTGCATGAGGTAACCACGGAATACCAGTTCCTCAAAAGAAGTTTGCAGCGGTATCATTATAATAGCTACTGCTGATAATACCAGGAATGGCACAAGGTTAAATTGCACCACATAGTTTTCAGGCTCAAGGAAATAAAACAGGACAGTGCTTCCTGCCGAGAAAATTCCCCAAATGGTAAACGCGTAAAAAAACCGATTCCAATCCACTTTAGGCCGAGAGGTAATCACGTCCTTAAACTTCCCGTTATGCAGTGTGCGTATTACAATATACAAACCCAGCAGCCCTATGGCAAAAGACAGCAACAGCAGGAAAAGCCCAAGGTTAAGGTCCAGGTAACGCATCATACCTTCTTCAGTAACAGGCATTGGTTCACCACTTACCATCGCTTTTACAGCAATGGCTATAGCAAGTGGTATCTGTCCCATGAACATCGCTATGATAACAATTACAAATCCTAAAATATATTTCCAAAAAGGGTTTTCCGGTTTGGCAGCCTGTGCTATAAACATTTGTGTTTGCTATGTTAATTAAACTTTCTTACATCTAAGGTAATCCAATTTTTAAATAATAATGGCTTTCTTTGCAAAAAGAATTCAATGATCACCATTTACCATAACCCGAGGTGCAGCAAATCGCGCGAATGCCTGCAATTGCTGGAGCTTCAGGACAAACCCCTTACCATAACCAAATATCTTGACCAGCCCCTTACCAAAAAGGAAATCCGCAGCCTGATAACTAAACTAAAGATTAAACCCATTGAGCTGGTTCGTCAAAAAGAAGAAATCTGGACGAAAGAATTTGCCGGGAAAGAGCTGACTGATGAAGACGTTATTGATGCGCTCCGTAAGCATCCCATCCTGATTGAAAGGCCGATAGTGGTTAACGGGCGCAAGGCTGTAATTGCGAGGCCGGCAGAACGGATATACGAAATCATCTGAATTAACAAAGCTTTAACGCTACAGGCTTAAACTTTTTACGCCCTTTGCAGTCTAATCACCTAAATGCATTTAATAACCTATATTTCATGAAACGACTTTACACAGCCATAGTGCTGTTATTTTTGATTGTATCTTCTGCCGCATTTGCACAGGGGAAAGTAAAAATTACCGGCCAGCTCATAGAGCAGGATACCAAACAACCCCTTGAATTTGCCAATGTTACCATACTAAGGCCCGATGGCACCGTAGTAGGCGGTAACCTTACCGATGACAAAGGGGAATACAGTATTGAGGTGATACCCGGCGTTTACAACATAAAGTTTGACTTTATATCCTTCAAGCCGCAAACCATCACTAACAAACAAATTACCGAAGATACCAACCTTGGCACCATTACGCTTGCTGCCGATGTTACTACAATTAATGAAGTACAAATAACCGCTGAACGCAGCACGGTAGAGATAAAGCTGGATAAGCGTGTGTACACCATAGGCAATGATATGATGGTGAAAGGCGGAACCATTAGTGATGTGCTGGATAACGTACCATCGCTTTCGGTGGACTCTGAGGGCAATGTGGCGCTAAGGGGCAACCAAAGCGTGACGATACTGATTGACGGGCGCCCATCAAACCTTGCAGGAAGCAACGTAGCCGAAGTATTGAGGCTTTTACCTGCCGATTCGGTAGATAAAGTGGAGGTAATCACTAATCCATCTGCCCGATATGATGCTGAAGGCGGTGGAGGTATTGTGAATATCATCCTTAAAAAGGGCAAAGCTGATGGTTTTAATGGCTCATTTTCTGCCAATACCGGTACGCCGGATAACCACGGTATTATGGCTAACCTTAACCTGCGCAGCACCAACTTTAACCTGTTCAGCAACTTTGGATATAACTACCGTAAAAACCCGGGCAACTCCTTTACCAACAGCCGTTACCTTGATGCTGACACAAATGAAACCAGCAGTTTTACTAATGAAAGCCGTGAAAATGAAAGGTTGCGCAAAGGCTACAATGCCAGCTTTGGCATGGAGTGGTTTTTAGATAAGACCCTGACCTGGACCAACTCGGTTAACTTTAGGAGAAATACCGGGGGCAATATTACTGATACGTACTATGAAAACTTTTTGGCTGACGGCAGTTTCCGCAACAAAACGTGGCGTTATAACGACCAGGACAGCGAAGATAATAATGTACAGTTTTCATCAAGCCTCATCAAAAAATTTAATGAAGACGGGCACGAGCTGAAGGTTGATGCGTCGGTTTCTAAAAATATGGATGATGACAGCGCAGTAATCAATAACACTACAGTAGCCGGCATAACTACCTCGCCCAATACTTTTGAACGCACGCTAAACGACCAGAGTGAGGACCGTGCCTTACTGCAGGCTGACTATGTATTGCCTTTTGGCAAAAACAGCCGTTTTGAAGCCGGTTACCGCGGCAGCTTTACTACGCTGGAAACAGATGCACGCGCTGAAAGGCTGGACCCTGACACCAACATTTGGGAGAACAATGCAGATTTTACCAACTTTGTGCAGTATAAAGAAAAGGTAAATGCACTGTATGCACAGTATGGTTCCAAAATAAACAAATTCTCTTACCTGCTTGGGCTTCGCTGGGAAGATTCGAACATTGACGTGAATCTTTTGACTACCAATGACCTGAATAATAAAAGGTATAACAACTTTTTCCCAAGCGCTTTCCTTACCTATGAGTTTTCGGAAACCAGCAATGTGAGCATCAGCTACAGCCGCCGCATCAACAGGCCAAGGGGCAGGTTCCTTAACCCGTTCTCAGGGCTGGAAAGTAACATCAACGTTTTTAGGGGTAACCCGGACCTGAACCCATCAATGACTAATGCGTTTGACCTGGGCTACCTGAAACGATGGAGCAAGCTGACACTGAATACATCGGCCTACCTGAACATAACTGATGACAGCTACCAGTTTGTAAGGCAGATACAGGGCACAACGCCTGAAGGCACGCCAATAACACTTACTACGCCTATTAACCTGGCTAAAGAATACCGCCTTGGTTTGGAGTTTAACGTGAATTATAACCCATTCAGGTGGTGGAGGATAAACAGCAACCTTAATTTCTTCAGGAATGAGACCAAGGGTGACTACTTCTTTAGTTATACCGACCCGGATACTAACGAAGTGTTTGACTCGTACCAAAACTTTAACCGTACAGCCTTTACATGGACCAGCCGCATCAATTCCAAGATATCACTTCCATGGAAGATAGACTGGCAGCTGAACGGCAATTATGAAGGCCCACAAAACAATGCACAGGGCAAGCGCCGCGGCGTGGCAAGCGCCAACACCGCAATTAGCAAAGATATATTGAAAGATAAAGGTACTATAGCGCTTAATGTTCAGGATATTTTCAACTCCAGGAAAATGAAAATAGAAACCGATATACCTTATCAGGTACAATCTTACAGTGAGATGCAATGGAGGCAAAGGCAGATAACCCTGTCATTCACCTATCGCTTTAACATGACCAAGGCTGACAGGCAAAAAGAGCAACAGCAACAACGCCAGGGCCAGGATGATGGTGGTGGCGAATATATGGGAGGATAAAAAAAAAGGGCTGTCTCAAATAAGACAGCCCTTTTTTTATGGTTTTACCAATTATTATTGGTCTAATTGCTGTTCGCTAACTTTTTGGAACACATATTCTATTTTACCAGGTGTTGTAGTTGGTGTACCATTGGCAGTCCTGTTAGGATAAGGGCCATAAGGATTGGTTTGTGTCAGTTTAGTGCCTTCTTTCACAAAATCAATGGTCATTGTATTGCCAGAGCCATTTACATAAGTTAAACGGAAAGTACCGTTAGTATAGCCACCATCAATCCTTACAAAAGTACCGGTAATAGTAAGGTCATCACAAAGCCCTATGCCCTGCTCTTCGGCAACGGCAAGCCTGTGTCGCTGATAGGTAAACTGATCATGGAGCCCGCTGAAGGTAATACTTGCAGTGTCATAGCATTCCGTTTCTTCCATCTGGTTGATGTGCGCTGTACCATCCATATCATAGTCAGTAGCCATTTCAGTATTAACTGCAACAATATCGTAGGTACCGTTTAACTCAGATGGGTCCAGGTTACTGTCAATAGCCGCCATATTGTTATCATCATCGCTGCAGGCAGTAAAGGTTAACCCTGCTAATAATAAACTGCCTAATAAATAGAACTTTTTCATAACTCACTGTATTTAATGTTAGTACCACAAAGCTATAGCGATGTATTTTCTTAAATTTTAAAGATTACTTAATTGTAGTATAATTAACAAACATTGCCAAAATACAAAAACCTATAACACACTAATTATCAAAATCTTAATTTTAAATAGTGCCGAAAATTTTAACCAAAGCCCTACGCCACCATTAACAATTATTTAATAGCCTTCGCTTCAGTTAGTTTCAATTTGTATATTAGCAATTCCTAAAAATTTTCCACGTGAGGCATATTGTCATTATACTGCTGCTTATTATAAGCCCTGCTGCTTTTACGCAGGAGTTACCTCCTATTTTAAAATACAGTACAGGCAGCTATGATGCCGGTAACCAAAACTGGATGATAAGCCAGGATAATAACGGTTACATGTATTTTGCCAATAATGAAGGCCTGCTGGAATATAACGGCACAGCATGGAGCCTGTACCCTACGCCAAATGAAACCATATTAAGGTCGGCCAATGTAATTGGCGACAGGATATATACCGGATGCTATATGGAATTTGGGTATTGGAAACGGGCTGCCGATGGTACGCTGAAATACACATCGCTGAGCGCCACAGTAAAAAACAAGATACTTGATGATGAGCAGTTTTGGAATATAGCGCCTTATGACCATTGGGTAATTTTCCAGTCGCTGAGCCAGATATTTATATATGATACCCGCACAGGGAAATTCAATATCATTGCCCCCGAAACCGGCGTAAACAAAATATTTACCATAAATAATACTGTACTGTACCAAACCTTTGGCACCGGGCTGTATGAAATTGAAAACGGTAAAAGCAAGCTGATAAGCAACGACCCGCTATTGATAAAAAATAAGCTGGTAAACATCTATTCCCGCAACGAGGCTTTGCTGTTACAAACCCAGCTGAATGGTTTCCTGGAATTAAAAGAAACCGGCCTGGCACCATGGCATACCGAAGCCGATGAAGAACTGTATAATAGCAGTATTTACAGCAGCCGTATGCTTAGCGATGGCGGCCTGGCACTGGGCACAGTATCTAACGGTATCTTTATACTTTCGGCAGATGGAAAAATAAGGTATCATATCACACAAAATAAAGGGCTTAGCAATAATACAGCACTGTCTTTATACGAAGACAAGGATAAGAATCTTTGGGTAGGGCTTGATAACGGGATTAACTGCATCAACCTAAAATCAGGGGTTCGCAGTTTTGTAGATGATACGGGCTTTTTAGGTACTGTGTATGCCTCTATACTGCATAATAACCTAATGTACATAGGTACCAACCAGGGTCTTTTTTATAAATCTTACAACTCCAATGCTGATTTTACCTTTATACCCGGAACCAAAGGCCAGGTATGGTCGCTCTACGCATGCAATGGCACTTTGTTTTGCGGGCATGACTCGGGTACTTTTATAGTAAACGGCAATGTGGCTGCATCTATTTTTTCTTCATCAGGAACGTGGAAGTTTGACAGGCATCCGCATAACTCCAATTTATTATTACAGGGAAATTACCACGGCATATCGGTACTGGAAAACAAAAACGGAACCTGGACTTTCCGTAACTGGATAAAAGGCTTTGACTATTCCAGCCGTTATTTTGAAGTTTCAGGCCGCAATACTATTTATGTAAGCCATGAATATAAGGGTATTTTCCGTATAACGACTGATGCTGATTACAGGAAAGCAACATCTTTTAAAGCTTACAAGCAACCGGAAAAAGGTAAAAACTCCAGCCTTGCCAAATTCAACAACCAAATATATTATGCCTCCAAAGACGGCTTTTTCAGGCTGGATCAAAAATCAGGCGAATTTGTACGGAATGATAACCTTTCCAAAGCTTTTGTAAAAGATGAATATACCTCAGGCAAACTGACGGCTGACAGATCCAACAGGCTATGGTTCTTTACCCGCAATTATATTAACTACTTTACATCGGGCAAGCTGAATGCTGAACTGAAGCATAATATTATACCCATACCTTCATCGCTTACCAACTCTATGCTTGGTTTTGAAAACATTACCCAAATTACCCCAAGCACGTATTTAATTGGCACTACTGATGGGTATTATACCATAAATACAGGCGATCTTAACTTTAATGATTATAGTATTACCATAACCAATATTGCTACCAATGTACTAAACCGCAACACAGTATCAAAACCTATGGGCGGCGAAGGCAGCTTTAAATATTCAGAGAACAACCTTACTTTTTCCTATACTGTACCGGAATATAATAAGTATATCAATGCCGAATTCCAGTATATGCTGGAAGGCATGCAGGATGAATGGAGCGAGTGGAACGCACGCCCTTTTGTAAACTTTAAAAACCTTCCTGCCGGGGAATATACTTTTAAGGTTAGGGCGAAAATAGGTAATTCACTATCGCTCAATACTGCAACATATACTTTCACCATATTAAAACCGTGGTACAGGACCAACCTTGCCCTGCTTATTTACCTGGTGATGGCACTTGTTGCTGCTTATCTTATAAACCGTGCTTATAAGAACTACTACCACAGGCAAAAAGAAAAACTGATTGAAGAGAATAACCGCCTTTTAGAAATAAAGGAACTGGAAAACGAGCAGGAACTTATGAGGGTGAAAAACGAGCAGCTACAGCAGGATTTTGAAAGCAAAAACCGTGAACTTGCTGTATCTACCATGAACCTTATTAAAAAGAATGAGTTGCTTTCCATGATTAAGGACGATCTTAAAAAATCGGGCGAAACATCGGGTGACAGGAGCATCAAGTCGGTAATCACCACTATCAACCGTAACATTAATGAAGATGACACATGGGATATGTTTAAGGAGGCCTTTAATAATGCCGATAAGGATTTCCTTAAAAAGGTAAAAAATGCGCACCCATCACTTACACCTAATGATCTTCGCCTTTGCGCTTACCTCCGCCTTAACTTATCATCAAAAGAGATTGCACCGCTGCTTAATATTTCCGTGCGTAGTGTAGAAATAAAAAGGTATCGTTTGCGTAAAAAAATGGACTTACCGCATGAATTAGGGCTTGTTGAGTACATTCTATCCATTTAGGCTACTACAACAAATTGCAAAATCACCTATACAACACCTCAACAAACAGCGTATTTACAAGGTTTTCGTGAGGTGTTTCGTTTTTATTACCGTTCTCTTAAAATGCTGTTAAAGCAGTATTGGCAGGGTTTCAGCCTAATTGAGAAGTTGATTTTCACGAATGTATATTTTTTGTAAAGGTTATTTTTATAAAACGTAAATTATTGTGATATAATTTTAGATAATCACAAAAACCAATTTATATGAAGTCAAAATTATTCTTGATTGCTTTTATGCTGATTTCGTCATTCTGTTACGCACAGAATATTGAAATCAGTGGTAAAGTAAGTGAAACGGCAACCGGTATGCCTATACCCGGAGTGAATGTCGTTGTAAAAAATTCAAACTTAGGCACCATTACTGACATTGACGGTAGCTTTACATTGTCAGTCCCAACAGGTTCTACATTGGTATTTAGCTACATTGGCTTTAAAACCCAGGAGCGGGTAGTAAATTCATCTGATAATATTAATATATCTTTAGATGAGGATGCCAAAACGCTTGACGAGGTGGTAGTGATTGGTTACGGTACCCAAAAAAGGAAAGAAGTAACAGGTGCTGTAAGTGTTGTAAGCAGCAAAACCATTGAAAACTTCAAACCTGTTAAGATTGAACAGGCACTACAGGGTACGGTATCAGGCATTAATGTTACCAACCAGTCTGGCGCGCCGGGTGCAGGACTTGATATAAGGATACGTGGTGTTGCCTCAAATGGCGATAACAAACCACTAATGCTTGTTGACGGTGTTGTATCTACAATGAGTTTTAGCGACCTTAACTTTAATGATGTTGAAAGCATCACGGTACTAAAAGATGCACAGGCATCGATTTATGGTACAGCTGGTGCCAATGGCGTTATATTGGTTACGCTTAAAAAAGGCCGCAGGAACTCTAAGCCGGTATTCTCATACAATAACTATGTAGGTTTCCAGGAAACGTCAAGGAAACTTCCACTATTGAATGCTACTGA
The DNA here is from genome assembly GCA_041916875.1 of Flavobacterium sp. Taxonomy (GTDB): domain Bacteria; phylum Bacteroidota; class Bacteroidia; order Flavobacteriales; family Flavobacteriaceae; genus Flavobacterium. The sequence goes on from JAYRYS010000001.1 coordinate 516,450, forward strand.
ATATGCATTGCTACTGAATGAAAGCTATGCTAACGGCGGTAACTCATACATTCCTTTCCCTGATGTAAGCACACTGGGTAAAGGTACAGACTGGCAGGATGAGATATTCAGCAAAGGTGTACCGATGATGAACCACGACTTCAGCGTATCAGGTGGTGGCGATAAGGTTACCTATATACTTAGCGCCTCTCATTTTGAGCAGGATGGTATTGTAGCCACAGATAAATCAAACTTTAACCGTAATACAGTGCGTGCCGGTATGAATGCCGACCTGTATGATAACCTTAAGGTAAACACTAACTTTACCTATACCTGGCTAAACAGGCAGGCGTTTAACGAAAATGTATTAGGCTCAGTACTATTCAACGCTATCAACACCCCTCCTACTTTCAGCCCGCGTACAGCTTCTGGAGATTTCACTGTATTGCCAATTACAGGTTCGCCAACCAACCCGGGCGGTAACCTTGGTAACGAGATTACCAACCCGCTGGCACTGATTGCCAACACTTATAACGAGTATGAGCTAAGGAGGCTAACTGCTATGATTAACGTAGATTATGAAATATTTAAAGGCTTAACGCTAACCGGAAGATACGGTTACAACACTCAGAACTCTGACGAAAGGGTTTTCAGCCCACAGGTGAGCTACGGTGGTAAGGTGTTTGATAACGCCAGGAGCCGCGTAACACAAACTGCTGTAAACAATAACGATTTTACTTTTGACTTTTACGGCACTTACAAGAAAACACTGGCCGAATCGCACAACATAGCATTTACGCTGGGTACTACAGTATTCAGGACATGGGGCCACGCTGTAGGGGTGACAGGTTTTGATGTACCCAACAACTCATGGGAATTTGCTGATGTAAACCTTACTACAGGTGTACCTGAAACCAAAAACGGCATGACATACAGTTATGATGACCGCAGGGTATCTTACTTTAGCAGGTTACAGTATGATTATAAAGGCCGCTACCTGCTTTCAGGTATGCTAAGGAGAGATACTTCAACAAAATTCGGGCCGGGCAACAAAGTGGGGTATTTCCCTTCAGTAACCGGTGGATGGGTAATTTCAGAAGAACCTTTTTATGGCAAATCTGACATACTGAGCTTTGCCAAACTAAGGGCAAGCTACGGTACACTGGGTAACGACCTTATTGACTCTTACCGCTACCTGAGCCTTTTGGGCGGTGAAGGCACCTATGTTTGGGATGACCAGCTGGTAAACGGTGTAGCCGTAGGCGCACTGGCTAACCCTGATGTGAAATGGGAAGAGAGCCGCAAGCTTGATGTGGGTATCGACCTGAAAATGTTTAAAGATAAAGTAGATATTACAGCTGATTACTTTTGGGATAAGCGTGCCGACCTGCTTATACCAGGCATACCGGTTTCTGGTATCATAGGCACTAACGGTCCGGGTGGTGGCTACCCTACCATTAATGCGGGTGACGTAGTGAATAAAGGTATTGAACTATCAATAGGCTATAAAGACAAGATTGGCGAAAGCTTTAACTTTAGCCTTGGTTACAATGTAGCATTCATTAATAATGAGGTTACTGCCGTAAATAATGGTACAGGCATTTTCCCTGCCGGTTCATTCGGCGTAGGGCAACCAATGCCAATACGCATGGAAGTAGGCCACGCGCTGGGTTACTACTACGGCTATGAAACCGACGGTATTTTCCAGAACCAGGCTGAAGTGGCAGCACACGCTGACCAAACACAGGCAGGTGCCGGTGTGGCAGCACAGCCGGGCGACATCCGCTTTAAAGACCTTAATGGTGACGGTGTTATTAACAGCAGCGATAAAACCGATATTGGCGACCCGATTCCGGATGCTACAATGGGTATAAACATTGCTTTTGATTATAAAGGCTTTGATTTTGTTGCCTTTGGCTTTGCATCATTGGGCAATGACATGATGAGGAACTACGAAAGGACGCAGACTGATGTGAACAGGCTAAACTATACACTGGACAGGTGGCATGGCGAAGGCACCAGCAACAGCGTGCCAAGGGTTACCACCGCAGCTACATCAAACAACCTGTTCTCTGATTACTTTGTAGAAGATGCTTCATACTTCAGGATACAAACAGTACAGCTGGGCTATACCATTAATCCTGAATTCACTAAAAAAGGCTATATTGAAAAAGTAAGGCTATATGTGGGCGTAAACAACCTGCACACCTTTACCAAATATAAAGGCTATGATCCGGGCGCATCAAGCGGTGTGCCGCTTTCATCGGGTGTTGACTACGGTTTTTATCCGGTTGCAAGGACTTACCTGTTTGGTTTAAACTTAAATTTCTAAAAAATCATGAAAAGAAAAATAATAACCGCTATAATGGCTTTTGCCATCATCACTACAGTAAACATTTCCTGTACGGATGACTATGTAGATACCAAGCCTGAATACTCAATAGGCGCTGACAATTACTTTAACTCACCCGAAGATTACCATAAAGCATTGATTGCTACTTATGATATCCTGCAATCCACTTATGTAAACGTAATATTGGGCGAAATAGCTTCGGATAATACTTTCTCAGGTGGTGAAAGCGCCAGCGACGTACCGGGCTGGCAACAGATTGATAATATGACCCATACTCCTGTAAATGCGAACCTGCGCAATATATGGGACTGGATGTATGCCGGTGTAAACCGTGCCAACTACATCATGGAGTTTAAAGACAAGATAGATTTTGACGGCAAAGACCAGATAATTGCCGAAGCGCGTTTCCTGAGGGCCTACTACCACTTTGAGCTTGTAAAATGGTTTGGCGGTGTACCTATGAAAGGAGACTCACGCTTTGTACTGGGCGATGAAACACGCATACAGCGCTCCAGCAAAGAAGAAGTATATGCAGCTATAGAGGCTGACCTGCTTGCAGCTATTGATGACCTTGCCCCTACCTCATTAAATGTAGGCCGTACTAACAAGGCTGCCGCACAGGCGCTATTAGGCAAAGTTTACCTGTACTGGGCAACCGTTGGCACCAACAATGCCGATAAATATGCCAAATCTGCCGAAATGCTGGAACACGTAATTAACGATTACAGCTACTCATTAGCACAAGGCAATGCTTACCTTAACCTTTTTGAAAATGCTTCGGAAAATGGCGCAGAATCGGTTTTTGAAGTACAATATACTGATGTGGAAGGCGCCGGTTTTGAGTGCCTGCAGTGTAGCGAAGGTAACGTAGCAGTAGGCTTTAGCGGGCCAAGGGGCTTCAGTGGGCCATCCTATACATCAGGCTTCAGTTTTAATGTGCCTACGCCTGCAGCCGCAGCTATATTTGATGCTAATGAGCCACGAAGAGAAGTTACAATACTTGACATTGAAGAATTTGCAGCAGAGCATGCCGACTATAACGGCGGCGAAGGCGTACAGTGGGGCGAAGGTTATAAGCATACCGGTTTTTATAACAGGAAATACATACCAAGAACAAGGAACAACGGTGCCCAGGGCGACCTTAACCTTACCAACCCTAACAACTACAGGGCTATACGATATGCTGACGTATTGCTGATGGCTGCCGAAGCGCTAAACCGTGGCGGCATAAGTGATGCCAGAGCCAAAGATTACCTTAATGAGGTGCGCCGCAGGGCTTATGGTGATACTAACCATGATGTAACTGCAGAAGCAGGTGCACAGCTTACTACTGTGATTTGGGAGGAAAGAAGGAAAGAGCTGTTTGGCGAAGGCCACAGATTTTTTGACCTTGTAAGGACCGGGCAGGCTGCCACAGCCATTGATGGTTTTGTAACCGGCAGGCATGAGCTATTCCCTATCCCAATTGAGGAGATACAGTTTTCAGGTGGCTTGTGGAGCCAAAACCCTAACTACTAAAATAATTGATTATGAAAAAAATAAAGTTTCTGCTAACATTTTTTCTGGCGGCCCTGGTATTGGGATGTTCAGATGACGATAATAGCTCTATAGATGAGCTGATGGGTGGCGCTGCGCCCGATAATATTTCAGCGCTGTTTACTATTACCCAGGACAATTCCGGCCTGGTAACAATTGCACCACATGGGCAGGGCGTATCGCACTTCAAGATTTATTATGGAGATGGTACCGAACAGCCGGGCCAGGTGCTTGCCGGTAACAGGATTGACCATACGTATGCCGAAGGCGTTTATAACGTTAAGGTTGTGGGCATATCAGTAAACGGTAAAACAGCCGAATATAACCACCAGCTTACAGTAGCCTTTACAGCCCCTGTAGATGTTGTGGCTAATATCACGCCGGTATCGGGCAACTCAATGGCTATCAATGTAACAGCTACTGCTACTAACGAGGCTTATTTTGAGGTAATGTATGGTGAAGACCCTACACAGGAGCCGGAACAGTTTAATGAGGGTACTACACTAACGCACCAGTACACTAATCCGGGTACCTATACCGTAACCATTACCGCATTTAGCGGTGGTGCGGCCACTACAACCGTTACACAACAGGTTACGGTAACCAACCCGCTACTTTTGCCAATAGATTTTGAAAGCAGCACGCTTAACTATTCTTTTGGTGATTTTGGCGGCGCTGCCGGCAGTGTAGTGAATAACCCTAACCCGGGCGGTATCAATACAAGCGCCAAAGTTGGCCGCTTTGTAAAACCTAACGGTGCCGAAACATGGGCCGGTACAACCATAACGCTTGATGCGCCTATAGATTTTGCATCTATGCATTATTTCAGGATGAAGGTATGGTCGCCAGCTGCAGGTACTCCTGTACTTTTGAAGGTAGAGAACCTTAACAACAACACTATTTCGCACGAAGTACTGGCAACAACTACCACGGCTAACCAGTGGGAATACCTTACTTATAACTTTGCCGGTGTAAACATGTCGGAAAGCTACCACAGGATTATCCTGTTCTTTAACTTCAACATTGCAGGTGCTGGCCAAACTTATTATTTTGACGACATTACCCTTATACCGGGTGAGGCAGGTGTAGGTTTCCCTCTGAACTTTGAGAATACATCATTAAACTATGTTTTCAATGATTTTGGAGGTGCCAACGGTTCTAAAGTAGCTAACCCTGTATCAGGCGGTATTAATACCAGCGCTACAGTAGGTAAATTCTTTAAAAATGCCGGTGCTGAAACATGGGCAGGCATAGCAATGCCAATGGCTGCTCCGCTTGATTTTTCAGCAAACCAAAAGGTAAAAATGAAGGTGTACTCCCCTGCTGCCGGCAAGATAGTATTGATGAAGCTGGAAAACATACCTAACTCCAACATCAACATAGAGCGCCAGGCTACCACAACCGTAGCCAATGGCTGGGAAGAGCTTACATTTGATTTTACAGGCATAAACAATGCTAATAATTATCAGATGGTAGTACTGTTCTTTGACTTTAACGTTGCAGGAAACGGGGCTACCTACTATTTTGATGACATTCAACAATTCAATTAAAAGCTATGAAAAACTCAATAAAAAATTTAGCAAAAGTCCTTATGCTGCTGGTATTTGTAGCCGGCTGCCAGGATGACGACCATTCTTTCGGCAACATCGTTACGCCTACTAACCTGCAAATTCAATATGAAATTGTAGGCGTGGATGCATCGCACCCTAACGGAGACGGTTCAGGCCTTGTAAACTTAACCGCTACAGCTGACAATGCACTAACGTATAAATTTACTTTTAGTGACCAGACTTCGGGCGCAGCACCTCAGGGAACTTACCAAAAGCGTTTTACGCAAAACGGTACACATACCTATACCGTTACAGCCATTGCTTACGGTACAGGAGGTATTTCCTCAACAACTTCGGTAGAAGTTACTGTTTTCAGCAGCTTTACTGATGATGAAGCGGTAGCCATGCTTACAGGAGGATCATCAAAAAAATGGTATTGGGCTGCAGCCACACCGGGGCATCTTGGTGTAGGGCCAAACAGCACTGACGCTGCCAATAACTTCTGGCCTGTATGGTATTCTGCAGGCCCGTTTGAAAAAGCAGGCTCACCTGAAAGCAGCTGCCTGTATGACAATGAGCTAACCTTTACAAAGGATGGCAACACGCTAAAATATATGCTGGATAATGGTGGAAAAACCTTCTTCAACGCGGCTTATAACAGCGTAGGCGGAAGCTCTGCCTCTACTGACCAGTGCCTTAACTACAACACTACAGGCACTAAAATTGTAACGCTTTCGCCATCAGGGTCGCTTGTTGCTCCTGAAAATTCAAGGAAAGTGGACATGACATTCTCTGATGGTGGCTTTATGGGCTACTACATTGGTACAAGTACTTATGAAATATTAGAAATAACCAATACCAAACTTGTAGTAAGGGCGGTTATGGGTAATGATAATGGCCTGGCGTGGTACCATACCTTCAGCACTACACCTCCTTATGGCGGCGATACTGAATATAATACCCTTGTTTGGGAAGATGATTTTAATACCGATGGCGCACCAAACCCTGCCAAGTGGACATATGACCTTACCAACAATAGCGGTTGGGGTAACAACGAAGTTCAGTACTATACCAACTCTTCAAGCAACGTAAAAGTAGAAGGCGGTATGCTGAAGATTACAGCTAAAAAAGAAGCCATAAGCGGTTTCCAGTACAGTTCTGCACGTATTAAGTCAGAAGGGCTGTATGACTTTAAATATGGTAAAGTAGAGTTTAGGGCTAAGCTGCCAAGCGGCGGCGGTACATGGCCTGCACTGTGGGCTTTGGGTGCAAATTATGCAACCAACCCTTGGCCGGGTTGCGGAGAGATTGATGTGATGGAACACAAAGGCAATGAGCCGGGCAAAATTTATGGCACACTGCACTATCCGGGTGCTTCGGGAGGAAATGCTAACAGTGGCAACACCATGACAGCAGACCCGTCTAACCAGTTCCACATATACAGTGTGGTTTGGAGCCCTACAAGCATTAAGTTTTATGTAGATGGCACTCCTTACCATAGCTATGCTAACAGTGCTTCAACACCATTTAACGCTAACTTCTTCCTAATCATGAATGTGGCTATGGGAGGAACATTTGGTGGTGCTATAGACCCTGCCTTTACACAATCAACCATGGAGGTTGACTATGTTAAGGTTTATCAGCAATAATTTTTTCATACATCAATATTCACTTTCAATGGGGTAAACAGGCAGGCTTAGTCCTGCCTGTTTTTAAACCTTATTGATATACCTGAAAAAATGAAATTCAAAACACATACAGTTATCCTGGCGGCATCGTTGGCAGCATTTATAGGCTGCACATCGGCAAGGCAGGGTACTATTGCAACTAACAAAAATAAGCTTCCTATAGACCGCAGGGTAGATTCGGTACTTAACCTCATGACACTTGAGGAGAAAGTTGGCCAGATGAACCAATATAACGGTTTTTGGGAAGTGACAGGCCCAGCCCCTAAAGACGGGCAAGCTGCTAAAAAATATGAGCACCTTAAAAAAGGCTGGGTAGGATCTATGCTGAATGTGCGCGGCGTGAAAGACGTACGTGCGCTGCAAAAAATAGCAGTAGAGCAAACCAGGCTGGGCATACCGGTGCTTTTTGGTTTTGACGTGATACACGGCTACAAGACCATAAGCCCTATACCGCTTGCCGAAGCGGCCAGCTGGGACCTGGAGGCCATACGCCGTTCGGCAGAGATTGCTGCGGCTGAAGCGGCAGCATCAGGACTTAACTGGACCTTTGCCCCTATGATGGATATATCGCGCGATGCCCGCTGGGGCCGTGTGATGGAAGGCGCCGGAGAAGACCCTTACCTAAACAGCCTAATTGCTGTAGCCAGGGTAAAAGGCTTTCAGGGCGATAAATATGATGAGTACCGCATTGCAGCCTGTGCCAAGCATTTTGCAGGGTATAGCTTTGCCGAATCGGGCAAGGATTACAATACGGTTGATGTAAGCAACAACACATTCCATAATATAGTCCTCCCTCCTTTTAAGGCGGTGGCTGATGCTGGCGTGGCAACATTTATGAATTCTTTCAACGAGCATGAAGGCATACCCGCCACCGGAAGCGCCTACCTGCAAAGGGAACTACTGAAAGGCGAATGGAACTACCAGGGCTTTGTAGTGAGTGACTGGGGATCTTTAGGAGAGATGATTCCGCACGGTTATGCTAAAGACCTAAAGCATGCTGCTGAACTGGCTGCCAATGCCGGGAGCGACATGGACATGGAATCATCTGGCTATGTGGAGCACCTTGCCGCACTGGTTAGGGAAGGAAAGGTATCTGAAGATAAAGTGAACGACGCGGCACGCCGTATCCTGAAGCTGAAGTTTGAGTTGGGCCTTTTTGATGACCCGTACAAATTTTGTAACGAAGAACGCGAGAAGGCAACTATTGGTAAAAAGGAATTCCAGGACGGTGTACTGGATGTGGCTAAAAAATCTATTGTGCTGCTGAAAAACAACAAAAATATCCTTCCACTAAAAAAACAGGGACAAAAAATTGCCGTAATAGGCGCATTGGCCAATGATAAAACCAGCCCGCTGGGCAGCTGGCGCATAGGCGCTGACGATAATAGTGCAGTAAGTGTACTGGAAGGCCTACAGCAATATAAGGGTAATACTCTTACCTATGCCAAAGGCGCTGATGTAACCGTGGGCGAGACGCGCTTTATTGTGGAAACTAGAATAAACATGACCGACAAAAGCGGATTTGCCGAAGCGGTAAATACTGCCAAACAGGCTGATATTGTTGTGATGGTGCTGGGTGAGCACGGGCTGCAAACCGGAGAAGGCCGCAGCAGGACCGAACTTGGGCTTCCCGGTGTACAGCAGGAATTGCTGGAAACCATGTACAAAGCCAACCCTAACATTGTGCTGGTGCTTACCAACGGCCGGCCTTTGGCTATTCCTTGGGCGGTGGAGCATGTACCGGCTATTGTAGAAGCGTGGCATTTGGGTACCCAAAGTGGCAACGCTATTGCACAGGTGCTGTATGGCGACTATAACCCAAGCGGCAAGCTGCCTATGACTTTCCCAAGGAATGTGGGCCAGGTGCCTATTTACTACAACCACAAGAACACAGGCAGGCCGGGCGATGGACAGCCTACAGAAAGCGTGTTTTGGTCGCATTACATTGATTCAGAGAATGCCCCCCTCTACCCTTTTGGCTACGGGCTTAGCTATTCAACGTTTGAATACAGCAACCTTAAGCTCAGTTCCAACACTATGGGCAAAGGCGGCAGCATCACTGCATCAGTTGATGTAAAGAACATTAGTAATGTAGATGGCAAGGAAGTCGTTCAATTGTACCTGAGGGATTTGATAGGATCAGTAACGCGCCCTGTGAAAGAACTGAAAGGGTTTGAGATGGTGAACCTGAAAGCAGGCGAAACCAAAACAATTACCTTCAGCATTAATGAAAAAACCATAGAATTTTATACTGCCAATAAAAAATGGGAAGCTGAGCCGGGCGATTTTAGAGTGTTTGTAGGCGGAAGCTCGGACACCAGGCTTGAGGCAGGCTTTAATTATTCACCACAAACAGCAAGGCCATGAAAAATATAACAGCACTATTACTATTAAGCGGACTGGCCTGCACGGCGCAGGTAAAAAAAGGCAAGCTGGTTTGGGAAGAGAGCTTCAACACCCAAAAGCTGGATGAAAAGGTATGGAACTTTGAGCTGGGCGATGGCTGCCCTAACATCTGCGGATGGGGCAATAATGAGCGCCAGGTATATACCAAAGACAATTACAGGCTGGAAGGCGGCAAGCTGATTATCACAGCCAAAAAAGATGGGGATAAATATACCTCTACCCGCTTAACCACTGCCGGAAAGAAAGAGTTTCAGTACGGTTATATTGAGGCCAGGGCAAAGCTACCTGTAGGACAGGGCATTTGGCCTGCATTCTGGATGCTGGGCTCTAACATCAAGCAAGTGGGCTGGCCTAAAGCCGGTGAGATTGACATACTGGAATATGTGGGCAAAGAGCCTGAGATGGTTTTTACATCGCTGCACACGCAAGCCAGCCACGGTGAGACCATCAATACCAAAAAGACAAAAATTGAGGATATTGAGGAAGGCTATCACACCTATGGCATTAACTGGACTAAGGAAAAGATTGAGTTTTATGTAGATAATAACCTTGTTTACACCTTTGCGCCGGAAAATAAAACTGTAGATACATGGCCCTTCAGCCAGCCATTTTACTTTATTGTAAATGTGGCTATAGGCGGTAATTTTGGTGGTCCGGCGGTTGATGATACCATCTTTCCGCAGGAATTTGCCATTGACTATATAAAAGTATATGCCAATTAAGAAATACTTTGTTTTATTGTTTTGTTTAAGTTAGTTACGAAAAAAGGGATGCAAAAGCATCCCTTTTTTAATTATTATCTCTCGCTAACATAACCATCAAGATACTTAAACCTTGCGGTAAGCTTGCCATTAGCGGCTATGAGTGCACGGGATAATATCCCATCTTTATCATTATTGTAAAATGCCGGGATTACATGTTCCAGAAACATTTGCCCAAAACCCTGGCTGGCATCGCGTGGAAGCTCGCAAGGCAGGTTATCAACCGCCATGACCACTACAGCAGCAGGGTGGAAAATATCAACCTCAGCACCACTTGACGGCAGGTACCCATAAAAAGGTTCAGCAATTGTTGACGATCTTATTGTAGAGGCTACGGGGCCATCAACATCACATGAAATATCGGCCACTACCATTATTTTATTATCGTGTGCTGACAGCATTTCCCTGGTAAGTATAACCGGGGCATTATTGCCAAAAAAATGCCCTGCTATAAACATATCGGACACTTTGGTAAAGCGTTCAAAATCGGACACATATTCCTGAGGATTGTTATAAAAATCCTGGTTATCCAGCTTTTGCCCATCTTTCCTTTTGTTATAATCCAGTACATCTATCTGAACATACACCGGTTCTGTATATTTTTTGGAAAGGAAATCTTCAACGCTTACCTGCTTTATTTTTATAGCGTCAAGTATTTCTTTAGCTCCCATGCCTACTTTTCCTTTACCTGTCAGCACAATTTTAACAGGCGGCAATATCTGCCTTTTAAGGCGGGCTATCAGTTCTTCCTTATCTTTAAGCGTTTCGGCCTTAGGCAGGTTAAACAAGTCATACTTTATGCCAAATGCCCTGAAGCCGTTGTAAGTACCTACATTGCCTGCATAACGCCCAAAACCTATTAGTCTTCGGTTTGCTGCATCAACTATGGTTTCATGGTCGTAAAGTGCAATACCTTTATCAATTACTGCCTGTAACAGTTTTTGGTTGTAAGGCTGCTTTTTAATGGTATGCGAAAAAAAGAAGTACTTTTTGCCAGGAATAAGTGCATCAACAGGCACTTCCTTAACTCCCAAAAGCACATCGCAATCGGCAAGGTTGTCCGTAACATCAAAACCTAATGCCTTATATTCTTCATCTTTAAATATGCGGATATCAGATGTTTCTACACTGATTTCTGCCTGTGGGAATTGCTCCCTGAAAGCAGCCAGCTCAATAGGGGCAAAAACTACCCTTTTATCCGGCGGCGACTTTCTTTCTTTTATAATTCCGAATTTCATTATGCTTTTTAACCTAATTATTTACTGCTTTTATAAAACAGGAAACAATATTTTAGATAATATGTAATTTTAACCCTAAAAGTGGGCTCAAAGATAGGGCAATAAGATGGGGAAAGCCAATTATAAGTTTTAAAAAATTATTACTACCTTTACCCTCCCGCTACGGTATGCTTTTTGCATATTGATAAGGGAATACTTTTGGGGTCGACTGGTTTTGACAGCAGGTCGAATTGGAAAGTAAGCACGTCGGGAAATGAGGCTGTTCCCGTATATCATTGCCTTAAACTTTTAAACGGCGAAAATAACTACGCTCTTGCTGCTTAATCTGAATTATAGTAAGATATAGCCACGTCCCTGCAAGGCAGGGAGGCGGGATTCTCCTGAAAAGCTTTGGTTTATGGCGTTTCGCTTAGGAGAACCGTAAAAGTAAACCTGGGTGCCTTTTTGCTCCGCGGAGGCACCGAGACTTAAGGAGCTAAGTGTTGTGTGGCAGTTTCCGGCCCAGCACAATATCGAAAACCCAAGCGGAAACTAAGCGTGTAGAAAGCTCTTTAATTGCCTGTTTGGACCCGGGTTCGATTCCCGGCGATTCCACTAAAACAAAAAACCTACTTAACAAAATTAAGTAGGTTTTTGTTTTCATATTACCCCTTTCCTCATCAAATTGCTTACCGTTAAATTTAAATGGGCTGTTGTCCGAGTTTAGGTGCTCATCGGCCAGTGTTTCACCAAAAGGCATCCCTCACCACCACCTGGCTCATCGCTAAAATTGTTCACTGAACAATTTTAATCGCTCTGCCCTATATGCTGGCTTACATTGCCCGCCATGTCAGTAATATAGCTGGAGCTGCCCAAATGGTCAGGGTGGAAATAGTAGATGTTTAGTTTGTCCTGGTCGTGCTTATGTGTCGCTGTTATAGTAGATTCTATTATAGGGTTAAGCGCCGGTGGTGTTTGTGCAAAAGATGTGAAAACCATTGATATAAAACTGCCCGCAGCCGTAACTTTAGCATTGCTCTTATCCCTGATATCAGTCACCACGGCCGGTTGTACAGTGCCATCAAGGGTATATTCAGGGAACATGCCCATTGACAGCTTAGGCAGTACTCTCATAGTACCTGTTTTGGTACTTACACGCTCGCTGCCTATATAATAGTGCTTGGTATATTCAACATGGTTATAATTAGCATTATTTGGCACATCTTCTTTATAAACGGCCTTGCTGCCCATTAACAGTCCGCTTGGGTACAGCATTATATTATCTGCCTTGCCCTGCACTTTTTGGTCGGCATTGCTATATACATCTATATGGTCATAATTATAGCGTATGGCCCGCTGCCCGGCAGCATCATAGGTGTACACCGCTATGGGGTGCATGGTTTTATCATCCGGCTTCAGGTCTACCCCTATCAGGCGGTTCTCCTCATCCCAAAGATTTTTCCTAAGGCTGGTTTCTACATCGCCCAGTTTTTCCTTAATTTCTGTCTGGTTGCCGTTGGCATCATACACTATTTCCTTGTGGCGCACGCGTGATAATTGATTGGATGGCTTGACTTTAAATTCATCATAAATTCAATTTAAGTCTTATCAGATTTAATGTAGACGCGTTTACTAAAAAAGATTTCTCTTTTTATTTCTTTCATTTCGAGTGAATCACTTCCAATTGAATGTGTTTCCATAATAGTTTCTAATATTGTCCCATTTACTACTTTATATCCTTTTTTATGAGCATATATCCCGTATCGCGTAATTAAATGTTCTTCAGGAAAAGTATCATTGTCAATTCTATTTTCAGAAATCTGATTATTAATAATTACTTTATAAAATTTGTCCTTAATTTTTGAATCTGAGTTATATTTAAGTTGTCCAACATTTTTACCAACTTTTAATGTATCAGCAATATACAATCTATAAAATCTGCTCGAGTTCGTTATAGTATCACCATTTAAATCAAAATTTATTAATTGATTTATTACATTTTTTCTTTTTGGCAAAAATTCTATCTTTCTAACTAATATACCTGCTTCATTATATTGACTCCACCAACCATCTTTGATAGAGTTTTTCATAATACCTTTTTCTTTAATTTGTTTGTTTTTATAGTAAATATAAACAGTATCTGAACAAATGCCATTTATATAATTTGTTTTCATTTTTAACTCACCAGTCAAGTAAAATTCTTCATAAGAACCGTCATAAACTGAATTGTTATTTACCTCCGCTCTAACTTTAATATTACCATTAGAATATTTTGTTTCTATATGATTCTTATGGTTACAAGATAATGCTACAAGGAAAATTGCTGTTAAAACTGATATTTTTTTAATCATAATTAAAATATATTAATGTATTCCTTCTTTGCTGTTTACTATTATTCTTTGTTGAGTCAATCTTTGCATTCACAATATTTCTCGGACCTTTAAAATGTCTCGTAACATTTACAGAATCATAAGTTTTAGTATCAAGATCAATACGATATTGTTTAACAGTAACTTTTTCTTTTATTGTTTCAGTTGCATAATTATTTAAACCGCTTATAATATTATTACCTTGGGAAGTACCATCAATATTATCTTTCAGAGCTTTCATCATGTATAAGCCGACATTTTTTTGGTCTTTCCAAAATGTCATATTACCTCCGCCGCCAGCAGGCGCTATAAATTCATCATAATTAAAAGAATCTCTGGTACTACCTCTAATACCCCCGGTATCTCCTGAGCGGTCAGCTCCCCATATTGTTGTACCGCCATTTGCATTACCCCAGCTTAAACGATCTCCATGTCCATAAAGCATCCTGTCCATTTCATAGGCTTCCTTTCTTAATGAACTGAACCAATCAGTAGAATTTCCAGATCCAGAGGTTTCTCTCGTTGCATTAATAACTACATCTTTTATACCAATTGAATTCTCAATATCTCGGGCTCCATTTTGACCTCTCCATATACCACCGCCGGCCTTATCGTATATCCATGTTCCTGATGAGTCCTTATGCACCGTGCCCTCAGCCGTATCTAAATCTGACGGCGGTGGATCAGCACTCATTCCGGTAGGGTCAACCAAGTTAATTGGATTCTGATAGCAATAACCATACGCATCCATTGTGTCTTCAACCAACGGATCTACCGATATAAAGATACTTAATTTAGGGTCGTAGTACCTTGCGCCGTAGTAATAATTACCGGTTTCCTCGTCATATTCTTTACCGTTAAATTTAAAAGGGCTGTTGTGCGAGTTCAGGTGCTCATCAGCAAGTGTTTCACCAAAAGGCAGGTATTCCATATGCTGGCTTACATTGCCCGCCATGTTAGTAATATAGCTGGAGCTGCCCAAATGGGTAAATCAAAGCAAGCTTTAAGTATCGACTATGATAAAAATGACTAAGAAAAATTTAATTATAATGATAGAAACGCAATGCCTTAATTCCGCTGGTGAACTTTTAAGCGGGCTTGCTAACCCACACAAAAAAATTCATATATTGAATATCAATCAAAAATTAATCATTAGTACAGTGAGGATAATACTTTTCTTCTACAAATGATTTGTGCGCATTTCTATATTTCATTTCTTCTTGATGAAGAAAATCTGAGGATAGAGTCACAAAAGAGTTATCGTTATTTATACAGAACACAAATTTGATAAATTGAGAGTCTATCAGTGGCGTGGGACCAGTAATAGTGACATACCCTTTTTTTATCAATTTATTTATAGTATCATCAGCTTTTAGGTTATAAGCCCCATCCATATCAACCTTATTACTCATAAATAAAACATCTACACCTTGAACATTTATAATTTTATATAATCCTATAATCTTTAAAGGTGGGCTTTTTTCAATTTTAGACTGAATAATTTGAAATCCCAAAGAACGATGATTTTTAGAAGTTATTATTATACATGGAATAAATTCTACGCCTAGATTTTTTCGCATATTTATAATGGAATCTTTAATTGATTTGTTACTATCCACTAATTCGATAGCTTTATCAATTTCATACGCCTCAATATCAACAACCTTATTTGCATTTTTTTCACATGAGCAAATAAAAATGCAAACAACTAAAATTATAAGTATTTTATTTAAAATTTCTTTTTCCATCCTAAATCTTTTTTTACCATTTCTTTAGAATATGGTTTTGGATATTGTCTAACTAGATCGGTGCCATCTTTATTATAGATTTTCCTTCTCTATTATATCTGCTTACTCCAGGAAGAGCCCAAACATAATTCTGCTTTCCATATGCAAACCTTTTATCTGTATCACTTGGAGTTAATAAATCTCCCATTCATGCATTCATATCAACATCTTTTCCAGTAAGTTCTCTACCATCTTTTTTAGAGTCTGTTTTTTTAGCTAAAGTAATTTTACCATATTTACCATATTTATAATCATGATCTGGGCTTATTCCCGTAGGATCAACAAACCTGATAGGATTATTATAACAATACCCAAAAGAACTCATGGTTTTCTCCGCCAACGAATCTACCGATATAAAGATACTTAATTTAGGGTCATAATACCTGTTGTAATTAATCTTCTTGCATGCTGTTACGGGCTTTCATAAGTAAAGAATAGGCATTTTTTATAACAACCTTTGTGTTTGCAGATAGTTTTTCTGAACTTACCTGCAATTCGCCATCTTGGGCTATTCCAACTGTAACAGGTATCATTTCATAACTGCCTGCACTTTTTTGTATAAAAACATAACTTTTACCTTGCCATTGGGTTACCGCATCTTCAGGAACAGAAAGCGACTTTTTGTTTGTTACACGAACATCAGCATTTACAAATAATCCCGGAATAAATAAAGTATCATACCTGTCAAGCTTAGCTATAACCACAGCAGCCCTGTCAGCATTAAGGCTATGGTTTATAAACTGTACCCTGGCCCTAAACTTCCTGTCCTGGTTATTGTTACTGTAAACGTCAAGTTCCTGGCCGGGTTTAAGATGCTGAACATCTTTTTCAAAAACATTAAATGTGAGTACTACATCATTCATGTTGGTTAGTTCAAAAAGCATTTCGGTAGGTGCTATGTACTTGCCCACATTTATATTTACCTTAGATACCAGCCCGCTTACCGGCGAAATTATACTGATTGACTTGCTAATAGCAGCAGGTGTAAGCTTTGCTGTATTTACGCCTAACAGTTCCAGTTTTTGCCTTATCGAAGCCATAGCTATACGTTGGGTTTCACGCTCAGCATTTATTTGCTCAAACAGCTTATCACTGCTTGCTTTTTTTACATTCAGCTCCTTTTGGCGGTTATATTCCATATCAGCAACATTAAACTGTTCTTTGGCAGTAAGGTAGTCCTGTTGCAGTTGTATGTATTGCATATCTTCAATTACCGCCAGCACCTGTCCTTTTTTTACATGCATACCCGGCAGCACGCCTGTTTTTTTAATGTACCCACCTAATGGAAAGGTCACATTTACCAAACTTTGTGGCGGTACAGTTACCTCACCCTGTAGCTGTATAGTGCCACTCAGTTCCTTTTCCTGGGGCAAGCCTACCACTATCCCGGCATTCTTAGCCTGTTCTGCAGTCAGGTTTACCACATTTGGTGATGCTGTTTGTACAGCACCGGGTTTATTATCTGTTGCTTCTTTTTTACCGCATGATAGTAAAGCCAGTACGGCCGCAGTTATTATTATATACTTTTTCATTTGTTACAGGTTTGTAAGAGTTTGCAGTAAAATAACTGCCTTGTTATAATTGTTTATCGTATCCAGATGTTCATTCTTTATGGTAATAGACTGGTTTGCAACCAATACCCATTGCAGGTAGTCAATATCGCCATTACCTAACTGGTTATTAGCGGCAGTAATTATGGTTTGCGCATTAGCAAGCCCTTCTGTTTCATAATACTCAAGGCTGGTGCTGTATTTTTCCACTTCCTTAACTGCATTAGCCAGTTGCGCCGAAAGTTCTGTTTTTACAGCGGTTGCCTGTGCTTGGTAATTTTGATATTCTGCTTTTGCTGCCATATTTTTAGCTGACTGGCTACCGAAAAACAGCGGAATACTAATACCTGCTGTTATATAACTGAACCTATGTGAATTATCATAATAGGTATCCTGCCCGGCGGCATTGGTTTGGAAACCTGTTATACTTAGGTTGTTGTAACCAAGGTTAAAATCAGGCAGCATACGGGCGCGTTCTGCTTTCCAGCGCCATTTTGCGGCTTCTGTTTCATTCTGCCAAAGCTTTGATAAAGGCAAATTATCTGCTGATTGCATTTCAGTAACAGGGCTAAAATCAATCTTTATATTGCCAGCCTGCGGAATATAATCTACACTATCCTGCAACACAGCATTAAACGAGCGCAATGTAATTTCAATATCCTGCTGTATCATATTGAGCTGGTTGGTATAGTACTGCCGTGCCGACTGAGATGCACTTTGCTCTAATACATTGGTTTCTCCAACTTTAAAGCGCAACTGCGATTTTTCTTCCATCAGGCGGTAAATGCTATCCGCATGTTTCAACAGTTCGCGTTTACTGTTCAGCCATAACAGCTCATAATATAAGGTGCGTACGCTGGCCTTAACTTGTTGTTCTGTAAGTTGCGTTTGGGCTTTAGCAGCTTCTGCACCTGCTGTAAGGGCTTTTTTTTGCCTTGTATACACTGTGGGGAAATTAAACGACTGGCTTATTCCAAAACGTGTATCGTTCACGCGGCTGTTAAACTGTCCATAATCTGCATCAATAAGGGTTTTAGGTAAATCATAACCTGATTTACCGAGGTGAATTTTAGACTGTTCATTATATTTTGCGGCTTTAACGCGGTTGTTATTTTTAAGGGCAATATCTATTGATTGTTGCAGTGTTACATTATCAGGCTGCTGGGCATAGCCATTCAAGGCAATTAATAACAGCATTATGATAGTAACAGTAGCACTATTGTTCTTTTTCATTTTTCTGTTTAAAGGTTTTATGTGATAGGTCATCAGGTAAATAGCCGGCAATACAAAAAGCGTAAGCAATGTTGCCGTAACCAATCCGCCAATAACTACTGTAGCCAGCGGCCGTTGCACTTCTGCACCCGCACCATTGCTCAGTGCCATAGGAAGAAAGCCCAACGATGCCACGGCAGCCGTCATAAGCACCGGGCGAAGCCTGTTTTTAGTACCGGTAAGTATAATCTGGAGCGGGTCGGTTACTTCGCCATGTTTTTGTATTCGGTTAAATTCAGATATAAGTACAATACCGTTAAGCACCGCCACACCAAACAGCGCTATAAAGCCCACCCCTGCCGATATACTGAAGGGCATATCTCGTAAGGTAAGGGCAAAAACACCGCCGATGGCAGAGAGAGGTATGGCTGTAAATATGATAACCCCTTCCTTAAATGACCTGAAGGCAAAATATAGCAAAGCAAATATCATAAGCAATGCTGCGGGTACTGCAATGCCAAGGCGGCTTTTGGCCTGTTGCAGGTTTTCAAAAGCGCCACCGTAGGTAATATAATAGCCCGGGTCAAATTTTATTTCTGCGCTCACCTTTTGCTGCAGCTCATTCACAATGCTTTGCACATCGCGCCCGCGTACATTAAACCCAACAATTATCCGTCTTTTGGCATCTTCCCTCTGTATTTGGTTTGGGCCTTCTATTTCTTTAACCGTTGCCACCTGGTACAAGGGTATCTGTGTGCCTGATGGTGTTGCCACCGGCAAATTCCTTACATCTTCAATACCTTGCCTGCCACTGTTATCTACCCTCACCACAAGATCAAAACGTTTTTCTCCTTCATAAATATTCCCTGCCACGGCTCCTGCAAATGCAGCATTTACGGTCCGGTTGATGTCCTGTACATACAAGCCGTATTTGGCCATCTCAGCCCAATTGTAATCAATTACAATTTGCGGCATGCCGGTCACTTTTTCCACATACAGGTCGGCCGTACCTTTAACTGTCCGGCTAATGGCACCCAGCTTTTCAGAATATTCCGCCAGCTTATCCAGGTTTTCCCCATATATTTTACACACTACATCCTGCTTGGCTCCTGTCATCAATTCATTAAAGCGCATTTGTACCGGGTATTGAAAACCGGTGCTTACACCCGGCGCAACGTTTTGTACTGTTTCAGACATCTTTTCTGCCAGTTCAGGAAAAGAGGTAGCATTGGTCCATTCTGATTTGTCTTTCAGCACTATAATCATATCACCTCCCTCTATAGGCATTGGGTCGGTAGGGATTTCAGCACTGCCTATGCGCGACACTACCATTTTAACTTCAGGATACTGTTTTTTAAGTTCAGCTGATATTTTTGTAATGGTTTCTGTAGTCGTACTAAGGTTAGTCCCTAACAGCAGGCGGGTTTCAACAGCAAAATCGCCTTCTTCAAGTTGTGGAATGAACTCCCCTCCCATCTGCATAAAAATGAAAACCGCTATGGCAAAAAGAGCTACTGCTACCCCCACAATGGTTTTGCGTATTTTAAGCGCGCGGCTCAATGCTCTTTTATACCAGCCTTCAAGTTTAGCCATTACACGGTCAGAAATAGTAGGCTTATGGCTCAGTTTTTTACTGATGAACAAAGCACTTACCATAGGCACATAGGTTAGCGAAAGGATAAATGCCCCCAATATGGCAAAGGCCACGGTTTGTGCCATAGGCTTAAACATTTTCCCTTCAATGCCTGACAGCGACAGTATAGGCAGGTAAACTATAAGGATAATAATCTGCCCGAAAACAGCGGCATTCATCATACGTGCCGCCGAATCCGAAACCTCCTTATCCATTTCATCCTGCGAAATATTACTTAAGCTCTTATACTTTTTAGCCGAATGCAGGTGGTGCAAAATAGCTTCTACAATAATTACGGCACCATCTACAATAAGCCCAAAGTCAAGCGCGCCAAGGCTCATAAGATTTCCGCTAACGTCAAAAGTGTTCATCATGATAATGGCAAACAGCATTGACAACGGAATTACCGAAGCCACTATAAAGCCTGCCCTGAGGTTACCAAGAAACAACACCAGTACCAGCACAACAATCAGTGCACCTTCAACCAGGTTTTTCTCTACAGTACCTATGGCATTGTCAACCATTTTGGTACGGTCCAGGAACGGTTCTATCTTTAAGCCTTCCGGCAATATTTTTTCAATTTCAGCTACTTTTGCTTTTACATTGCCAATAACATTATTGGCATTCTCACTCTTCAGCATCATTACAATTCCGCCTACGGCCTCGCCCATATCATCAGTAGTAAGTGCACCATAGCGTATTGCAGAAGACCATTTTACCTCAGCTATATTTTTCACCAAAACCGGCGTTCCCGCCTGTGTGGTTTTTATAACAATATTTTCTATATCAGTAATACTTTTGGCAAGCCCCACACTGCGTATATAAGATACTGTAGGCCCTTTTTCAATATACGCCCCACCTGTATTCTGGTTGCTGCGGTTCAGGGCGGTAAATACATCGCTTATAGTAAGGTTTTGTGCTTTTAGCCTTGCAGGGTTTACTGCTACCTCATACTGCTTAAGTTTTCCTCCAAAGGTTGATACATCAGCTATACCGGGTGTCCCTAACAGCTGGCGGCGCACCGTCCAGTCCTGTATGGTACGCAGCTCCTCAAGCGAGAATTTGCCTTCATAACCTGGCTGTGGTTTTAATACATACTGGTAAATTTCACCAAGCCCTGTAGTTACAGGTCCCATTTCAGGCAGGTTAGCATTTTCATTTATCTCAACTTTTTGTATGCGTTCGGCCACCTGCTGGCGTGCCCAGTAAACATCGGTAGCATCATCAAAAACTATAGTTACTACCGATAGCCCGAAACGCGAAATGCTGCGGCTTTCTTTAAGCTGCGGAATATTGCTTACAGCCTGCTCTATGGGGAAGGTTATAAGGCGTTCTACATCTTCCGCACCTAACGATGGCGCTGTAGTTATTATCTGTACCTGGTTGTTAGTAATATCAGGTACTGCATCTATAGGCAAT
Organism: Flavobacterium sp.; assembly: GCA_041916875.1. Lineage (GTDB taxonomy): Bacteria > Bacteroidota > Bacteroidia > Flavobacteriales > Flavobacteriaceae > Flavobacterium. The sequence continues at coordinate 537,910 of JAYRYS010000001.1, forward strand.
TTGGTAACCTCATACACGCCATACACAATCCATAGCAGTGTAAAAATGCCAATTGCCAGTTTATTTTTAACTGAAAACTGTATTATCTTATTAAGCATAAATTCTTTTTTTGGAATTATAAATGCAATGCATCATACTGTAGGCATTACAGTATGGCATCGATTAAAACCGGTAAAAGAATTATGCTATCGGCGGACGAAATAATGCGCCTAAATGCGGATTATGCCTAAGTGTGTCAGTATAGTTTATAACTATATCTGAGTTGGTGTGCACTACACGCACATTGGAAGTATAAATACGATTAGGTATAAATACAAAATGAGACACATGGTGGTCTACATTTTTAAAAGGCAGCTGTTTGTCGCGTTCCTCATCATTATCATTCATATCATTGCCCCAATAGTGCATGGCAAGGAAATCAGTGAACGAAATGCCTGCATTTCTGTCCTGGTGCTCCATATAATGCTCCACAAGTACAGGAACCTTAAATAATTGCTCAAACAGGCAAGTATTAAAGTTAATGATAAGTACAAGTATGTAAATACATATTTTTCGCACAATGCAAAGTTATAACAGCCTGTAAAAATATGCAATGCCTCCTTTGTAAATTATAGACTGATTTTTGAAGTGTAAAGTTATATTCTAAATCTGGAAAGAATTGGGAATTTATTTAACATACCACAAAACTTTCTTAAATTCTAAAAATGGTTACTACGAAAGCTTTGTTAGATGAAAGGTTTGTCTAACCTATCTGCTAAAGTATCTGCCTATTTAGGAAACACTATAACCTTTACCTGGTTTTATTTATAATTAATAAGTTTGTAAAAACTTACAGCCTTATGAATATCCTACTGATAGAAGATGATAAAAGAATCAGTGATTTTGTCTTAAAAGGCCTTCAGGAAAATGGCTTTAACGTACATTTAAGCGACAATGGCGTAAATGCCCGCGAACATATTTTATCTTCAGAGTGGGATATTATATTAATGGATATAATGTTACCTGATATTGACGGTGTTGAACTGGTCAAACTAATTCGCTATAAAAAGAAAAGTACCCCAATTATAATGCTCAGCGCTTTGGGCGATCCTGAAGATAAGGTTAATGCGCTCGACTCAGGAGCTGATGATTATCTGGTTAAACCCTTCCATTTTAAGGAACTTATTTCAAGAATAAATGCACTGGTAAGGCGTACAAAACTGAACTATGATAAGGAACCGAATATATACAGTTGCGGAGATATAACCATAAATACAGATGAGCATAAAGTACTGGTAAATAACAAAACTATAGATCTTTCTCCCCGTGAATACAAACTCTTGCTGTTTTTGGTAGAGAATAAAAACAAGGTGATGCCACGTACACAGATACTAAATAACGTATGGGGAATTAACTACGACAATAATACCAATGTGGTTGATGTATATATATCGTACCTTAGAAATAAAATGAACCTTACTCCTGCAACACTCCAAACTATAGTAGGTACAGGTTATATGCTTAAAGACAGTTAAATGAAAATAAGTAACAGGCTTACCTTAATCTCGTCACTAACATTTGGGGTAGTATTTGTTACTGCCGCCCTCATTATATACATTGCTTTTTATCAAAGTTCAGAAAAAAGGATTTTTAATGATTTACAGCGTATATGCCTGCTTTCAGCCATTTATTACCTGGAAAAGGATGAACTTCCTATTGACCAGCACAAACAGATAAAAGAACAATATAATGAAAATATACAGGATGTAGAAGTTGGCGTTTACAATAAGGAAAACAGCGTTGCCTACGGCGATGATTTAAGTACTAACAGTATAACACCTCAAATTCTTAACAAAGTCCGGAAAAACAGAAAGGTCATGTTCAAATCTAAAGACCATTTCTATTTCGGAATTTTTTATCAGGATAATCAGGGAGAATTTGTCGTTTTCGTAAAAGCAACAGACAGGGATTTTAAAGCGCAGACCCATGAGCTAATGATTATTATGATGATTGTTCTTCTGGCAGGGCTTTTGGTCATTTATATATTAAGCCTATTCTTATCAAAAATTGCCTATAAACCTATTAATACGGTTATAAAACAAGTTAATGAAATAGAGGCTTCTTCTCTGGATGAAACCATAGTAAATGTAAATACCCATGATGAAATACAAAAACTGATAGAAACCTATAACAACCTTTTACAAAGACTATCCAATACTTTTAAAACCCAAAAAAACTTTATCAATTATATATCGCACGAGTTTAAAACCCCGCTTGCATCCATATCAGGCCATTTGGAAGTATTTGCTCAAAAGGAAAGGTCTCCAGAAGAGTATCACGAAATGACAGTGAAAGTGCTTAATAATGTTTATGAGATAGAACATATACTAAATACACTAATGATTCTTTCAGGGCTTAAAGCTGAAGCTGTAGGCAAAGAAACATTTAGGGTTGACGAAATGGTATGGGATATAAACGATAAAATTTCTGGTGTAAAAGAATTTACCAATGCCAAATTACGCATAACCTTTAATGTGGAGGATGAAAAACTGCTAGCGGTAAAGGGAAATGAATCGGAGATAAGTATGGCGGCATATAACATTATTGAAAATGCAGTTAAGTATTCTGAAAATGAACCTGTAGAGATTACATTACTAAACTGCAACAACCAATTGCAAATAACTATAAAGGACTCCGGAAGAGGGATTAATGCAACAGACCTTGACCATATTAGGGAAACTTTTTACAGGGGAAGCAATGTAGGTAACATTCAGGGAAGTGGCATAGGCTTATCCCTTGCTTCCATATTATTTGCAAAAAACAATGTTTCTTTCAAAATCAACTCCAAAGAGCATGAAGGTACAGAGGCTGTAATTACATTCCCTAAACTCTAATCGTTTTCTAATATCGTTCTCATAGCTTTTTAATAAGGTACAAATACTGTTTTAATACGGTCACAATAGCTTTGTCCCATATTAAAACATAAGCCTTGAAACGATTTATTTTATCCTTTGTTTTATTTAGTAATGCAATTGCATCGGCACAAAATAGTGTGAACGACACTATAGCATTTACACGCCTTGATGCCGAAACAATTTTTTTACAGAGCAACCTTAGCCTGTTGGCAGAAAAACTTAATATTGATATAGCTGAAGCTAAGGTTATACAGGCTAAAGTATGGCCTAACCCTACCCTTTCAGTAAGTGAAGTTAATCTTTGGAGTAATTCAACAGCCGAAGAGCTTCCAGTATTGTGGGGCAACTATGGTCGCAATCAGGAAATTGCGCTCAGCCTTGAGCAACTGGTATATACTGCCGGCAAAAGAAAAAAACTGATTGCTATTGAAAAAGTAGGCGTACAAATGGCCGCCGAATACTACAAAGACATACTGCGAAGCCTTAAAACCGAATTTAGAAACAATCTTACCGCACTACAGTTTAACCAGCAGCAAAAAAGCGTTTATAAAAAACAGCTACAATCAGTAAGAAAACTTATTAATGCTTATGCTTCACAGGTACAACAGGGCAATATAAGCCAGGCAGAATATGTGAGGCTAAAAGCTTCTGAACTGGAATTCCTAAACGAATTAAACGAGCTGAACACTGAAGGTAATGCACTGCAAAAGGAAATGAAAATCCTGATGAACTTACCTGCCAAAAGCTATATAAAACTGGAAAATGAAGGATTTGTTCCTAATCTTAACTCAGTTAATAAATTAAACCTGGCAGACATTATCAACGAAGCTGAAAACAATCGCCCTGATGTAAGATTAGCTAAACTGGCACAGCAATACAGTAATAATAGGTATGCCTACGAAAAGGCTTTACGGACACCTGACATTACACTACAGGCATCTTATGACAGGGGTGGCAATATCATGAATAACTTTTTTGGTATTGGTTTCGCTATAGACCTTCCTTTTTTTAATCGAAATCAGGGAAATATTAAGGCTGCAAAACATACAATTGAACAAAGTACCCTTATAAAAGAACAGACATTTAACACCGCTCTTGCAGAAATAGCACAGGCTTACAGCAACTTTATAAATGCGCGAGAACTCTATGAAAGTATTGATACCGGTTATGATAATGACCTGGATATGATACTGGAAAGCCATCTTAAAAATTTTAGTGAGCGTAATATCAGCCTGCTTGTATACCTTGATTATGTAGAGGCTTACATAAAAAATAAAGAAATACTACTTACTTCAAAAAAACAACTTAACGAACGTTTGGAAGAGTTGCGCTATGCCAGCGGACAGGAATTAAACTAATCATTATGAAACATACATTTTTAATCGCTTCAACAACGTTGGTATTAGCTTGCGGTTGTTCAGAAAAACAGGAAACTGCACTACGCAATACCAAAAACTTTTGCCTTAATGCACAGCTTAAAGAAAAAATAGAAATAGAAACAGTAAAAAAACAGGCTGTTGCCGAAAACCTTTCCTTAACAGGTAATATAACTTATAACACTGATGATGTGGTTCAGTTTTCAAGCCTTGTAGGGGGGCTTATTACCAATACTTACTTCTCGCTTGGCGATTATGTAAAAAAAGGAGATGTGCTTGCCGAAATTAAAAGTACAGAGCTTAACAGCCTTCAGGCAGAACGCAAATCGTTAGAGGCACAACTGCAGGTAGCTAAAAGGCAATTACAGTCTGCACAATCTATGTTTGATGACGGAATTGCTTCGCAAAGCGAGTTGGTACAGGCTAACAGCCAAGTGAATGTTTTGAAATCTTCATTAGAAAATGTGGAACAAAACCTTTCGTTATACAGTGCCAGTAGCGAAAAATCAGTATTCCAGATAAAGGCTCCGGTAACAGGGTATATTGTTACTAAAAATGTGAGTCCGGGTATGCAGATTGCCGCAAACGATGCTCCTCTTTTTACCATATCAAACCTGTCTAAAGTATGGGTTATGGTAAATGTATATCCTGCCAACCTTAAGGATATACATGAAGGTATGGAGGTAAACATAACTACGCCTGCCTACCCTAACCAAACCTTTACCGGAAAAATAACCGTGATTTCCCAGGTTTTTGATGCCGAGGAACATGTATTAAAGGCAAGGATTGTAATGAATAATACCGATTTAAAACTAAAACCGGGGCTTACTGCCGATATACTTATAAATAAAAAAAACAACAATACCAATATGGCTGCTGTTAGTGCCCAGGCCCTGATTTTTGACAACAATCAAAACTACATCATGGTATATAATGACGATTGCCATATAGAAAGAAGGCAAATAACCCCTACGGTAAAAAACAGGGACTTTCTATACTTTGAAAACGGACTTAATGAGGGAGAAAAAGTTATTGTTAAAAACCACCTCCTTATTTATGAACAACTAAAAGCAACCAACTAATACAAGGTTAATACTAAACTACACATGCAAAAACTAGTTCAGCAAATAGTAGCTTTTTCCCTTAAAAACTCTGTTATAGTATTTTTTATGACAGCAGTGCTTTTAGGCGCCGGGATTATAAGCTATATACATACCCCTATCGAAGCATTTCCCGATGTAACCAACACAAGAGCCCGTATCATTACGCAATGGCCTGGGCGTAGTGCTGAGGAAGTTGAAAAATTTATTACACTGCCTATTACAAAGGCAATGAATACAGTACCTAAAAAGGCCGAAGTACGCTCCATATCTCTTTTTGGGCTTTCGGTAGTAACCGTATTATTTAATGAGGATGTTGATGATTTTTATGCCCAGCAATATGCTTCAAACAGGCTTAATAATATTGATTTGCCGAAGGGTAGTGAGGCAGAGATAGATCCTCCTTCGGGGGCAACCGGAGAAATTTTCAGGTATGTAATTAAGAGTGACCTGCCTATAAAAGAGGTAACTGCCTTACAGGACTGGGTTATTGAGCGTGAACTGGTTTCGGTACCCGGAGTGGCCAATGTGGTAAGTTTTGGTGGTGAGGAAAAAACCTTCGAAATCAAAATAAACCCCACAGAGCTTACTAATTATGACCTTTCAGCGCTTGATGTGTTTGAAGCTGTTTCAAACAGTAATATTAATGTAGGTGGAGATGTTATACAGCGTGGAGACCAGGCCTATGTAGTGCGTGGTGTGGGGCTTATAGATAAGGTTGAAGATATAGGAAACATACTCATCAAAACCGTAGGCAGTACACCTGTACTGGTAAAACACGTAGCCGATGTTACCATATCGGCAAAACCAAGATTAGGCCAGGCAGGGCTTGATGAAAACCCGGATATGGTTGAAGGTATAGTTATAATGCTTAGAGGCGAAAACCCTGCTGATGTTATAGAAAATTTAAGAAATCGTATAGACGAACTTAATAACAGGGTACTGCCTTCTAACGTACAGATAGTACCTTTTATAGACCGTACCGAACTGGTTAGCCATACCGTACACACAGTTAGCAAAAACCTGATAGAGGGAGTATTATTAGTTTCGCTAATAGTATTTATTTTCCTTTATAACTGGCGTACAACAGTAATTGTAGCTTCTGTAATACCGCTGTCATTCCTGTTCGCTATTATAATGTTGCGCATACAGGGGCTACCGGCTAACCTTATTTCCATGGGCGCCCTTGATTTTGGTCTCTTGCTGGAAGGTACATTGGTTATAGTGGAACAGGTGTTTGTTACCCTCGAGAAAAAAGCCCATAAAGTAGGTATGGACCGTTTTAACAAAATGTCTAAAATGGGGCTTATCAAAAAGAGTGTAGGCAGCGTTGCCACATACATATTTTTTGCACTTATTATTCTAATTGTTGCCCTTATGCCTATTTTCTCTTTCCAGAAGGTAGAAGGTAAAATGTTCTCCCCGCTGGCATTTACCCTGGGGTATGCACTTGTAGGTTCGCTTATATTAAGCCTTACCTATGTACCCGCCATGTGTAAAGTGCTCCTCACAAAAAACATAGTGGAAAAGGAGAACAAAATATCGCGCTTTTTCAGAGAAAAATTGTTTGGTTTATTTCAGTTGAGCAGCAGGTACCGTAAAGTTACCATTTACAGTTTCATAGCACTTTCTGCTGTTTGCTTTGCACGGTTTATGTTTTACGGTTCTGAGTTTATACCTAAGCTCAACGAAGGTGCGATTTACATAAGGGCAACTTTACCTAATAGCATTAACCTGGAAGAATCGGTCAGGTTAACAGGGGAAATGAAAAAAAGGCTGGCAAAATTTGAGGAAGTGAAGTTTATACTCTCCCAAACGGGAAGGCCTAATGATGGTACCGACCCTACCGGTTTTTTTAATATTGAATTCCACATGGAGCTAAAACCCGAAGGCGAATGGAACAGGAAAATAACTAAAAATGACCTGATTGCCGAAATTAAGGAAGAGCTTGAAGTTTATCCTGGTATTAATTTTGGCTTTAGTCAGCCTATTCAGGATAATGTAGAAGAGTATGTGGCTGGGGTTAAAAGTCCGCTGGTAATAAAAATATTTGGGGACGACCTTTTTGAACTGGAAAAAATGGCCGAAGAGGTAGCCAACTCCATTAAAGATGTAAAAGGTATAGAAGATATTAATGTTTACAAAAACATTGGGCTGCCGGAACTCCGCATCCAACTGCATGATGAGAAAATGGCTCGTTATGCCATAACGACCGCCGATGCACAGGCTGTAATAGCTATGGCTATTGGCGGTCAGGCAGCCTCTACTTTTTATGACGAGGAGAAGATGTTTGATATCAGGATACGTTTTCAAAAAGAATACAGGGATACTAAAGAAAAAATAGAAAACATACTTATTCCTTCTACCGATGGTAAGCGTGTACCTTTAAAGGAAATTGCGACTGTTGGTTACAAAACCGGGCCTACCTTTATTTACCGCGAAGGTAACAGCAGGTACATAGCCATAGGCTTTAATATTGAAGGCAGGGATTTGGGCAGCACCATTGCCGAGGCACAAAAAAAGGTGGCAGAAGAAGTGAAACTGCCTAAGGAAAATACAATGAAGTGGGCTGGTGAATTTGAAAGTAAGGAAAGGGCGTCTAAACAGCTTACTGTTATTGTCCCGGTAGTACTGTTGTTCATCCTGTTCCTTCTTTACTTCAACTTCGGTAACCTCAAGGATACTCTTATTGCCACAAGTACAATACCTTTTGCCTTTATTGGCGGGTTTCTCTCTCTGTGGATTACAGGTACCGTGTTTGGAATTTCGGCAGGTATCGGCTTTATAATCCTCTTTGGGGTAAATACCATAAACAGTATTATACTTATAGCCGTGATGAAAGAGAATATTAAGAAAAAAATGCATCTTAATGATGCGGTTAGTGAAGGTGTTTATGACAGGATAAGGCCTATTGTTATGATAGCACTAATGGGATCGCTGGGATTACTTCCTGCAGCCATGTCTACAGGAATGGGATCGGAAATACAAAAGCCTTTAGCCATTATGATTGTGGGCGGACTATTGTTTTGTATGATACTTTCCCTTACCGTGCTCCCACAGGTATTTTATTTAAGTTATAAGAAAAAGGCATTGTAGTTGGGTTAATTTGGTTTGAAGAACTGTCACAATAAAATTGTGGCAGTTTTTTTTACTATTTAAGCTCTTAACACACCATCAATTATATAAGATATTAAATATTACTATGCCGAAAGCCTTGTAAATACGAAAGGTGTTCGATGAGAGTATTCGAGAATTGTCCGGTCAGGTCCACATTAAATAAAATTTCTACATTATTATATTTTATTCAATCTTCTCAATCATCGGCCACAATTTTGTTTATCATGCCATTAAATATAAAATAATGGAAAGGAAGCACTGCATACCAATACAGCCTTCCAGCAAGCCCTAATGGCCTAAAAGTGGCCGTTTGATATACTTTATCATTTTTAATCCTGAACTCCAGCCAGGCTTCACCGGGCATTTTCATTTCTGCATACAGCAATAATCGCTTATCTTCCTGGCTGGCATAAATAACTCTCCAAAAATCAATAGTATTGCCTGTTGTTATAATACTTTTGTTAGTACGCCCCCTGTTAAGTCCTACACCGCCAAAAAGCTTGTCAAGAAAGCCGCGGAATTCCCACAGCCAGTTGCCGTAATACCACCCGGATGAGCCCCCAATGGCAAAAATGCGTGCCTGTGCTTTTTCAATATTAGTGGCTATACGATTCTTTTTATCAGTAAACACACCAAATTCAGGCACTTTCAGTTGTTTCTTAACCATCTGTTTTGAATAGGTTCCGCCCAAAGCATCCTTCCAGCTTGATAGTACAAGGTTTTGCTCTATTTTATCAAACGCAATCCTGATAGCCTGACGGTAAGATATAGGTTTTATGCCTAACCGTTCTTTAAGGTCATTGGGTTTTGCGACAACATCAACACTCATACTGTCAACTAAGTTTTTTGCCAGCGCATAAGATGTTGACGTAACAAAATAAAGCCAGTAAGATGATAGCTTGGGCGTCATAACAGGCACTGTAATAATACTGCGCTTCAATCCGCGTTCGGCGGCAAATTCAAGAAGCATCTCTTTATAAGTCAGTACATCAGGGCCATAAATATCATAATGCTTACCAAATGTAAAATCTTTATGAAGCACACCGGAAAGAAACTCAATTACATTACGGATAGAAATGGGCTGGCATTTTGTATTGATCCACTTTGGGGCAACCATAACCGGAAGTTTCTCTACTAAATCCCGTATGATTTCAAAAGAGGCGCTCCCTGATCCAACAATAATTCCTGCACGCAGTGTGGTTACAGGTGCTTTGCCCGTGTTTAATACTTCTTCCACTTTTTTTCTGGAGGCCAGGTGTTTTGACAGTTCATTATCATTCACAATGCCGCTCAGGTATATAACCTGCCGTGCATTAGTGGTATCAATTGCTGTAGTAAAGTTGCGCGCCGAAGTTTCTTCCTTACTGCTAAATTCACCGGATGTACTCATAGAATGCACCAGATAATAAGCAGCATCAATATCCGCAGGGAATGCGTTTAGCGAAGATGCATCAAGAAAATCGACTTCAATAACCTGAATATTTTTCTTTTTGCTGTATTTTTTTACATTAAACCTTGAAGCATCACGTACACAGCATACCACCTCATGTCCATCTTCAATCAATACAGGCAGTAAACGTTGCGCAATATATCCGGTTGCACCGGTAAGAAGAATTTTCATTGGTTTGATTTTAAGTATATATTATACCAATAAATAGTTAGCTCCAGTATTAGTTTGTGCATAATTCTGAAAGTAATTTCCTTGCAGCTGTTACATCATCTACATAATAAGCGGCAAATGTTTTTTGATGCCCAACCTTTACCGTAACAGCGCTTTCGGGTAGCTCTTCAAACATGTGTTCGTCTGTCCAGTCATCGCCCATAGCCAGTATAAAATCATACTCTTTAAGGCTGGTAAGCCTTATGCTGGCGCGCCCTTTATTGATGTTACTGCTTTTTACCTCAATTACTTTATTACCTTCCAGCACCGTGAGGGCATTATTGGCCAGCAAGCTGTCTAACACAATGCGTAGCTCCATAGCCCTAAGGTCGGCAAGTTCAGCATCAGCTTTCCTGTAATGCCATGCCAGCGAATAGTCTTTTTCTTCAATAAAGGTCCCTGGAGTCCTGTCAACAAATTCTTCAAGTAGCGGCCTCACACTATGTTTCCAGTTATCTTTCAATAGTTCCACGGCATCCCAGCCTTCCCCTTTCACCCTAAGCCAAACGCCGTGGTCAGTTACCAGCGAGTAGTGTTTGTTGCCAAACCAGCCTTCAATAGAAGCCCTGTCCCTGCCGCTTATTATTGTAACATCAGTTTCAGAGTCAGCGGCCAGCCCATCAAGCAATGTAAACAATTCTTCATCAGGCACAGCCTCTGAAGGAGAGTCGGTAAATCCCCTCAAAGTCCCGTCATAATCCAGCAACAAAAGCTTGCGTTTTGCACTGCTAAAACCAGCTTTTATTTGTTCTGAAATCTCTTCACTGATTTTTTTAGATTTGGTAACTGCCGTACTTTTACCTGCGTCCTTTAATGCCTTAAGGAAATCATCTGCCCATTTTTCAACCGTGTAGCGCGATACCCTTTTGCGCAACGTATCCATCCTTTTTTTCTGTTCCGTGCTGCTCATCTCAAGGGCATACTTTAAGGTATCGGCAATTTGCTCAAAGTTATAGGGGTTAACCAGCAGGGCATCATCCAGCTCTTTAACTGCGCCGGCCATTTCGCTCAAAATAAGCACTCCGTCAGCATTAACCCGGGTAGCTATATACTCTTTTGCTACCAGGTTCATCCCATCACGCAAAGGCGTAATCATGGCAATATCGGCAGCGGCATACAAATCTATAAGGTCATCAAATGGCATGGAGCGGTAAAAATACCATATAGGCGTCCAGTTTACGGTAGCAAAACGCCCATTAACTCGGCCTACCAATTCATCTGTTTCCCTTTTTAGCTTTTGGTATTGCGGAACGCTTTCCCTTGATGGTACTGATAGCATTACCAGCCGCACTTTTTCCCTGAAATGAGGGTATTTTTCAAGAAAGTACTCAAACGCCCTTATCCTGTTAGGGATACCTTTTGTATAATCCATCCTGTCTATAGAAAGCACAAGGCGGGCATCACTATTAGCCTGGCCATATTCTTCAAGCTTTAGCATCAGCGCTGATTTTTGGCCTTCGGGCCGGGTTAAGTGTTCTGATGCTGCGGTATTAAAACGGCTATAGTCAATACCCATAGGGAAAGAGTCAACTTTTATTGTCCGTCCATTAAATACTATCTCATTAAATTTTACCTCCAGCCCGCTTATGCGTTTTACTGAGCTGAGAAAATGCCTTACATAATCAAAAGTATGAAAACCTATAAGGTCAGCCCCAAGCAGGCCCTTAAGCAGTTCCTCACGCCACGGGAAAGTCCTGAATATTTCATTGGAGGGATAAGGTATATGAAGAAAAAAACCGACAGTGATATTCAGCCCGCTTTTTCGCAGCATGCCCGGCAGCAGCAGCAGCTGGTAATCATGTACCCACACGGTATCGCCGTCTTTGGCATGTTTCAGTACCGCATCGGCAAACTTCTGGTTTACTGCAATATAAGATTCCCACTGTTCCTGTTCAAAAGAAGCATACTCCTGAAAATAATGGAAAAGGGGCCATAAGGCATTGTTACTGAAACCGAAATAAAAGTTATCAATATCATTGCCAGTCAGTGGCACACCAACGCAGCGTTCTTTCAGCAATACTTCTTTCACCTGCTCGTCAAGCATTTCACTTACCTCACCTTCGGCAAGGCCGCTCCACCCTATCCACATACCATTGCCCTCGCTATGCACTGATTTTAGCCCGGTTGCCAGCCCGCCAATGCTGTGCCTGGCAGTAAGCTTATTATCGGTTATGGTAAAATCTAAAGGCAGTCGGTTAGAAACAATGATAGTTTTATTCATGCTAAAATGCTTGTGATTATTAATCGATTTCTGTAAATTTAAAAAATCACCGCCCCAAAACCCAGTAAAAATTGTACTTTATGACAAATTTAGATTATGGAATCATTGGAAATTGCCGCACGGCTGCTTTAGTATCTAAAACAGGATCAATACATTGGCTATGCCTGCCTGAGTTTGATTCTCCTTCCGCATTCGCCAGGCTGCTTGATGATGAAATTGGCGGCAGCTTTTCAATTATAACAACCCCTGACTATACGGTTACCCAAAAATATATTGATGATACCAGCATACTGGTTACAAGCTTTACCAATGGGCCTGACAGTTTTGACCTGATAGATTTTATGCCCCGGTACCGCAAGGAAAAGGGAGATTACCAGGCACCTCCTGAAATAATACGCTATATAAGGCTTAAAGCAGGCAAGCCGGTGTTCAGGGTGAAATTTGATCCGCGTTTGGGATATGCCAAAGATGAAACTTTCAGTTATGTGAAGGATGACCATATTGTAAGCCTGACCAAAAGCGAAAAGTTTGATTCGCTTTTCCTGTACAGCAGCTTTGACAAAGAGACCATAGCAGGCGGTGGCGAAATAATGCTGAGCGGTAATGGTTTTTTCCTTTTGGCCTACAACGAAAAGATTTTTGCGCCAACACTCAAAAAAGTCATACTTGAATATGAGCGCACAAAAAGTTATTGGCTTTCTTGGTCTGACAGGACAACTTCATATAAAAAATACAATAAAGAAATATCGCGCAGCGCTATAACCTTAAAACTGCTTAGTTATGAAAAAACAGGTGCTGTGCTGGCTGCAGCCACAACATCTTTGCCGGAAACCATAGGCGAAGTGCGCAACTGGGATTACCGTTTTTGCTGGATACGCGATGCTTCCATGGTAGTACGTGTTATATCAGAGCTTGGCCACAAGGAGATGACAAGCGATTACCTGCAATTCATCATCAACCTTATGCCCCAAAAAGATGAGAAACTCCAGATAATGTATGGCATCAACGGTGAAAAAAAACTGACTGAGGAAACCCTTGCCCACCTTAAAGGCTATATGGGCAGCAAACCCGTAAGGATTGGAAATGCGGCCTACACACAACGCCAAAACGATATTTATGGCATATTGATGGATGTAATACACCAGCGCCTTACGCACTTTAGCAATGATACTGAAAACGGTGAGGAATTGTGGAACATAACCAAAGGTATTGTGTGGGTAGTGAGCAACCACTGGCAGGAGGCTGATAAAGGTATATGGGAATTCCGTACTGAGGAGCGCCATTTTACATTTTCGAAGGTGCTTTGCTGGACAGCTCTAGACCGCGCTATTAAGGTTGCCGGCTTACTGGGCAAAAAGTCGAAAATGGAAAAGTGGAAACCTATAGAACAACAAATAAAAGCTGATATACTGCAAAATGCATGGAATGAAAATGTGGGCGCATTTACCCAGTCGTATGGTTCGGATGATTTGGATGCATCAGTCCTGTTGATGGAAAGTTATGGCCTGGTAGCAGCATCAGACCCTAAATATATTGCCACAGTTAAGGCTATTGAAAGAGAATTGAGTTACGAAGGATTGCTGTACCGCTATAAAAATAAAGATGATTTCGGGTTGCCTTCATCATCATTTACCATCTGTACGTTTTGGTTTATACACAGCCTTTATAAAATTGGTGAGCAACAAAAAGCTGAGGCGTTATTTGAGCAATTACTGTCCTATAGCAACCACCTGGGGCTGTTTAGCGAGGATATAGATTTTAAGACCAAGCGCTTATTAGGCAATTTCCCGCAGGCATATTCACACCTGGCGCTTATAGAAACGGCCATAAGCCTATCTAACGTTACGCAGGAAGAAACTGTAAAAGACGCCATTGGATGAGCATTACATAATGAGGCGTACGCCGCCAAGCTCTGAAACGCGGTACGAAAATTTATCTCCCGGCGAACCTATGAACATAAAGTTTTTAGGTATGCCCCACTGCCTCGAAAGCCGGTCAATTAGTTCAGGTCCAAAAATGCCCTTCACCTCAATAAATTCAATGTGTATCTCCGGGTAGGCCCTGTCCAGCACTTCCAGGTCTTTTTTCAGTTCTTCATTTTCGTGCCCGTCAGGGTGTACGTTCACAATTTTTAGTTTTCTTGTGGTTTCGTTATCCTGCACATACTGCATCACTTTGTTCAGTATAGCTACATCATCGCCTTTTGTAAAAAAAACAAATTCCTGCGAGTGTATCTTGTGGTGCAGTTTCCTGAGGTAACGGTTACCCACAACGGCAAAAGTGCGCACCGGCTTATACATATATTCCAGCAGGTCAAGGCTCAATTGTATTAAAAACGACCTGCTGAGCATTATAAGCACAAACAACAATGCCGGAATAAGGTATTTAAGGAAGGTATGGAAAGCTTCCTCATTAAGCATTACATTACCTACAAATCCTGTAACTATAAAGCCTATAGCAGTAATTACTACCAGCCCGTTAGCTTTTTCAGGGCGCGGAAGTTTCCTGCGCTTTACTTTAAGTAACAGGTTTCCTATGCCAAACAATGCCATAACAGCCAAAAACGAAAATGTATATACCCCTGCCAGCGATTCCAGGTCGCCGCCGGTAACCAGCAGTACAGAAATGCACAATACCAGAAAAACAATAATTATCCTGTAACTGGAGCCTTTCTTATTCTCTTTCAAAAAATAATTAGGCAGTATCCTGTCAAGGGTCATACGTTTCAGCAGGCCGCATACCCCTACAAATGATGTGAGCACGGCACCGCACAATACCAGAACGGCATCAACAGCTATAAGCCATGAAAGCCATGCGCCGCCGGTAACATTGCCCATATACGCCAAAAGCGATTCCCTATGCTCGCCCAATTCCACAAAAGGCACTATGGCAATAAGCAACAGTGCTATGGCCGGATTAAAAAAGCTGACAATAGCCCACATATTCCGCAGGGTTTTTCTAAAAACGCCCGGCTGTTGTTCCTCAACAAAATTTGCTGAACTCTCAAACCCTGAAATGCCAAGCATTGCTACTGAAAAGCCTAAAAATAAGGTATATATAATACCTTTAGGGTTTACAGGCATATTCCAGTTAAGATGAAACGTAGTGAAACCATGAGAAAAAACAAAATATAATGAGGCTCCCACCAGTAAAACAAGCGAAAGCAGGTGGACTGCAAAAATTACCACTGCCACTATTGCTGACTCTCCTATGCCGATTATAGCGAGTATCGTAAACAGTATTAGTACAACAACAGTGGCAATAAGTACCGGCAAACCATGAAAAATGGCATGCAGGTAATGCATTGCCTCACTTGCCGATATAACTGCCGTAGCCATATAAGAGAGTACGGTTAAAATGGCGGCAACCGATGCTATTTTTTTGGTTGATGTGTTTAGCAGCACATTGTAAGCGCCGCCGTTTAATGGCAGTGCCCCCACTACCTCACCATATATTTTGCGGAAAAGATACAACACCAAAGCCACTATGAGGAGCGATATCCAGGCATACTGGCCGGCAAAACCTATGGTTAATGCGGATACATAAAGGCAGGAAGAAGTAATATCATTACCGCATATTGCTGTTGCTTTCAGTTCATTAAGCTTGTGTATAGACGAATTTTGCATAGCATAGTGATAGTGATGTATTTGCTAATTTAAGGCTAATTGAAATAATTAGGAATAATATTAACAAAAAGTAGCCAGGTGTTAATGTTGCGTTACGGTTGGTTTTAAATGCCTGTAATGTGTATCCATTTTTGTAAATTGTAGTATTAAACTACCGGATTATGGATAATTACAAAAAAATGCCACTTATGCTGGCTGTTTCTTTTGCAGTAATGTATGTGGTCATGTTTCTTAATGTTGCAGAGGCCGATCATATTTACCTTAGCCTTACCCGATTGTATATGGCATTGCTTATGGTAGCCCCAATGGCTGTGCTAATGCTGCTGTTTATGCCAATGATGTATAAAAACCGAAAGATGAACGGTATAATAACACTAACATCAATACTTGTATTTTCAGCTTCGTTATACGGGTTAAGGCAACAAGTGTTCATATCAGATGTGCAATACATGAAAGCAATGATACCCCACCACTCATCAGCAATCCTGACAAGTGAGAATGCTGCCTTGCATGACCCTGAAGTTAAAGCGCTGTCTTTACAAATAATTGAAACCCAAAAAAAAGAAATCAGCCAAATGAAGGAAATGATAAAAAGGCTTGAAACATCAGGCAGGGTTTTGGCGGCTGATAGTTTGCAAAGCCCTGAATAAAGCCTTAACTTCGTAATTACATACCGGCACCGTAACAATATGCCTATTTTACTGTGCATGTGCATGCGCCATTTATGGCCAACCCTGATTGTACTGTCAATCAACTCCTTTTAGGTAAAAACACTCTCGCTCATGTCAGGCATTATTCCCACACAGTATGGGGCAACGTTTTATTTTGCCAAACCGGTATAAAACTTTAACGGACAAAAAATAATACTTATGAATGAGTTTTTAGACACTATTTTTCTTGGAAACACAATTTATGACTGGTTAAGGGCTACTGCAATTATAGTTGTAGTTTTTATAGCGCTTAAAATATTTAAGCATTATGTTTTTAAACGATTAAAAAAATGGGCCCTTCTACCGTTACAACATGGGATGAGTTCCTGTTAAATATTGTAGAAAAAAGTGTATTTCCTTTACTGTACATCAGTACTGTTTATTTTTCAGTACAAACCTTAACGTTTCCTGAAAAGCTGGGCAATATACTGCATGTAGCCTATATGATGGCTATTACATTTTATATCATAAAAATTATAATTGCAGCCTTTAAAAAATTTGTATTCTCATTCATTAAACGTGAGGAAGATAGTGAGAGTAAGGAAAAACAGGCCGGCGGGCTTATAGCCATTGTAAACATCATAATATGGATTCTTGGCGTTGTATTCCTTATTGACAATATGGGTTATAACGTAACCACAATAGTTGCAGGCCTTGGGGTAGGCGGTATTGCTATTGCACTGGCAGCACAGGCAGTCCTGGGCGATTTATTCAGTTATTTTGTTGTCTTTTTTGACCGCCCTTTTGAAATTGGCGATTTTGTAGTGATAGGAGATGATAATGGGGTTATTGAATATATTGGGATTAAAACAACACGCATCCGTACCCTGAATGGTGAACAGCTTATATGCTCTAATACAGACCTTACCAATTCCCGCCTGCATAATTTTAAGCGCATGCAAAGAAGAAGGATTGTGTTTAGCCTTGGGGTTACTTACCAAACTACAGCCACGCAACTGGCGCAAATACCATCTATGGTAAAAAACATAATTGTTAACACACAAAACGTGAGCTATGAAAGGGGGCATTTTTGAGGCTTTGGCGATTTCAGCCTCAATTTTGAATTTGTTTACTATGTAGAAGCGCCGGAATATAATACCTACATGGATAGCCAGCAGGAAATATTCCTTGCCATATTTAAGGCTTTTGAGAAAGAAAAAATTGAGTTTGCCTATCCTACCCAAACCATACAGATTGACGGCATGCAGTCAATGCCTGCTCCTGCCGGAGAAAACTAGCCATCGTTTGTTTTATGATAATAACAGCCCATCTCATAACATCCTGACATCCATAAATTTTACTGTATTCCTCCTGGCAAGGCATTGTAAAATGTAAAGATAAAATGATAACTTTACAGTAAGTTTACTATACCTGTCATGGACAATGAAAACCATTTTATAAACCGCAGTGGCTGGCTTAGGGCTGCGGTGCTTGGAGCCAATGATGGTATCCTTTCAACAACCAGCCTTGCAATAGGAATTGCCGCGGCGAGTGATACCAGGGACCCAATAGTACTGGCTGCTACAGCAGGTATAGTAGCAGGAGCTTTATCTATGGCGGCGGGCGAATATGTATCGGTAAGTTCACAAAGCGATATAGAAGTGGCTGATTTAAACCGGGAAAAAAAAGAACTTGCTGAAATGCCCGAGGCAGAACTAAAAGAGTTGACCGATATTTATATAAAGAGAGGGCTGACCGCTGAACTTGCCAAACAAGTGGCGCTACAGCTTACGGCACACAATGCCCTTGAAGCGCACGCCCGTGACGAACTGGGTATTAATGAAATTACGCAGGCAAAGCCTTTGCAGGCGGCTATGGCATCGGCGCTGGCATTCCTTTGCGGAGGTGCCCTGCCCCTGCTTGTTGCTATTTTTGCCCCTGTTAGTTATATGGTTCCACTACAATATGGTTTTGCTATTCTTTTCCTTGCTGCCTCAGGGTCAATGGCTGCTGGTGCGGGTGGTTCAGCAAAATGGCGCGCGGTTATGCGCATTTGCCTTTGGGGCACGGCGGCTATGGCTGCTTCAGCTTTGGTAGGCTATATTTTTGGAGTAAAGGTATAGCACAGCCTGCATCTTAAGCAAATCTTAAGCAATCGCTTATATGCTGAAAAGAAGATTGTGCGTTATTTTTGATATAACTGTTAATGTATCTATTATGAAAGCCATGGTATGCCTTCTGTTAGTAGCGCTGTTGCCGCTTCAATGGGAAACGGATTATGAAACCGCAAAGAAAATAGCTAAAGAAAAACACCAGCTCATACTGCTTAACTTTTCCGGATCGGACTGGTGCGCGCCCTGCGTTGCCACAAAAAGGGATTATTTTGAAAATGAGGCTTTTAAAAGTATGGCAGCCAAAAATCTGGTACTCCTGAATGCGGATTTTCCCAGGAAAAAGAAGAACCAGCTTTCTGCCGAACAGGCCAAAAAGAATGATGCACTTGCCGAGAAATATAACAAACAGGGTAATTTTCCGCTGACACTGTTATTGGATGCCGATGGAAAAGTAATTAAATCCTGGACAGGCCGCCCTGAAGCTCCTGTAGAAAAATGGGTTAAGGAAATCAAATCCATTTGCGATAAAAACTAATTTACCTTGTATGCAGGAGTTTTCCAAATCACTCAGGCTTATGGGCAACAGCTTTACCTTAACTGTGGTTACCCACAGCGAAAGTGAGGCACAGCATCATATTGAAGCAGCCATTAGCGAGATACGGAGGATTGAAAGCCTGCTTACTACCTTTGATGAAAAAAGCCAGACCTCACTCATTAACCGAAATGCGGGAATTAAACCTGTAAAGGTTGACAGGGAAGTATTGGAACTGATACGCCGAAGCGGCAGCATATCTCAAATTACACAGGGTGCATTTGATATTACCTACGGGAGCATTGACAAATCTTTATGGAACTTTGACAAATCAATGACCGAATTGCCACCAAAAGGAACAGCCCTAAAGATGGTGCACCTGATTGATTACAAAAATATTATACTTAATGAACAGGACAGTACAGTGTATTTGAAGCATGAGGGTATGCGCATAGGCTTTGGTGGCATTGGGAAAGGCTATGCTGCTGAAATGGCTAAAAAACTGCTGATTTCCCGTGGGGTTAAAAGTGGTATTGTAAATGCCAGCGGCGACCTTACCGCATGGGGCGTGCAGCCGGGCGGAAATCCATGGCGGATAGGCATATCAAATCCTGACCGGCCGGAAGATATTTTTTCTTACCTGGATATTTCGGGCAAAGCTGTGGCCACATCAGGAAACTATGAAAAGTTTGTGATGATTGGAGGGAAAAAATATTCCCATACCATCGACCCTAAAACCGGGCTTCCCATATCCGGCATAAAAAGCGTTACCATCATAAGCAGCAATGCAGAGTTTGCCGATGCTATGGCTACACCAATAGCAGTTATGGGAATAAAAGCGGGGCTTTACCTGGTAGATCAGATACCTGAACTGAACTGTATTATAATTGATGACAATAATGTGCTATATACATCTAAAAACATTAACCTGACATAATATGAAACCTATACTATTGGCCCTTGCTGTATGTTTTGCAGTACTGGCTACAGGCTGCTCGTCTGTAAAGGAATACCAGAAAAACAAGATTAATGATGCCGAGATGGCCTTATCCAACCGTAAGGTTGAAAAGACTGAACTTAGTTTCCAGTCATACCGCGAAGGATCTTCGGGTGCAAATGCCGGTAAAAGCGGCGGAGGCTGCGGCTGTAATTAACTTGTAAAAAGCAAATCATGAAAAGGATATTTATAACCGGGCTGGCACTTATGGGGCTTTTAAGAGCCTATGCCCAAAATGAAACAGCCACTGATTCCACTTATAAAGCCAAAAAACTGAAAGTTGATGAAATCAACCTGGTATCAAGCTATTATCGCCAGGATGGTAATAATTCTGCTGTTACGGGGGGCATTGGGACAGAAAAGCTGAATGACTTATCTAATATTGTAGATGTTAAACTGGTAAAATTTGGGGAAAGCGGTATAAAGCATAATTTTGATATTGAGATAGGTGTAGATCATTATTCATCAGCATCTTCAGATAAAATTGACCTTAAGGCAAATTCATCCGCCTCATCATCCGATATGCGTATTTATCCTTCATTGAACTACCTTAGGGAAAATGAGGAAAAAGGCCGCAGTATAGGTATCGGTGTGTCATCTTCCACTGAGTATGATTACCAGTCTTTTGGAGGAAACCTGAGCTTCGCGCAAAAAACAAAGGATCGCAACGGGGAATTTACAGCAAAATTCCAGGCCTATCTGGATCAGGTAAAGCTACTTGCCCCAACAGAGTTGCGTGGCACTGCCGGGGCAGATGATTCCGGCAACGCAGCAAGAAACACATTTTTAGGATCATTAAGCTACTCGCAGATAGTGAACCGTAACTTCCAGGTGCTTTTTCAGGCTGACCTTGTTTCCCAGCAGGGCTATCTTTCATTGCCATTTCACAGGGTGTACTTTACTGATGGCTCAGTACATCAGGAAAAACTTCCTGACAGCCGCCTAAAAATACCGTTGGCTGCAAGGGCAAGCTATTTCCTGGGAGATAACATCATCATAAGGGCCTACTACCGTTTTTATACTGATGATTGGGGCATTACCTCGCATACAGCGGATATTGAAATACCGGTTAAGATTACGCCATTTTTATCATTATCTCCATTCTACAGGTATTATAACCAAACTGCGGCTAAATATTTTGATGAATATGGCGCTCATAATGGCAACCAGGAGTTTTATACCAGCAATTATGACCTTTCTAAATTCAATAGTAATTTTGTAGGCCTTGGGTTCAGGATAACACCTGTAAACGGCTTATTTGGCATAAAGCACCTCAATATGCTTGAGCTGCGCTATGGCCATTACAGCCGTTCTACCCGGTTAAACTCGGATATTGTGAGCATCAATATACGGTACAAATAACTTATGTACCTTTAACCACCTTTGATGACAAAATGAAAATACTGATTGTGGAAGATGAAACCGGCATTACTGACTTCCTTAAACAAGGGTTACAGGAAGAAGGTTATGAGGTTATTACGGCCAACAACGGAGAAGAAGGGCTGGCAATAGCAACCGGGCAATTACCGGAGATAGTGCTGCTTGACTGGATGCTTCCAAAAATGAGTGGCCTGGAGGTATGCATTAAACTGAGGGAAAAATCTTTAGAAATGCCCATCATATTCCTTACTGCGAAAGATACCATACAGGAAACTATTGAAGGCCTTAAAGCGGGTGCCAATGATTATGTAAAAAAACCTTTCAGCTTTGAAGAATTGCTTCTTAGAATAAAAGTCCAGTTAAAAAATAGTACAGACCGGCCTCAGGATATTGTAATGGGGCCGGTAACTATATCTCCCGCGTCACGCAAAGTATTTAAAAATGGTACGGAAGTAAGCCTAACCCAGCGCGAGTATGAATTGTTAAGCTATCTGGTACAGCATAAAAACCAGGTTTGTACAAGAATCCAGATCATTAATGATGTTTGGGATATCCATTTTGATTATGATACCGGAGTAATTGACGTTTTTATCAACGCCATACGGAAAAAGCTCGAGCTGGATAAAGAGAATGATTTCATAAGGACAATCAGGGGAATAGGCTATATTGCAGAAATTTAATATATGTTGAAGATTTCTTTCAGGAACCGTATTGCCTTTTATTACAGTGTTACAACGGCATTATTTGTCTTTGTAGCATTTTTTGTGATTTTCCTGGTTGTTAGGAAAGGAGTATATTCTGACCTTGACAACGACCTGCAAAAAGAAATTGACGATATATTTACCGAAATCACCATAACTCCGGCAGGCTTTACAGTACAACAGCAGGAATGGTCTGAAAAAGAACACAACACACTGGACATCAACCCCATATTCATACAATTTACAGATAGCCGGGGTATAACTACGGACAGGTCTCCCAATCTCAAAAGATCTTATTTACATTTTGAGCCTTTAAACTCAAAACTTTTTTACAACACTACGCTCGATAGTTCCGAAGTAAGGCAGGCGCAGGCTCCGGTAATCTTTAAAGGCAACACTGTGGGATACATTTTAGTAGCAGCACCCCTGAAAGATGCCGACAATGTACTGGAAGGCCTTAAAAATGCTCTTTTTATTGCCTACCCGTTAATAGTAATTGTTTTATTTTCAATTGCACGGCTTCTGGCAGGCAGAAGCATTTTGCCTGTGAGCAACATTATTGAAACTGCCGGAAAAATATCCCGTGAAAATCTTAGCGAAAGAATTCCCTACCCCGCCAACAAAGATGAGTTATATACATTATCGCAAACAATCAATAAACTCCTGGACCGTATTGAAAATGCCATTACAAGGGAAAAACAATTTACTTCTGATGCTTCGCATGAGCTTAGGACCCCGCTGGCGGTAATTAAAGGTACACTGGAAGTACTTATCCGAAAACCCAGGACACAGCAGGAATATGATGATAAGATAAAATATTGTATAGCCGAAATTGACCGTATCAATATCCTTGTTGATCACCTGTTATTGCTTGCTCGCTTTGAAAGCCAAAAGAAGGCAATAAAAATTGAAAATGTTGCCATAAATGCAATTATACTGGACAGTATATCGCGCAATGCGGCCCCTATACGTGAAAAGGGTATAAAAATAGCCACTGATATACCTGATGGCCTACAGGCTACTACTGATAGCTACCTACTATCTATTGTGCTGGAAAACCTTATATCCAACGCTGTAAAATACTCAAACCACGGAGGGCTGGTAGGTATTTCCGGCAGGACTACCCAACAAGGGCTACAGCTTGAAGTTTCAGATAATGGTATCGGAATACACAGCGATGAACTTGAACGGATATTCTCTTCTTTCTACCGTTCCAGGCCAGATGACCACCCCCATGCAAAAGGTAATGGGCTTGGATTATCTATAGTAAAGCGACTCTGCGAAATTTTAGGAATAAATATTAAAATAGCTAGTGAACCCGGCAGTGGCACAGTTATATTACTAACGCTTGGGCAGGAGCAGGAAGAATAAATTTGATTATATTCAAATTATTTACCCATTAAAATCTACCCTTTTTGGATTAAATCTTATCCCTGATAATAAAACCGGGAAATAAAAACTCATAAATAAAGGCACCATAGAATTGCTTAAAGCTGAACTGGGAAAAGGCACCTCAAATAGCTTACGCTCATTAGCGATGATAACATTCAGCCACTATTTTATATTCAAAAAAAAGTAAAATTGAATATTATAAAACATTAATCGTAATATTGCAATATAAATATATTACGATGGGAGTTACTAAAACCGATCACTTTACCGAAAAGCAAAACGAGCTTGCCATTTTAGCCAAGGCTATTGGGCACCCGGCCAGGATAGCTATCCTGGAGTACCTTATGAAAGTTGACACCTGCATTTGCGGTGATATTGTTAATGAAATGCCTTTGGCACAGCCTACAGTATCACAACACCTCAAAGAGCTAAAAAATGCAGGCCTGATAAAAGGAAATATTGAAGGAAATGCAATATGCTATTGCATCAATGAAAAGGGCTTTGAAAAGATTAAAAGCTTTTTTGCAGATATTGACAATTATACTAAAAACAAAAAAAACGACTGCTGTTAAACACAAATGCTAAAACCATGAAGCTATCTGAAATAAAAAATCATTTACGCACGGCAAACACACTATCATTTCAATTGCCGGACGGATCGTATGTCCCTGAGAATTTTCATGTTACCGAGGTTGGATTGATAACAAAAAATTTTATTGATTGTGGCGGTACCATACGCAGGGAAACAGTTGTTAACTTTCAGCTTTGGCAAGATTCAGGCGACCAGGACCATAGGCTAAAACCCGAAAAATTAAGTAAAATAATAACCTTATCAGAAAATGCGCTTGGCATAGGGGATTTTGAAATTGAAGTAGAATACCAGGATAAGACTATAGGAAAATATGGGCTGGAATTTAACGGAAAAGACTTTGTGCTTATTAATAAAGCTACTGCCTGCCTGGCTTCAGACCAATGCGGTGTACCCGCCAGCAAGAAAAAAGTAAGCCTTTCAGAAATCAACACAAAATCAACCAGTTGTACTCCGGGTGGAGGCTGCTGTTAATATATCCCTGAAATGAATACAAAAAGCATACTATACCCGGCTATTCAAAATATTGTTACAAATTTTGATTTCGAAAGTATCCCTCAGGAACGTAAGGAAGTGTTGCAGCCCCTTATCAGTTTCATACAGGCCAAAGCAGTCTTACAAGAACAGATAAGGCTTAACCTGATTTGTACCCATAATTCGAGAAGGAGCCACCTTGCGCAAATCTGGGCTCAGGCTGCAGCAGCACACTATCAGGTAGCAAACGTGTTTTGCTATTCTGGCGGCACAGAGGTTACAGCAATGTTCCCTGTTGTTGCCGATACCCTTATGCAGGCCGGTTTCAAAATACAGAATCTTGCACCGGGCATTAATTCTGTATATGCCATAAAGTTTGCCGAAGATGAGCATCCTTTAATTGCTTTTTCAAAAACTTATCATGATGGTTTTAATCCTTCAAAAAACTTTGCGGCTATAATGACATGCTCGCAGGCTGATGGCGGGTGCCCTTTTATTGAAGGCGCAGAAATAAGGATAGCCATAACTTATAACGACCCTAAAGAATTTGATGGCACAGAAATGCAAAATGAAAAATATAAAGAGCGTAGCCTACAAATTGCCTCCGAAATGTTTTATGTGTTTTCTCAAATCAGAAAATAAAAATGGCTTCCAATAATTGTGTTCCAGCATTAAACAGAAAAAAACTTGTTTTTTTAGACAGGTATCTCACGCTTTGGATTTTTCTTGCCATGGCAGCAGGTGTAGCTATTGGATATTTAATACCTTCAAGCAGTACATTTATCAATTCTTTTTCAAACGGTACTACTAATATCCCGCTTGCTGTAGGGCTAATACTTATGATGTACCCACCTCTGGCCAAAGTAAATTATAGCAAAATGGGGCAGGTATTTACCAATACAAAAGCTTTGGGGGCATCGCTCCTGCTAAACTGGGTTATTGGCCCTGTTGTAATGTTTGTACTGGCATTGCTGTTCCTTGAAGGATATCCTGAATATATGATGGGTGTTATACTTATTGGCCTGGCCCGCTGTATTGCCATGGTAGTAGTATGGAATGACCTGGCCGGCGGAAACCGTGAATATGCTGCAGGCCTTATTGCGCTGAACAGTATTTTCCAGGTATTGCTGTATAGTGCTTATGCTTATATATTTATAACCATACTCCCACCCTATTTTGGTTATAATGGTTTTTCGGTTAGCATAAGTATCGCACAAATAGCCGAAAGCGTAGGTATCTATCTGGGCATTCCCTTTGCGCTTGGCATTATTAGCAGGTATGGTTTAATTAAACTGAAAGGTTTTGACTGGTTTCAAAAAAAATATGTGCCTTTTATATCACCCATTACCCTAATAGCGTTACTCTTTACTATCGTACTTATGTTCAGCCTTAAAGGCGAACTTATTGTGCAGATACCTATGGATGTGCTGCGCATAGCACTGCCTTTGGTTATTTACTTTGTTGTAATGTTTATAATCAGTTTTTTTATTGGCCGGCATTTAGGGGCCGATTACTCTAAAAGCACATCAATTGCTTTTACCGCTACCGGCAATAATTTTGAACTGGCCATTGCTGTTGCCATTGGGGTATTTGGCATTAACAGTGGGCAGGCTTTTGCAGGTGTAATTGGCCCCTTGGTTGAAGTGCCGGCATTAATAGCACTTGTAAATCTGGCTTTTTGGTTTAAAAAAAGGTATTTCTGATGATAATTATTCAGCCTTCACTTCGATTATTTATTTCGACTAAAGCATTCCATCTCTTTAATTTTTGTTGTCCAGTTGTTTAAGTTATTAATCATAAGCAGAAGGCGTACAATTCCCGAAAAAGAAAGCATCAAAACAAGGAGTATTAATGTCATTGTTAAAAATGATTTTAATGACACTATAAACAGTATTAATACTATACTGATACAGGATATTACAGCATCAACTTTTTTATGTGTTAAACCAATGCTTAAAAGCAGGTGATGAAGGTGTGACTTATCTGCCTTAAAAGGAGATTGCCCTTTTTTTATCCTGCCAAGGTAAACACGCAATGAATCAAAAACCGGAATTGAAAAAAACACTATAAGCAACAGTACTGCAAAATCAGGTTTATTATCATGAAGCATTATGTTTTTCTGCAAAAATTTAATGGCTTGAGTAACCATAATAAATCCAATAAATAAGGAGCCTGAATCGCCCATAAAAATCTTTTTTTGCCCTAAATTAAATTTAAGGAACCCTATTATTGAACCCATGAATACTGTGCTTAAAAATGCTGTGAAATAATCGCGGAAATAAATAGCGGAGCACAAAAAAATAGCGAAACCTAAAAATGAGATTCCCCCTATAAGGCCATCAACTCCATCCATAAGATTAAAAGCATTAACAACACCGGTAATTATTAATACAGTTAATATATACTGCGCCCAGGCTCCTATTTCATAAATGCCGAACAACCCGTATAATGATGTAAGCCTGGTGCCGGAAAGCGCAACGATAAAAGCAAGTATTAACTGTATGGCCAGCTTATATTTTGCTGAAATATCATTCTTGTCGTCAATAACACCTACAACCAGCAGCGTAAAAGCGCTTGCAAATACGGTGATATACTCCTGTATGAAAGTACTCCTGAAGCCGGAAACAATAATGACTGTTATTACTGCCAGGGCAACAGCTATCCCCCCTACCAAAGGAACAGCATTTAAATGCACTTTCCTGTAATTAGGCTTATCTACCAAATTAAATTTTATAGCTGCAACTCTTATTACCGGGATAAAAACCAATGTTAAAAGAAGCGATAAAACCCCGTATGACAAAATTTCTAATAGCGTTTTCATAATCATCTGTTTTCATAAAAAAAGTTACTGTTCTTTAAGTGCGATAATTGAAAATCCTGTAAGAAGGACGGTTTGAGTTTTTTTATGCCGGAAGAAACATTTATTTTCCCTTTGGCCGCAACCGCTTCTTCAATCAGGTATTCATATTTATTAGCTATAATATGCCAGGTATATCTTCTTTGCGCAATAGCCTGCATGTCCTTCGCCATTGCTGATAGTGTATCATCTTTAAGGGTTTGCAGGTGTTCAGCCAGGTCAGATTCTGACGAAAAATAAATTGCTTTGCCTTCAGTAGTCGTAATATTATAAGAAACATTATAAGCTATAACAGGCAACCCTAAATACATTGCCTCTACAAGCGATGGATTAGTGCCCCCGGCAGAGTGCCCGTGTATATATAAACTGGCATTGCCTCTTATCAAATCAATTTCGCGTTGGTTGTATATAGGGTCATATAAATGAATATTATTGATGCTGCTGAATTCTTTTTTCAGTTTTCTGCCATATTCACTATTATTCCAGTTTCCAACCAATACTAAGGTCATATCAGTCATTTTCCTGAAAGCGCCCAATACGCTATGCACATTATTTTCCGGCTCAATGCGGCAAACTTTTACAGCATATTTACTTGCTAAAAAAGGATACTTAATAATATCATCTGCTTCGGGCATTACCTTAAGGGTATGGTCGGCGCCATATTCAATAACCCGGCTCAGGGTTTCATAGCGTACAGCGGTATAGTCCTGTATCGATTCATTATCCGAAATATCAACGTGCGAATACCTAACAGCAATTTTTTCTGACCACCATAAATAAAGCTTAGCCGGCAGTGGCCATTTATCCCTTTTCCATTCAATGCCATCAATAGATATAATGATTTTTTTATTGCTGAATAAACGTACAAATGGTAATATCCATGCACCTGCCACACCCAAAATAAGCAATACATCATTTTTAAATACTGCATGTAGTATTGATAGCGTATCATACAATATGCTTTGTATACCATTAGCTTCCAGCGGGATGTATTTCAATTTTGCCTGCCTGTACATTGCTGAGCGTTCCTCTTTTTTATATTTTTTTGCTGAACAGTACACTGTAAAGTCATAATTATTTGAGAGGTTGCTCACCAGATGATCAGCAAGTGTTTCAAAGCCCCCATATTTTGCCGGAAGCCCTACCGTACCTATTATGGCTATTCTACGCTTTTTCATAATATTATAAATTTTATATAAGGAAATACCAAAACCATGCAATACAAACAAAACATTGGTTATCAATACATTAATACAAGTGTTTATTCATATAAATTCCATATTTTGGAATACCTTCTTAATTATGAGAGGATTTGGAACGATTTTTCTTCAAAAACTGCAGGGCTAAACAGCAGGCTTTTCTTTTTGGCATAGCTACTCATGCTGTTATACATTTCGTTGTTTTGAAATAATTGTTGCATTGCTTCCGATATTTTTACTGTGTCCTTGCTGTTTATCAGGAAACCATTTTTACCTTGTTCCACCAGCTCGGTTACGCCTCCTACCGGCGGTACTATGGTAGGTAAACTGTAGGACATAGCCTCTAATACCGTTAGCCCGAAAGTTTCAACCCATAAATCAGGGTCTGACAGGTTTACTACCAGGCTGGCTTCTTTATAAAATGGATGAGTATTTACCTGGGTAGGATATATTATTAAATTTTGGGGTAGCTCTTCTGTTTTAAAAAAAACATCAATTTCAGTTTCATGGGAGTTTACAACCAGCTTAAAAATATAATCAGGGTTCATTTTAGCAAGTTGTACAAATTCATTTACTCCCTTATACACTTTTAGCGAACACAGCATTAAAACAATTTTGTGTTTCAATGTATTTTTTTCAACCAGAGATGATTGCTTTATAAATTCTTCTTCAAGTGCATTGTGTATTACATGCTGGCGAATGTTTAATGGTTCCTGTCCGGCTAAAAATTCTGAAACATAAACCACATCACTGGCTGTGTATTTTACCATACCAAACAAAAATTGTTTTAGCAACTGCGGTTTCATACTCGTTTCATGAATGTGGTAAATAACTTTGTTTCCTCTTATTTTTCCGGCTATGGCTGCTCCAAAAGGTAATACTGTATTGATATACAAAACGTCTTTTTTACGCAAAAAGAACATTAGCCTTACAGCCAAAACAAATTGGCTGAAAAAAAGGTAAAAAAACCGTAGTACAGGATTTTTGATAAACCTGTACCAATAGTAATGATTTGTAATACCCCGTATGTTTGACAAAAAGCCTTCTCTGCCACCACAGGTAAATAAATGCAAATCAACATTTCTTTTTTGCCAGCCATTAAGCAATTGCTTTAAAACCTTAGGGCTGCCACTATAATCATTTAATAAGTGTACTGCTATAACTCTCATAATCAAATAGTATTATAAATTTTTTTTAAATGCTCTCCCCTGCTCTCCCAGGTAAACCTTTCAGTATATAGCTTACGGGCATTCTTACTCATCGTTTTTAACAAATGGCTATCATAATACAATTTTTGCAGCGCATCTTTTAGGCCCGAAATTGTATTGTTATAATTAGTTTGAGGTATGGCAAAACCACTATCGGCAGTTATATACTGCCCTGGGCCAATATTGTTGAGGCATATTACCGGTAGCCCGAAACTCAAAGCTTCAGCCACCACCATGCCTGCACCTTCGTGAGATGGGAACATAAATACTGATGATTGCCCATAAAGTTTCATCAGTTCTTTTCGTTCTACCCATTCTATTATTTCAATATTTTTACCGGCATTAGCTTCATCAATTATTTGCTGATAAAAATCCTTTTCAGGGCCGGAACCAACCAGCGTTAATTTACATTTACACCTATCATGAAAAGGCACGCTGTTTAAAAACGCAATAAATGAGCGAATAGTAAGGTCAAATCCTTTTAGGGGAACAAAACGCCCGGCACTAATAACCTGAAAATCCCGGTTATCTCGCGGTTGTTCTCCGCCGTCGTAGTAATCCTCTGAAGCTACTGATGGAAAAATGGAATAACCAATATCTTTCAAATTAAGCTTAACGGTAACATCAGTATTCATGCACCAAATATGTGCGGCATTTTTTTTGGTTTGCCGTAACGCTGAAGAGTAATGCCAAAATACTTTTTTTATAACCCAGGTAAGGCTGTCTTTAATACTGTACTTTAACGAGTAAGGTTTCAGGTACATTTTAGGAATAAGCGGATGATGCC
Source organism: Flavobacterium sp. (assembly GCA_041916875.1). GTDB lineage: Bacteria > Bacteroidota > Bacteroidia > Flavobacteriales > Flavobacteriaceae > Flavobacterium. Next base: position 568,784 of record JAYRYS010000001.1, read on the forward strand.
CCACAGGCCCCCAAACCATAGGTTTACCCAGTTTCCATAAAAAGCTGGGAGTCCAGTCATTATGAAAGTTTACATTATGGGCAATATCAAAACTTATATTCTGTTTTTTTACAAAATTTACAATCCCCTTTTGCCAAAGGTAAAAGTACAGCAAGGCACCCCTGCTTCTTTTTTTCCAAAAACGCATATAATAAGGCAAATCAAAATATAAAAATGTAATGTTGGCATAGTTGGCATCGGGGTTTTCAGCCATGTACCTTTCAATGGCTTCCTTGTTATTTTCCCGTGTAACAGCAATCACTCTATTAAACCTTGCAATCTGCATTACAAAATTCCATCCCATAGCATCTTCAGATCCTTTGTAGGGGTTTACAGCATAGCACGTAGCCAGTATAGTTTTAGTTGCCATGATTACCTGTGTTTTAAAATTTTAGCCGGCACACCGCCTATTATGCTGTTTTCCGGGAACGATTTTGTCACTACGCTTCCGGCGGCAATTACACAACCGCTGCCTATCTGTACCCCATCAAGCACAGTAACTTTACTGCCTATCCAGCAATTGCTGCCAATGCGTATGCCTTTACGGGTTACCCCCTGATGCCTTATTGATATGGTAAGGTCATCACAATTATGATTTTCCGGATGGCAGCTAAAGTATTGACCTACTATGCACTCATCGCCTATTTCCAATCCGCCGCCGCCACCCAGGTAGGCAAATTCGCCAATACCCACATTATCGCCAATAATTATCCTGTCACCCGGATTATTAAGTGAAGTGGACACTATAATCCTGCTAAAAGCGCCTATGCTTACATTATTGCCAAACAAAATACCGTTTTTGCTTAAAGCTGACACCGCTACCTGGTTGCCCAGGCGCAAAAACCGGCCCCAGTGTATTTTTGAAGGGTTAAAAAACGTAACCGATTTTCCCAGCATCAGCCCCCTTGGCTTTTTCAGGTAAAAAACCACGCACACTCCCCTAAGCATTGCTATGAGCTGTACCCATATAAATTGTATAAGTGTTATGGTAGTAATGCTGTCATCAAACTTAAAGTCCGGGTTTCTGAGCTTAATTGCCCTTTGCACTATATTTTTCATCTTAATTGTTCATTATGATTTGCAAAACCTGATTTACAGTAAGGTCAAGGTCATTATTTTCAATAACCTCATACACCTCATCTTTGCTGTTATTACCCAGTTTGCTGAAAAGTGAATTGTAATTTCCTGTTAGTTCTTCAATAGCTGATTCATCAAGTTCTCGCTTCCTTTTTAATATTGTAGCAGCATTAGCGAAAAGGAAGAAATTAAATTTTGGCTTAAGCAAAAATTTATAGCCTAAAAATGACAGGCTTTGGGGTAAAACCACATTGCTCCTTTTGCTGTCTCCAATAAAGTCAAAATAATACCTGTCATATATCACCACATAGCCCCTCATGGTATATTTAAAGTACACTATAAACTGGCCTACAAAATAATCAGTGTAATAGTATATAAACCGCAATAGCGATGACATAAGGCTATTATTATTACCTGTGCGCGGCAGGCTTGCCTCTACCTGCTTTTTAGCAGCTTCGCGGCCTTTAAAAATGGCGCTGATTATAGGCAATATTGATGGCCTGTGGCGCAAAACCACTACCGGCAGCCTTAATTGTTTTTCAATAAGCCCGGCAATACTTTCAATAACTGTAGATTTGCCGGCACCATCTACACCGCTAAAAGTAACTACAAAGCCTTTCCTTTTAAACGATGTAATTGTATCATAAAAATATAAGGCTAAGTTTTTTACAGCATTAATCCCCCTGTTTTCTTTATTCTTTCTCAGGCTTTTCAGGAGCGACTTTTTATCTTTTTTAAAATCCTGGAAGTAATCATTTACAAGGCCGTCATTTTTTTTGGTCATACCCGCAATTGCTTCTTCATAAACCTGGTATTTCTCAGGAATTTCAGCATTGTTAAGCGAATAGAAGCCGGACAGGTACCGCATGGTGTCACTAACCGATGTTGTTTTTACTCCAAAGTTGTTCATGTAAGCATTTTTAAGTACTTTTTTAACTTCCATAAAAACAATGTTTCTCCTTTTTGGCTGCCATATCAAATCTACTGACAGGAAGGTGCCATCATTCAATATCAGCTGGATAGTATTCATGTACGATTTTGGCCTGGTAATCATTTTTGTAACCAGCGAATGGTTTTTAAAGAAATTAACCACTTTACCGTCAAGGCCATTTTCTACTATCAAATCAATATCTGAGTTTACGCTAAGGTTCTCAGGGTATCCGTTCAAAAACTTTACGGCAGCATAGTTTTCAGCCTGTATATGGTCAAACAGGTCCATTATTACCAATTGCCTGCAGGTTTTAGCTTCAGCAAAAAACATATTAAGCGCATTGTTCCATACTTCTATCAACCAGCTTATCTGAACATGCCACTTAGGCTGTGCGGCATAAACTTTCAGGTAGTTCATGCAATTTATCAGCAGGTAATATTTTAAATATTTCTTCACAATATCCAGGTCATACTCAAACACCGTTGTACAAAAATCTCCTGCGCACTGATTTTTGATATCCTCATAAATTTCTTTCCAGCATTTCCTGTCAACCATTACGCCCTGCTGGATTAAAAAATGGAAGTAATCAAAGCCCTTAGGCCTGTCAAAAGCAGCCAGTTCCCAGTCATACAAAGCAATTTCGTCATTGCTTCCATACATATTCCATGAGGTAAAATCGCCATGCGAAAGAGATACTCCCACTGCCTCATCGGCGTCTAAACCATCAAGGAGCATATTTATCTTCCTCATCATGTTTTTAGGAATCCTTTCGTCATTAATTTCCCTAAAATCTTTTTTCAGTTCGTTAAATAATTTCCATGAGCCCAGTTTCACAATCTGGTCGTTAGGAAAGCTCATTTCTGTTAGCGCTTTCAGGTGTCCTTTACCTATCCTGGATGTCCTTACCCCTTTTTTAGCTATATCTGACAGCTGTATGATATCATCCGAAATTTGTTTGGACTTAGGCACACTGAAACTGGAAAAGGCATTATTGGTTAAAATTTTATTTTCTTTTTTTATTAGCTCCTTTGCATTAGGTGTAGTAGCAATTTTAAAGAAAGAGTTATTGGTGTACAAAATGGCTTTGTTGTTTGGGCCTACAGTTCCGGTAAATAATGCCCACTCTTCATTACAGTCAAAAAGCGTGATTATTTCCCTGTCATAATAAAACCTGTTTTTGCTAAAAATTAAATTTTGCAGTCTTAGTGCAAAAACAACTTTTATAAGGTAAGTAAACAGCCTGGCTTTTTTAGTACCTGCATTGTAAAATTTAAGGAATAAAGGTTTACGGTTACTGGCATTCCATATCCATCTTATGCTTCCATCAGGATTTTTAATATATAAAACATCCAGTACTGAATCTTTTGCGCTATTCCTTTTAGTTGACAGGGAATATCCAATTTTATTAAATATATTTTCCATGATATAAGAGTTTTAGTTACTTACAGAAAATGGAAAAACATACCAAAAAAATAAATAATTGAAAATCAAAAGATTAAACATAATCATAGTAATAAATATTTCCATATTTTGGAAATATTGTCTTTTTTGGAAGTTAAATATCCAAATCTGGCCTTCTCTTTTTAAGGTAAATTTTTTGGACTGAAGTAAGCCGGGAGTTGTATTTAAAGGAAACAGAAAAGATAATCATTTGGTAAAAAAGTATTCCATAATTGCTTTCGCCAAATATGCCAAACTCAGTAAACGAGTTGATAAGCACCGGTATAAGCATACCAATAAGCATGAGTTTATTTTCTTTATTTTCCGAGAAAAAGGCGCGGAAAGTAAAAACCATCTGGAAAATTGCGGTACACAGGCCTATAAAGCCTAAATTCATTAAAACCTGCATAAAGGTATTGTGCGTCATTTTTCCGGGATACGTGTGCACACTCTGGAAAAACTCTTTATAATCTATCCTCATGTAGCCAAAACCAAGCAATGGCTCCCTGGGCAAACCCTCGGTAATAAGGGCTTGCCAAAAAGGCAAGCGGCCTGTTAGCGTCAGTATTTCCTCCAGGCGTTCTTTATCGCCTCCCTTTAATATTATTTGCTGTATGGCAAACGGCACTACCATAAGTACTCCCGCAATAATGGCTATTTTAAGCCCTTTCCTTTTAGTTTGGTTGATATGGAAAAAAATGATAAGCAGCACACCTATTAATGATGATCTGGACCCGGTCATGAAAAGAGCATAAAAAATAATCAGAATTTTTATTACCGTCCATGCTTTACTTTTTTTCCTGTACAAATCAAAAATAAGGCAGGCCACGCCTAAACCGGCCAGCATGCCCAACTCGTTAGGATTCATCATTACGCCTCCCAGCCTGGCTTCTTCACCACCATTGGTAAGCCTGAAAAAAGTATCAGGATTTACCCACATGCCTATTACAAAAACGGTTTGCAAAACAAAAACAGAATTGCCCAGCAAATGGTATAGGCGTATGCTATGGCCTTCAAAAAAATAATCAAGCACTTTGATGCTTTTTATAAAAAAGTAGGCAAACACAAGGCTTTGAAATGTCATGAACCACTGTAGCATGCTAAAGCCCGGATTGGTACTCCACATAAAAGATAAAAAACCCAAGGTAAGGTACATAAGATAGAACAAGGGCGAAAATATATTTTTGTAGCCCAAAGTGTTTACAGCGCCATAATTAAGTATTTTATAATAAATACCTATTGATGAAAGCATGAGCCCCATCCTGCCAACCACTTTTATCCCCCTGGTTATGGCAACATTTTCACTCCACGTAAAAAAACACGCAATCATGAGCAGCAAAACAATAAACATATAGTTGTTTATTATTTTTAAAAAAGCATCGTGATTTTTTACCTCAGTTTTCATTGCAGATGATATAAGTTATGATGAAATTTTAAAAGCAACTTGTCCCAATTGTATTCTTCCTTAACCATTTTCATAGCATTTTTTTGCATAGCTATAAATGCACTTGGGTTAGTAAAAGTTTGATATACATTTTCCATGGCTGCCTCCAGCTTTGTATCATTTTGGGAGTAGATGGTTTCCCCCGCCTTATAATTAACAATTTCGCATCCAATATTGGTAGTATCAGTTACAATGCAGGGCTTGCCAAAGCTTGCTGCTTCTATTACTGAAAGCGGCAAGCCTTCATTCCTTGAAGGATGTACAAAAACATCTATTTTTTCAAGTAACTGTTCCTTTTCAATCCCAAATTTGCTGCCATGCAAAACCACACATTTATCAAGGTGGTTTTTTGAAATCAAATGCTGCAGTGTGCTTTTTTCATTACTGTCGCCCACTATCCATAACCTGGATTCCGGATATTTATAATGAAATTTTTTAAACGCCTGTACTAAAGTATCCAGGCCCTTAGTATAAATATCAAGCCGGCCTACAAAGCCAAATAGTATATTCTGTTTTTCAGGAGTTTTAATTGTTACAGCAGCATTGCTCTCAAAACCATAAGGCAGCAACACTGCGGTATTGTGGTTAAATATTTTTTTAAGCCCCTGCATTTCGCTCCTGCCTATGCAATGTATGCTCTCTGCCTTTTTTAATATTTGCTTTTCAAAAAACAGGAAATACACGGCTTTTAGCCAATTGCTTTTTTTCATGGCTATACTGTTGTAGGCACCATGTGCCGTGATTACAAATTTTATATTGTGCCTGTGCAGCAATCTGGCCAGTAAAAAGTAAACCGGAATCCAGCCACCATGAAGGTGAAATATAGCTTTACCCTTTTTTTGCAGTATAGCCTGTTTAAGTTCTTCAGAAAAGAAAAAAGGGAATAATTTTTTTAAAAACAGGCGGGTTTCAAAATTACGCCTGCCATAATTTTCTTCCATATCGCTTACAATTCCCCAAACAGCCACTTTTTCTCCAAATTGTGCCTGCCTTGTTGCCAGTTGGTAAACTACCTTGTTTACCCCATTCATCCTTTCCGGATTTGCCTTGCCTAGTATTAAATGAATTATTTCCATAATACAAATTGTTTATTGGTTAGCTGATTTTGCCAATACAAAATCATTATAACCTGGTTGATGATTAGCCCGGCTATAGCACCATGCAGGCCATAAAACTGCAACAGGAAATGAAATGTGGCAATTGATGATAAAAATGATAGCAAGTAGCCAACAAAAAATGTTTTGTTCAGTATCAATATCCTGATAGATATGCGTATCGGATACCCCAGGAAAATAAACAGGTATAAAATACATATCATTTTTACCACATATCCGTACTCCCGGTATTGCTGGCCTCCGGCAATAACAATAAGCTGATCAGAGAACATATAACAAGGCAGCAACACCAAGGCAAAAATTACCACACCAATCATGGTTAGCCTTGTTATATAAGCTTTGGCATTCTCTGCACTTTCATTATAAATCAATGATATCTTCGGTACAAAATAGTTTTCTATTGTTTGAAGCCCAACATTGATGATGCCAAAAAATGACTGCACCAGCCTTAAAGCACCCAGTGCCTCCATACCAAGATACATGCCTGAAACCAGTACAAAAAAGTTGCCTGAACACCATTGCAAAACGGCTACGCTTATAAGCCATTTGCCTTGTTCTACATGGCTTTTAGCAAATACTTTCCATAGCAACGGTTTCTGATATTTTTTGATAATATTATTTAAACCGGGTAATGATGAAACCAAATTGGCAATACCCAAAATCCATAAAGCAGCAGATAAATTTAAATCGTGAAAAAACAGGATGTATATAACTACTAAAAAATAAACAGCATCCATTATAAGCACTATTACAATATTCCCAGTTCCTAAAAAAATCTTCCGGAGAAAATCGTTGAGCAAAAAACCTGAAAAAAAACACAATAGGGAACCGATAGATAGCTGATACACGTATTGAATAAAAAAGTTACCTAATGCCACTATTAGCAGAATTGTAACAAAAAGCAGTAGTAAAAATCCGGAAAATAAAAATGAAATGTATTGCCCGGTCTGCTTGATTTTTGACAATGAAACCTGGAAAGGCTGAATTAAAACAGCACTGTAAATGCTTACCAATAAATAAGCTCCAAGAAGTATTGACGAATACACGCCAAAGTTTTTTATATCCAGCCTTTGGGCAAGCAGAAGGGTGAGCAAAAAGCTTGTTCCGCTAAAAAGTGCCTGGTCTGTAAAAGCAAGGAGAGAATGAGATGCTGCTATTTTTTTTAGTAAAAGCATTTTGCAGGTTTTATTTATTGGTAATCTTCCTGTACATTTTTTTAAGCGATGAAAATATGCTGGGATTATAGCCTGATTTATTAAGTATAAACCACATGCCCGGCAAATTATATTCTTCTTTCAGCAGTTCAATTTTCAGGATGGTTTTCTCTGCTGTTTTCCTGCTGTCAAGCACTATAAAGTTTTGGTTGGCAAGGCTCATAAATAGCAATGATAGCTTACCTTTTTTTATAGGCTGGTTATTTACTACACATAGGTTATACCCATTAATTTGTTCATTTAAAATATCATTAAAGGCCGTTTTAGTGTAACTAAGATATTTTGTGTCAGAAAAATTAAGATAGTCGTCTCCATAATTTTCTTTTTCCAGTTCGCCCGTAGCATCTATCACCAAAACTTTCCTTCCCTGTTCCCTGAAAGAATTGATAAGGTTTGATGAATGGAAACTGTGCCCGGCTGATGTGTCATAAGATGTTATAACAATCATGCTTTTTTCTTTTACAAGGCCTTTAAGGTCCATTTGCATAGCTTCCTGCAAAAAGATTTCGCGAACTGATTCCTTGTCTTTAATAAAAGGAGTTGCCAGGGCTACGGGTATATTGCTGTTTTTTTCTATGGTATATATATCATTCACTTTAGCTTTGGCAAAGTGTACTGCATAAATAAGCACCAGCGACCCAAACATACCCATAATGGCAGCAACAATGATAATTATAGACCGTATAGGAGATACCGGCGCTACAGGCACATCTCCAGGGGTTATTATTTTGTGGAACGCTATTTTAGCCGATTTGGCTATTTCTGCATCAATCCTTTTCTCATTAAGGAAATTATAATTTTTCTCATACAGGTTAAATTCCCTGTTTAGTATATTCAGTTGCTTTTCTTTTTCAGGCAAGCCTACAAAAGACTGTTCCGCAGTGCTTATTTCAGTACATAATTCGTTGTACTTTACCTGTAGGTTATTTTCAGTGTTTTTAATGCTCTCAATCTGATAATCGGTCAGGTCTTTAATTTTGGCATCAATAATTTTTACCTTATCATTCTCCGGTGTGTAGGTAAGCAGTAAATCTTTTTTCTCTGCCTGCAGGGTTTTCATGTTCTTCACCATTTCGGTAGAAAGCAAATCGGTAAATGCCTCAAAGTTGGCAGCCAGGTCAAGGTAATTATCTTTACCTGATTCAATGTAGCCATTCAGTTCCTTAATAGCGTTTAGGCTCATCTTAAGGTTGGTTTTCTCTATCTTCAGCTGGGCAATTTTCCTCAGGTCGGTTTCGGTTTCCTGTGTAAGGTTGATAATGTTTTTCCTGTCCCTGAAACCCTGGATATTATTTTCAGACTCTGATAGTTTTTCGCTGGATGATGCTATCTCCCCTTTAAGGAAATCTACAGTAGTATCTGCGGCTTTGTATTTGCTTTCTATATAATCCTTTACATAAATTTCAGCAAGCTTATTTACAAAAAGAGACGCTTTTTCCGGCACGTTGCTTTTAAGGTTTATCCTTATTACCGGTACATCTTTATCAACAGCCACAATATCCAACTCTTTATTTATCTTATCAAAAAGCCTGGCATGGCTCAGGTACTCAAATTCATAATTGTCAGCTATTTTTACATCCTTCCTGGTATTTATATAATCTTCGTTCAGCCTTATAAGTACAGTTCCGTATTCCATTTTAAACGGTTTGCCTATACTCCCTTTGTTGCTTGTTTCAGAACCCGGATATCCGAATAAAAACTCTTTGTCTGATAGTATAGTAACAGCATAGCGCTTATCTAATCCTTTCTCTGAGCTGAATGTAGCATCGATAAGGATAGGAGAATTATTAAACAACTCTACTGATTGTACGCTGCCTTTTCTATAAATTTCTTTATTAAAAGGCAGTTCTTTAAGCGTTTTATCAATTAATATTGATGACTTTAGCACTTCTATTTCGGTAGCTATTTTGTTAGCCGATGCAAAAACATCAAAATCTTTAAAAAGGTTAGCACTGGGAACCCCTTCCTGTACATCGGCCAGTTTTAACTTTGCTGTACTTTCGTACATGGGGGTAACATAATTAAGGTATTTTTTTGCGGCAAGCACCGATAAAATCATAGCCATAATTATAATAGGCAATCCCCTGAAAAAAGGCTTCAATATTCTTATGTTCTCGTTCATGGCTCAGGTTTTATAAAAGCCCTACTAATATGGCAGCAGCGCTTATAGTTGTGGTCAACGGAATTATTGTAGCTATGCGCTTATCAAACTCCTTGTTCTTTTTTGATGGTACAATTACAATATCCCCTGGGTGCAATTGTATATTGGTATTCAAAATATCGTCAGCCACGGTAAGGTCAATATTGGTAACCCTTACGTTTTCCCCTTCCTGGCGCAAAACTTTTATGCATTTAAGGTTGGCATAAAACTCAAAGCCTCCGGTTTTGCTTACTATTTCTAATAATGTTACCCTATCCTTATCTACCGGTACCGTATTAGGATTTCTTACCTCGCCTAAAATTGTAATTTCTTTGTTCAGCACCTTTACATCAACAATAGGGTTTACCAGCCATTTTTTAAGCTTTTCGGTCAACAGGCTTTTAAGCTCAGGTATTGTTTTGCCTAAAACATTTGTTGTGCCTATTTTAGGTATTTCAATATTTCCGTTTATATCTACCATCAGCCATTTGCCATACACTTCGTTAGAATTGTAAATACCGTAAACTGAGCCAACGCTTAGTTCATCCTCTCCCCATACAGATATTGATATTTTGTCATCCTTCCGTATAGTATATTGGTAATCGGCATTATATGCAAAAGCACTTTTATCAGCAGTTGTATTTTGCCCCACAAGTAAGTTTTGAGTTTTGCAGGAGGTTAATACAAGTGCAAGCAGCAGGTATTTGAATATCGGTTTCATGGCTGAGAGTATTAGTTTGTTATTAAAAAAAGTGATAACAGGCGCCTTATGATACCTGGGTTTGACCTGGCGAGTTCTTCTTTAACTTTAATAATTTTAGTTATTACTGCGCCAATTTTATCGCACACGTCTTTATCCTTAATTACATAATCAAAAGCTCCGTATTTTAGGGCATCAATAGCGGTTTTCATGTTTTCCTGGCCGGAAATCATCACCACATAAATATTAGGGTTATACCTTTTGATTTTTTTCAGTACTTCAAATCCCGTTATATCTTCCATATTGTGGTCAAGAAAAATAATATCGGGGTTAAGGTGCAGGTTATTTAAGCAATCAGTACCGTTTGTATAGCAGGTAATATCAGTATAGCCTGATGTTGTAAGATACTGTTCATATACATTAGAACAGAAAACATCATCATCTACAATAAAAAATTTAAAGGGATTATCGGTTTTCATTTTTTATCAATATTTGTTTGATAAAAGGAATAACCAATAATAAACCAAAAATATAAAGTGCTTATTTTTAGCTATTTATAAATTTTTAATTTAATTTATTTTCCAAAATATGGAAAATATTCCAAAGCAGTATTATATATAATCTTCTTTTTCAAGTTGAGAAATAGTGGTTAATAATACGGTTTTTATATGTAAAAATAATTTATCAACTCTTTCATAATCATTTGATTCTTTAGCCAGTTTTTCCAGTTTCTTTACATCATCAATAATGGTTACTATACCCATACTTTCTATACTGGGCTTCACTTTATGTATTAACTGGCTTACCAACAAAAAGTCATCTTTCAGCAAAGCTTCCTCTACTTTAGCAATAACATCCTGAGTTTGGGATATAAAAATGGAAACCATCTTTTTTACAAAATCCTTGTCTCCCCTGCTCATTGTATTGAGTATGGCTAAATTATAAAGCTTACTATTTTCTGATTTTTCATTTTCGCTATGCTTTTGCTTAATGGCATGCCTTGCCAGTATCTCTATAAGCACTGATTCTTCAAAAGGCTTGGTGACGTAGTCATTCATTCCGGCTTCCCTGCATTTATCTATTTCACTTTTAAATGCATTTGCAGTAAGCGCTATAATTGGTGTATCCAGCTTCAAATCGGCCCTAATTATCTTAGTGGCTTCTATGCCGCCCATTTCCGGCATCTGTACATCCATCAATATAACATCAAAGCTTTTTTCCTTAAGTATATCAACCGCTTCAATACCATTGGTAGCCTCAGTAACAATGCAGTTAAAATAATTTAGTGTATAGTTCACTATCATCCTGTTCATCAGGTTATCTTCAACCAGCAAAACTTTTAGTCCGGAAACATCAGTACTTATTTCATTATTTGAGTTTTTAACCTTGCCGGGAGTCCCTTTTTGCAGCTCAACAATAATGTTAACAGTGGTGCCTGCATCTTTTTTACTTTCTATAGTTATACGCCCTTTCATAAGCTGCACCAGCTCCCTGGTTATGGCCATGCCAAGGCCTGTACCGCCAAATTTGCGTGTTATTGACTTATCTTCCTGCGAAAACTTCTTAAAAATAGTTTCCGCAAAAGATTGTTCCATGCCAATGCCGGTATCGGTAACCGAAATGCATATTTCCTGAAAATCAGTATTATCTGCCACTACTTTACTGGTAAGGGAAACAGAACCTCGCCTGGTAAATTTTAATGAATTTCCTATAAGGTTAAATAAAATCTGCTCTAAGCGTAATGTATCTCCTTTAAACACTGAACTTGTATCTGCCGATATGCTGGAGCTTAGCAGCAATCCCTTTTCTGCAGCAATTGGCTGCATTACTGTAATTACATTGTTTATGGCATCTGCAAAAATGAAATCTTCATTTTCTAATGACATTTCTCCGGCCTCAATTTTAGATATGTCGAGTATATTGTTAATGATTGAAAGCAAATGCCTGGAAGCAATAGCGCTGTTTTCCACATATTTTTTTTGCACTTCTGTAAGCCCCTGCCTTTGCAGCTCCCTTAAAAAACCAATAATAGCATTTAGCGGCGTCCTTATTTCATGGCTCATATTGGCCAGGAAAGCCTCCTTGGTTTTAGAGGCTTCCTGGGCTTTTATTTTCTCGTTCTCAAGCTCAAGTTCCATTTGTTTTTGCTCAGTAATGTCAAGATGAATGCCTATGGATCCTACCATATTTCCCTTATCATCATAATTTGGCGCTCCGCCCACGGCCCACCATCTCAGTTCTCCTCTTTTATTCCTTACCGGTATTTGGTAAACATCAGATATGCCATTTTTGCGCAAATGGTTTTTAGCTTTCATCACTTCAACATTATCGCCAAAAACAAAAGTTTCCTGGGCATTCATACCAATAAGTTCCTCTATTTCAAAACCACTCATCTCTGCAAAGCTCTGGTTTGCAAATTGTATAATTTCTTCTGTATTTACTTCTATCAGTCCAAGGTTTATATTGGCTATAATATTCCTGTACTTTTCTTCCTGAAACCGCAATCTCGTTTCTGCTTTTTTCCTTTCGGATATATCCTGGATAAACGAGCAGAAAAAAACTTCGCCATTTTGTTCTAGAGGGATTATTGAAATCTCCACCGGAAATTCTATCCCGTTTTTATTTACTGCCGGCAGCTCTATCTGTTTGTTTAAAACAGGGCCTTCACCTGATTCAATATAATGTTTAATCCCATTAATATGCCCTTGTTTATGGATGTCCGGAATAATGGTATCATTAAGGGTTTTTCCTAAAACTTCTTCCCTTTTCCATCCAAAAATCACCTCTGCCTGGTTGTTCCAAAATGTAATTTTACCTTGTATGTCAATCGTGATTATTGCATTTAGCGAAGAATTCATAATTATGCGGTTACGTTCTTCACTCTGCTTCAGCAGGTTTTTGCTGATAATCCTTTGGGTTACATCTGTTGATTTCCATAAATGCCCTATACAGGCATCTTCAACAAAAATGGGTATATAATCCCTTTCTAAAAAGCGCCCGTCAGTAGTTTCCAGTATTTCCCCGGTTACAATTTCCCTGTTGCTTAAAATTTGGGCAACCCTGTTCTTATAAGCTTCCGTATCCTTAACAAACGACAGGGCATCGCCTAAATACAAATCAGGGCTTTTGCCTATCATATCTTCCGGCAAAGCATTTATATTCCTTATTTCGCATAAATGCTTGTTGGCATATAAAATGGTATTTGTATCGTCAACCACCAATATGCCTGACTGAAGATTATCAAGCAATACCCTTAAAAATTCAACTGTTTCAAATAGTTTTTTTTCAGTTTCTTTCCTTTTGCGTATTTCGTCGCTTATATATCTCGAAATAAACAGCAGGTCATTACTTTTTATCTCGTCTTCAAAGTCGTGGTCGCTTTTAAGCTGGGTAAGGCTTTCATAAAGGTTGGAAATGGACTCCTGCTTCAGCTCATATTCTTTTTTCAGGTTTTGGTTTACCTGGTGGTACTCCTTTTCGCTTTCTTTAAACGAATGGTCCATCAGGTCATTATCCCTTTCAAAAGATAAATACGAGTCATTTACAGCTTTTATAAAAGCCTGAAAAGATGGATTTTCTGTTAGCTCAACAGGTATATGCTTATTGAGTTGGCGCTGCAAAAGCTTATGTATTTCCATACTCAGTCAATTTCATTTAAAGCTGTTATTGTCATTGTCTGGTTATGCAGCACACAATCAGCAAATGGCTTTAAGGGAGATATTTCGCCATAAGAATAAAAACCGGTAAGCATTGTCTGGTTGCCAAAAATTTCTGAAACGGCTTCCACCTCTTCATCAATCCTGTTGCCTAAAATAAGTTTCCTGCCCACACAGCTTATCAATAATGCCAGTTTAGGGGTAAAGCTGTTAACATCAATGCAGGCGCCGGCAGCACCGCTTGCAGCATCAATAAGCCGGTCAAAATTAGCTTTCATAAACCGTACCTTGCTGCCTTCGGGTATATCCCCGGCAAACGTCATGGTGCGGTTATTTTCATCAATCGAAAGTATTGTTCTTACTATAGGCTCCTCACTATCATCAATTTTGATAGCCAGCGGAAAAAGCAAGGCAGAGCCCGGCAGCTCCTCTGCATACTTGCCTAAATAATTTTTATACAGTTCCAAAACATTTTTTTCATCAATTTCAGAAAGTACATTTTCTTTTGATTTGGTAACCGTACGCTCCAGCCCAAAACTTTCCCACCCGCCCAGCGAGCCGTGAGATAGTATTAGTTTATCTCCATAAAAGCCAAGCGCAACTATCTGACCCTGAGAAGGAAGCTTATTAAGACCTACAACCGTTTTTTCAAAACGGGCGGCATCTCCTGCCAGCCCTCCCATTATCAGCACATCATCACCTTTTACAGCATTCATGCCTTTTACCAGTTCACTACCGTTTACAAGCCCTCCGTCAGAAATTACAAGTACAAACTTTAAGTTTTCAGGGCTTATGTTTTGCATAAGGGCCCTGCCCGCTTCATAACTATTATTAAAGTCAGAAATGCTTACCTCAGCGCTTTTTATTTCGGTTGATGAAAATTTAACAACGGTAAAAGAAATAGTGTTGTCCAAAACTTCGGTGCCGTTAATCTCTCCCGATGATGAGCATAACAGTAATTTAGATACCGGAAACATTTCATTTACCTGACTGTAAACAGCCGGATCGGCAACCAGCTCCCTGGCGCCAAAACCCAATACAAGGTCAGCATCTTTAAAATTCAGGTTCTCATCATTTTTTTCCTGCTCAAAAGAACCATTCCTAAATAATATTGAGGCTACTTTCATTTATATTGATTTTTCGGTTGATTGGATTAAATTGTATATGGTAGATTTGCCAATATCCAGCTGTTTGGCGGTTTTTAAAACATCGTTATTGTTTTTTTTAAGGTAATGCCTTATGATTTCATGGGTAAACTCCTTAAGTGTTTTTTCGTCAGATAAGAAAAAATCAACATTATTGATGCTTGAAAAAGTAAGGTCAGATTCTAAAATTTCATTCCCTTCACACATTACGCAGGCCAGGTCAATAACTGATTTCAGTTCCCTTACATTACCCGGAAACGAATATTTAAGCAATCTGTCTTTTGCATTTTTAGAAAGCACCGGTGGCTTCATTTTATTTTCTTTAGAAAACAGGTCGATAAAATGTTTTGATAAAAGCAATGTATCATTGCCCCGCTCCCTTAGTGGCGGCAGCTCTATTGGTAGGCCTATAATCCTGTAATACAAATCTTCCCTGAAATTCCCTTTTTTAACCTCTTCTTTTAAATCTTTATGCGTAGCAATTATAAGCCTTGCATCAAACTTTATTTTTGATGTTCCGCCCAGGCGCACCACTTCCCTTTCCTGCAATACCCTAAGCAGTTTGCTTTGCAGGTTCAGGTCCAGCTCAGCTATCTCATCTAAAAAAATGGTTCCTCCGTTGGCTTGCTCAAATTTGCCTATGGTTTTAGTATCAGCTCCGGTAAAAGCGCCTTTTTCATGTCCAAAAAATTCGCTCTCTACCAAATCTTTCGGTATAGCAGCCATATTAATGGCTATAAACGGTTTATTTTTCCTGTCAGAATTATAATGTATTGCCGAAGCAACCACCTCTTTACCGGTACCTGTTTCGCCGGTTATAGAAACATTTATGTTGGTGCCAATTGCTTTATTTATTTTACTAAACACACTTTTTATAGCATCGCTCTGCCCTATTATAGTATTCTCAAAACTAAACTTTTGCTCCAGCTTTTCCTTCAATTCCTCAACTTCGTTTATAAGATGGATGTTATCCCTTATTTTGAGTATAGAATTCCACAGTATATCTTTAGTATGTATGTTTTTTACAATATAATCCCGTGCGCCAGATTTTAAAAAGTTAACCGCTACTTCAATATCTTCCTGCCCGCTTATTATAATTATAGGAATTTGGTTATTGGCCTGTTGCACCTTTTTTAATAATACATCGCCCTTTATATCGGGCAGGCCAAAATCCATGCATATAATATCCGGTTTCAGGTATAAATTATCCAGGCATTCTTTACCGGTTTTAAACAGATGGACATCAAAGTCAGGGTTAAGCTTAAGATGGTACTTTAGTGTTTCTCCAAAAAAGGAATCATCTTCTACTAAAAATATTTTAAGTGATGTCATAAACCTTCAGGCATTTATAGCTCAACTAAAATACAAAAATTGCAGCGAACATTTTAAACAAAACATAACATTAAAAACAATAACCCCATTATTATTTAATAAATAAATTAAAAAATCAAACTATAAATATTAAATAACAAAAATTGTAAAAGAATACTCTACTCAATACTGTGCGGAAAATGTAAAATGTGACACGCATCATTTATAGATGTTTGCTGTACTAATATTTTTGCTCCTTAAATCCCGATGAAATGGAGCAGTTTATTATTAATTATACCGCAATAAAGATTGACGATTTAGAAAAAGTAGGGCAAAAAAATGCTTCAATAGGCAATCTATGCAGTATTGCAGCCCTTAGCCGTACACATATCCCTTCAGGTTTTGCCATCACAGCTGATGCGCACCGGTATTTTAAAGCGTACAATAATCTTGATGAAAAATTAGCCGGTTTCATTTCCAGCCTTGATAGTAATGACTATTCCAGCCTCAGCTATATTTCCCAGCAGGCACGCAAACTCATAATCAACTCTAAATTTCCAAAAAATCTTGAAGAAGAGATAACCACTGCCTATAACACCATTTTCCCGGTAAAAGACCAGGATGTAGCAGTACGTAGCAGCCTTACAGATACTCGGCAGGTTGCAGAGTCGTACCTCAACATCAGTGGTTCTATAGCGCTGCTATATGCTATAAAGTGCTGCTTTGCATCATTATATAGCGAAAGCTCATTACGCTATAATTTTGAAAACGGCTATCAGCAGTCAGAAATTTCAGTTGGCATACAGCAAATGGTACGGGCAGACCTTGCCTGCTCCGGCATTGCATATACCGGCAGCAATGCAATAACCATAAAAGGCAGTTGGGGACTGGGCCAAAATTTTGAGGCTAATTTTATAACTCCCGATGAATTTACAATTTCAAAACCGGTATTAAAAGGTAACCTGCCCTACATAACATCAAAAAACCTTGGCAGCAAAAGCCGTATGCTGGTTTATAATGACATGGCTGCCGGTACCAATTCTACCACAGCCAAATCTACCCCGGGCGAGTTGCGGGAACAGTTTATCCTTAAAGATGCTGAGTTAGAACTGTTAGGCAAAAAGGTTTTGGAAATTGAAACGCAATATCAGGCAAACATACTTGTGGAATGGGCTAAAGACGGAATAACAGGAAATTTATACATCCTGCAGGTACAGCCTTACGAACCAATAAAACTATCGGTTTCTGTATAAATTTTCCTATATTTGTTCAGCAACAAACCAACCTCATGAGGAATGAAGCCCTGCTCGATGCCATTATTAAAAATGCTATAGATGGCATAATAACAATTAATGATTCCGGCATAATAGAAACCATAAACCCATCAGCATGCAGGCTCTTTCTGTACCAGCCTGAAGAAGTGATAGGCCAGAATATATCTATACTCATGCCATCGCCCGACAGGGAGCGCCATGATGTATATATGGAAAACTACAAGCGCACAGGCATAGCCCATATTATTGGCTACGGGCGCGATGTGCTGGGGCGTAAAAAAAACGGTGCTGTATTTCCGTTCCGCCTTGGCGTAAGTGAAGTGCGCTATGGCAAGCAGCGCTTTTTTGCTGGCTTTGTACATGATCTTAGCCACCAAAAGGAAGCTGAAAGCCGCCTGATGCAATATACGCAGCACCTGGAAGAGCTGGTAAAAGAAAGGACGCTGTCATTAAACGAAACCATTGATGCCCTTACCCAGGCTAAAGAAGAAGTGAGCCACTCACTGGAAAAAGAGAAAGAGCTGGGCAAGCTGAAAAGCAGGCTGTTATCAATGGCATCGCATGAGTTCCGCACACCGCTTAGCTCTATACAGCTATCCACATCGCTAATTGAGCGCTATGCCGAAAGTATGGACAGCGGAAAAATAGGAAAGCACATACAGAAAATTAAAAACTCTGTCAATAACCTGACTACCATACTCAATGATTTTCTTCATGTGGAAAAGGCTGAAGCCGGCAAGGTGGAAGTTAAATTTACCGATTTTAACCTGGTTGAATTTGCCTGCGAGGTAGTTGATGAAATGCAACTGCTGGCCAAAACCAGCCAAAAAATTGTACACAGCCATACCGGTAATGAGGTAATGGTAAAGCTGGACAGGAACCTGCTGAAAAACAGCATCATCAACTTAGTTTCAAACGCTATCAAATATTCAGGAGAAGAAACTACTATACAGTTCAATACGGCAATTGCTGATAAAAGCTGTGTGCTTACCGTGCAGGACAATGGCATTGGCATACCTGAGGAAGAGCACAAGCACCTTTTTGAAGCCTTTTTCCGTGCGCAGAATACCGGTAATATACCCGGCACAGGCCTCGGGCTAAATATTGTATTGCGATATGTGGAACTAATGCACGGCAAAATTGATTTTGAAAGCGTTGTAAACAAAGGCACCCGTTTCACCATAACATTCCCGCACCATGACTAAAATACTTATAATTGAAGACAATACCGATATTCGGGAAAATGTAGTTGAAATACTGGAACTTTCGGGCTATAAGGTGTTTGAAGCGCCCGATGGAAAAGTTGGGGTGCAAATGGCGCTGCAGCATGTGCCTGATATTATTTTGTGCGACATTATGATGCCGGAGATGGATGGCTATGGGGTGATTGAGGAACTGAACAGGCATGATACAACCCGGGCAACCCCTTTTATTTTCCTTACTGCCAAGGCCGAAAGGCTTGATGTGCGCAAAGGTATGGAACTGGGTGCTGACGATTATCTTACCAAACCTTTTGATGATACAGAGCTGCTTGGGGCGGTTGAAAGCCGGCTGAAAAAGCGGCAGGCATACCAGTTGTTTTATGGGCATACCGCTGAAAAACTGGGCGAAGCCATTGCTAAGAAAGATGGGCTTAATGAACTAAAGGAACTGATGCAGGACCGTGGCAGCCGTAGTTTTAAAAAAAACGAAACCATACACCATGAAGGCGACAGGGTAACAGGAATTTATTTTATAATTAATGGCAAGGTAAAAACTGTAAAGCTGACGGAAGATGGCCGTGAGCTGATAACCGGCATTTACAAAACGGATGATTACCTGGACATCAACATCATCCTTACTGAAAATACCTATACTGATACGGCTGTGGCGCTGGAAGAAACCGAGATGAGTTTTTTGCCTGCTGAACAGTTTGACAAGCTGCTGAACAGCTATCCTGATATTGGCGCACAATTTATTAAGCTTTTGGCCAGCAATGTAAAAGAAAAAGAAATGAGGCTGCTGCAAATTGCCTACTCCTCGGTACGCAAGCGCATTGCCGAAAGTATTATAAACCTTTTGAAACAGCATAGCACTGACGGAACCAGTATAAAAATAAGCCGCGATAACCTGGCTGCGCTTTCAGGCACTGCCCCTGAAACCGTGAGCCGCACATTAACTGATTTCAGGGACGAAGGGTTGATTGACAAAACCGGCAGCACACTGCATATACTTAATTTTGAAAAGCTCAACAAGCTGAAGAATTAGCATGGTGTGACAAGCATCATATTTTCCTTTATGCCCGCAATGTACCTTTGGCCTAAAACTTTTAGGAATCATGGGGCATACAATCATACAAAAATACAACGTGCCGGGGCCACGCTATACCAGCTATCCTACCGTACCTTACTGGGATGAGGATAAATTTACAACCGGCGCATGGAAAAATACACTTCTGCAGTCTTTTAACGAAAGTAATGGCCCTGAAGGCATAAGCCTTTATATTCACCTCCCTTTTTGCGAAAGCATGTGTACCTTTTGTGGGTGCCATAAGCGCATTACCAAGCGGCACGATGTTGAAATGCCTTATATAAAAGGAGTGTTGAAAGAATGGGCGCTTTACCGCAATATGTTTAGTGTAAGGCCGCGCATTAAGGAACTGCATCTGGGCGGTGGCACGCCCACCTTCTTTAGCCCTGATAATCTTAAGGAGCTTATAAACGGGATATTTGCACTGGCGGATATAGCCCCCGATTGTGAATTTAGTTTTGAAGGCCACCCGAACAATACTACCAAAGAGCACCTTCAAACATTATACAATCTTGGCTTCAGGCGGGTAAGCTATGGTGTGCAGGATTATAGTGAAACAGTACAAAAAGCCATAAACCGCATACAGCCTTTCCAAAATGTAGCCAATGCCACACTGTGGGCAAGAGAAGCGGGTTACACTTCTATAAGCCATGACTTGGTATTTGGCCTTCCTTTTCAGTCACTGGAAAATGTTATAGATACTATTGAAAAAACAAAAGCACTGAAGCCGGACCGTATTTCATTTTACAGCTATGCTCATGTGCCCTGGATAAAAGGCAATGGCCAACGTGGATTTGATGACGCCAACCTGCCTAAAGATGACGAAAAGCGCCGGCTGTATGAAGTAGGCAAAAAGATACTTACCGAAAGTGGTTATCATGAAGTAGGCATGGATCATTTTGCCCTGGTAACTGACAGTATGCACATAGCTGCGCAAAATGGCAACCTGCACCGTAATTTTATGGGATACAGCGCCTCTAAAACCCAGCTTATGATTGGGCTTGGCGTATCATCAATAAGCGATAGCTGGTATGGGTTTGCACAAAACGAAAAAAACCTTGAAGATTACTATAAACGCCTTGAAGAAAATGAGCTGCCTGTATTCAGGGGGCATATACTTTCGGCAGAAGACCTTATCATCAGGCAGCATATACTTAACCTCATGTGCCGGTTTGAAACCACATGGGGTAATCCATCGGCATCTTTTGCAGAATTGCCTGAAGTACTGATGAGCCTTAAAGAAATGGAGAAAGACGGACTTTTGGAATTTGGTAAAAACAACCTCACTGTTACCGAAAAAGGCAGGCCTTTTGTCAGGAACATCTGCATGGCGTTTGACCTGCGGCTGAAACGAAAAGCACCCGGTACAAAACTATTTTCCATGACGGTGTAAACAATTAGAAAAAGCCTCAGGTATTACTGAGGCTTTTTCATTGCTACAAACTAAACTATAAACTACTATCTGCAATTGGGCTGCGAGGTTACATGAAGACTCATTGCACCCGGTGAAAGGTGAGGCAAATCAAGCCCAAGCCCCCTTACTACAAATAATATTCCTATTAATGCGGCAGCATAAGGCACCGCTTTTGCCATCAGGCTGCGCATGTTGTTGCCAATAAATCCTGAAGCATATACCACAGCACTCATCATCGGGATGGTGCCTAAGCCATAAAGCATCATATATACAATTCCCCCGCCTATACCCTGCATGGCTATAGCGCCAAACAAGGCCGCATATACAAGGCCGCAAGGCAGGTAGCCATTAAGCACTCCTGTTATAAACAATGCTTTGTTGCCCTGTTTCCTGAATTGTGTTCCAAGGCTTGTTTTTACTTTACTTATAGCCCTGTAAACAGGCTTTGAAAAATTGTAGCGGGCAAAATGCTTTTCAGGCACAACAGCTACTATAATCATGGCCACCCCTGCAATGATTGATAAATTTTGCTGCAGGCCTGCCATATAAAATCCCTTACCCATTAAACCGAAAACCAACCCCAGGGATGCATAGGCCGTAGTCCTGCCGGAATGATACAGGAGCAGCTGTGCAGCCTTCCTGGCCGGGTTGCGCCTGTCCAGCGGCAGCATCATGGCTATAGGCCCGCACATGCCTATACAGTGCATACTGGAGATAAGGCCGAGGATGATGGCAGAGATTAGCATACGGGTTACGCGTTTAGAGTTGCGGGTTTTGGGTACTGGCTGTTAGATATTGGCTGTTAATATAATCTGAAAGTCTGAAGATTTGCATGTCTGATAATCTGCATATATGATAATCTAAAAAATCGAACAATCGAACAATCTAAAGGAAAAGCATTTCCTTGCTTATATATCCTTTGCCATTGTATTGCCAGTCAATAGTTATGTCCCATCGGCCGCCTGCCAGATCACTTTTAGGTATGAGCAGATATGGAGCTGATAATGAAATGGGTATTTCAAAATCAAGCTTTTGGTCAGACGGCCTGTAAAGGGACACTTTTCCTTTTATTTTTTGTATATCAAACCCCTCAGGGAAGGTTACTTTTATAGCTTCGGCAGTAGTTTCTATAGTTACTTTTTGTGCAAGCCCGGCCGCATTTTGCTCCTTGTCCAGGTCTGCCTGCAATCCCCTTTCCTGTTTATAGTATTCCTGTACTACAAGCTCATTGTCATATTTAGAATCTGACTGTACCCTGAACACAAAGAACAGGATGAATGCCATGAACAGCGCAAATGCTATTACTATGCCTGTACCCCAATTGATTTTCATATCGGTTATTTTTTTGTTAGTTAAAACTGCGCGGCCCTAAAAAGTTGGTGGTTTCAGTATCCAGTAGCCTGTTTCCATCATACACTTCCAGGGTTATTTTGGTTTTATCGCCCTTTAGCCAGGCAGGGTTTATCTCAATAAACATAGTGCCCTGCACAGTAGCCTCTTTAGCAATAAAAAATTTTTCTTTGCCCACTACTTTAATGGTTCCTTTAATACCAGCCAGCCTGAAATGCACATTTTTAAAATCGCCGGTGGTTTTATTTACCAGCTTGTATGTAAACACATTGCTTATGTTTTCGCCTTTGTGTTCAAACAGCTGGCCCGGCAGTCGTAATACTGTTGCCTGCACATCGCTCCTTAAAAAAAGCATACCGGTAAAAATACCTGTCAACACAAGCAATACTGCGGTATAGCCCTTCATGCGGGTTGTAAACACAAACTTTTGTTTCCTGGTAATCTCATCTTCGCTGGCATAGCGTATCAATCCTTTAGGCAATCCTACCTTATCCATTATGGTATTGCACTCATCTATACAGGCTGTACAATTGGTACACTCCAGCTGTGTGCCGTTCCTTATATCAATACCCACAGGGCATACGCTTACACAAAGTTTGCAATCTATACAGTCTCCCTTGCCGGATAGTGTCCTGTCTTCATTTTTAACCATTTTGCCGCGGCCTGCTTCACCTTCTCCCCTTACATGGTCATAAGCCACTACAATGGTTTTATTGTCAAGCAGGGCGCCTTGCAGGCGGCCATAAGGGCAGGCTATAACACATACTTGCTCCCTGAACCATACAAATACAAAATAGAACACGCAGGTAAAAATAAGCAAGGCTATAAAATTGCCCAGGTGCGCCATAGGGCCGTCCTGAACCATGTGTATAAGGCTTTCGCTGCCTACCAGGTATGCCAGGAACACATTGGCAATCATGAACGAAATCACGAAAAAGATAAACCATTTAAGGGCTCTTTTCCTTATTTTTTCAGCATCCCATTTTTGCCTGTCCAGCTTAATCTGGGCATTTCTGTCGCCATCAATCCAATATTCAATACGGCGGAAAACCATTTCCAGGAATATCGTCTGGGGGCAAATCCATCCGCAAAATATACGACCGAAGGCAACAGTAAACAGCGCTACGAATATGACCCCGATGATCATTGAAATAACGAACAGGTAAAAATCTTCCGGCCAAAAAGGGAATCCAAAAATGTTGAACCTGCGCTCCAGCACATTGAACATTAAGAACTGGTTACCGTTTATTTTTATAAATGGCGCTGAAAACAGGAAGGCAAGCAGGAAGTAGCTAACCCATTTCCTGTAATTGTATAGCTTGCCCGAAGGTTTTTTAGGAAATATCCAGGCTCTCTTCCCTTCTTCATTTATAGTCCCTATGTGGTCACGAAAATCATCATCGTGTATCATCTGTGCAGATTGTTATTTTGTATTCTCAGCCATTTTAGGCGCTTCTTCGTCTTTCCATATTTCACCATCGGGCGCTTTAGGGTCTTTCGGGTTACTGCCCTGCAATGAAAGCACATAGCTTGCCACCAGCTGTATTTCGCTTGGTTTCAGCGTGCCTTGCCAGGCCACCATGCCCTTACCGTCTCTGCCACCTTTGGTTATAGTATTAAACACATTCTTTATACCTCCGCCCAGCAGCCAGTACTCATCTGTAAGGTTTGGCCCTATAGCACCACCGGCATCCGGGCGGTGGCAGGCTACGCAGTTGGTTTCAAATATTTTTTTACCCGCAGCCAGGTCGCCGGCATCAGTAAGCAGGGTTACAGTATTGGCATCAATCAGGTCCTTGGCTGTTTTCTTATATTCTTCCACAGCAAGTCGGGCCTCTTCCATCTCTACTTCAAACTCTTTCCCCTGGTTATGCCCATCCATAATGTGGAACCTTACAAGATATACCAGTGCAAATATTATGGTTGCATAAAAAAGCTTTACCCACCATGGTGGCAACACATTATCCAGCTCATGTATGCCATCATAATCATGGTTCATCATTATGGTGCCTTCTTCTTCAATCGGCTTGTGCCTGGTTACAAAATAGCTTTTAAGTTTAATGAACCATGGTTTTTGGGTAATGCTTATTGCTTCCTCTTCCTCCAGTTTTTTGCGTTGTTCTTCAGTAAGCAGTGCATAGGTTACCCTGTCAATTGCTGCTACAACAACCTCAATAGCTATAAGCAGGAACATAAATACTGCCAGGAATAAAGATACCATAGGGTATTTTATAAAAGCAGGCCTGTCACCCGAATCAATGAAAAATTCTACGGCGATAAAAACAAGTGCAAACAGTAAAGGCACCCTTACGTAAACAGGAAATATCTTTTTCATGGTTAATTGTTTTTAAAGGCTTCACCTTCAGAAAAAGGCAGTTGGCTCAGTTCATTTATCTTTTCTTTTTTATAAGTATATACCCAGGAGTACAGCCCCACAAAAAAGATGAAGAAAATCAGCAGTGATATTATTGGGTAAATCTCAATCCCTGAGATGCTTTCCAGATTATGTTTTACAAACTTCAGCATGGCTTTACATTATTTTTTTTCGGCAACAGTATTCTTTATTTTTATATCGGTACCCAGGCGCTGCAGGTAAGCTATGAGCGCTACAATTTCCCTGTCTTTCATCGGCACAAAGGTTTCACCCCTTGCAGCAGCTGCTTTGCGGCTCTCCTCATAGCTCTTCACAAAATCAGGGTCGGCATACAGGCTTTTCTCAATTTTGGCAGCCTGCTCATCCATAGATTTTCTGGCTCCGGCTATGTCTTCTTTAGTGTACGGCACACCCAGCTGCACCATCACCTCCATTTTCTTTTCAATATGCTCATGATCCATCGCCTTATTATCAAACAGCCATTTGTAAGCCGGCATTATAGAGCCTGCCGATGTACTTTGAGGGTCCCACATGTGGTTAAAGTGCCAGTTGTCGCTATACTTGCCCCCCACACGCATCAGGTCTGGCCCTGTTCTTTTTGAACCCCAAAGGAAAGGGTGGTCATACACATACTCGCCTGATTTGGAGTACTCGCCATAACGCTCTACCTCGCTGCGGAAAGGGCGTATCATTTGTGAGTGGCAGTTTACGCAGCCTTCGCGTATATACAGGTCTCGGCCTTCCAGCTCCAGTGGCTTATAAGGTTTTACAGTAGATATGGTGGGTATGTTTGATTTTACCATGATGGTAGGCACAATTTGTATGATGCCGCCTATTAGTACTGCTATGGTTGCCAATATGGCAAGCTGTATTGGCCTGCGCTCCAGCCACGGGTGGAATTTCTCGCCTTTAAGCCTCTTATTGCTTATTTTTTGCAGTGCCGGCGCTTCAGCAAGCTCGTCCTCAATCTTACGGCCCTGTTTTACCGTCATGATAATGTTATAGCACAGTACCAGCAAACCTATTACGAACAGTGTACCGCCTATGGCCCTCATCCAGTACATTGGCATTATGGCCTGCACCGTTTCAAGGAAATTGCCGTGTACAAGTGTGCCATCCGGGTTAAACTGTTTCCACATAGAGGCCTGTGTAAAACCTGCCACATACATGGGCAGTGCATACAGTATAATACCCAGCGTGCCAATCCAGAAGTGGAAATTAGCCAGCTTTACAGAATAAAGCGTTGTTTTTGCCATGCGCGGTATCAACCAGTACACCACAGCAAAGGTTAAGAAACCATTCCATGCCAGTGCGCCTACGTGTACGTGTGCTACAATCCAGTCCGTAAAGTGGGCTATGGCGTTTACGTTTTTCAGTGAAAGCATCGGGCCTTCAAAAGTGGCCATACCATAACCGGTAATAGCTACTACAAAAAATTTAAGGACAGGGTCGGTACGCACTTTGTCCCAGGCACCGCGCAGGGTAAGCAAACCGTTAATCATACCACCCCATGACGGAGCGATAAGCATTACAGAAAATACCACGCCCAGGTTCTGTGCCCAATCCGGCAGGGCAGAATACAGCAGGTGGTGCGGCCCTGCCCATATATAGATGAATATAAGCGACCAGAAGTGTATGATAGAGAGCCTGTAAGAATACACCGGGCGGTTGGCTGCCTTAGGTAAAAAATAGTACATTAAACCTAAAAACGGTGTGGTTAAAAAGAAAGCCACAGCGTTGTGCCCATACCACCACTGCACCAGGGCATCCTGCACACCGGCGTAAACCGAGTAGCTCTTCATACCACTCACCGGCAGCGCAAGGCTGTTGAAAATATGCAGTATGGCTACAGTTATGAAGGTAGCAAGGTAAAACCAAATGGCTACATACAGGTGGCGTTCGCGCCTGCGTAGTATGGTACCAATCATGTTGATGCCAAAAACCACCCATACTACAGCTATTGCAATATCTATTGGCCATTCCAGCTCAGCATATTCTTTTGATGTGGTATAGCCCAGGGGTAACGAAATGGCTGCTGCCACTATAATAAGCTGCCATCCCCAAAAGTTGATGTTGCTAAGCACATCGCTAAACATCCGGGTTTTAAGCAGCCTTTGCAGCGAGTAGTAAATACCTGCAAACATAGCATTGCCCACAAAGGCAAAAATAACGGCATTGGTATGCAGCGGCCTCAGCCTGCCGTAGCTAAGCCAGGATACGCCGTCTGTCAATCCCGGGAACATATACATTGAGGCTATAAGCAGCCCCACCAGCATACCTACCACGCCAAATACTATAGTGGCGTAGAGGAACTTTTTAACTATTTTATTGTCGTAATAAAATTGTTGCACTTCCATATCAGTTATTGTTAGATTTGTCTTGGGTTTTCTTTAATTCGTCGTCAAAAAGCATCCTGACGGAGGGGGTGTAATCGTCGTCAAACTGGCCGTTGCGCACCGCCTTTACAAAGGCAAATAAAAATGCGCCGGCTACTATAACGCTGATGGAGATTAGCAGATAAATAACACTCATACCTATACTTAATTTTATGTTAACAAATTTCTGATACCGGCGCGTTATAAAACATGACGCTCGTCACAACCGGAAACATTTGGGCTATTTATTTGCGCCTGGCAAAATAGTTGCTCATAAGCGTTACAAAACTTATGATTGTTATAGTGCTGAGTGGCATAATGATAGCTGCCGTAAGCGGCATTAGCCTGCCTGTAACCGCAAATGATAACCCCACAGCATTATATAGTAATGACAATACAAAACTCATCCTGATAGTCTTAACCGTGTTTTTAGACAGCTTAAGGAACCGGGCAATATCCTTAAAGCGCGAAGCATCCAGTATACCGTCGCACGCCGGCGAAAAAACATTCACATTTTCAGATATGGCTATGCCTACATCGCTTTGTGCCAGCGCACCGGCATCATTAAGCCCATCACCAATCATTATTACTTTTTTGCCTTGTTGCTGCAGCCCTTCAATAAACTCCAGCTTCTGCTCCGGTTTTTGGTTAAATATAAGCTCAGTCCCGGCTGGCAGCAGCTGTTCCAGCAAGCGCCTCTCCCCTTCATTATCACCTGATAATATCTTGAGCTCATAGTTCTTGCCAAGGTTTTCAAACAATTCTTTCAACCCGTCACGATATTGGTTTTCAAAAACATATTTGCCTAAATAATTCCTGTTGATGGAAACATGCACACTGGTTTGCAAGCCTGATTCCTCAGCATCTTCCACAAATGCGGCAGAGCCTATTTTTACCGTAAAACCGTCAATAACCCCAATAATGCCCTTGCCCGTTACTTCCTCAAAACTATCCAGCGGCAACACATGGGTAGCCGGCAAATGGTCATATATCATACGGCTTAGCGGGTGGTTGGAGCCCCGCAAAACATTTTTTATAAACAACACCTGTTTTTCGTCAGGCATTTCACCTTCAAACACTATTGCTGATTTTTTATCGGTAGTTATAGTTCCGGTCTTATCAAACACAAGGGTATCAATACCGGCCATCTGTTCAATAACCGTTGCGTTTTTCAGGTACAGCTTTCGGTTGCCCATAATGCGCAGTACATTACCCAAAGTAAACGGGGCGCTAAGAGCCAGGGCGCACGGGCAGGCAACAATAAGTACCGCAGTAAAAACATTAAACGCTGTAGGGATATCAATAAAAACCCAAACACAAAATGATAGTGCTGCAACAACCAGTAGCACAGGTGTAAAATACCTGCTTATAGTATCGGTAAGGGTCTTGTAATTCCGTGCATTTTTTTTGGTGAACACCTCATTGCTCCACAGCTGTGTAAGGTAGCTTTGCGATACGGATGACAACACTTCCATCTCAATCACCTTGCCCTGCTGGCGGCCACCGGCATATATTTTATTACCTGATCTTTTGGCTATAGGCACAGCCTCACCAGTCACAAAACTATAGTCAATCTCGGTTTCGGCGCTTATCAGTATCCCATCTACCGGTATCAGCTCCTGATTACGTATAAGCAGCCTGTCTCCCGGCGTTATATCATAAACCGGTACAGAAATCTCGCTCCTGTCAGGCAGTATTTTGGTTACCGCTATAGGAAAGTAGGATTTAAAATCACGCTCAAACGACAGGAAGTTATACGTTTTTTGCTGAAAAAGCCGGCCTAAAAGCATAAAGAACACAAGGCCGGTAAGGCTATCAAAAAAGCCCTGCCCCAAATCAAAAACTATATCAACCGTGCTGCGCACAAACATAACGATGATACCCAGGGCTATAGGGATATCAATATTCAGCACCCCTGCCCTCATGCTTTTAAAAGCCGAAACATAATAGCCGCTTGCCGAATACAGGAATGATGGCAATGACAGGGCAAAAATGAGCCAGCGGAAAAATCCGCGGTAATTGTCCAGCCAGTATTCTTCTACCTCAAAATATTCAGGAAATGAAAGCAGCATTACATTACCAAAGCAAAAAAACGCCACACCCAGTTTGTATATCAGTTCACGGCTTACCTTTTTCTTTTGGTTTTCATAGTTTTCAAGGCTTATATAAGGCTCATAGCCAATAGAGCTCAGCAACAGTACAATTTGTTTTAAGCTCACCTGTTCAGGATTATAAATAATGCGGGCACGCTTTTCGTGGAAATTAACATGCGAGCTGCTCACGCCAAAGCACAGCCTGTGCAGGTTTTCCAGCAGCCATATACAGGAGCTGCAATGTATATGCGGTATGTATAGTGTAACTATATGGGTACCCTGCTCTTTAAAATCGAGCAGGCGGCTTGCAATATCCTCATTATCCAGAAAATCATACTTATTGCCTGTTTCCAGAGGTGTTGCGCCTGGTGCGGTTTCAAAATTATAGTAATCTGTAAGCCCGTTCAGGGTGAAAATTTCATACACGGTCTTACAGCCGTTGCAGCAAAATAACTTTTCATCAAAAAGTACTTCGTCTTTTTTTGCAACAGCCAACCCGCAGTGATAGCAAGTGTGCGTTTCCATAATCTGCTCATTTTATACCTGATACAAAATTGGCGCTGTTTAGTTTCTTAAAACATGATTGCCGTCACCCGCGCATAAACCTATACAGGCAAATATGTGATGTGTATCATATTTTCGGTTTAATGGCAGAAATACCTTTGCTGAAAATTATTGTTATGACCCAATATACCACTGCTGAAGAAGCTGTTAAAGTAATACAATATAACCAGCGCATTTATGTACAGGCAGCCGCCGCAACTCCATCATTCCTTACCAAAGCATTGGCTAACCGCGCAGCCGAGCTACAAAATATAGAGGTTTGCCACCTGCATACCGAAGGTGAAGCCCCCTATGCTGATCCAGCGCTTGCGGATAGTTTCCATGTCAATTCGTTTTTCATAGGCAAAAATGTAAGGCATACCCTGGCAGCGGGTAACGGCTCCTACACACCGGTATTTTTAAGTGAGCTGCCCAATCTTTTCAGGCGTAACATCATAGCGTTAGATGTGGCATTTATACACGTATCTCCACCCGATGCGCACGGCTATTGCTCTTTAGGGGTATCGGTAGAGGCAACGCTTGCCGCCATAGAAAATGCAAAAACGGTGATAGCACAGGTAAACCCACAGATGCCGCGCACCTTTGGCGACAGCATCATACATATATCGCGGATTGATTATGCGGTAGAAGTGAATACCCCAATACACCTGCAGCATGAGGTTTTGATTTCTGATACCGAAAGGGAAATAGGCAAGCATGTAGCCTCCCTTATTGATGATAAAAGCACACTGCAAATGGGCATAGGCTCCATACCCAACGCGGTGCTGGCCAACCTGGTAAACCACAAAAATCTTGGCCTGCATACCGAAATGTTTTCTGACGGGGTAATTGACCTGATTGAAAATGGTGTGGTAGACTGCCGCTACAAGGGCACAGTAAAAGGCCGGGCACTGGCCACATTCTTAATTGGCTCGCAGCGGCTGTATGATTTTGTGAACGACAACCCTTTCATCGAAATGAGGGAATCATCTTTCGTAAACGATACGGCACAGATACGCCGTAACCCTAAGATGATAGCCATCAACTCAGCCATTGAGGTTGATATTACCGGGCAGGTTTGTGCCGATTCTATTGGCATGAAGATGTATTCGGGCGTGGGCGGCCAGATGGATTTTATACGCGGCGCGTCCCTTAGCGATGGCGGCAAGGCAATTATTGCATTGCCATCGGTCACAAAAACAGGTGCCAGCAGGATTGTGCCGTTCCTTAAACAGGGTGCAGGCGTAGTAACTACGCGCGCGCATGCACAATATGTTGTAACCGAATATGGCATTGCAGAGCTGTATGGCAAAACATTAAAACAGCGTGCAAAAGCACTTGTAAACATTGCGCATCCGCAACACAGGGAGGAGATTGAAAGGCAATTCAGTGTTTCTTGTTAGCGTAGGTACATAAATCAGGCATCTCCAAATATTTCTTGTTTCAATACCTTACCCGGATATTTTTGTGCAAAACTGTACAGCAGTTGCATAATGTACTGGTTGCTGCTGTATTGCGTTACATATTCTTTTATTTCTGATGGTTTTGTAAAGCCAACATCAGTTGCTATGTAGCCCATGCCATAAAAGTGGCCCTTTTCAACCCAGATGCAGCTGCGTTCGTCTTTGCTCCTGCCCTTATCTACAATGGCAAAACTGGGGCGGCTGGTGCTTACAAAAGCAATAGCTTCATCTACCAATCCATTATGCGTGTCAACATCCGGCAGGTTGCTGTTGTCAGGCCTGTAGTGCATTTCGCCTTCATTCACCGTACCGTACTTGCACAGGCGATGGTCTATGGCAAACCGGTCGGCCAGGCTGCGCAATAGCGTTATGGCATCATACTGCGAATTAAAAGTTTCAATGCAGGGCTGGTGCTTGCCCGGCTTGCCCACAGCCAGGTAGCGGTAGCCGTTCCGTGCCTCATATTCATACAACCCGAATTTAGGGTCGAAACGTTTCAGTGCAGTATTATATACCGGCCACAGCTTTTTTATTTCAGTGCATTCCAGTAAAAGCGCCATCAGTTCGGTAGCGCAAACTTCAAATGATATGCTGTGTATGTCCCGCAAAAAATGCTGACGCTGCGGTGTAATCTTATGCCCGCTAAAGTGCGATGCCACACGTTTTTTCAGGTTTACGGCCTTGCCAACATACACCACTTTTTTGGCTGCGTTGTAAAAATAATACACGCCGGGCTTTTCGGGCAGCTGCTCAAAATCAGCCGACGGCAGGTTGGGTGGCAGGCGCTGGTCCTGAGCGGTTTTCTTCACCATCTTTTCCATTTCGCCGTCAGCATCCCATTCCAAAAGGCGCGAGAACAATATGGCTGTGGCATCGGCATCGCCCCCGGCACGGTGCCTGTGCTCTATGGGTATATCAAGGTATGCGCATAGTTTGCCAAGGCTGTAGGACAGCAGTCCCGGCCTTATTTTCCTGGCGGCTCGCACGGTACACAGCTTCCGGGCAGTCCATTTAAAGCCGGATTGTTCCAGCTGGTGCCGTACAAAAGAGTAATCGAAGTTTACATTATGCGCCACAAATACACGGCCGGCAAGCAGGCTGAAAACCTTTTCCGCAATGTCATCAAAAATTGGGGCATCCTTCACCATTTCATTGTTGATGCCAGTAAGGGCAAAAATAGGCAACGGTATTTCCTTTTGTGGATTGACGAGTGTTTCAAAGCGGTCTATAATCGTAGCCCCGTCATGTATGATGATGGCAATTTCCGTAATGCGGCTGCCCGAAGCATTGCCGCCTGTGGTCTCAATATCTACTATAGCATATTCCCTTTTCATCATCCCGGCAATTTACGGTTTCACAGCAATACTAAGAATAATTTCATCGTTCGCTTGCAGCAAATGTAATTGTTTTACTGAATGATACCAAGCACTTACACTGTTAAAAAATAAAATATGCTAAATATTTCTTAACATGGCATTATTCCTAATTCTTTCCTATTTGTGCCGATAGTTTTGGTTTCAAATAAATAAATTATGAAGAATACCATCACCACCGTTTTACTATTTTTTGTGTCCCTTGCGACCTTTGCGCAACAACCTGAAGATACACTTATAAAACCCCTGAAGCTGCACCACGCCGAGCCTTTGTACATTGACCTGATACGCGACTTGGGTGCCCGCAAAGGCGAAAAAGAAATCAATGTGGGCTTTGGCATAAACGATGAGAAGGATTATGTGTCCTACACCGGTTTTGCCGAATATGAGTTTGCCGTTGCCAACAGGCTGGGCCTGGAAATTGAGGTGCCTTTTGAAATTAATGAAAGGCAAAGTAATGCCAATACATTTGAGATACCCAAAAACCGCCTGGAAGGCCTGAAGGTGGCCACCCAATACACCTTCTGGGTCTCGGAAAAATACCAAACATCAATGGCGGTTGGCTACATACAGGAGTTTGAACTATCTTCTTTTTCAGAAATAGGGCACCAAAGCAAATTGTTTGCGGGCACGCTGTATAACCCTATTTTTATTGCAGCCAAAAGATGGACACCAAACATCCATACTATGCTGTACACCGGGCCTATTGTAGAGCAGAAATTCGAATCGGACAAGTGGAAAACTACAGCAGAGGTGAATGCCAACCTGCATTATGTTTTTAACAACGGCAATTTTGTGGGTGTGGAAACCAATATGGAGTTTTCTGATGAAAAACCGTCTGTAGTATTGCGCCCGCAGTTCAAGATGCAGTTTTCAGATAAGGTGAGCCTGGGGCTTGTGGCCGGCTTCCCGGTTACCGATACCAGCCACCACGGCCTTAGCGGCATGACAAGGCTTATATGGGTACCATAAAAAAAAGCGGAGGCAATGCCCCCGCTTATCACAAAATGAACCTGATGAAATGAATTATTTATCTGAAACAGGTACCAATCGTATAGCTGAGCCGCCACCGGCGGCAAGATTCAGTTTTAAAACTGATTTACTGTCCACTTCCTTTGTAGAAATGGTTACCGGGTATGGGTTGGATTTGTAATCCGCACCAGGGCCATCGGCATACAGCTCAGCCTTGTATTTTTTGCCCGGCTCCAGGAAGTTCAGGGTAACATCCAACTGGCGGGCTTTGCTGCTGTTTACAGCGCCAAGGTACCAGTTCTTGCCTTCCCAGTCCTGGCGGGCTATGGTAGTGTACTCGCCAATTTTAGAATCCAGCACTTTGGTTTGCGACCATTTGCACGGCACATCCTTCACAAACTTAAATTCTGGCTTGTTCACGTAATTTTCCGGCAGGTCCGATGCCATTTGCAGCGGGCTGAAAATAACCACATAAAGCGCCAGCTGGTGTGCCAGCGTAGTATTTACACGGGCATTGTTAGGCACTTTATAATCAAAGTTAAAGTTACCCGGCGTATAGTCCATAGGGCCGCTTAGCATCCTGGTAAACGGCAGCGTTACGGTATGCTCCGGCGTGTTGCCGCCATCGGCTGCCCAGGCATTGTACTCCTGCCCCCTGCCGCCTTCCCAACTCATCAGGTTAGGATAGGTACGCGTAAGGCCTGTACCTTTTACCGGTTCGTGGTTATCAATCATAATATGGTATTTGGCTGCGGTTTCCACCACTTTGCGGTAGTGGCGCACGCCATATTGCCCGTCATGCCATTCCTTCTTATCAAGGTACTTGTTCACATAGCCTGTTTTTACGCAGTTTACACCCAGCTTTTGGTACAGCTTAAAGGCATCATCCAGCTGGCTTTCGTAATGCTGTGTAGCGCCGGCAGTTTCGTGGTGGCCTATAAGGCGCACGTTCTTGCTTTTGGCATAGGCGGTAATGGCCTCAATATCAAAATCAGGATAGGCTTTGGTAAAGCTGAAAGCCCTGCCGTCAGCCGTCCAGTCGCCATCCCAGCCAACATTCCAGCCTTCCACAAGCACGCCATCAAGGCCATGCTGTGCAGCAAAGTCAATGTATGCTTTGGTGTTAGCGGTGGTAGCGCCGTGCTTGGCTCCCTGCCCCCAGCTGTATTTTTCCAGGTGCATGCCCCACCATATGCCTATGTATTTGGATGTTTCTATCCACGAGGTATCTGCAATTTTTGATGGCTCATTAAGGTTCAGCATCAGCGTTGATGTTACCAGCCCGCCCGGGTTGCTGCTTACAATAATGGTTCTCCACGGTGTAGCAAAAGGCGCTTCGGCATATACTTTTACGCCATCTGCCCAAGGCACCAGCTCACTTTTGTAGGTGTTCTTGCCTGTATTGAGCAGTGTCATCGACGCAAAATCAGTCAGAGCCGCTTCGTGCACCGCCACATACAGGCCATTCTTAGCTTCAAACGTAGCCGGCGTGTTGATGGTATCGGTCTTGCTTATGGCCGTTTTGCGGTAGTAGCTTTCGTAATAGCTGTTGTCTCGATGCACCGGCATCCACCACACATCATTATCTGCCGGGAAGGCAAACTGCGTTACCTCGTTGCTTATCTTCACCTTTTTAAGATTGGGCTGCTGCGGGAAATAATAGCGGAAACCCATTCCGTCATCAAACACACGGAAAATAACATCTACAAGCCTTTGCTCCCCTGCTTTTTCCTTCAGGTGGATAACCAGCTCATTATGGTTATCACGCACTTTGCGGAACTCACCCCACGGCTGTTCCCAGGTTTGGTCGGCTTTTTTGGTTTCGGTTTTTACTACGGCAAAGCCTTCCGTCATTTTTTTAATATCGTGGAACTCAAACCCCATAAGCGACGGCTCAATAACCGCCTTGCCGCCTGACGTGAATTTGTACTGCGGCTCGCCCTTTTGGGTAAGGCTGAATTCTACTTTGTTCTTTTTGTCGGGAGATGCTACCGTGTAAGTTTTTTGGGCCGATGCCGTAAGCACACTGAAAAATGCCAGTGCCGCAAGGCAGTGCCCGGTAATAAATTTCTTCATTATAATTTTGGGTTGTTCATTCATTATTTACTCCTGGAAATCGTCCAGTATGCTCAATGCTTTTTCCGGCTGCATGGCCGCAAAATAAGCCGCTGCTTTGTTCAGTTTGGTTTGTGCCGCACTGCCGGTTTGCGATTTCCTGAGACTGTAGAGCTTGCCAATCTTTTCAAAAACGCTGCCTGTATTCTGCACACCGGCAAAGGTCTTGATTTTTTCAACATAAGTATAGCCAAATTCGGCTGTAGGCTCAATCATGGTACCTTCACCAAAATCATTCCAGGTAATGAGCTGCAGCCTGCTTACGTTGGCAGCCGTAGCCATGGCCAGCGTAGCATCAAGCGTGGCGCCGTTGTTGTGGGCAATTGTCCAGCCTATGGCATCGCCTCCGCCGCCCTGTGCGTAAAAATCATTAAAGCCCGGATAGGCGCTGCCCATGCCCACCTGAAGGCCCGGAAGCCTGTTCTGGTAAAAGTTGCTAAGGTGCGTATTGTCCTGGTACACCCATGCATACTCGCCTGCTGCGTTGCTGCCTGCCTCACCCGATTCATTCCAAAGCGTAAGGAATGTTGGCTTAGGGTTCAGCCCGCTGAAGGCATTGGTCCAGTCCTGCGGCGTAGTAAGCGTTATAGGGCCAAAATTCATAAGCAATGGCTTGCCGTCTATCTTTATGTAATTGGCATCAGTAAAGAAATTGCTTTGCAGGTAAGCGAAATCCGTTTTGGCGGCGCTCACGGTTGTGGTAGCCAGCCCGGCGGTAACTATATTGCCCAAAAAGCGGTCTTCATACACTATGGCATATTCCATGCCCACCTTATCCAGCATTTCTACCAGCTGCTCGGTGTTTTCCTTAATCATCCTGTAATCGTTCAGGTCATAGGTGCCATACCAGTCAATAAGGATACCGTCAACACCCGCATACTTCATCAGCAGCAAATGGTTTTCAAGCACATCCTTGTCGCCGCTATGGTAAGGCCCTATAAGCGGATAATAATGTGAAGCTATTTCCCTTTTGCCATTGGCATCTGTATTGTCAGGGTTTTTGTTGGCCATGGTCCAGTGGTAGCCCCACTGGTTGTTGCCGCTGCTCGCCTTGGTTTCAAACCAGGGCATGTAGTGCATGTAAATTTTGGTTGTGTTGGTTTTTTGTACCGCAACAGGGCCCGGCAGGCCTGGTGGCGTGCCGGCATCCTTTTCGTCGTTGCTGCACCCTATCATGGCCAGTACACCCAAAAGACCGGCCAGTAATAGCGTAAAGTATCTGTTCATTTTTTGATTTTTTATAAAATAATATACCGGCCTACAGTATAAACTAACCCAAAATACTGAAGGCCGGATTGAAAAAAAGTTTAGTTAGGATAACCCGGATTTTGGTTCAGGTTATTGTTGGTGTTCAGCACCGTGGCAGGTATAGGGTACAGGGCATGCGTAGCCGGCGTAGCGCCTTTTTCCCACCATGGCAGGAAGTAGGTGCCAAACCTTATGTTATCTGTCCTCCTGCGGCCTTCAAAGCAAAACTCACGTAGCAATTCCTTGTCAAGGTAAGCAAGGTCAATAGTAGCAGGCATATCAGTACCCGCGCGCTGCGTTATCTGCTGTACAAAAGGCTGTGCCTGCCCCGGCTGCCCAAGGCGCACGTAGCATTCGGCCTGCATCATCAGTATCTCGGCATAGCGAATCACCACCCAGTCATGGTCGCGTTCCCACTTCTCGCCTGCCTTTACTTCATACTTGCTTAGCCTTACGCCTTCGTTCTCCTGTGCATCGGCAAGGCTGGTGATAGTCTCTGTATAAGTTAGCGGAGAGCCATTATCCATCATGATTACCGAACCGGTTGCAATGTTAATCTGGTCGCCTTCCAGCATAGAGCGCTTCCTTACGTCCGTATCTTCAAATGAAGAATAAACGCCCGGCTGCGCACAGATGCCGTTACCGCACCAAGGGTAGTTGCCCGTGGCCGAAACCGTAAGGTTGTGCTTGTAGTGGTACGTCATAGACGAAAGGTAGTTGCCCACTGTGCCTGCGTTAGAATCATACGGTATGGCCAGGATAATTTCCGGCGATGTCTGGTTTTGCGTAGCGAAGTTGCCAAAGTAATCCGGGTTCAGCGTATAGCCCGAAATGTTCTGGCACATATCTATGCAATCCTGCCAGCGTGCCACGCCTATGTAAGCTTCTGAATTAAGGTACAGCCTTGCCAGCAGCGAGTAGGCCACATTTTGCGTGAATTTAGAATACAATACACCGGTGCGCAGGTAAGGCAGCGAGGCTTCCAATTCTGCTTCCACAAAATTATACACTTCCAGCCTGGTTGAATTGGATGGCAGCGATGTATCTTCAAAATCAGTCACAATAGGCACATTGCCAAACATATCCAGCAATTGCAGGTAGTAATAGGCCCTTATGGCTTTAAGTTCAGCATAGATAGGGCGCTTGGCTTCTTCCGTAAGGCCTGATTTGTCAATCTGGTAAATAATGGAGTTTACCTTGGCTATACCCGCATAGCAATAGCGCCATGCCGAAAGTATCATGCGGTTATCAGGAGCCCATTCGTGCCTTTGCGCCTGCTGGTACTGCCCGCCATCAAACCAGTTGGTGCCACGGGTAGGTATGGTAGCCTCATCAGAAGAGACTTCGTTAAGGAAAAACACATATTCGCACGTTGGGTACGAGTTGGAAATGGCATCGCCAAAACCGCGTAGCGATGAATAGGCGCCGCCCACAAGGGCTTCCACCTCGCTTGGGGTTTGCCCAAACTCATCATCCTTCACCCTGTCGTACACGTCCTCTTCAAGGTCGGTGCACGAAAAAGCGAAAAGTGCTGTTAGCAATACTGCTGTTATTCTGGTTTTCATTGTCTTCAATTTTTTTGTTAGCTTATAGCGTAAAGTTCAATCCTAAAGAATAGGTCCTTGGCCTTGGGTAGTTATTAAACCTGTCAATGCCCGGAGCCGCAAGGCCGGTAAGGTCAATTTCAGGGTCAACGCCGCTGTAGTTGGTAAATACCGCAACGTTCTCGCCCATTACATATACCCTTAGCCTTGAAGTGGTATTTTTGAAAGGTATGGTATAACCCAATTGTATGGTTTGTATCCTGAAGAATGAAGCATCCTCTATCCAGTAGCTGGAGAAGGTTGGGGCCGACTGTATCTGGCTGCCCTGGAAATCATCGCGGATATTATAAGCCGGCATCCTGTTAGGGTCAGACAGCATCATGTCAGTCGCGTTAAGCACATCCTGGCCAAAGCTTCCATAACCAGAAATTGCAAAGTCAAAATCATGGTAGGTAAGATTAAGCCCTACACCCAGTGTAAAGTCCGGCTGTACGTTGCCTATTTCCTTAGCCTCATCGCTCAGGATAAACTCACCATCCTCATCAAACCCCTGGAACTCCTTGCCCCAGAAAGTACCAACGGCATAACCTTCCTGTATGATTTGCGAGAACTGGTTGGACATGCCCGATAATCCGTGCAGCGAGCCGCTGTAGATGATATCCGTCTCATATATCTGGTTGGATAGTTTCTCTATCTTCTGCTTGTTTTTGGCGAAGGTAAAGTTAGCATCAAGCGTAAGCTTATCCTGTTTTATCACTTCGGCATTAATTGTTACCTCAATACCTTTGTTAGACAGTTCGCCTACGTTGGCCAGCATAGTGCCTACAAGGTATGGCGGCTGCGGTACCTGGTAAGTGTACAGCAGGTCCTTAGTAGTCTTGTTATAAATTTCCAAAGTAGCGCTCACACGGTTGAATAAACCGATGTCAAGCCCAATGTTCCACTGCTCGGTAGATTCCCATTTCAGGTCCGGGTTAGGGTTTTGCGTTGGCGAATAAGCCAGGCTCCAAGTGCCGGTGGTTGGGTCGTAGTAGCTGTCCTGCCCTACGCCAAGTATAGATAACGATTTGTATTCGCCAATGCCGTCCTGGTTACCGGTTACGCCATAACCCGCGCGAAGCTTAAGATTGGTAAGCCAGTTGCCGGTTGATTCCATGAAGTCCTCTGAACTGATGCGCCATGCAGCTGATGCCGACGGGAAATAGCCCCACTTGTTGTTGGCACCAAAGCGGCTCGATCCGTCCCTCCTTATGGTTCCTGTAAGCATGTATCGGTTATCGAATGAATAATTTAAACGGCCATAGAACGATACCAACCTTGACTTGCCTTTGTAGGAGTACACATCGCCCAGGCGGTAGTTGTAGCCCGCACCCAGGTTGTTGTAGCCAAACAGGTCAGTCTCAAAGCCGCTGCGCTGTGCGCCAAAACCTTCGTACACGTTTTCAAGGAAAGAGTATCCGCCCAAAAGGTTTATGTGGTGCTTGCCAAAATCCTTATTATAGCTCAGGTAAGCCTCTACCTGTGCATTGGTATAATCGCCGTATGTTTTTTGCGCGTAGCCATTTTCTGTCCTTCCTTCAAGCACTGCGAAAGATGGCTTGTAGGTGCTACCTTTGGTGGCATTATGCTCTAATGATGTATTGATGACACCCTGAAGGCCGTTGAAAATGTTCACTTCGGTTTTAAAATAACCCATAAGCCTGTGGCGCTCGCTGTCCACATCGCGGTTGGTTAGTATCTCCACCGGGTTTTCATACAACGTACCGCTTACTGATGTAAATGCGCCACTGTTGTCACGTACCGGTATAGTTGGGTTAAGGTTATAGGCACGCTCAAAAATCCTGTAATCAAGCGGGTTCCACTTATCAATGTTGGCAAAAAGGCCAATATCAAACTTCAGTGCCTTGTCCAGCGCATACTGGTAGTTGCTCACACTGGCGCTTAGCCTTTCCAGGCCTGTAGTTTTAATAACGCCTTCGTTATCCAGGTAAGAGATAGAAGCGCGCAATCCACTGGTATCACTGCCTGATGTGATGCTCAGGGTGTGCGATTGTGTAAAGGCCTGCTGCTCCAGCTCGTCCTGCCAGTCCGTATTCCCGCCATAGTCCACAGCGTCGGTAATATTGTTCTGGCGCACGTAGTTCCTCCACTGGTCTGCCGAAAGCAAATCAAGGTGTTTGGCTGCGTTGCTTATGCCGGTAAAGCCGTTGTAAGTGATGTTGAAGCCTTTGCTGCCGCTTTTGGTAGTAATGATAATAACACCATTGGCACCACGCGAACCATATATGGCAGTAGCCGAAGCATCCTTAAGCACATCGATAGACTTGATGTCGCCCGGCTGCACAATGTTGATATCAACACCGGGGATACCGTCAACCACCACAAGCGGGCTGTTGCTGGCGGTAAGCGATGTACCTCCCCTTAAGCGGATAGAACCGCCCGCGCTTGGGTCGCCCGTGCCTTTAAATATGTTAAGCCCGGCTACCTTGCCCTGCAGTACCAGTTCGGTAGATGGCACAGTACCTTTCACAAGGTTTTTCTCGGTAACGGTTGATATGGATCCGGTAAGGTCTGACCGGCGCATGGTGCCGTAACCTACCGATACTATCTCTACCTCAGCCAGCATGGTTTCGCCTTGTGCAAGGCGCACATCAACACTGGCAGGCATGGTTTCGCTTACTACCACATTTTGGGTAGTAAAGCCCATAAATGATATTTCGAGCGTGCTGCCTATTGCAGCTTCAATCACAAATTTTCCGTCAATATCGGTAGAAACGGCATTGGTTGTGCCTGCTTCCAGTACCGATGCACCCGGCAGCGTTACGCCTGTATTGTCATACACCACGCCCGATACCAGCTTTTTGCCCTGCGCATAGGCCCCGCCGGTAAGCAACAGCATCAGCAGGAGGTAAAGCAGCGGTGCAGTAGCCCTGCGTTGTGTGCGGGCTGCATTTATATTTGTATTATTCATCTTGTTTATTGGTCTTAGTGAATATTAGTCAAGCGTTTTCAGCGGTATATCGGTATCCGAAATGGTCCTGTTCGTGTTGTCTTTCACCAGCACGTGTATGGTGTTCACGTTTGCATTTTGAAGTGCCCCTGGCAGGTTTACAAAACCTTTTATCTCGGTAACGTTGCCGGTAAATTCGCCTGTAACTACTGTAGTGCCCGCAGTAATGGTATAGATAAGCTTGGTAATGCCCGGCTCGTTATTTTTACGCATAATTCCCAGGAAATCCTTTTTGCTTATCTGTGCAGGGAAGTACCTGAACTCCGGTGGCGGTGGCGGAACGAATTCGCCTGCGTAAATGATCTGGTCAGGTATAGTGCCGGCCCAGTTGTCTTTCACCATCAGGAATACTATGTTTTCCATCACAAAGCCATCAGGTATGTTAGGGTAATATTCTTCCGGTATCAAATCCATTTTATAAAAACCGTTCCCCAGGTTTTTCAGTTTGGTCTTTTCTACAATTTCAGGAAGCCATGCCTGGTACTCCTG
The DNA here is from genome assembly GCA_041916875.1 of Flavobacterium sp. GTDB lineage: Bacteria > Bacteroidota > Bacteroidia > Flavobacteriales > Flavobacteriaceae > Flavobacterium. The sequence continues at coordinate 610,922 of JAYRYS010000001.1, forward strand.
TGATACTGCCCAATTGTTCATTCCGCTATGGAAATGCACCGTAGTAGCATCGGCAAAGCCCGGCGCAAGGTTGGCATTGAACAATATGCTCACACCCTTATTTATTGTTGGTTGCGTTGGGTAAGAGCGTATCAGCTGGTTGGCAGTGTAGAAGGATGAGAAATCAGTATAGTTTACCTGCGCCACGTCTGACTGTTTGGTACCTGTCTTGGTCTTTAGCCTGAACCAGAAGCCTGCACTTGATGCTATGGCCGATGGCGTCATGTTAAAGTAAGTGGTTGGTGTTAGCGTGATGCTCCATACCATATTACCTTCGTTAGTAAGGTGGGCAAATTCTGATGAGTTTTCCCAGTTGCCGGCATCCGGCTCCGATGGCGACCATATCCAGAGGTAAATTTCTTCGGTTGGCGTAAAGGTAGTGCCCGAAAGGTCAAAATACCACGTTACCTGCTCGTCATACTTATATACTACAGGGAATGATGATATGGCACCAACAGCACCCACGTTTTCCTGCGCCTGCATTAAGGTGGGCAGCATGAAAAAGGCCAGTAATAGTAAGTGTAATAGTCTTTTCATAGTGGTGATTAATTTGCTGCGTTAACTTTAAATACATAGGATACAAAAGGCGTTCCGCCGGATGTCCTTACCAATTGGAACTCCATCTCATCGGTAGTGCCGGGTACTGCTGTAAGCCTAAGCTCATCAACCTTATTGGTTTTCTGCGCATCGCTGTACAGGTAAATGCGTGTGGCTTCAGAGTTGGTTTGCTGGAATGCTGAGCTCAGGTTCCAGTAGCCGGTAAGCTGAAATAGCGGTGGCACGTTGCCCAGCACCTCATAAGTGGTTGGCTGGTTTTTTTCGTCCACGTTGAATTTTATCCTGAAAGTATCATAATTGAATGATGTGCTCAGGTTTTGTTCACTGGGTTGCAGATTGTTTGCCTTGGCATACTCATCTACCATTTTAAGGTTCGACAGCGCCCACTCACCGTCTATCTTTTCATAGAGGGTAATGGGTTCTGCAAAGCTTCCGTCATCAGTTTCGGTACAGCCTATAGCCATGAGGCCAATCAGGGCTGACAAACAGATAATTTTACTTCTCATACAATTTGTGTGTTAGTTAATAAAAATGGTTCGGGGTAAAGAACAAAGCGAAACTAACTGTTAAAATCGGGCTGAAGAAAATATCCATTAAAAATCAAGGCACTATAACGTTTTAAAATACACTATAAAATTGATATTCAATTATTTATAATTTTCGTAAATCAAGGTAAATCAAGAAAATATATAGAATAATATATCTTGATTTTTGAAAATAATGAATATGAAAAACATAATTTTAACCGATTATTTTTTATGATATACAAGTCAACACTATAAATTTTTATGTATATCTGAAATAATAGTGTACTTTTAGCATTGCTTTAAGTTGATTTTAACTTTTATGAAGGATTTCTTAAAAAAATGGTCATTTTGGATGCTGATTGTGATGCCGTGCGTAATTTATGCAGGACAAAACCAGCCATTACTGGATGAATTGGAAAAAGCACTGGCACATAAACAGGCTTTTGTAAAACAAAAATACAGCCGGATAAATGAGTTGAAGAAAAATGCACATAAACATGTATTGAATCGGGATAATAAAACATTGTATGTGGATTACATGCAGTTGTTTGAAGAATACAAATCCTTTAAATACGATTCTGCATATTATTATATAGAGCAGGCAAAATCAATAGGCTTTGCGTTGAAGGATAAGGGAATGATATCCAAATCCCGCATTAAGGAAGGGTTTGTGCTGTTGTCATCGGGCTTATTTAAGGAAGCTATCGATACGCTGAATATTATAGATGTTACCGGACTGGAAAAAGACGGCATGGCCGAATATTATAGCGTAAAAGCCCGCGCCTATTATGACCTGGCCGACTATAACCGCGATGAGCGCTATGCCATGAACTACATACGCCAGGGTAACCTTTTTCTGGAAAAAGCATTGCTATTAATAGCCCCCAACACCAACGATTATTGGTACGCCGAAAGCCTGCAACGCATGAAACAGCAAGATTTTAAAGGTGCCGAAAAGGCTTTTTTATACTGGCTGGCCAACTATAACCTCCCACCGGAATATTACGGCATTGCCACATCCTGCCTGGGCTATATTTATTCGGAACGTAAGGATACTGCCAATGCCATAAAATATCTGGCGATGGCCGCTATTGCTGATGTGAAGAATGCCACCAAGGAAACTGTGGCGCTGCGCAACCTGGCCAATGAATTATTTAAGCAGGGCCAGCTGGAGCAGGCCAACCGCTATATTAACCTTGCCATGGATGATGCTACTTTTTATGATGCCCGCCATCGTAAGATTGAGATTTCTACCATACTGCCGATTATTGAAAAAGCGCAGCTGAACAAAGTGCGTGACAAAAATGATATGTTGGAAAAGATTGTGATACTCCTCACTGTACTGGCGCTTATCATCATCCTGTTCCTGGTTATCATATTCAAGCAGCTGAAGCACAGGAATGCTTCCCGTAAGGCCATGGCGGCATCTTACAACACTTTACAGGAAATGAATGTAAACCTAACCGAAGCCAATACTATTAAGGAAGAGTACATCGCTTACTTTATCAAGGCTACCTCAGGGCTTATCAATAAGATGGACAGCCTGCAAAAGACGACGATACAGAAAATCATATCTAAAAAGACAGACGAGGTGATTGCGAGCCTGAAACGCTTTAATGTAAAAGCCGAGAGGGACAGCCTGTACCACCAGTTTGATGAAATTTTCCTTAAACTGTTCCCTACTTTCGTGTCTGATTATAACAAGCTATTCCCTACTGAGCATAAGATTGTTATGAAAAAGGGTGAACTCCTTAATACAGAGCTGCGCATTTTCGCTTTGTATCGCCTGGGTATACAGGATTCCAACCAGATAGCTGATTTCCTGGAATTATCCGTATCAACTATTTATACCTATAAAGCCCGGATTAAAAGCCGTGCCAGCCAAAAGGAAATTTTTGAAGAGAAAATAATGGCTATTAAAACCATATAAAAAAGCCTCCCGGTTGGGAGGCTTTTGTTATAAAATCAAGCAGGTTACTACTTGTTTGCCGTAATAGCTGTAGTCTGGTTTGAAATTGTGGTCACTTTAAGGTTCATTGCCATGCCTTGTGCCTCAAAATTCATTTGGATAGTTGTAGAATTATTGTTCTCCAGCGGGAAGTTATTATCTATATCATAAACCATAGTACCACTTCCGGTACCGCTTCCTTTAAGGTCCTGGCCTTCAACTTTAGTAGTCATGGTTACTGTCTGAGCTACATCAAAAAAGGCTTTTTTCCCTTCAACTTTGGTAAGCTTATAAGTTGTTTTGGTATCCATCAAAACTGTTACAGGCCCCATAGGCATTTCGGTAGGTGTGTTTTGGGTAAAAGTTTCGCCTACTTTAACTTTTTTCTCAGCCACCATCATTTGGGTAAGGTTGGCTTTCATGCTTTGCTTCAGCACATCTTTCATTTGTTGCTCCATACCCGGTGCCACAAGCGAGTCAATCTGAACGCTACCGTCATTCTTAACCTTTCCGATAAGTTTTACTCCTGCCGGCAACGATGCCGCTTCCTGGCTGTCCTTATCAAAGCTCATTTCGCTAATAAGGCTATATTCGCCATTTGCAGGCTTTCCTGTTTTAATGGTTGATGTAATAGTTGATTTTGAATCGCTTTCCATAGGCTCCATACCCTCGCCATAAGAAACAGCTGTTTTGTTGGTTTGAACCGTAGTTTGCTTGTACGTAGTATTGGGCTTGTAAGCTATCTTAAAGTTAACGGTTTGCTGCGCGCTAACGCTAAGGCCAGATAAAGCCAGTAAAAATAGTAATGCTGTTTTTTTCATGACAGGTGTTTTAAATGTTGGCCAAAGGTATTGAATTTAGCCACAGTACAAAAGGACTCCGAAAAAATAAATTGCCTTACCTGTTGAGCCATTTTTTAAAGTCGCCACTATTATCAATGCTTACAATCACATCAAAATCAGTGGGTGGATGCAGCTCCAGTTTTACCCGGCTTTTGGACCACGCCACCATGTGCCTTATAGCATCATACCCTGCGAGCACCTGGCGGTTGACACGGAAAAACCTTGCCGGGTCGGTTTCCTGTTGCACGCTCTCCAGGCTTTGGTCCAACAGGTAACTTTCGCCTGATTTTGCTACCAGTTTTACATACCGCCCTTCCGACAGGAAATAAGCTACATCGGCAATAGCAAGGCTTTTTATCTTTTGTCCCGATGTTACCATAAAACGCTCCCGGTAAGCCGGTTTATTCATGGCCTGTACCAAAGCGGCAAAGTCAATGCCGGCATTAGTGCGGGACCGGAACTGCTCCATGGCATGTTTCAGGTCGGTAGCGGTAAAAGGCTTCAGCAGGTAATCAATACTGTTTACTTTAAAGGCACGTATGGCATACTCGTTATATGCCGTGGTAAAAATGATGGGGCAGTTTACCTTTACCTTTTCAAAAATGGCAAAGCTGTTATCATCGCCTAAATGTATGTCCAGGAAAATAACATCAGGCTGGCGGGCTAAGAGCCACTGCACAGCATCGGCCACGTTGTCAATCACTGCCTGTACCACCACATCGGGCGCAGCGTTTTGCAGCAAACTCAACAGATAATCAGCCGCCGGTTTTTCGTCCTCAATTATAAGTGCTTGTATCATGCTTCAGTAAGTAATGGGAGTTGAACAATATACCGGCCGCCACAGGCTTCAAAAACAGGTTGGGCAGCATCAAAATAGCGGTAGCGCGATATTATATTGGCAATGCCCGTACCCGTAGAATCTTCCACATGCCTGCGCTGCTGCAGGTTGTTTTCTATGTGCAACATTCCTTTTTCTGCCCTGATAATAATTTCCAAAGGCTTATCAGCAGTGATGACATTGTGTTTAATGGCATTTTCAACCACCAATTGCAATGAAAACGGCGGCAGGTATTGGGTTTTGGCTTCCGCAGATGCGTCAATACTCATTTTCAGGTTATCGCCAAAGCGCATTTTTTGCAGGTACAGGTAGGCATCCACATGCTGCAGTTCTTCAGCCAGTGTTACCAGGTGCCTGTCTTTGAGCTGCAATGCGTTGCGGAAAATTTTAGAAAACACACCCGTAAACTCCAACGCCTTGTCCGGGTCGGCCTTTATGAGCGATGCCAGCGCATTAAGCGAATTGAACAAAAAGTGCGGGCTCAGCTGGTTCTTCAGCGTTTCAAACTGTACCAGTACATTCTCATGCTCCAGCTGCAGGTTTTGTTCCTGCAAGGCAGTCTTTTCGCGCCCCAGCAGCAAGTTGGCTTTTTGCTTTAGCTTATAGTTGCGGAATAATATAATGATGATGATAAGACACAGTACAGATACTAATCCAAACGCTATCCAACCGGTACGGTTGCGGCCTATGCGCTCCTCATCCAGTTTTTTCTGGGCTTTCAGCAGCTCAATTTCCTTGGTCTTCAAATCGTTCTGAAACTTTTCCTCTACACCTGCCGTGGCTGCAATACTTTCTTCGCTGTAAATGCTGTCGCGCAGGTCAACCAGCTTCTTAAGCCATATATTTTCATTTTTAATATCATTTTTAGCCTCAAACCATTGCACCATGCTTTGTGCATGGATCTCTTTGTAGTAAGGCGAATCCAACTCCTTTGCCGCCTTCCCGCCGGCTTCCAGGTACGGCCCGGCTTTTTCAGGATGCCCAAAATCAGTGTACAGCCCGCCCAGCGTAAGGCTTATCATGGCCAGCGAATTGATGCTGGCCGATTTCTTCTGGTATTCCAGCGCCATCAGTTCATAGTGTTCAGCATTGGCAAAATCGTCCAGCTCAATGTAAGATACTGCAATGTTGTGCAAGGTTACGGCCATGCCGTTTACATCATCCAGCTTTTTATGGTAAGCCACCGCCTTATTAAAATATTCAATAGCCTTAGTGGGTTGGTTTTTATACTGGTAACATACGCCCATGTTGGCATAAATGGTCTTTAGGCTGTTGGCATCATCCGGGCGCGTTATGGCCAGCGCTTTTCTAAGGTAATCATCGGCCTTGCCATAATTTTCCATATTCAGGTGTACGGCGGCAATATTGCACAGGCTGAATATCCTGCCCTTATTGTCCTTCACCGAATCCAGTATGCGGTAAGATACTGTGTGGTATTGTAATGCCTGGGTGTTATTGCCTACCGATGTTTCGGCCACACCCTTTACTTGCAGCAGGTAACCATATTCCGGCATTTTGTTTTGTTGCTTAGCCTGGCTGATAAGCCTGTCAGCAGCACGCAATACCTCAGCCGGATGTTCGGCAGCCGCACGGTTCAGGGAGTCAATGGTTTTCCGGTTAAGACTGGGCTGTGCATTCACGCCATAACATATAAACAGTAATATACCTGTAAGTATGCTTTTTATATGAATAGGTTTTAGCAGAAGGTGCATGGAGCCATTGTTAATTTTCAAAACTAATCATTTTACTACAAAACTAATTAACAGCATTGCCTTTTGCATAACCGATGTAATGAAAGTGAATTATCTTGCTATGAAGACAACCATTAAATAGTGGTTTCCGGTTCGTTACAATAATTTTCGGGTTGATTACATTCCGTACTATAAAGGTTATTGTCGCACTATAGTTTTGCCTCATAATCATCAAAAAACGAATAGTTATGCAAAACATTTTAAAACTTGCCTTGTGCGCCGTAGTGTACCTGGCAATGCAATTTGCACAGGCCCAACAACAATTTACCAGGATTGACAAGCTGCCTCATACCGGCTTTACAGCCATAGAAGTAATCAACGGAAAAGTTTATGCCGCAAGCGGCAACCGCCTTTACAGCAGCGGAGATAATGGCGCCAACTGGCAGCTGCACACCATGACACAGCAAAATGTATTTGCAAATTGCATCTATCTTTTTAACAACAGGCTGTATGTAGGTACCAGCAACGGCACCTTTAACGTATCTATGAATAACCTTAACGGCACCTGGGCGCAAAACCTGCCGGGGGTAGATGTAACATCCCTAACCGAACGTGATGGTGCCATGTATGCATCGGGCATGGGTTTTGGCATGTACAGGCTGCTTAACGGCGCATGGACAGCATTTTCCAGCCAGCTGCCTACTTATTCCTGGAATGTTGACAAGATATTATCAACACCGGCAGGGCTGATGGCCATGGCAGGTGCAAACGGCACTTTTTATATTTACAGTACAGCAACTTCTGCATGGCAGGAACGTTATTATACAGGTACCTACGCCCCGGGTCTGGATGCTGATGATGCTATAATAGTGAACAACACTATATATGTATCAACCCACAATGCACTGTACAGGACCGACAACTGGGGCAATAGCTGGATAAATGACAATACAGGGCTTATAAATGGGCAGAACCGCTGGCTTTATAAAGGCCAGCAGAGCCTTTATGCTTTAACAACCAACTTTAACCCAGGAGATAACAGTAACATTACATGGTTGCAAAAAAGGCCGGTAAATGCTGTTGCGCAGATAGCATGGAACAATACCAACGAATTTTTACCATATTATGTATATGCCCTACGCGAAAATGGCAGCCAGATATATGCTGCCACACACCAGGGGCTTTATGTAAAAACCGATGCTACATTGGATAATGATAAGCCATTAAAAAACCCGGAAGTAGTGGTTTACCCCAACCCTTCAACCGGTGGCAGGTTTACCATTGAAAGCTCTCAGCACATCGATGTACTAACCGTATATGACATGACAGGTAAATTACTGATGGAAAAGAAAGATGTAGGCATATCGTTTCATTTCATATTGCCTACAGCAGGTATTTATATGGTAAATGTTGGTATGGGGCAATTATCAGAAATCTTTAAAGTGATGGTAAAGGAGTAATTTTGCCTAACTTTTACAATCATCAATCAAAGCAAAAGCCTTCAATTACTGAAGGCTTTTTGTATTATGAAGCATTAAGAGTATATTCTTCCCGGTTTGGCTGTGCGTTTTCCTTAAGCCATTGCAAAGAAAACACCTTGCGTATGGTATTAACAAGGCTTCGGTAATCGTTGGGTTTGGTAACAAAGAGGTTAGCCCCCCTGTCATACGTCATATCAATATCATTCTTTATGCCCGATGTGGTAAATATCACCACTACGTTTTCTTTAAGGTTATCGTCAGACTTTATTTCTTCCAGACATTCATAACCATCTTTAAGAGGCATATTAAGGTCCAAAAAAATAATGCCCGGTGATTCCTGCGGGGTATTTTGCAGGAAATCCATCAGCTCTACGCCATTGTTACTGGTTTTTACTACTGCATCAGGATTGATTTCTTTGAGCGCCTCGGTAAAAAACTCACGGTCTTCAAAATCGTCATCAGCCAGGAGTATGTTTGTAAAGGGTAGTTGCGTCATAGGAGGTTTAGTATAGTTATAAAATGCTTAGTCACTATTTGCTGATAAGCTTTTCTGTAACTATACTGCAATGATAGGATAATAAAAGGATTCATAAAATAATTTTAAATTCTTGTTAACATAATTTTTCACACCATGTTGTGAAATGATTAAGATAATGTAAGTAAAGGAAAACCTGTAAAAAAACAGGTTCAACATTTATGCTTTCATAATGTTTTTATTAGGGTTAATGCCTGTTGCACCGCAGTAATTTTGTATAGATGGCATTATGTATTGCCACTTACTGACAAGAACTTAAATATGATTGCTATGTTTAAAACTACCTATCTCTTTACAAAAATGCTGTGTTTTGCCTTTATTATAAATTTAATATCAGGCACTGCACATGCACAGGGAACCAGTTCTGAACCGTGCGTAGGAACTACGGTAAACTCAATATTCCCCGCATCAGGGCCGGCAGGCACTGTTGTTGACATAGAAGGTGACGGCTTTATGGCAGGCGCCGGTACTGATAATGTATATTTTAACGGTGTTTCTGCATCCGGATTCAGTGTTGTGTCAGATAATCTGATCAAAGCCGTTGTGCCATCCGGCGCTTCAACAGGCATGATTACACTCGAAACGAACAGTTGTACCACAAATGCGGGTATGTTTACGGTAATTTCTTCTGCATGCGGCACCTCAACAGTCACAACACAACCTATTAGCCAAAGCGTTTGCGAAAATGAAAATGCTACATTCAGCGCAGAGTTAAGCAATACCTCGGGCATGGTTTACACCTGGATGGTACTGGATGATGCAGGCAACTGGATAGCTGTAAGCAATGATGCTACCTATGCCGGCAGTGCAACACAAGCACTTACTGTAAATAATGCGCCTCTCGGCTTTATGGGCAACCAGTATTACCTAACCGCCACATCAGGCAGCTGCACCGTAGTGAGTAATGCTACCCAGCTTACAGTATCACCGGTTCCGGTTGTTATAATAAACGGTACTGATGCTACCTGCCTGCTGCCTACAGGCAGTATCAACATAATACCATCAATAGGCGATGGATTGACTTACAGCCTTGATGGTGTTAGCTATTCGGCAAGTACTACAATTACAGGGCTTGCAACAGGCGACTATTCGCTATATGTAAAATCATCGGCAGGATGCATATCTACAGTACCTTTCAGTATTGAATCAAATATTGAACTGCCTGATGTTGCCACTTTTGCAGTTATACAGCCTACTTGCGATAATGCTACGGGAACCATCGAAGTATCGGGCCCGCTTACAGCAGGATTAACCTACAGTATTGAAGGAGTGCCTTTCCAGCCGGGAACAGTGTTCAGCAACCTGGCTCCGGGCACCTATCATATTACGGTACAAACACCTTTAGGATGTACATCAGTAACCACCGACATAGTTATAAACCCAGTGCCCCCTACCCCTATTGCAGCTACTGCAGTAGCTACACAACCAAGCTGCGAAATGCCAACTGGCACCATTGAAGTTACAGCACCTACAGGCACTGAATATACCTATAGTGCAGACGGTACAACTTATCAGGCATCCCCAGTTTTCACAGGTCTTGCTGTAGGCAACTATACTATTTATGTTAAAAGTGGGGGCAGCTGCCCATCGCAAACTGCAACACCGGTAGCTATAAACCCTATCCCTGAAATGCCGGAGATTGCCACTATAAATGTAATACAACCTAATTGCGACAGTGCAACTGGTGTATGCGAAATCACAGCCCCGCTGGGCACACAGTACCTATATAGTATTGACGGGATTAACTGGCAGCCGGCAGCATCGTTTGCTAACCTGGCTTTGGGCAGCTATACCGTTTATGTGCGTAATGGCGGAAGTTGCGCATCTCAAATTGCAGAACCTATAACCATAACTGCTGTACCTGCAGTACCAGCTGAGGCTACAGTTGTGGTTACACAGCCCGATTGTAACGTTGCAACAGGTACCTGCGTGGTAACAGCTCCGGTAGGTACACAATATACTTACAGTATTGATAATACCAACTGGCAATCTGCGCCAAACTTTAACAACCTTGCTGCCGGTAGCTATACCATGTATGTAAAAGACGGCGGCAGCTGCCCATCGGCCACTACAACAGCACTGGTTATTAATGCTGTACCTAACATTCCAGTATCAGCAACTGTGGCAGCTACACAGCCAACCTGCGCATCACCTATGGGTAGCATACAGGTAACAGCACCACTTGGAAGCCAATACACTTATAGCCTTGATGATGTTACATTCCAGTCATCGCCATCATTCAGTGGCCTTACAGCAGGTACATATACGGTATATATGAAAGAGGGCAGCAGCTGTTCATCAGCATCGCAAACAGTAACCCTAAATGCGGTTCCATCAGCCCCAATATCTGCAACCGTAACACCTACGCATCCTACATGCAGCAACATTACCGGCAGCTTGCAGGTAACAGCACCTATAGGGAACAATTACACATATAGCATTGACGGTATCAATTATCAGTCAGCTACTACTTTTGACGGCCTTGATGAAGGCACTTACACCATTTATGTAAAAGATGGCAACAGTTGCGCATCAGCAGGTACAACAGCTGCTATAAATGCCATACCTAACATGCCTGATGCAGCAGTAGCCTTTGTTACCCAGCCCACCTGTTCGGCAGCGGGTATTATAGAAGTAATGACCCCTACAGGCTATGCTTACAGTATAAATGGCGGTGCATGGCAGGCATCAAGAGTATTTGCTGACCTTGCACCCGGCGAATACGTAATAAGCTGCCAGAATGCGCAGGGCTGTACCAGTACATCACAAATTTATACCGTACTGGCTGATACCGCTGTAACACCTGAAATTACCAGCACACAAGGCTGTGAGTCAACTTCATTTGGTAAGAGGTATTTAATCAATGTAGAATCTGCCGGTAATACTTTTGATACCAATACTGCAACATATACCTGGAAAAATGAAGACGGTACAGTAATAGGCGCTGACGAAAACAGCCTAAACGTGTCTGAATATCTTTCAGGATGGGGACAAAATGCACAATTCCCTTTACAATTTACGTTAACTGTAACTACTGCAAATGGCTGTACCAATACCTTCCCGTTTGTGGTTGAAGCATCGCTTTGTGGTATCCCTAAAGGCATATCGCCTAACAATGACGGTAAAAATGACAGGTTTGACCTTGTAGGAATGAACGCAGGTAAAGTATCCATCTATAACCGATATGGTGAGCAGGTATTCTCTAAAGATAATTACCGCAACGAATGGATTGGCCAGGGCGATAATGGTGGCGAACTGCCTTCAGGAACCTATTATTATGTAATTGAAGCCGGTGGTACCGCACAAACTGGCTGGGTATATGTAAACAGGGAAGAATATTAAGTTTCACGTTAATAATTATGTCTTTAAAAGCCGCTTTTTACAGCGGCTTTTTTATTGCTACTTGTTTTCTTGTCCCAGTTCAATGTATAGGTTTTTCATGCAAAGTAATTTTACATCATCAAATAACAATTAAATACAACCATCATGGAAAATACAATTCTTGGCCTGCACCACATAACCGCGATAGCAGGCGACGCAAAACGAAACTTCAACTTTTACGCCAATATACTTGGCCTTCGCTTCATTAAAAAAACGGTGAATTTTGACGACCCAGGCACGTACCACTTTTATTTTGGCGATGAAATTGGCAGCGCTGGCACTATCCTGACCTTTTTCCCGTGGGGAGAAGGTATACCGCAAGGCCGCAGGGGCTCCGGTATGGCTACTGAGGTTGGCTATTCAGTACCAAAAGGCAGCCTGGAGTTTTGGGTGGACCGGTTTGAAAAATACAATGTAATATACAACAAGCCTGCGGAAAGGTTTGGTGAGAGGTATTTAACCTTCCTTGACCCGGACGGGCTTAAGCTGGAACTGATAGAAAGCAGTAAGCCCGATAACCGCAAGCCCTGGGAAACGGATGAAGTGAAGGCAGATGTAGCCACACGGGGCTTCCATAATGTAACCATTACACTGAACGATGTAAGCGGCACGGCGGCGATACTTACCGAAGTTTTTGGGTACAAGCTGGTAAGCACTGAAAGCAACCGCTACCGCTATGCTACCGATGCTGTGGAGAATGCGGCAATTGTGGACCTTGTAGAACTGAAAGATGAAAAACGCGGCCATGTAGCCAACGGCACAGTACACCACGTGGCCTTCAGGGTACAGAATGACGAAGTGCTGATGCATTTTCGTGATAAGGTGGCAGAGCGCGGCATCAGCATTACCCCGCAGATAGACAGGAATTATTTCCATAGCCTGTACTTTAGGGAACCGGGCGGAGTTTTGTTTGAGATAGCTACCGATAACCCGGGCTTTATGGTTGACGAAACCCTTGAAGAACTGGGCAAAAACCTGAAACTGCCAGCACAATACGAATCACGCCGTGAGGATATTGAAGCCCACCTTGTATCTATAAATTAATTAGTAATGCTTTGTCATTCTGAACGAAGACTGCGGACTGAAGAATCTCCTGTGGGATCCTTCCTTCGTCAGGATGACATAGCACAATATAAATCACCATGAACTTTCAACCTTTAAAATACATCTACCAGTCTTCAGGAAACCCTGAAGGCCCTACCCTGCTCCTGCTGCATGGCACAGGCGGCAATGAGGCTGACCTTATTCCACTGGCTTCCAATTTCGGGAACGGATACAACATATTGAGCCTTCGCGGTAATGTAAGCGAGAATGGCATGCCGCGCTTTTTTAAGCGCCTTGGTATGGGAGTTTTTGACGAAGCCGACCTGCATTTTCGTACTGATGAGATGGTGGCCTTTATAAAAGGATTATCCGAAAAAGAAGGCTTTGATCTATCCAAAATCATCGCTTTGGGCTATTCTAACGGTGCCAACATAGCTGGTGCCACTTTAGTAAAACATCCGGGGTTGCTGAGTGGGGCCATACTATACCGGCCCATGCAGCCTTTTAAGGATTTTAAAACTGATGGCAACGCCAATAATGTCCCTGTGTTTTTCAGCTCCGGGAAGATGGACCCAACTGTTAATCCTGATACCACCAAAAGGTATGTAGAAAACCTGGGGCAGATGGGTTATGATATAAAATTCCATAACCTGAATACAGGCCATAACCTGGTACGCGAAGATATAGCGCTTTCTGCAGAATGGCTGCAAAAGCACTTCCCTACAGGTAACCGTGTGTACAACCTGTAAGAATATTAGCTAAATTACACCATCAAAACAACACGCTATGTCAAACATTAATTTAATAATTGAGGAACGCCCCAGCGATATAGGCAATTTCCTTGTGGGCAGGCTGCTGCCCTTCCGCGAAAAGCGCACCGTGGGGCCATTTGCCTTTATTGACCACATGGGACCTGTAACACTGAGCGACCATGACAATATGGATGTGGGTCCGCACCCGCACATTGGCCTATCTACCCTTACCTACCTGTTTGAAGGCAGCATTATGCACCGCGACAGCCTGGGTACTAAAATGGAAATTAAGCCGGGAGCCGTAAACTGGATGACCGCCGGCAAAGGTATAGTACATTCTGAACGCACGCCGGAGTACCTGCGACACTCTGAAAAGAGCCTGCACGGCCTGCAGATTTGGGTTGCCCTGCCTAAGGCATTGGAACAGATGGAACCATCTTTCACGCACATTGAAGCGCAAGATTTGCCGGTTTGGGAACAGGACGGCGTTACCATAAAGCTGATAGCCGGCGAAGCGCTGGGCAAAAAATCGCCCGTGCCGGTGTACAGCCCACTGTACCTGCTGGAAATAAAAAGCAAAGGCAGGCAGCAGGTTGACCTTTTTGGGCAGCTGCATGGCGAAAGCGGCCTGTACATACTGGAAGGCAGCATTGAGAGCGAAGGCAATACCTTTGCCCCGAAACAGCTGTTGGTGGCTAAAGATTCATCAACCTGTGGCTTTACCATGAACGAGGATACCACCGTTTATATTTTTGGCGGTGAGCCGCTGCCGGAATCCAGGCACATTTACTGGAATTTTGTGGCTACATCAGCCGAAATGATTGAAGAAGCCAAGCAGCGCTGGATAAACCATGAATTTCCTAAGCTACATGGCGAAACCGACTATGTGCCGCTGCCGGAACAAAACCCTAACTTTAAACCAAAACACTAAAACAATACTATGGAAATACAACATTTTGACGATGGAAAAAAAGGCCGCTGGGTGGCGGTGGAAGAAGGAATACAGGCCGGCGAGATGACCTACGTGTGGGCGGGTGATGACAAATTCATTATTGAGCATACCATAGGCAACCCTGAATTTAAAGGCGTTGGCATGAAACTGCTGGACCAAGCCGTGGCTTATGCGCGCAATAACAATAAAAAGATAATACCGCTGTGCCCCTTTGCGAAAAAGATGTTTGACCGCAAGGAAGACATCAGGGATGTGCTTTGAGCATAAAACAAAAGGCTGCCCGCGGGCAGCCTTTATATTAAATACGTTTTCAGGGCTAATTTTTTAGCGAAGCCATATCAATAACAAAACGGTATTTTACATCGCTTTTTATCATCCTTTCATACGCCTCATTAATGTAATCCATCGGGATTACCTCCACATCCGAAACTATGTTGTGCTCAGCACAGTAATCCAGCATTTCCTGGGTTTCGGCAATACCGCCAATAAGGCTGCCCATAATTGCCCTTCGTTTCATAACCAATGCCATAGCAGGCACGCCTATAGCCTCCGGCGGGATGCCCAGCACCACCATGGTACCGTTCTTTTTTATAAGGTTTAAGTACTCGCTGTAGCTGTGCTTTGCCGATACGGTGTTGATGATAACATCAAATGTGTTGGCCAGCGATTTCATAACGTTCTTGTCTGATGTCAGCGCAAAGTGGTGTGCTCCCAGCTTACGGGCATCTTCCTCTTTTGAGGGCGACCCGCTCAGCATTGTCACCTCAGCCCCGAATGATGCGGCAAACTTTACTGCCATGTGGCCTAAGCCTCCAAGGCCCAATACCGCTACTTTATGCCCTTTGCCTACCTTTAGGTGACGCAGTGGCGAATAGGTAGTGATACCTGCACACAATAATGGTGCAACACCTTCAAGCGGTAGTTTATCCGAAACATGCAACGCATACTTTTCATCAACGCTTATGCTGGTTGAATAACCGCCATAGGTAGGTATGTTGGTACCGCGCTCATAGCTGTTATATGTTCCTGTCATGCCTTCTTCGCAGTATTGCTCTTCACCTTCTTTGCAGCTGGCGCATTCCCTGCACGAATCTACAAAACAGCCCACGCCCGCAAGTTCGCCTACCTTAAAGCTGGTAACTTCGCTGCCTACATTTACTATACGCCCCACAATTTCGTGGCCGGGTACTACAGGGTATTTTGCCGGCCCCCACTCGCTGCGTGCCGTGTGGATATCGCTGTGGCAAACGCCGCTGTATAAAATGTCAATCTGTATTTGTTTAGGCCCCAGTTCTTTCCTTTCAAAGTCGAAAGGCTTCAGGGGAGTTTTGGCATCATAGGCCGCAAAAGCTTTTACCTGTATCATGTTGTGTATGGTTTTTAGGAGACTAAAATTACAACAAACTCCCGTATTTGCTATTGCCCGAATGTTAAATAAACTTATTTTGCCACACAGAAAGCAGGTTTTAGGATGGCTATTCTTTAATAATAAGTAAAGAAGGTGTATGGTTAAGCCATGTGCTGCGCGATTCTACCAGTTTTTTCCAGCTTTCCACGCTAATAATCATCAGGTCCTGCCCCTGAAGGAAATCTTTATCCAGCTTTCTTTGGTTAAGCAATGTAATATGGTTAGGCGCATTGTGCTCAATGCTGCGTATGGTTTCCTTTATCTGGGAATTGTTTTTAATACTGCCGTCAGCATCCAGCACCGTTACCTGAGATCCGGCATTGCTTATCAGTTTTTGCGCAAAGCCGATAAGAAAAGCATCAGCCTCGTCAAAAATAGTTACAAAAACCCTGTCAGTGCCCTTAAATTCCTTATCTACCAATATGCCTACAGGTGCCTGGGTTTTAGTAAGTACGTGCTGCGTTTTTTCGTCAAATGGCGAATTCTCAAATAGTTTTTCCTTTCCTGTAAAAGTATTTAGCAGGCTTTCCGGGTTGATAATACGGGTGGTAAAGCCCAAAATTTTGCCCAGCAGCGTACCCTCAAAAATTGATTGCCCTATATCTATCAGCACCAGGTCAAACTCGCCTTTGTTGGCTACTGTAGAAATATCCGAATCCATATCGGTTGAGGCACGGAACAGCGTAGTCACTTTCTGGTTCAGGGTTTCCGCTTCAGCAATAATCGGCTTAAAGCTTTCCTTTTCGTATTCCTCCAGGTTAAAGGTATGTATTTCATTGCTTGGCGATATGTGCATGGCTGTAACCATGGCATTGCCCTTCAGCTTGCGTACAAAGCTGTTGGCCAGCCGCAGCAGGGTTTTACCGCCGTCAGGACTGTCAAACGACACCAGTACTTTAAACTTGCTTACCTGCCGTATTTCAGACGGGATATAATTTTTCCTGCGGTTATATATCCACCCAATAAGGTCGAGTGCAGGGCCTGTCATAAACGTAGTAGCCAGCGCCATAATAACCATCATGGAGAAGATTTCTTTAGATAATACGCCCAGGTCAAAACCAATGTTCAGCACAATCAGTTCCATCAGCCCACGCGTATTCATAAGCGCACCAATAGTAAAGCTATCACGCCAGTTTTGGCCTACAAATCTTGCCGTAATGGCACTGCCAGCAAACTTGCCCACAACTGCTACAAGAATTATGAGTGCACAAACCTGCCACATATACGGGTCGTCCAACAGGCCAATCTGTGTGCGGAGGCCGGTAAACACAAAGAAAAGCGGTAATAATATGATTTGCGAAACATCTTCCACCTTTTCGATAAAGATGTTACGGAAACGCATGTTTTCCGGCATGATGGCACCGGCCATAAAGGCACCGAACAATGCGTGTATGCCAATTACTTCGGTAGTATAGGCTGAAATTAATAACGTGAGGAAGAAAATAGCTACCAATGGTTTTGATACTGTTTCCTTATTACCATAAAGGTCGCCAATGCGCTTAAGGAAGGGTTTTACCACATACAGCATCAATATTACATAAGCCACCGAAAGCCCAATGATATAGAGAGAGCTAACGAATGAACCCGCCTTTACAATAGCGATAACTGCAGCCAGTATGCACCAGGCAGTTATATCATCAGCTGCGGCACACGTTATTACCATAGCCCCTATCCGGGTGCGATGCAGCCCCCTTTCCTGTACTATGCGTGCCAGTACCGGAAAAGCGGTTATGCTCATGGCGATACCAAGAAACAGGCAGAACGACAGGTAGGCAACGCCCTGAGGCGCAAACTGCTCATAGATGTAATAAGCCAGGATGGTACCCAGCGTAAATGGTATAATGATACTGGCATGGCTGATGATAACCGCATCTTTGGCTTTGTTGCGAAGTACGCTCAGGTCAAGTTCCATACCCACCACATACATAAAAAGTATAAGGCCTATCTGGCTAAGGAACTGAAGGTTGCCAAGGGATGCCACCGGGAACAGCATGGCTGAATATTGGGGAAACAGCATACCAACTACTGATGGGCCTAAGACTATACCGGCAATCATTTCGCCAATTACGGTAGGTTGGCCTATTTTTTTGCATATCCAACCGAAAAAACGTGCAACAAAAAGTATGGTGATGATTTGCGCCAGCAACAGCGCCAGTGGGTGCGTAAGGTTGTGCTGGAGTGCTTCAAGAAAATCAAGCCACTGCCCTTTGCCCGATGTTTTATTTACAATATGCCTGCCTGCTTCCAGCTGTTTGCCACTTTTGAGCGCCCAGAAAATAAGCGCCGAAAAAATAATGAGTACGCTAAAATAGAAAACGCTATTCTTGAACTTTTTCATAATACGCCCTGAAATTTGCCGCAATATTACACAGAAAATTATAAGAAAAAACAACCACGCCTAATTGCCAAAAGGCTTTTGTAACGAAGTGGGCAAAATATGTAATAAAATGTTAAATACGGACGCGCTTCACAAAATCATTCCTGTAAATTTCGCTAAGTACAAAGTTGTAAGGCTTGCCATCGGGCGCAGTAACATCGGTGGTTATCTCATCGTGCGAATAGTACTGTACATGCTTTACTGCTATCAGCACCCTTTTATTAATGCGGATAAAACCATCGGCAGGAAGCATTTCCAACAGCTTTTCGAAAGAGGCATTTTTAGCGATAATACGTGTGCCGTCATTCAGGAGCAATACTTTATCCCTACTGTCAATATCTGATGCGATGATACAGAAAATCTTTTCTGAGGCTATTAATGCCTTACCCTTATCCGTATTAAGCTGTATTTGTTTTGATGTAACTTTAGGCTGTTCCCTTTCCAGCAGAGCTATCACTTTATGTACCGCCTGTTGCAGGCGCTCGGGCTTTACAGGTTTTACCACATAATCAATAGCATTGCGGTCAAACGCATCTACGGCAAAGTCCTTGTAAGCCGTTGTAAATATCACTGCCTTGCCCTTAACAGCATCAGCTACCTGAAGGCCATTCATGCCGGGCATCTCAATGTCAGATATCAGCAGGTCATAATCCAGAGCCTGCTGTTCTTTCAAAAATATTTCGGGGCTGTTAAAAGCTTTTACCACTTCCAGCTCATCAATCTGCTCACACATCATTTTAAGGTAAGCCAGGCCGGGCAACTCGTCATCAAGCAGTAAGCATCTGATTTTTGTGCTCAAGGAGATTAATTTTTAATTGTGCTACATATACATCTTCTTCTACATGGCGTTCCAGCTTAAAGCAGGATTTGTAAATAATGCGCAGCCGCTGATCTAATGTGGTAGCGCCAATGCCGCTGTGTTCTTTAAGAAAAGCCGTTTTGCCGGATATTTTATTGGATACCGTAAGGGAAAAAATATTGTCCCTGAACTCAATCACCACCGATATAAAAGCATCAGGGCTTTGCAGGTCGGCATGCTTAAAGGCGTTTTCAATCAGATCAATAGAAATGAGCGGTGCCAGTATTTTCTGCTCATACAATGGGTCCTGCTCATCAATCTTTTTTTTGATACTGAGCGAAAACAACGGGCTAACCTTTATCTTATTGATTTCGATAAGATTCAGCGCAAACTCAATTTCTTCCTTCGGGCTTACAAAGCGGTTCTGGCTTTCGTACAGGATATAATCCAGCACGTTAGACAGCTTATCCATAGCAAAATACGTTTGGTACGCGTGCGATTGTATAGAGTTGAGAATGTTCTTGAACAAATGCGGGTTCAGCCTGCCTTCCAGCGTTTGCAACTGCAGGTTGCTTACCTTGCTTTCCATATCCAGGTAACGGTCCTGTAATTCACTCCTTATTTTACCTGACTTTTTAAGGCGTAAAATAAGTGTAATTATAGTAATTAAAGCTACCGCCAGCGCACAGGCAAAAATAATCTCTACTGTTTCCATATCATTGTGCTACAGGGCTGCCCGCTTCTGCCCAGGCATCCATGCCTCCATCAAGCTCAGTAATCTTCTTAAAGCCTTTTTTCTGCATTATCTCTACAGCTTCAGCGCTTCGGCCTCCGGCTTTACAGTACACATACACCGGCTTGTTCTTATCCAGCTTATCAAGGCGCTGCTCAAAATCCTTGTCATACACATGCATGTTTACGGCATTTTTAATATGCCCTGCTTTGTATTCCTTTGGTGTGCGTACATCAATAACCTGCCCTTTTTCAGCCGTCATTTTCTGGGCAAATTTAGCCGGCGGTACCAGTTCTGCCTTTTTTTGCTGTGCTGATGCGGTAATTGAAAATACTAATGCTATAATGTAAATCAGGTTTTTCATGGAAATAAATTTTAGGTAAAAGTAGCAAAAAGCTAATAATGCAATGTCATTTCATGCATCTCAAAATCCTGCTGCAACCCCAGTTTTTTAAAAAAGGTAATACTGCCGGTATCTGAAAGGTCAAAATTCACGGTGTTGACCTGGCCGTACTTGCCCGATACGAAATCAAAAAGCGCTGTACCAACACCTCGGCGGCGAAAATCCGGGTTTACTGCAAACTGCTTCAGGCGCAGGTTAAAGGTATCCACAGCAGCATAGCCTGCCAACTCAACGCCAATGCGGGCTTCATAAAAATCATGCCTTGGCAATGCCCTGATGATGGACTGAGTATTATTTTGCCAGGTGGGCTGCACATTGCGGAAAGAATGCAGCATATTCCAGTCAGGTTCCTTAATTTGCGTTATGGTACTATTTGCATTCGGCCTGGCTTCCACCTTACCCGTAAAACATGCCAGCTGGCGGACGGGCCTGAACCCCATATTTTCGTACGCTTTTATGGCTTTGGCATTATCCTGCAAAACTTCCAATTGATGGTGGGTGTAGCCATGCTGTTTCAGCACCGGGAGGATATAACTATACATTTGCCCCGTAAGGCCTAAACCCCTGTGCGATGGCACTACACCGGTACCTGCATTAAAAACGTAGCCCGTGCCATCTATAACGTCAACGCCGTGTATAATGAAACCCACCAGCCTGTCACCATCAAAAACCCCCGCCGAGAGTTCCTGTTTTATAGCCTCTGCCTCAAATTTTTTACGGAAAATTTCTTCACTCACACTGAATTTTATCCTGTAATCTGAAAAAGCCTCATTAAACGTATTGGCCAATATGGCAAGCGGCACGCCCTGCAGTGTGCGTATTTCCATTATTTTTTAATGATGAATTTTTCGCTGATAAGCGCCAGGTCCTTCTCGCTCAGTTTCGAAGTATTCTTCAGCATGGTTATGAACTCTGCCACTTCTTCTTTTGAGGCCGGGCAGCCCAGGTTATCGCCTTTAGCATCAAATGAATCTTCCAGCAGGTTGCCTTTGGCATCCAGTATCACAAAAAAGGGTATGCCTGATTTTTCGCCTTTAAATTTTTTAAGCACCTCATCAGCCCCTGGGTTTTCCAAATCCTTCTTTTTAGGCGGCTCCTGCACATCAAGGTATGCCAGCACATAGTTTTGTTCAAACAGCGGCTTCATTTCCGGCAGTGCCATATTGCTTTCCATTTTTTTGCACCAAGTACACCACGATGCGTGAAATATCAGGAATACTTTTTTCTTTTCCTTTTTTGCCTGCTTGTATGCCTTATTAAGCACATCCTGGGCAGGTTCAGGTGTTTGTGCCATAGAAGCCGCAGAGAGGGCCAGAAACAAAATACTGAACAGCGTTGCCTTTATTTTCATGATGGTTTATTTTAATAGTTGATGTCTGCAATTTACTAAAATTACATTTCACAGTGCACCGCTTTGCCCTGTTCTTATTTTTATAACTAAAATATAGTTAATTGTAAATTATTTAAGTTGGCTTTGTGTTGTAATTTAGCTAAATTCACACTGGAAAATATCCAACCAATATGCACCAGCCATGAAAATGCACCGCGACATACTTATTATAGAAGATGATGAAGATGACAGGGAAATACTGAAAGAAATTTTTCGTGACCTGGGTTATAAAAACAAGCTTGTTTTTTTTGCCGACAGCACACAGGTATTGGAATACCTTCGCAGGCCCGAAATACAGCCTTTTATCATCATATCCGATATTAATATGCCTAAACTGGGCGGGTTTGAGCTGCGCAACATCATCATGGGCGAAGAACTATTGATGGATAAGGATATACCGTATATCTTCATATCAAACGCTCAGGATGAAAAATCCATTAAGGAAGCCAACAGGCTATCTATACAGGGTTTTATACAAAAAGGCGATGATTATGGCAAATACAAAGAAAGAATACGCAACCTGATTGACTACTGGAAAGAGAACATCAATAATTTTAAGTCAAAAAAACCGTAGTCTCACTTTTATCTATTTAATTTTTACTCTCCCGGATGAAATAATGACTTATCCATGTTCTTCGGCGTATAGTCTTTTGCGAAGGCATTTCCGTCAAACAATGCCTTTAAGCCAATAATGCTAATGCCCACAACACCAACCACAGCATCGGTATCCTGACCGGGTAAATAACACTGGTTAACCGGTGGCAGGTAAGGCAGGTTTTGTGAACCGTTGTAGTAAAAGTTGTTTTCAGAAACATATACATTTCTTGCCCCAAAATTAGTAGTATTGAAAGTATAGTTATATTCCCCGAAAACTGTATTGTAATTTTTAGAGTAATAACTCAAATCAGGCAATTTGGCATTTTCAACAAGGCTATCCTGCTGAACACTATACTGACTGAAATTTTGCGCACCGGCAACTGCCGAAATACAAAATGCTAATACGGATATATATTTATATTTTTTCATATCGGTAAGGCTTAGTTCCTCAAAGTTACTGATTTAAAATAAAAATGGCGCCCGATAGAGCGCCATTTTTTTGATACAGTTTTTATTTATGGGAAAATACCCCTTTGCTTGTAAGCCATTTCAATACGGGTAAGCGCAACAATATAAGCTGCAGTCCTCCAGTCCGTTTGATGCTGAACAGAAGAATTAATCACTTTATTGAATGCATCTTCCATTTTTTTCCTCAGCTTTATAATTACGTCGTCCATAGACCATATTTCGCCATTGCGGTTTTGCAGCCACTCAAAGTAGCTACCTATAACACCGCCCGAATTACAAAGGATGTCCGGAATAATATCTATACCTTTTGAAAGCAATATTGCCTCACCTTCGGTATCTGTTGGGCCATTAGCGCCTTCTGCAATTACCTTAGCCTTTATTGAGCCTGCATTTTCTTCGGTTATCTGGTTGCCCAGCGCAGCAGGTATCACCACATCACAGTCTATACTGAAGAAATCTTCCGAAGCAAATTCCTGTGTGCCTTTAAAGCCGGTGATGGTGCCATTTTCGCCCTGGTAGCGAAGCAGCGCCTGAGGGTCAATACCTTCAGGGTTATATATAGTACCTGTAGCATCCTGTACACCTACCAGTATAGCGCCGTTCTTGTTCATAAAGTGTGCTGCCCAGTAACCCACGTTACCAAAGCCCTGCACTATATAGCGTTTACCCTCAAGGGTGGTACCCCTAAGCTTGGCCCATGCCTCAAGCGTTACAACAACGCCAAACCCTGTAGCCCTGTCGCGGCCTTCCAAACCACCCGATCCTACCGGCTTTCCGGTAACTACGTGCTGGTTTTTAGAACGTTCCGCCGGCGATTTGGTTGACATATACGTGTCAGCTATCCAGGCCATCATCTGTGCATTGGTGTTCACATCCGGTGCAGGTATATCATGCTCCGGGCCTATGTTATCGCCAAGTGCATAAGTAAAACGCCTTGTAATCCTTTCCAGTTCACCCTGCGAATATAATTTTGGGTCAATTTGTATACCTCCTTTACCGCCGCCATAAGGCAGGCCTGCAAGTGCTGTTTTCCATGTCATCCAGGTAGCAAGTGCCCTGGCAGCATCAATATCAACGGTTGGGTGGTACCTTAACCCCCCTTTATAAGGGCCAAGAGCATTATTATGCTGCACCCTGTAACCGGTAAACACTTCTACCTTCCCATTGTCCATCTTCACAGGGAAGTGTACCACAATTTCATTATTTGTTATGGAAAGAATTTTTTTAACGCTTTCATCCAGCCCCATAACCGCCGCAGCCTTTTCAAACTGGTTCCTTACATTTTCGTACATGCCCACCCTGGGCTTTGTCGCTGTTGCCATAATTTAAATTTTACAACTTTTTGTATATATAACACTTAGCTTTTCAAAAAAAGCACACAAATATATGGCAAGTATATTAATCCTAAAACGATTGCATTAATAATTTTTTAAAAATTTAGTCTTAAAATTAGGATTGCCATAATTTTGAAAAACTTTTTACTGCTCAAAATACACATATCACAAAAAACATGCCTATTTGAAATTTACAAAACACTATATATCAGCCACTTATTGACTCCACACTATTTCAGTTGCCAATATTCAGGTTTAAAGCTTTTTATAATATGTTTTGGTATCTTTGTTTTGATATAATTATTTACAAAAATGAAACTCGAACAAATATATACCGGCTGCATAGCACAGGCAGCCTATTACCTGGAAAGCAACGGCGAAGCCGCTATTTTTGACCCACTGCGAGAAGTACAGCCTTACCTTGATAAAGCAGATAAGGACAGTGCCGGAATAAAATACATTTTTGAAACACACTTTCATGCCGATTTTGTGTCAGGCCATCTGGACCTGGCTGCCAAAACCGGCGCGCAAATTGTATATGGACCAACTGCAAAGCCTGAGTTTGATGCGCTTATTGCCGAAGACGGACAGGAATTTAAAGTAGGCGCTTATACCATTAAGGCCATACACACACCCGGCCACACGCTGGAAAGCACCTGCTACCTGATTATTGAGGAAGATGGCAGACTGCACGGCATTATTACCGGAGATACACTGTTTATTGGAGATGTGGGCAGGCCCGACCTGGCACAAGCATTGGTGGGCGAACTGACGCAGGAAGTACTGGCATCTCACCTATATGATTCACTGCGCAACAAGATAATGACCCTGCCGGATGATATTATAGTGTACCCAAGCCATGGCGCGGGTAGCGCCTGCGGTAAAAACATGAGCAAGGAAACTACGGATACACTGGGAAACCAAAAGAAAACCAACTATGCCTTGAGGGCTGATATGAGCAAAGAGGAATTCATTAAAGAATTGCTTGACGGGCTTGGCGCTCCCCCGGCTTATTTCCCACAAAATGTGTTGATGAACATAAAAGGCTACCAAAGCCTTGACACTATAATGCAAAAAGCCCAGACACCGCTTACCCCGCAGCAGTTGCTTGCTATGGCTGATGATGCACTGGTGCTGGACGTAAGGCATGAAAATGACTTTGTACAGGCGCACATACCGGGTTCTATATCTATTGGGCTTAACGGTAATTTTGCGCCGTGGGTAGGCGCATTGGTAAGAGATGTTAAACAACCTTTGCTACTGGTAGCACCTGAAGGGAAAGAAGCTGAGGCCATAACCCGCCTGGCACGCGTGGGGTTTGACAATACCCTGGGCTACCTGAAGGGTGGTATAGTGGCCTGGCAGGAAGCCGGTTTTGAGACGGACAGTATCAAGTCCATATCGCCTGAGGTATTTGCTGAAGCTATGGCTAATGACAAAAAACCTGTGGTTGACTCCCGCAAGCCGGGCGAATTTGCAGGTGGGCATGTAATCAACGCGCTAAACATTCCGCTTGACTTTGTGAATGAGCAGCTTGCCGAAGTGCCCAAAGAAGAAGAATTTTACCTTCATTGCGCCGGCGGATACCGTTCAGTCATTATGGCATCCATACTTAAAGCGCGTGGCTATCACAACATGATTAATGTTGAAAAAGGCTTTGCGGGCATTAAGCTTACCGATGTAAAAACAACGCTGAACCAGCCACAATCAGTATAAAAGGTATTTTAATTGTTGATGATGTGAGATACATCAATTTTTGAATACTTTTGCAGCACATAAAACAAAAAACACATATGAAAAAACTGCTTTTAATTTTGGCCTCAGGTGCGTTTGTAGTATCATGCAACAGGCTGGCTGAAAACGAGTATGAAATATCAGGCGAAGTTGATAAATCGCTTAACGGCAAATACATGCTACTTGAAAAACCGGGTGGCTATATGGGTACTATCCCTGTTGATACCGTAAAGGTTGAAGATGGTAAGTTCCTGTTTAAAGGTACTGCTACCGATCCTTCTTTGCACTATATAAGCGAACTTGACAAGCCACAATCCAGGCTTGATATAATATTGGAACCAGGTGAGCTTGAACTTACTATCGATAAAGATTCTGTATTTAAATCGCAAAGGTCTGGCACACCTAATAATGATGCTTTGCAAAGCTACCGCAACGAAGTGACGAAAGTGGACAAAAAATCGCAGGCATTCATCAAAAAAAATAAGGATGCGTATATGGCCGCAAGGGGTAAAAACGATACTGTGGTTACCAATAAACTTGACAAAGAACTAAAAAATCTTGGGGAAGAAAAAAGGAAAGTGCAAACCGATTTCCTTGCTAAAAACCCTAATGCTTTAATATCCATATTCATAATCCGTGAAATGGCTGCCGGCAAAACCGGCGATGAAGTTATGGCTATGTACAATAAGCTGGGCACCGACCTTAAAAAAACAGCTGAAGGCAAGCAATTACTGGACCAGATAAAACAATACCAACAGCAGGAAAAACAAATGAAAGACGCTGCTGCAGGCCAGGAAAAACCGGTATCAGCCATAGAAGTTGGCAAGCAGGCACCTGACTTTACCGCACCAACGCCTGATGGTAAAATGGTTTCGCTAAAGCAATCGTTAGGCAAGGTTACCATTATTGATTTTTGGGCCTCATGGTGTGGCCCATGCAGGAGGGAAAACCCAAATGTAGTTGCCCTTTATAATGACATGCATGCCAAAGGCCTTAATATTATAGGTGTATCGCTTGACAAGGAAGGCGAAGCCGACAAGTGGAAACAGGCTATTGCTGCCGATAAGCTGAGCTGGACACAGGTATCGAACCTGAAGCACTGGGCCGACCCTATTGCTAAACAATATGGTGTAACATCAATCCCAGCCACCTTTATACTTGATGCTAAAGGCAATGTGGCCGCAAAGGATTTGCGTGGCGCTGAGCTAAGGGCAAAGGTAACTGAGCTGCTGAAAAGCTAACCTAAATACAATATCACATAGAAAACTCCCTTAAGGGAGTTTTTTTATTGGTTTCGCATACAGCACGTTAAGTATAAGTTACCAAAATACCCTAAAATATGTTTGTTTACTTAAAAAACAGTCCTATATTTGCAACCGCATAAAGCGAAAAGATTGGTTAATCTTTGGGGAGATACTCAAGCGGCCAACGAGGACGGACTGTAAATCCGTTGGGAAACCTTCGCAGGTTCGAATCCTGCTCTCCCCACAAAAATCCTTTCCGGAAACGGAAGGGATTTTTTGTTTAAGTATATTTATCAGTCATAACACCCATCATAGTTTCCCAAACTACTATATACAAAAAAGCCCCGAATCTTTCGAAACGGGGCTTCTTGCTTGTATTTGAAATTAACTTATTTCTTAATAAATTTCAGGTTGCTTGTGCCTGATTTGATAAAATACATTCCGGAGCTCAGGGAAGTTATATCAATTGTATTTATGCCCGGCTGCAAAGGCAGATGCCTGATTATTTTTCCTGATATTTCGGTTATGGTTACATCTGCTGCATCATCGGTTTCAATAAACAATTTTTCTTCCGCAGGGTTAGGATATGCTATCCACCTTTTTTGTATAAAATCTTTATTATCCAGATTAGAAATCACCACACATTCTGAGGTTGCTGAGCATCCGTTATGCGTAACAATAACAGCATAAGAGCCATTAGCCGTAGCAGTGTATGATATTCCCGAGGCATTGTTTATTGGCTGTCCGTCAGCACAATTAATCCATTGATATGTTGCCCCCGCTTGTGATGCGGTAATTGTACTACCCTGAGTTGTTACTGCGGCATCCACAACATTTACCACAACAGTCATGGTGGTATTTAATGCACACTGCCCAGGATTTGGTGTAAATGTATAGGTTGTTGTAGCATTATTATTTACTGCCGGGCTCCAAGTTCCCTGTATATTATTATCTGAAATTGACGGCAGCGTAAATGACTCACCTTTGCATTTAGCAGCTATTTGAGCAAAAGTGGGTTGTATTTGATTTGTTACACTTATATTTATTGCATTGCTTGTTACACTTGCCGGCGAAGCACAGGCAGCGCTGCTAACCATGATACAGGTAACCACACTGCCATTAGTTAGCGAAGAAGCTGTATAAGTAGGGCTGTTTGTACCTACGTTAGCACTACCTATTTTCCATTGGTATGATGGTGAAGTACCTCCATTTGTTGGGGTTGCGGTAAAAGTAATACTTTCTGCCTGGCAAATAGTGGTAGCTGTTGCAGCAATTGAAACAGAAGGTGTACATGCTGCTGGCGGTGGCCCTTGCAGGCAAATACTAAAGCTGCGGGTTTGCAGGACGCTTGAAACATTAAATACCCTAATATAATATTCCTGGCCTACAATAAAACTGTTATTTGAATAATTTTCGGATAATCCTGAGCCATTATTATTGATACAGGCTATTAGTGTACCGTTACATCCGCCCTGGTACAGCTCAAACCCTGAGTTAAGGTACGACACTGCTGGTAGCCCGATACTCATGGTGGCATCAGTAGCTGTAAACTTGTACCATACATCCTGCAAGGCTGCCGTAGCGCAGGCAGGCACACCGCCATCTTTAAGCGAACCGCTGAAAGTACCGCTCACAAGGCTGCATGTTGTGCCCGGGGTAAGCTGCTGCGCATTGGCGCAAAGGTCATTGGCAGGGGTTGGGTACTTGGTAACGCATATCTGGAAATTGCGGACCTGCAATGTGCTTGATGCATTAAATACCCTAACATAGTATTCCTGCCCTACTATAAAGTTGTTATTAAAATAATCTTCTGCGTACCCCGAACCACTCTCATTAACACAGGTTATCAGCGTACCGTTGCATCCGCCCTGGTACAGTTCAAATCCAAAGTCAAGGTAAGCCACTGCTGTAAAGTCAACGCTCATAGTTACATCAGTAGCCGTAAACTTGTACCATACATCCTGCGAGGCTGCAGTAGCGCAGGCAGGCACACCGCCATCTTTAAGTGAGCCGCTG
Source organism: Flavobacterium sp. (assembly GCA_041916875.1). Taxonomy (GTDB): domain Bacteria; phylum Bacteroidota; class Bacteroidia; order Flavobacteriales; family Flavobacteriaceae; genus Flavobacterium. Next base: position 640,013 of record JAYRYS010000001.1, read on the forward strand.
AAAGAGCCGCTCACAAGGCTGCATGTTGTGCCCGGGGTAAGCTGCTGCGCATTGGCGCAAAGGTCATTGGCCGGCGTAGGGTATTTGGTAAGGCATATCTGGAAATCGCGGACCTGTAATGTACTTATTGGGTTAAAAACTCTAACATAATATTCCTGGCCTACTATAAAGTTGTTATTAAAATATCCCTCTCCGTACCCCGAGCCATACTCATTAACACAGGTTATCAGCGTACCGTTGCATCCGCCCTGGTATAGCTCAAACCCTGAGTTAAGGTACGCCACTGCTGTAAGGCCTACACTCATTGTCACATCAGTAGCTGTAAACTTGTACCAAACGTCCTGCGAGGCTGCCGTAGCGCATGCAGGTACACCGCCATCTTTAAGTGAGCCGCTGAAAGATCCGTTTACAAGGCTGCATGTTGTGCCCGGGGTAAGCTGCTGCGCATTGGCGCAAAGGTCATTGGCAGGGGTTGGGTACTTGGTAACGCATATCTGGAAATTGCGGACCTGCAATGTGCTCGATGCATTAAACACCCTAACATAATATTCCTGGCCTACTATAAAGTTGTTATTAAAATAATTTTCTCCGTAACCCGAGCCATCCTCATTAACACAGGTTATCAGCGTACCGTTGCATCCGCCCTGGTAAAGCTCAAATCCAAAGTCAAGGTAAGCCACTGCTGTAAAGTCAACGCTCATAGTCACATCAGTAGCTGTAAACTTGTACCAAACGTCCTGCGAGGCTGCCGTAGCGCAGGCAGGTACACCGCCATCTTTAAGTGAGCCGCTGAAAGATCCGTTTACAAGGCTGCATGTTGTGCCCGGGGTAAGCTGCTGCGCATTGGCGCAAAGGTCATTGGCAGGGGTTGGGTACTTGGTAACGCATATCTGGAAATTGCGGACCTGCAATGTGCTTGATGCATTAAACACCCTTACATAGTATTCCTGGCCTACTATAAAGTTGTTATTAAAATAATTTTCTCCGTAACCCGAACCATCCTCATTAACACAGGTTATCAGCGTACCGTTGCATCCGCCCTGGTACAGCTCAAACCCTGAGTTAAGATTGGCCACTGCTGTAAGGCCTACACTCATTGTCACATCAGTAGCTGTAAACTTGTACCAAACGTCCTGCGAGGCTGCCGTAGCGCAGGCAGGCACACCGCCATCTTTAAGCGAACCGCTGAAAGATCCGTTTACAAGGCTGCATGTTGTGCCCGGGGTAAGCTGCTGCGCATTGGCGCAAAGGTCATTGGCAGGGGTTGGGTACTTGGTAACGCATATCTGGAAATTGCGGACCTGCAATGTGCTCGATGCATTAAACACCCTAACATAATATTCCTGGCCTACTATAAAGTTGTTATTAAAATAATTTTCTCCGTAACCCGAACCATCCTCATTAATACAGGTTATCAGCGTACCGTTGCATCCGCCCTGGTAAAGCTCAAACCCTGAGTTAAGATTGGCCACTGCTGTAAGGCCTATACTCATTGTCACATCCGTAGCCGTAAACTTGTACCATACGTCCTGTGAGGCTGCCGTAGCACAGGCAGGCACGCCGCCATCTTTAAGCGAACCGCTGAAAGTACCGCTCACAAGGCTGCATGTTGTGCCAGGGGTAAGCTGCTGCGCATTGGCGCAAAGGTCATTGGCCGGGGTTGAGTATTTGGTAAGGCATATCTGGAAATTATAGGCCTGCAATGTGCCCGATACATTAAACACCCTTATATAGTATTCCTGGCCTACTATAAAGTTGTTATTAAAATAATTTTCAGTTTGTCCCGATCCATTCTCATTAATACAGGCTACCAAAGTACCTTCACATCCGCTCATGAAAATCTCTAAGCCATGATTCAGGCCCGATACGGCATTTAGCCCAATATTTATCGTTGCTTCGGTAGCTATAAACTTGTACCATACATCCTGCGAGGCTGCCGTAGCGCAGGCAGGCACACCGCCATCTTTAAGCGAACCGCTGAAAGAGCCGCTCACAAGGCTGCATGTTGTGCCCGGGGTAAGCTGCTGTGCATTGGCACAAAGGTCATTGGCAGGGGTTGGGTACTTGGTAACGCATATCTGGAAATTGCGGACCTGCAATGTGCCCGATGCATTAAACACCCTAACATAATATTCCTGGCCTACTATAAAGTTGTTATTAAAATAATTTTCTCCGTAACCCAAACCATCCTCATTAACACAGGTTATCAGCGTACCATTGCATCCGCCCTGGTAAAGCTCAAACCCTGAGTTAAGATTGGCCACTGCTGTAAGGCCTACACTCATTGTCACATCAGTAGCTGTAAACTTGTACCATACGTCCTGCGAGGCTGCCGTAGCGCAGGCAGGTACACCGCCATCTTTAAGCGAGCCGCTGAAAGTACCGCTCACAAGGCTGCATGTTGTGCCAGGGGTAAGCTGCTGCGCATTGGCGCAAAGGTCATTGGCCGGGGTTGAGTATTTGGTAAGGCATATCTGGAAATTATAGGCCTGCAAT
>JAYRYS010000002.1:0-459878 GCA_041916875.1 Flavobacterium sp.
GATGACCACGTTGATAGGCTACAGATGTAAAGGCAGTAATGTCATAGTCGAGTAGTACTAATAACCTGTAAGCTTATGTGCGCGCTCCTGCTGCCCGAAAGGGCAGCGGAGAACTTTCTAAATTATAATGATGGATTTCTTATCTCAATATGTTAACTTATTACTAGTTAATTAGCCAAAAGCCACAAGGCAAAAGCTAAAGTAACTAAGCTTACACAGCGCTAGTGGCTAATTAGCAGTGGCTTGTGCGTAAGCAAAAACTTAAGGTGATTATTGCGGCGGGGCTCACCTCTTCCCATCCCGAACAGAGAAGTTAAGCCCGCCTGCGCAGATGGTACTGCAGAAATTGTGGGAGAGTATGTCATCGCCTTTCTTTCTTAAACCCCTATCCTAATTCAGGATAGGGGTTTTTGTTTTTCTAAAAGTTAAATTTTGCAAAATTGACCCGTTAATTTTTTTGTGTTTGTTAATGTAAAGTTAAAATTTATATATTTGTGCAATAGGGGAAAAAGCGAAGTGTTGCATGAAGATGCCGTATTGGATTTTATCGGTTATATTTTTCTATTGCACTGTTTCATTTGCGCAACTCAATGATTTTAGCATTGATGTTGTAAAAACAGATGAAACGTGTTTAGGCAATGCTACATTAACAGTAAGTACTAACAATACTACCCCTCTGTCGCTACTGCAATATGCAGTGTATAGGTATCCTAACCTGGTGGTGCCTATATCTATATTAAACACCAATTTCCTGGGAAATCTTAATTCCGGCGATTATAAAATAGTGGTAACGCAAACTCTCGGCGCATTGTTCAATACCCAGGAGCAGGATATCTCTATTCAGTATGTTGAAACACCCGTTGTATATTCTATTGCATCTACAACAACGGGCTGTGCCCAAGGCGGACAGATTGATATTACTGTTGTATCGGGTACTGCTACCGGGTTTGAAATTATATCAGGACCCGTTACAAAGCCTGTACAGCCATCCGGTACTTTTACGGGTTTGCCATCGGGCACTTATAATATAAGAGTTTTTAATGAATGCGGTACTGGCCAGGTTACCACATTTACTCTGGTAAATGTACCTTCATCACTGTCAATTTCTGGTCCTGCATATAGCACAACCGGTTCGGCTGATTGCAGCACTGTGTCTGTGAGCAATACCGTAACACCGTCGGCAGGATTCCCTATAAATTACCCATTAACCGTTGAATACACTATTAACGTTCCCGGAGGCCCGCCTTTAGTTGAAGTGCAAAGTATTGTTACCGGTAATGCTGATAGCCTTGACCTTAACCGTAATTTTACTGTGTTTGGCAATACACAATATACTTACAGTATCAAAATTACTGATGCCTGTAACAGTGTTTACCAAAACCAGAATATGGTTTTCATACCATCATTATCGGTAAGTGCCGAGGCTACTGTTATTCCCCCTTGTGGGAAAAAATATCTCGCTATAGATGTCTCTAATTTCAGGGCACCTTATACAGTAAGTTTTACCGGTGCTGCTTTTGACCCTTCACTTTACAATCCACAACATCCGGGTGGCTTTACTAATGGCAGTATTACCTATGGTAGTGGTGCAAACCCTTTTCCTGAAGGAAACTATGGTATAACAATTACCGATGCCTGCGGGCGTACTGGTACTACAAATGTATCTGTTGATTATGATGATCCCGTTCCGGTAGCAAGGGGTGTTAATAACGGATGTTTTTCACAATTTGGGCGCATCAATGCACAGGTGCCTAACCGTGTTATAGTATCGGCTGTCATTTTAATTGCACCTTCAACATATGCACCGGGAACACCCAGCGATGTATCCTCATCTATTGCATTAGGAAAATTAACGCTTACCGATATGCCTTTGGGTATGTATAAAATAAAACTGATTGATGAATGTGGAACAGAATATGAGGTTGATGTTGAAGTGCCGGTTTTTGTAGAGCGGACATTTGGCATAACTGTAGGTACAGATTGTACTGCCGGTATGGGTAGTGTAAAGATAACAAGCTTAAATGGCGACCTTGTAGAAATGAATATTATTGCTGCACCAGCTGCTTTTGGTACAGTACCGGCTGATGTATCAGGGAACATTAATGGGCAGGGCGTTCTATACATGTCAGGCTTGCCGGATGGCAATTACAGTTTTAAGGGTAAAGATGAATGCGGTATAGAGCGTACCCGGAACCTAACGGTTGTAGGGTATCAGCCGGATGCAACACCTTTTACATTTTTGCCTAATTGTGGGGCTTTTGATGTTGAATTATCAGACGTAACAACAATTTCAGATGCTACTTACTGGCTTCAGGAATTAGACCCTGTAACCGGCGTATGGGGGCACCCTGCAACAGGCGCAGCTTATACGGAAGGTGAAATACCAAGCACTGTGAATTCTATAGAGCTTAGCAATAATGCTACAAGGCATAATCTTATTTTTACCGGGCAATTCAGGATTGTTAAAAGCTTTACCGGTTTTGGCGATGGTGTTGAAACTAAAAACTGCAACCTTGTTTTAGGAGAATTCAGCTATGATATGGCTCTTGAGATAAGAAATGCCTATACCCTGGCTTGTAATGGCACACCAAATGATGTGCTCATACAAGCAGCAAACGGTTTAAATCCGTATACTTACCGGATTGTAAAGAAAGATGGTATACCCTTCCTGGTTAACAACGGCAATAACAGTATATTTACTAACCTGCAGCCGGCGGTATATGAGTTTCAGGTTGAAGATGCTTGTGGCAACCTGGCACCAAGCCTGCTGAATATAAACCTTCTTCCTTCACTTGTTGACGCTCAGGCTCCCGACGATATGGTAAAATGCATACCTAATCAGATATTTACAGGGCATGTGTTTAACCTTCGCAGCCAGGATGCAACAATACTCAATGGGCAAAGCCCAAACCAGTACACCATATCTTATTATCTTACACAGGCCGATGCTGATAATGGCGTCAATCCTTTAGGTGATGATTTTACCAATACCATAAACAATCAGGAAATTTTTGCGCGGGTCGTGCATAACCTTATTTCTATTTGTCATGAGGTAGTATCATTTAAGCTGGTAGTAAAGCAAATCCCGGTTTTGACTATGGATACGGAATATTATGTTTGTGAAAACGGGTCGGTTACCATTACAGCTGACAGTGGATATGATTCCTATGTATGGTCAAACGGCGCCACTACACGTTCTGTTGTTGTAACACAGCCCGGAACCTATACTTGTACCGTTGCTAATATTTATGGTGCTGTATCATGTCCTACGCAGGTTAGTGTTATAGTAAAGCCATCGGCAATTGCGGTAATAGCGCAAGTGATTACGGAAGACTGGACAACCGGCGACAACGTGATTACTATTGAGGCAAGTGGTATAGGTGATTACAGATATTCGGTTGATGGGGTAAACTACCAGCAGGATAATACCTTTACCAATTTGCCTATAGGCTTATATACTGTCCATGTTAAGGATATAAATGAATGTGGCATTGCCACCCAGGATGTTGTATTGCTCAACTATCCAAAATTCTTTACTCCTAACGGTGATGGCGATAATGAAAAATGGCGTATTAAGTTTTCTCAATATGAGCCTAACCTAAAAGTATATATTTATGACAGGTATGGCAAGCTCATAACAGGTTTCAGGGCTCAGGATGACGGATGGGATGGCACACTTAATGGAAAGGCACTACCTTCTACAGATTATTGGTTTGTAGTAGAGCGCCAGGACGGGCGTACCTTTAAAGGGCATTTTTCAATGCTGCGCTAGCATTAATAATACAGCCTGAAGTCCAGCATGCGGCAAAGCGCATAATTTTTCCGGTGCAGTTCTTCCACAATCCCTATCACGTCATCGTCGTCTTCAAACAAGCTAAAAAAAGCCCGGTCCAAATTACTGCTCGAAATTCCGTTGGCTGTTTGCCCATAGCCTGATACGGCCTTAGCGCCGGTAATATCGAGGAAATATTGCGCTTCATCACTGCTCAGGTCCAATGGCTTGGCATTGGCAAAATGTACAATTTTGCCTTTCAGTTTGCCTTCAAACAGTTCGGCTATTTCTTCAAAGCTGTAATAATAATCGTTCAGGCAAATTGAGTTTTCTTCGCCAGGCATTACCAGATATATAATTTCGTAGTTCTTAAAATTATGGTCGTTATACAGTAAGGCACTTAAGCTTTCCTCAAGCCCTTCAATACTATCGCAGGTTTTGTGTATGCTGCCTATGCCCAGGTCAAACGCCAGCCGCTCCAGGTTTTGTATTGTTTCTGTTACAATGTCTTTGTCAACGTTATCAACGGCTTCAAGGCAAAAAATAAATTTATCTTCCATAAGTATTTAGCAGCGTTAAAAATACGGCATCAATTGTTTAAAAGCATTACTTTCGCGCCACAAAAGTTATTCAAAAAGTGAGCCATAACCACCGCGGCATGATTACCTATTTTACCGGCCAACAGCTGCAAGGGATTCCCCTGCCTGTAAAGTTCACTTTCCCTTTTCATTACGAGCCGCATGAACTAACAAAGATTGCCGCTTCGCAATTACAGCAGTATCTGGAAGCGCAGTCTGATTTTGAACACAACTTTGGGCTGAAACAAGGCCAGGCCGGACTGGTGATAGGCAAAATGTTTGGCGTTTTAGTGGTGCAGGATGCTGATGGAAAACCGGGATATCTCTCCGCATTTTCGGGTAAGCTGGCCGATTCCAACCATCTTCCGGGGTTTGTGCCGCCGGTTTTTGATATGCTTGATGAAAACAGTTTTTTCCTGAAAGAACAGTACATCCTTAATGAAATAAATGATAAGGTTAAGGAGATAGAATCCAATCCGGAATACATCAGCCTGAAGGAACACTTTGCCGGACTGACAGCGCAATCAGAAGCCGAAATTGAAGCGTTTAAAAACGAATTGAAGGCGAATAAGCAAAGCCGGAAAAAACAGCGCACAGCGCAAAAAAATACGCTTAGTGCAGAAGAATATGCACAGTTTGAAGCATTGATGGTGCGCCACAGCCTGCACGATAAGCATCAGTTCAACGTGCTGGTAAATACATGGCAGGAACGCTTTGATGGAGCCAACTCCCGGCTGGCACAATTTGAAGATAGGGTTGAAACTTTAAAAACGGAGCGCAGGGAAAAATCATCGGCATTGCAACAACAGCTTTTTGAGCAGTATGCCTTTTTGAATAAAGACGGTAAAACCAAAAGCCTTCATGCTATTTTCAGTGAAACCGTTTTTGGGAGGCCGCCGGCCGCAGCTGGCGAATGCGCTACTCCTAAACTGTTGCAGTATGCTTTTCTCAACGGATATAAGCCTTTGGCTATGGCCGAGTTTTGGTGGGGAGCACCGCCAAAATCGGAAGTGCGCAAACACGGTCAGTTTTACCCTGCGTGTACGGGTAAATGCCAGCCGATACTCAGCCACATGCTGGAAGGCATTCCGATGGAAGATAACCCGCTCCTGATTAATGCCGGCGAAGGCAGAAAACTGGAGATTATATATGAGGATGACAACCTTGTGGTGGTAAACAAGCCCGCCGAGCTGTTATCGGTACCCGGCATCAACATTATCGATTCGGTATATGCGCGGTTGAAATTTTCATGGAAAACTATCGAGCCGCTCATCATCCACCGGCTGGATATGGCCACTTCAGGCCTTTTGGTGGTGGCTAAAACCAAAGAGGCGCACAAGCACATACAAAAGCAGTTCCTGAAACGTACGGTGACCAAGCGATATGCGGCTTTGCTTGCGGGCAGGGTAGAAGGAAATGGTGGGGAAATAAACCTGCCGCTGCGCCTGGATATTGACGACAGGCCGCGCCAGGTGGTTTGCTTCGAATTCGGAAAAAATGCTATTACCTGCTGGGAAGCTGTGGCTAAAACCGAAACCACTACTAAAGTGCACTTCTGGCCACTTACCGGGCGCACACACCAGCTCCGCATGCATGCTGCACATAAACTGGGATTGAATGCCCCAATTGTGGGCGATGACCTTTACGGCACTTCTGCCGAAAGGCTGCACCTGCATGCCGCTTATCTTGAATTCATTCATCCTGAAAGCGGAGAGGTTATGCGTTTTGAAGTCAAGGAAGAGTTTTAGGGGATAAAATCTATATGAAACTGAAAAGTTGCGTATTTTTGTGTTTTACTTCAAAAATATGAGACGCGATATTTTCCAGGCTATTGCCGACCCCACACGCCGGGCCATTATTGCTGCATTGGCACTACAGGCCATGACACCCAATGCCATTGCCGAAAATTTTGACACCTCTCGCCAGGCTATCTCCAAGCATCTGAAGATACTGAAGGAATGCGAAATTGTGAGGCAGGAGCAACAGGGCAGGGAGATTTATTATTCTCTTGAAATTGACAAAATGAAAGAGGTTGATAAATGGCTGGAACAGTTCAGGAAGATTTGGGAAAGCCGTTTCAGCCAGCTGGATGATTTGTTGGCGGGGGGTTAAAGAAGAGTAACGTTATAGCTCAATTAATTCGTGAAACTGAGTGTTTTAAATTAATTGTTTTCGAGGCCATTTATTCCAGGTGAATAATAATATCATGTAGAGTAAAAAGCAAGTTAATGTAACAATATTAGTCCTGATTAATAAAGCATGCAATGTTGCAGGCACAATAAATGCTTTTGTTCGGAATATCGAGAATGTTAGGATAAGCGAGAAAATAATACAAAAAATACCAAACACTCCAAAACCTCCAAATTGCTCAAAATCATTAAATACGAGCAGATGCCAAATAGCCCAGAAAACACCTGATACAATACTTTTTACAACCAAATTTAATTTTCCAAGGCTCTCAATCAAAAAGCCTCTCCAGGTATATTCTTCCATTATATCATATACAAGGGTGAATGAACAAAAGATGAATGCCCAAATATGCTCATTTATTCCGTAATCGTTTTTAATTCCGTAGGCAGAATATCCGGTCAATAAAATGACCGGGAAAATAACAGCCTTCAGCTTATTGCTGCCAAGTAAAGAGAAATCGGACTTTATACTGCTAAATTTGTAGAAAAGGAATGATACTATCACTATGGCTATACCGTGATTATAATTCCATGGAAAAGTTATATCGGTAAAACTGTTGAGTGTTATCTGTAAAACATTCGGGAGCTTTCTTGCCAAGAATGTTGAAATAAGAATTATTCCATAGAATAATAGTATTCTTAACCAGTTGGTTTTTCTAAACTCGCCTATTAATTTATTCAACTTGTTTTTATTTATAAGTTTATTACTACAATGCCAATTTGCAATTTTTTTTAATGATGTACAAATTTATAGCTGTAATAATCCGAAAACGAATTGTGTTTGTACTTTAATAAGGTTTTTTAAAACTGTGGCAAATTATTATAATAAAAAAACTCCCCAGTTTCCTGAGGAGTTTTGAAGTGGTGGGCGATGAGGGATTCGAACCTGTTTTCAAAACCCGCGTCAATGCTGTATTTTCCGAAATTCCAAAAGCATTATTGCCATGAAATTGCCACAAATCAACTAAAATTCATCTAAAGCAAGCCTGCTTAAATAGAATATGAAATGCAAAATAATTACTTATATTTAAAGCAAATATACGACAAAATCTAATATATTATTTTCTTGAAGTTTGGAGTTTAGAAGTTTTCATAATAGAAAAAAGTAGCTTGTATTAGCCTTAACTATTAGAAAAGCAAATCTTTAATTTATTTCTTTTAAGAAGAAAGAGACTCTTACAATATCATTACACAGAGGATACAAAATACACTTATATTTAACTGTTTTAAGTATAAAGTGCTCCTATGATTTTCCAAATTTATAAACTAACAATGTTACTTCATGTAAAAATGCGGATATAAATTTATTTCAAATTATTTAATATATACTGAATAGCCTTACTTAATGTTTTTTCTCCAATACCGTTATAGTTTGCTAAGGCAATCATTGAGTTTATTTCTCCGCTTTGAATTATTTCCGATATTTTTCTTGCGTATTGTGGTTGTATACCTGTTTCCACTTTAAGTGTCTTTTCGTCTAACGACAACCATTTTGTTTTAAATGATACAAATAAATCATCATTAGAGTTCGGGTCGTAGTCATAAATTTCAATATCTATGGAACATTTGCCTAAATACTCGTTCATAATTTGTTTTACTTCGTTGGCATCCAATCCTCCATTGTGTGTACCAAGCAAAGGAAACGCAATAGAAGTAATTCCTTTTTTCTCGTAAGTGTCCACAAATTTTTGCAATCCCTGTTCAATCCATTCAATTTTGCTTGGGTATTTCCAATGAAATTTAGTCGGAAAACTTAAAATCCAAGGTGCACTTTCTTGTTTGGTATAAAGCCATAATGAACCAATTCGAATAAGTTTGTTTTTACAGTGCTCTTTGTATTCCTCATACATTTCAGGATAACGCAGTTTGTGTACCAATGCTATCCCTTTTCCCATAACTCCAACGCAATTCACTGTATTTACGAGCGTTTGACATTTCGAACTAAAAATATTTCCTTTTATATGTTTAATTGCCATTTTCAATTTCGTTTTTTAGTTGTTTATACATCTTCCAATATTTCGGAGACATTTTAATTAACCTCTCACTTTCGTCAAAAACCTTTTTTCCGTCTTCGTACTCAAATAGATGCTCTAAAAATTTTATACCACCTGCGTCGGTAGTATATGAAGCAATATCACATTGGTAATAAACCATATAAATTCTCAGAAATGATTTGGCTATTAAACTGCACGATTCAGCTAATTCATAAATTTTTGTTTTTACTTCAGTTACACTCAGTCTGTTTTGAAAATAATCTCCAAGATAATCCTCTTCTAACAGTCCCAAAACGATTGACAAGTCTTTTATTGAATATGGCAGATTTTTCCATAAGTCATTTATTATATGTTTGGTGTATTCGTATTGATTACTTTTGCTCCCCTCACTAAAAGCTTTAGACTTCCCTATGTCGTGAAGAATTAACATACTTCTGAATAGTTCTAGGGATATAGATTCAGAATAATTCGGAGCAAAATATCTTTCAAATACATTACAAACTAAATTAGTGTGAGTTTCTAATGTGTAGTGCCTTATCTTTTGTGAAAAAATATCATAGTATCCATTTTGCTTCAATATGTTTATCGCTTCCATTGGATTGTATGATCCTTTACTTACTGCTTTTTTCCACAAGCTAAATGAACTATCATTCTTAGGATTATTATTTAATAATCCATTTGCATATACAAACCAATTTCGTCCTGATTCATCAATGAAATTTAACTTAATGCATTGTTTCAAATTTCTAAGCGAAATATAAGAATTGAAAATTATTTTATCTTTATCTATTTTACTAACATTACCTGTAAGAACTTCAATATCTTTAATATTAGATTCCCCACTTAATTCAAAATAACCCTGTCCATTAAATTCTGAATTGATATGTAATCCAGAATCTTCTTCTTCAATTCGTACTCTTGGATTTTCGTTATTGTAGTAACTTCTATCAACCACAATTTTTGAAAAAATATCTTTTTGTCCTTCTCCTAACAAGTTTATCAGCAAAGCTCTGTCTGTTTCAGACGGACAAACTATTTCAAAATCGTTTAAATTATCAAATGTAAGCTCATCTTTGACCAAAAATTCTTGTTGAGCATAGTTTCTGTATCTATTGTAATCTTCTTTCGTTGCGTACTGTTTTGGTGTGTAATACAAATCCTCAAATCCAAATTTATTTATCAATTTATCAATGCTACCAAATTGAGTTGAACTCGTTTGCATATTACCGTTACTAACACAACATTGTTTTTCGTTTTTAAATAAAACTTCCTTTAGAGAAAATCTGAAAAATATTGGAATAGGACATTTTGGGAATCCCAAACCTCTTGCTTTTTCGTACCAAGAAATCCACTGACCGTGGCTTTCATAGCCGTCAGTTGTATTTTTTCCTAAAAACTCATTGTAAAACTGTGTAGGTGTATTTGGTCTGAAGTAAAAACGAGCATAGTCGTGTGCATCACCTCTACGATGAACTATATTTCCAGCGGCATCTCCTTTTATGGTTGCTTTATGTCTGCTTTGAATTTTACGGTTCTTAATTATTTCAACTGCATTGTCAATATGTGAAAAGTGATAAATACTTCCTTTCCATTCTGACCATTGTTGTTCAATTTTGTCAATGAAATTCAAGGTTGCTGATTTGTTTATTTCGTCTGCAACGTAATTCCCTAAAAGTTCTACAACTCGTTTGTTTTCTTTGAGTGATGTCCAATTCCAAAATTGCTTGAACTCTTGAATAATTTCTTTTGTGAAATCTAAACTCGTGTTTGATGAAATCAAATTCCATTCTAAATGGTCTCTGAATTGAGTTAAAGTCTGTTTGTTTAATATTAGTTTGCCTGATTCACATATAAAATGCCAATTCCATCTATCGGAAAATCGCTGAATAAAATCAATATCAGAAAAATTGATTTGCGGATTTTTCGTAATGCTTTGCCAATCCCATTTGTTTTCAAATTTTGCAAGTAGTTCTTTGGTTGGGTTTAAACTTGAATGCTGTGATAAGTGTTTCCAATCCAATTCAAGTTCTTTTGTAAGTGTCAATAACTCAATAGTTGGCACAAATGATTTATGTCGTGAAACAGCTTTCCAATTCCAAGGTTTTGCTTTGGTATGTTCAATGAATTCAGCGTTAAATTCAAGATTTTCATTTCTCGATAAGAAGTTCCAATCCCAATCTTTTTCCGCTAATAGCAAAAGTGTTTCATTTTTAAACTCAATGTTTTTCCTTTTTGATAGTGCTTGCCAATTCCAATTTTTGTCTTTGAGTTCAAGAATAAGCTCGTTTGAAATTTCGGCTCTCTCATTTTCTGATAATACTAGCCAATCCCATTTTTTGTCTTTGGTTGAAAGAATTAAATTACTACCAATATTGATGTCTTTTCGATTGGAAAGAATTTCAAATTTGATTTTTGGAAACTGTTGTATAACTTCTGCTAAATAATTTTTGTTGCTTTTGTCTTTTTTCTGTTCAGTTAGAAATCCACCAAATTCAGTCAAATAATCCCAATCCCAATTTTCAGTTTTATATTTCTGTAATAAGAGTCTGTTATAATTGATGTTTCGATTTTTAGATAGAACTTGCCAATTCCAACTGTTTTCAAATTGTCGTAAATAACGGTCAATATTGTTGAACCATTGTTTGCCATTATCCCAATCATTCGGATTAAATTTCTGTTGAATGGCATTGCTTTCTGATAAAATTGTCCAATTTATTTTTTCGTTGAACTCATTAAGCGCACTAATGTCAGTAGGGAAGTGATTATGATTTGAAATAAAATCCCAATCCCATTCAAAAACATTCAAATGATTCGTTGCTCCAACAATCGGAAACAATGTTCCAAAAGGTATTTTTGCAGTTAAATCTTTCCAAATGTCTTTTCTTATTTCTCTATTTACAACTGACAAACAAGCTGCAATCCTGGGAAGTTCTCTGTCCATTGAAAGTTCGTTTTCTACGGAAAAGATTTCGTTTATAACATATTTCCAATCAATGAAACGAGCAAAGTGTTCTAAATTGTCAAGAATAGTTTCTTTGTCAAGTTTTCGGGTTGCAATTTTCCAATCCCATTTCTCAAATAGCTCCTCATCATCAAAACTTTCAAGAATGATTTCTTCCGTACTGTTTTCTGTAATGTAAGTCCAATCCCAAGGAAAGTGATAATTATGTAAGATAAATTGTTGCTCTTCTCGTTTTGTAAGTTGTATCCAAAAATCACGGTGCTTATCCGATTCTACAACTGATTGAAAGTGTTCTAAATGTTTATTGATGAATTCTAAATTCGTAATCAAATCAAGAATAGCACTCCAATCAAGGTTATTTGAAAATGAAAAATTACCTAAAAATGCGGATTTTATAAACAGCGGATTTTCAATCAGTTTTTTATTTTGTGAAATTCCGTTCCAATTCCAAGTAAAATCAGGGAATTGTTCTATTAAAGTATAGTCAGAAATTCGTTGGCTAACATTTGAAAATCCGCTTTCTGTTATGATACGACTATTGTATTTTTCAAAAATGGGATTATTCCATTCAACATTTTCGTTAGTGTCAAAACCTTTAATATATGATTTGGTTTCCCATTGGATAAGGTTTTGCTGCTCAAAAAAGTCAATAAGGCTTAGCGACCAAAGATATTCTTGATGAGCTACGGCAAAGTTATCGGGCAAATGCTGTTTTAAAAGCGACTTAAAATCTTCATTTTTTAGGCATTTTTCGGTTATTTCTTCGTTATTGAAAAAACGATTAAAAACGGTGTGCCAATCAACCCGCTCAGCTAATGACGAAATTTGATTGTAAAGAAATTTTATATCAAACTTATCAGAAATGAATTTCCAATTCCACGGCTTAGATAATAAAATATTGGCGTAATCAGAATTAGACTTGCTTCCTTTTGAAAGTAGATTTCTTAAAATACCACTTTTAATCTCTGTGATTAGATAAAAATCCCAAGTAAAATTTTCAATGTGCTTTTCAATAACCTCGTCAGGTAGATTTTTTGATAGGTAATTCCAATCCCAATCACGGTCTTTTAGTGTTGAATTTTGGAGCAAAGAAGTTACAAATACGGGTTCCTTGTATGAAAGTTCTTCAAAATCCCAATCAAAGTTTTTGATTTGTTCTTTGATAAAATCATTATCAAATCTTTCTGTAAGCGTTGTCCAATTCCAATATTCAGCATATTCTTGAATAACGGACTTTATACTTTCAATTGGAGCATTTTCAGAAATTGCGCTCCAAATACCTCCGTCTCCGTTTTCACGGAATAATTCAAAAACGGTATAGTCGCTCCAATTTACTTTTGGGTTGCCAGCAAGCTCTTTCCAATTCCATAAGTCTTTGTAAGTTTCAATATCCTGTGTTAAGATTGACGGATTTTCAGTAAGAATGTGATGATATTTACCTTTTCTAAATAACTCCCTTTTTAATTCTGCATTTTCGGGCAAGTCGATTAGAAATTCTAAATCAGGTTTGTTTATACCCCTTTTGAAAAAGGAAAGTTGAAATGAATTTTCAGCTGCCGTAATCTCGCATTGTAGTGAAATGTTTTTGTAACTAATACATGGTTTACTCTTATACAATTCAATGATTTCCCCTTTGTAAATGTCGTCGCCGAAAAGCTGAAATTGAAGTTTTTGTTTTAATTCAGGATTTTCAAAAATAGCTTGTTCAATTTTTTTTTCGTGTGATAAACTGTTATCTAAATCAAACACACTTTTGAATGAAAAATCAAAGTTTTCGCCAATGGCAGTTTGGTTTTCAAATAATTCAGTTGATGCAAAGAGATATTTGTATTTCAGTTTACTTTGTAACGCTTCTTGTCCAAATTCAGTTAGTTTAATTTCGTCCTTACCAATTTCAATTAGGTTGTATTCCGTAAGTCCTTTTAGGTAAATGTTCAAAATATCCGTTTCAGCCAGGTCTTGTAGATTGAATCCTAAAAGATTACCTAATTTTGAAAACTCAATTTGATTTCCTTTTGCATTGATAATTGAACAGAAAATTTCATCAGTTTCATTGATTTTAAACGCCTTTCTGTACCGAATTTGGTAAGAAGTAGCTTTTACAGTCCATTCAAACGGAAAGATTGCGTATGTTGTTTTAGTTCTATCCATTTTGTTCTACTGCTTTTTGTAATTCTTCTGCACTAATTATTTTTCCGTTTTGCTGTATGGTTTCAAACACCTTTTTGTAGATGTCTTTACGGCAAAAATGCTCACTATTCCCAACCACAATAAGCAATCTCCTTGCTCTCGACAAAGCAACATTCAAACGGTTTGGCGATTCAGCAAAACCTAAACTTTCCTGATTAGGATAACCCAATTCAGGGTATAAATCAAAATCGGCTTCTTGACCTTGAAAAGTAATTTTATTGCTTCGTACCATTGAAACAATAGTGATGTTTCTTTCCATTCCTTGAAATCTATCTACCGTACTCAACCGAATAGGTGTTTCACTATGTTTTTCTTTCAGCATTTTATTGATATACTGAATTTGTTTTCCGTAAAAACTAATAAGTCCGATTTGCTTTTCTTCTAAACTCTTATTTGAAATCCATTTATCAAATTCAGTTTTTCCCTCGCTTTTTTTCAGGACAGAAAGAATGTTGTCAATAGCTTCAATTTCTCCGAAATTAACCCTTGATGTTCCCTCTTGAATTTCGGGTGTTGTAACATCTATCCAAATTGTATGCGTTTCGGGTGTAATGATATCTTTGAATTGTAAACCGTGATAGCGTGAATCCCATTTATCAAAGGAATCGTGATAAGTTTCTTCTAATGGCAAACCACAATTCAAACCACCGTCATCTTTATAAAATTGTGCGATTGCTTCATTGATTGCAGGGTGCATTCTGTATTGTGTATCGAAAGTTCCTTTTATACTTTCGTCAATATTTAAAAACAAACGTTCAAATTGTGATGTTTCAAACTCTTTATGTGAAAGCGATTTAGCCAATGCTTTTTCACCAATAGAAACAAGTAAATCTTTGATTTCTTCTCCGTCAATCATTGGCGGTAATTGTCTGTGGTCGCCAACGATAATAGATTTTTTACCAAACAAAACAGGCAAAGCAAGTTCCGGCGGTGTTGCTTTACTTGCTTCGTCCATAATTACTGTGTCAAAATCTATGTTTGTTCGATTACATTCTTTAAAATTGTTTTCCTGATAATTTTTATGGTTGAAAACATTCAAATACGCACGAAAAAACGAAGTCCATTTGTTTTCAGAATTTAGTTTGCCGATTGAACTTCCTGTTGCACCAATCAAGTTCACATACTCCAAATATTTGTCTGCAAATAGTTTTTTGGTTTCATTGTTCGGCGTTTGCAAATGACTTTTCCATTTTTCTAATGCAGAATCAATTTGTTCATTGTCTTGGTCGGTAATTCTATTTGCAATGTTGTTTACCCAATGCGAAACGGTATTGTTTTGTGTAGGATTGCTTTTTAGCCAATTTTCGATGGCTTCGAGAGAATAAAAATATCCCTCTGATTCTAAATTGTCTGTGTTGCCAAACCGAATTGGTTTTACAACATTATTTTCTCCGTTTTTTAATCTGTCAATGGCGTTATCAACGGCAAGATTGGTTTCAGAAGTCAAAAGAATTTTTTGTCTTGGTTCTTTTCTGATGTGTTGCCAAATAATTTCAGCAATTGCAGTTGATTTACCAGTTCCGGGCGGACCTTGAATCAAAGCCAACTCTTCCGCATAAAGCGATTTGAAAATGGCTTGCCTTTGCGATTCATTGAGCGATTTTGAAAAAAGGTTGTTTTCAAATTCTTGCCATTCTGCACTTGTTTTGTTTAGCAAATACTCAATATTTTCAATGCTTTTAGCTTTCGATGAATCGTACAAAAACTCCTTTGCGTTGTTGTTAGGCAATTTTATTTTCTCATCATCAAGTTTAAAGACTGTATCTTCTAGTCGTTTTATTTTGTCCTTTTCGCCTTTTAAGTCGGGAAAAACGGCTTTTACAGTTTCGTTTGAAATATTCTCTTTTACTTCTTCAATTCTCTCTTCATCTGCAATAAAATACAAATCGGGATAATCAACCTTTTGCAATTTCCCCAAATAAAATTTTTCTTTGGGCATTCCGAAATAAAACTCCTCTCGCAAAAGTTTTGAAAGTTTCTCTTCTTCCTGTACAACCTTTGATTCAAAATTTTCTTCACAAAGAAATTTTTCCTGAAAAGTGTCGTTAATCGCATAATTGAAAGTTTCAGAATCAATAAAATCGTTTAATTGGTTATGTAAACGTGCAAGAATTTCAGTCTTGTTTCCTGTTTGGTAAAATTGTCTAAATATCAGTTTTTCGCCATTGCCGATTAGTTTCGTGGTTAAGTTCGGTAACTCCTTTTTCAGTTTGGCTTGTAATTCGTGTAAGCCTGTTTCAAATTTGATATTGAATTTATACTTGTGATTTTCACCTCTGTCATAAATCTCAAAGAAAGAGAATGATTTAATAAAATCAAGTTTTTCTGTTAGTTCATCTTCCGTTTCAAAGTCAAATGAAATTGTTCTATGTGTTTGGCTTATTTGAAATTCGTTTCCGTGTATTTCAGAAAACAATCTGTTCCAAAATATATCTTCGTTTCTTTGAAGTTCATCAATTCCTTTGTCAAGTTTTCGTAAATCAAAGGAATACTCAGTTTTGTAATTAAAATCAAATGAATTGTCAGGAAAATATTTTTTGAGTGTTCTCTTTAATCTGAAAGCCTCAAAATTCAAGCCTGATTCGTGCTGTTCATAAAACTTGCAATCATAGTAAAAATGAAGCCTATTATCATTCGGTTGTGGAAGTGTAATTCCCTTGCCTTCTAATTCATCAATTTTTTGCTCTAGATGTTCTTTATTTTCGAAATTAAAAATTAGTTCATTTCCTCGTTTGGTCAAACCAAAATGTTCCTCAAAAACCTCATAGACATTTCTTTGTAATTCTCCTTCAATAATTATTCTATTTCCTTGTTGAGCGATTTCAATGTTTTTGTAAAACGTGGAAATTATAAATAAAAGTGAAGGTTTTACTGTAAAAACTGCACCTGCTTTTTTATTAAAATTTAGCCCCTGAATTTGACTTGCTCTATTCCATTCATCCATGTTTAAAAAAATCAATCCTGAATTTTTAAACTGGTATGTTATTGGAAGCTCTCCAATTACACCTTTTAATTCATCTTTGATATTGTTACTTTGATTGGTGACTGTTCCTTCAATTACAGGGTTTTCATTAAAGTCAATGTAACATATTTCAGCAAGTTCTTTTAGCTTTTTAAGTCGTTCAGATGTAATATTTGCTGTGTTCTCTAAGCCAGTTTGAATATAAACACTATTAAAATCAAAGTTATGGATGTTGAATATTTCTTCAACTTCTTTTTTGAATACCTTTTTGAAAATTTCTTGGTCAATCGAAAGATGCAATTTTGAACCGTCAAATTGAACAGGTTTCGTCGTATCAATCCCAATAGGTTTAGACTTGTATTCTAAGATTTTTGATTGTGCTGTTATAAACTCTTTCCAAATTCTTTTTTGATTCATTCGAGATTATAGTTATCTAATTCTATAAAATTCCAGCATTACTATTCACCTCATTGATGACCCTGATAATTTCAAAAACTTTATCGTCTTCTTGAAAGATCCCAAAAATACCTCTGTCGTCATTTTCGGTAAAAGGGAATTGGGTTAAAAGCGTTTTATCAAGAACTCCTTTCTTATTGAGGTAGTCGATAATCTTCTGTACAAATGTTATCTGATTAGCATTAAGATTACCCATTGATATAAAGTCGGCAAATAAACGGTTAGCCACTTCTATATCAAGACCAATAATATTCCTGATAAATTTACCAAGAGGCTGCTCACCATATTCTTTTACAAAACGGTCTTTACTTTCTAAAGCTTCATTGAACAAGAACTGTTCTAACAACTCAAGCTCTGCCGGTGTAATAGGAAGGTTTTTATACAATTTGTCTATAACCAGATTCTCAGTCCTATTTTTACGGATAAAAGCCTCTACGCGGTCTTTGTAGCTTTGCAAGTTCGGGTAAGTTCCTATAATATCAGGCTCGCTGACCATTGATAGATCCAACTCATCGGTAAAAGGGGTATAAATAGGTACCAACTTGTTTTCGTCTTTCAAAAAGTGAATCAGTTCGCGTATTTCCTTCCTGATTTCTTCTAGTTGAATACCATCTACTGTAGCCCAAAACTGTTCCTGTTGTAGCTTTTGGATCACCACAATTTTTGCATTAACCGCAGGGATATTCCTTTTGGTAAAGAGAAGGTTTGCTATTTCATTGATTTCAGTAATATGCCTTACTTGTGATTTATGACCGGTTACCAATGCCAGTTGCAGCTTCAAAATAAGTAAATCAAACCGTTTGGCATATTCATCGGTATCATCTTTGTACGCCGCAAGATGCGACAGGTTACTTTGTATATCAAGCTGGTCAACTTTTGTAATATTGTTCCAACGGTTACGGTCTTTATATTCTTTTATATAACGCCAGTGCTTGCGTACTTCAAACCTGTCTTCATTTAGGTTATTTATAGATTCATAAAGGTCATCCGTGTAAAGAACCTGAAGTTCTTCCTGCTCAGGAGTCGGATTTTGAAGTTCGCGGATAGCCAGTATGGTTTCCAGCTTTGTATTGAAAATGTTCTGCGTAAGCGACAGGCCTGTTTTCTGTGTTTCCCCATCAGGGAACTCGTTGAAATACTCAAAATTACCACAAAAGTCAAAGACAAGAAAATGTTCCTTATCAACTCCCGGTTCAAAAATGTCAGGACAAAGGCGTGTACCCCGGCCTATCATCTGCCAGTATTTAGAATAGGTTTTTACAGCTTTAAAAAATACCAGATTCAGTACCCGTGGCGCATCAACACCGGTATCCATCATATCTACCGATACGGCTATTTGCGGTTCTAACTCATTACCCGACTTAAACTCACAAAACTTCTCCAGTAAATCCTGGGCTTTGTCTTCGTAGTTATCAATAACACGCAGGAAATTACCCCCATACTCAGGGTAGTTTTTATTGAAACGCTCTTCTATAAATAAAGCATGACGGTGGTTTTTGGCAAAAATAATGGTCTTACCCAGCTTATCACCTCCGGCTACTTTAAGACCATTGGTCATTAGATAATCCAGTACTTTATCAATAGTATCGTTGTTATAAAGCCAGCTGTTAATCTTATTTTTATCAATATTCAGCACTTCATTATCAGGGCTTATCTGTACCCCAAAAATTTCCTGAAAACGTTCTTTGTCTTTTTCTGACAGTTCCTCATACTTAATACCTTCCCGCGGAAACTTTAACGGCACACTGTACGCTTTTGGCGGCACCAGGTACTTTTCTTCCACAGCCTTGTTAAGCTCGTAAGCGAAGGTGGGATTATCATCCTCTATATCAAAAAGGGTGTATGTGTTTTTAAGCGAGCTGTCTTTTTTAGGAGTTGCTGTTAACCCAATTAATATGCTATCAAAATAACTGAATATAGCTTTGTACTTATCATAAACAGAACGGTGTGCCTCATCTAAAATAATTACATCAAAATGACCAACACCATAAAAACGTTCACTGTCGTTAAGGCTGTCTATTTTATTCATTATGGTTGGGTAGGTAGAAAACACCACCCGTGTACCATTGTCTTCTTTTTCTTTGGTAAGGTCTATAGCCGAAAGGTGCGGCAGGTATTCTTTAAATGCATTTTTAGCTTGTGTAACCAGCGCATTGCGGTCAGCGAGGAAAAGTATACGCTTTGCCCAGTTACATTTGGTAAGCATATCTACCATAGCAGCTGCGGTACGTGTTTTACCACTACCGGTGGCCATAACCAACAATGCTTTCCGGTTTCTGCCCCTTAATGTTTTATTGTGCGTAGTAGCCAGTGTTTCGGCTACGCGCTGGATGGCTAATAACTGATATGGTCTTCCTGCAATACCGGTATTTACACTAAACTCCCGTAAATCCTTACGTGATGTGCGACGCTCTATAAGCAGGTGCAGTTCTTCTTTGGTATAAAAGCCCTGAACCTCGCGCTCGGTATAAAAAGCATCGTCCCAAATATGGGTTTCAAAACCGTTACTGTAAAATATTACCGGGCGTTGCCCTGTCATTTTTTCAAGACAATCGGCATACAGGCTCGCCTGGTGCTTCCCTTTTTTATTACTGTGTATGGTACTCTTAGCTTCTACTACAGCAAGTGGGAGGCCATTGTTACCCCATAGTACATAATCGGCATAACCGCGCCCCGACGGGTTGGTACTTATGGGCATACCCGTTACTTCAAACTCCTTATCGCGACCTTCTTTAAGGTTATCCCAACCGACTTCGCGAAGTAATAAGTCTATTAATAGCTTACGTGTTTCAACTTCTGAGGTTAACTCCGGTATGGCTTGCTCTACAGTAAATGTTTCGTGGCGTTCTTCTTTACGGCGGGCTATTTCTTCCAGGCGCGCTTCGAGTTCCAGGCGCATTGCCTCGTTTTGTTCCAGCAGGCGTTGCTGAGCTTTTAGGGCTGCATTGGCTTCTTCACGCTCTTTTTCGAGGGTGTCGGCAAGGGTTTGCAATTCCTGTAGCTTTTTGTCGGCGGTATCGCCATAAGGGATATAGCGTTCATCAAAAGGCGGTATCTCAGGGTTGGCAGCGCTGTAGTATTTGCTGATAAACGACAGGAACCTGAAACTGTTTTTTAGCGACTGCAAAGCTTCCAGTGCCTTTACGGTTTTACCGTGGGCTGCGTTGTTGCCGTTAACCCGAATAATATCCAGCTCTATGAGCATGGAAGGTTTTATAATAGCCTTAAAATCTTCATGATGCAGGAGTGCGCCCAGCTTGGTGTCATACGGCAGTTGCAGGTCTTCATCATTTTTATAGAGCCAGAACAATGATTTCTCTAACGTACTGCGGCATAACAGCGCAGCATAACGCGGTGCGGTAAAGGTGTGCTTTTCCGCTTCGGTTATCTCGGTAAAGAGGTCTTTGAATTCGGCCTGTAAAAAAGTAAAGTTACTGTTCATGCACTGTATGGGTTGGTAGCACTAAAATAGGGATTTTATTTATAAATCTATATATTTGTAATTAAGTAGCGAGATTAGCGTTAAGACTCGATGCCTTTGCTCTGAATGAAGCGGATCAAATCTGTGCCAGAATGGGTACGAGGCGGTTCAAAATATAGATCTTGCTACTTTTTTTCTTTGTAATAAATACTTTTGAACACAACGCGACGATTTACGATTGAGGAAAAATTTGGTGCCGCCCGCCAATCTATCATATAACTTGAAAATTCCAACAATTTAATATAAACATTTACAGGTTTAATAGCACCACTATCTTCTTTAATTCCTTGTAGATCATTATAAGTCAAAATATACTCGCAAACTCTATATCTATTTTCTTCAACCTCTTCATACTGTTCACTATAACATACATGTTTGGACGGAGTCCTGACTAAAATTTTATTAATTACACTAAGTAAGTCAAAGGAGTTCACCTTATACTTATTTAATCGCTTTGTTCGGGTTATATGCCGCCATCCTAGTCGAGAAAATTCTATTGCTCCAAACAAGGGATTTTCGACTTTTGCACTCATTAAATTCTTATAAAGTGCTTTGGCATTTTTCCTTTTATCTAAAAATGTCTCTTCTTTTATCTTGAATGTAAGTCCTTTGCCGCCATTTGTATTATTGAATGAAGTGAGTACTCTAATAATATCAAAGCGACTTAACGGTGTTAGTTTGTGTATTTCTCTATAATTTACTCTACAGTACTTTGCATTGGCTTTTATTATGAACCAAAAAGGTTCATCAAATTCAACATTCGACCAACAAATTAAGGTATTATGATTTCTATTTAGTAGATGTTTGAATTTTTCTTTTTTTACTAAAAATCGGATCTCGTCACTGCCTTTTATAGGCTCTACAAAACTAGGTCCCGATTTAATCTGGGTAAACAAAACGTCAACATGGTTGTTGACCCAAGGATGTGAAATTACTGTAACCAAATCTACTTTAGAATCATCTTCTGTCCTCGTAGCCCAAAATACCCTCGCATCCAAACTAATAGTGAGGTTAGCTGCGAAATATCTCTCTGCACTTTTCCCATTAAACTTATTTTGTTCTAGTGTCGTTAATTTAACCCGAGGTTTAAATAGATTTTTCATTTATTGTATTATTGAATCAATGCCTGCACAATATAGGATGTCCGTACTCTAACCGCCAAAGCATTTCGAGATCGGCGGCGTATTTTGTATAAAAGCCTTCTTCGCGCAGCTCTTTAATAATTTCATGGTTTTCGGGAGCATCAAAATCAAAGAAGCTTACGGCCCAATCTTCCGGTTTAAACCACTTACTTATATTTAAAGTACCTGTGCGATAATCATTACAATTGATTTCCTGTAAAATCCTTTCCCGAAGCCCAAAGCCCATGTTGCTTTTCGTATAACCGCCTATACCGTTATAAACTATTGTGTAGCCATTTTTAGAAACTGTACACACATTTTTAAGGCCAATGCGGTCATTAATCAGTTTTTTGAATGGCACCTGGCGGGACTTGACAGCATCCTGCGGAGGATCAACCCAGGCGTTTGTGATATCCCGAAATTCAAGCCGTGTCCACAACCAATATAAACCCCGGCGTTTACGCGGCAAAATAGCGGTAGAATTTAAAAACTCCGGCAATGGGCAAAACGATTCCCGTTGTTTAACTTCTATTTTTTGTAATATATCTTTAAAGTTCATACTCCGGTACCAGCTCTCCCTTAAACGCTTTTTGCAGAAGGCTATTAAACAGCTCCTCACTTTTTTGCAATGCTTGCTGTGCCAGCTCCTTTTGTTGTTCTATAAGCTGCACGCGCTCCGCAAATTGGTTTTGTAGGACTATTGGAGGTAATAAAATAGTAACTTTTTTAATAATACTACCATTAATAATATCCATTGTTCCTCCTCTAGAATAACTTTTTAATTGCTTTGTAACATATGAACTTTGCAAATATATTTTCAAAAAGTCGGGTCTTATAATTTTCTGATTTGGCGAAATTTTCATTAAACGGGGATTTATAATTCCTGGTTCATAATCTTTCGGAACTAATGCTATTTTACCATAAGTGCCAACTAGAGAAATTAATATATCTCCCTCTTTAATTTTACAAGATTCAAGTTCTTTATATTTTTTTTCGTCAATGTAATAATCTCCAAATGACAAATCATCCTTAATAACTTGTTCTTGTCCGTAAATTTTGTAACCCTTCTCGACATAAAATTCTTTTTTAAGTGACGAGCCAAATGGACCTGATTTTATGCTGTGTTTTTCATTTGAAACAAGGTGTTCAATTGTCTTTATATCTAATCCCTTCTCATTCCTTACAGGATCCCCAAACATATCTAAAAACAAACTCTGCGTAAGGGCATCATACTTTTCTATAAGCTGTTTGTTGTACTGGCGCAATTCATCGGCTTTATCTAATAATGCAGCTATTTTTTGTTGTGTAGCGAGGTCTGGCAGGGGGATTTTGATTTTATTTAGCGTCCCCTTTGTCAGTTTACCACGAGTTGCCCCATTAATGTGTAGCGTTAAATCAGCATAGTTTAAATAGTACATTAAATACTCTAAAACTAAATCCTTTTTAGCAGTTAAAACATGAGCGTGGTTATTAACCCAACATTTTTCATTAATAATAATTGCACACTTCTGATTAGCTCCCCACGAGCCACCATCTTCAGCAACACACAATATTTTTTCGTCAAAAATATATTCGTCAATATACCCTTGTATGTTATTTGCACCTATATATGGATACTTTCCATGGGTAGTTTTTTTAGCTCTTTCCTGACTATTTAACGGAATTCTTCTACTATCTAAATTGTTTGTTACCTCTTGAATTTCTATGTACTCCATTACGCAAGCATCTTTTCAAGTTCTTCAATAGCCTGTTGCCTTTTCAGGTCAAGGGCTTTAATATCGGCAATAAGGGTTTCCGGCTTTTCATAAGCCATTTCTTCATATACCGTTTCTTTATAGCGGTTTATGCTCAGGTCGTAGCCGTTTGCCACTATATCGGCTTTGGGTACTATAAAGCTTTGCGTAGTGCGGTCGGCAAATTTCTCTTTTTCGCCTTTGCCCAGGTAATGCCATTGCATTAAAATATCGGCAATATCGCTTTTGCCTTTTACTTCGTCTATAATATTTTCGGGTTCTGTAAAGCTTTGCTCCAGCGCGTCTTCGGTTATCAGCAGGTTGCGCTTGTCGTCAAGGCTGTAGCCGTCGGCTTTCATGTCGTAAAACCAAACATCATCAGTACCGCCGCTGTTGGTTTTGGTAAACAGCAATATGGCGGTGCTTACTCCGGCATAGGGCTTAAACACCCCGCTGGGCATAGATATAACGCCTTGCAGCCTTTGGTTTTCTACCAGTTCTTTACGTATGCTTTTGTGTGCGCCACTGCTGCCAAAAAGTACGCCATCGGGTACTATAACCGCTGCGCGCCCGCCCAGTTTCAGCATGCGCAGTATCAGTGCAAGGAACAGTAGTTCGGTTTTTTTGGTTTGGGTTACCTTTAGCAGGCTGCTTTCTACCTCGTCATAGTCCAAAGCACCTTTAAACGGCGGGTTGGCCAGTATGAGTGAGTATTTGCCGCTTATAAGTTTTCCGCCTTCGGTCAGGTTTTCGGCAAGCGCGCTTTTACCTATAAGGTTAGGGTGCTCCATACCGTGCAGTTGCAGGTTCATAGCACTGATGCGCATCATGGAAGGGTCTATCTCTATACCGTTAAACATTTCCTTATTAAAATGCTCCCTGAACTCCGACTCGTTAAACCAGTCAGGATGCATCTCATGGATGTACTGCCCGGCACTTACCAGGAACCCTGCCGTACCGCAAGACGGGTCGCAAATAGTGTCTTCTTTTTGGGGCTGCATAAGCTCTACCATCATCCTGATGATGTGGCGTGGCGTACGGAACTGCCCGTTTGTACCTGCTTCGGCTATTTTGCTGAGCATATACTCATACAGGTCGCCTTTGGTGTCGCGTTTTTCAAGCGGCAGTTTGTCTATTTGCTGCACCACACGATCCAGTAGCTTTGCAGTAGGTATCATAAACGTGGCACCCTTCATGTACTCTGAGAATACACCACCGGTAGCGCCTAAGCCTTTCATAAAATCGAATACGGTTACATCGCCCAGCTCGCGTTGCGGACGCGTAAATAAATCGAACATTACTTCCGGGTCTTTGTCTTTAAAGCTGCTCCAACGCAGTGGTTTTTGCTCGGGCATGTATAAAGGTTTGCGGCTGGAACCGCCCAGCATATTTATTTCCTTCTCGATAAGGATTTGCCTGTCGTCGAGCTGTTTTAAAAATATGAGGTAGGTAAATTGCTCTATTACAGTCAGCGGGTTAGATATGCCTCCTGTCCAGAAGTCATTCCATATTTTATCTATCTGTGATTTTAATTCTCCGGTTATCATGGGTACTGTGGTATTTGCTGTTACCTTTTTTAGGTGTGGCAAGCTACTATTTTTTTGTGGAAATTTAAGAGGTAAATGCTGGTGATTTGATATTTAGTCATCGCTGCTACCGAATATTTTTTCTAAAATGACTTTTACAATTACCACAGCGATTATCTGGTAAATAAGCGAGAAGATTGCTATGAAAATATTTGTTCTGAACATAGTAACTACAAATGTCCAGAGCCATAAAATACCTATGCAAGACCATAGTACAATAAAATCATCGCCTTTGGCTCCCAGGGTCATATAAGCCAGTATGTAGCTTGCTAAGCCGCGCAAGAGAACTCCAAGCCCAAATATATTGTAGTCATAATGTTCTTTTGCATAAGACCACAAGGTAAAACCAATGACAAAAAATAAGATAATTCCAACAAGGATTCCAATAATTAAAAGTGCGTTCATAATTTGTATTTAAAAAGTTTGGAGCAATATTATCGCTCCAAACAGACAAAGTATGACGTTTTAAGATTAATTCCAGTTTATAACTCTCTATCAAGTCTAATAAGGTAAGCTACTACAAATAGTAATATGTTTAAAGGAACTATAAGCAAATTCCACCATCCAAATGTGTTCCAAAAATAAAGGAGTAAAATATTCACTAAGTTTAGTAAACATGAAATAACAAAAAAGATTCTATTTTTAAAAATCTTTTTTGTTTCGTTTTTATATTCCTCATTGTTTTTCAAAGCCATACGCAATGGACTTTGTTTTGGCATTTTCTTTTCAATTTTAACCAGTTCATATAAACTTAGGGGCAGATGATTTATTAGGTACACATTCTCGAGGACAAGCATTACATTTGATTTAACAACCGGAGTGAGCAGTAATTTCGTAAATTCCTCTTTTGAAAATTTTCCTATTATTCCTCCTTCCATTGTTATTAACTCGCTTAATATTTTAGATGATTCTGGCGGAAGTCGATAATACTCTTCTCCACCGTGTTCAAGCCAATGTGTATATGCATCTATAACATATTTAGAAGCCTTTAATAAAAACAGAGACTTAAAGTATAATTCAAAACTATTTTTACGCCCAGGATAATACAATAATTTATCATGCTCATAGTCCGTTACTACAACTGACAAATCTTTTTCAAAGACTTTAAAAACTCTTTCAAAATTTTTTTCAGCCCATATTAGTGTTTTGCTTGCTTGATTAATTTTAAGAGTTGCGATCTCAATCTTTTTTTGTTTGATCTTTTTCTCTTTTTGATAAACCTTATATTCTGAATAGGCATAGCCAAATCCTTTTACCAATTTACCGACACCTTTAACGATTAGGCTTGCTCCACCAATAACTGCTGATACTTTTAAATCATTCTTGTTCTTTGAAGCAGCTAGTAAATTAATAGCCATTTCATCAATAGGGTGAGATGAATTCGAAATGCTATTTCCAATTTTATTCCAGGATTCCTGAATATTCTGACGATGATTATCTAACTGAGAAATTTCACTGGTAAAATTTGATATATTAGAGAGATAATACTCAAGTTCTTTAGGGGTGTCCATCTTTAGCAATTAAAAATACTCATTTGCAACCTTAATAAAACTTCCATTTGAGAGTTTAACAGTTTCAGCAATTCCGTACGACTTTGGATGAGATTTTCATTATTTGTTGTCAAATCTATTTCTAATACTCTGTCTAATACTTTATCTATTTGTAACATCCATCTTTCACTTTGTTTTGCTCCATACTGAATTAACTCCATGCTTTTATCAGCATTTTTCATCATTAGTTCATAGGAATATTCGAGCTTCTTCATATTGAAGTCTAGCTCCTTTAAAGCTAACATTGTTTCTGAGACTATACTTACTGTCAATTCAGAACTCTTGAGTAAAATATCCAAATTCTTGTTTATTGTATCTACATTGTTGTCAACAGATTTGCTTGCTAACATGATAACTTCGGTTGAAGGCTGATTTTTTTCGGTCATTGTTTTATTTTTTATTTTCTAATTCAAAAAGATTCTCCTCTAGTAATTCTACCATTTCTTTATGGTGCTTCTCTATGTCTCCTGCATTCCAGGTGTCTGATTTCATCATTATCATTTGCTTTATGCTATCTTTCGTGGCTGCTTTTGTATAATACTCTTTCTTTGCATTCGGCAAATGATTGCTTAGCCTTGAGTTGTTACCATGACTAATCAAACAAAGGTTTCCAAAGCAATTCAGCAATGTATTACTATTTAACTTTTCTCCACTGATTGGATTTTGTGGATAATAATGTTCAACCGAACTTCTAAAACTAAATTCGAAATCGGAATAAGATTTACGGTTATTATCTTGCTTCCACAATAGATAGTCAAGATAATTGAATACCAAATTGTTATCTATGTTTCCATACGACAAGTTGAATGTAAAGTCATATTCCAGGTCTTGATTGTCTGGTAGGTCATCAGGATTGAGAATGATGTCGTTATAATCTACTTTTCTATTAGTGAGATGTCGGTAATGCATAAACCTTCTGGCAATAGATTGCAATTCACTTGTAAACGCCGAACCATCAATTTGAGAACTCTTGACTTCATCTTCTCTAAATTGTATCCTGAAATTTTCATTCAGGTAAAGTAACGTGGCAAAAAGCCAGTTTTTGTAAACCAGTGTTGGAGTAGAAACATGGAACATTGAAAGCAACATTACAAGCTCGTCGTTCTGCTCTTTGTCAAAGGTGTTAATGAAACTATATGAGTCTTGTTTTCTTTCAGCGTTTATAGGATAATAATTTACAACTTGTAAACTCCACCATGATTCTCCGCCTTCGTATTTTCGTTTGATTACAAATTGGTCTAATAAAAACCTCGTTTTAAGTAACTGATAAGCAAAGTCCATTACAAATCCCGCTTTATCACTTTGCTCTTCTAAAACATTATTAAAGAATAGCAGCAACCTTTTGTCATCAAGGCTAATATCGCTTGTCCGTTGCTTTATTTTAAGTACATGCAGTAAAAAATTCTCAAAATTAATTACCGGTTGAAATTGGCTGTTATCCTTTTCGGTTATTTGTTCATCAAATAAAGCAGAAATTTTGGTGTTGATTTCTGTGCTGTTACTTGCAACAATTTCACCAAATGACAATCCTGCACTTGAAGTTTTTGTATTGCTATTGTTAACTGATAGAACATCAAAAATACTGTCAAAATCCAAAGGCTTAAAATGAAACCAGCTTTTACCAAAGAGAGGCTCCCGGAATGTTTTATTGAAGTTAAGTTGTATATAATTATTCATATCAGCACATGCTTCCCATATTGTATTAAATACACGTCTTAACTTTAACGAATTTTCAAATCCGTTTAGTTGAGCCATTAATCTTGATTTAAGAATTTCATGTTTCTCAAGCTGTTCTCCCCGAGAGTTCATGATTTCAAAATAGTGGTTTAAGTCTGTATCTTCCGGCACTTGTACCCTAAGTATAATTACCTTGTCAAATAGATATTTTACGAAACCGTTAAAATCAAAAAACTCATCTTTTTTGAGAGTTTCCAGCACTTCGCAAGCTATGAGCAATCCATCATGAATGTTGACATTGTAGTTGTCAAAATTTGGTGTTTGTTTTCCGTTGTTAACCAGATATCGAATAGTTTCATCAGCATTTTTACGGCTCTCGAAATGAATTATCGGTTGGTAAAAGTAATCTTCAATATTTATCCCTAATGTTTTAAGCGCACAACAAATAATGTTTAATGTTGTAAGGCGTTGTTGTCCATCAATGGTTTCATAGAATATCCTTTTGTTCACTTCAGTTTTATCAACTATAAGGGTACCTATATAGTAGTTTTTATCACTTTCTTCCGTAAAGTAGTCTTTTACATCTAATATAAGTTGTTCAATCTGTGCTTTTCCCCATTCGTAATTACGTTGGTAAACGGGTATAAGGTATTGATCGCCTTTTGTAAAAAGGTTTTTAATTGTAAATTCTTGTAAGTGGGTATGGTTAGTTTGCATAATACATTTTGGTCTTAAAAAATTCTGCTATCCTGCTATCCATTCGTTTGTCATTAGCGCTATATTCATATACATCGTCTTGTGATGGCAATCTTTTGATTGGATATCGTAAAACTTCCGATGGTAAAATAGCTTCCTTTATTTTATTAAAAATATTATTCTCTAAAACATAGTTATCTACACTGTCAAAACCCAGGCGCTGAAAAATGAATCGAAGACAAAAGCACCATATAAATGCTTTCTCTACAAAAGCATCGAATTCAGCGTAACCAAACTTGTCTACGTAATAGATTATTAGGCATTCAAATAAAGCCTTAATATATTTTTCACCCTCGCGATAGCTTTTACTATTTGAATATACCAGATTGATTAGTGTCTTAGTATCGTTATTCTGTTGCAGATTATTATCATATTTCTTCCTGAAGTTCTTAACGATATTTTTATAATGCCCCACATACTCAAAAAACCTCCTGCCATTTATCATAATACTATCCAATTGAAAGGGGTAAGCAAGAACTTGACTATCAATTAAGCGTTCATAATTATTGTTGTAATTGTCTACAAATCTGTGAGCAATTTGCAAGCTTTTTATATACGGATATTCTTCAGTTTTTGAGATGTTTATCCCCTTAAACATGCCAATATTATCTTTTGTAAACTGGCGCGATTTTTTTTTACCTGACCATCCTTTTATCCGATAAAGATATTCTGCGAAAACATTTGCAAGTTCATTAGAAGAGTACTCTTCCCAGTTTTGTACGATTTGAGTTTGACGTTCAATTTCATTGTTGTCAAACTCCCGTAGATGGTAAGCTTTCAGTAAATCGTGAGGATATAAATCTTTACCTCGTGCATTCTGAGAATCAAAAAACTGAAATGCTTCTGTAATATCAGTTATATAAAAAACAACAACTTGGCATCTCTTTAAAAAAGCAGATATGGCTTTCTCATCGTATTTGTTTAATAGACGAAGAGCGTTGTTGTAATTTTGATGAATTTGCTTAATACTGTCTTTGTTGGTATAATTGACAGAAATATTATCGACCATAGATTTTAGGTTTTTAATTTCTGCTATTGAAGAAGTTTCGAATTTTACACCTTTATCAATAATTTCAGCAAGACCATACAGAATTATTCGCAGTGTTGTAAAGCGTTGCTGTCCATCAACTATATCATAGTAAATTTTGCCTTTTGGGTTATTTTCATCAACTATGTTATTTTGATGAATTACAATAGTCCCCAAACGATAATATGATTTATTTCGGTGATTGTAAACGTCATTTATCAGTTGCGAAACATGACGTTCTTCCCACTTGTAGGGACGCTGGTATTCTGGAATTCTAACATCTTTAATTTTAAGAAAATCAGATATCGATATTATCTCAGCCTTATTTAGTAACTCGCAGCCTACATCAGTCGATTCAGATTTAGAAAGTTGGTTATTCATATTATTCTCATTTTTAATTCTGTACAATATTAGAACGTCAAAACGTCAAAATGTGTCGTTGTAATATTAATTTGATACGAGGATAGAAAAAGTTAGTAAGAAAATATTTGTGATTCGGTTGAGGCGAATATACTTAAAACAATGTTAACAGAATGGCGGAAAATCCCCACATTTTATCAAAAAGTATATTTTATTTTTTAGCGTCATTGTTTGTCGTTGTGTGATTTTAGTTTTGTCTCATTAATAATTAAAACCAAATAACATGATTTCAAAAATTGTAAACGGCAAGGTAGAACTAAGAAAAGAGAACGGTATACTAATCAGGACGATATCAACCTTAGGTGCTGTAGAAGTTGACCTAAGCCAAGATGAAGAACAGCTGTTAGTAACCTTAGCTTCAGGTAAGGTTGAACTGCGAAAAGTCAACGGCATCCTAATCCGGACACTTGTAAATTCAAATGCTATTGGTGCGCGCTTTCACGGGAATGATGTGCTTGTAAAAACAAATGCAGGTAAAATGGAGTTGCGAAAGCTAAACGGCATCTTAATCAGAACGATGTGATTCACAGCTTTTATAACTTAAAAATTATTGTTGCGTCATGTGACACAAAGATTGAGCAATGTGAACGACTTAAGAGGTCTAATGGCAAAAGAAGTGTAAGTGCTAATCTTAAAATAGAGACCAAAAAACGGAAAGTTATAGAACAAATTTTTACTTGTTTTGATGACTACCGTAAAAATATTGCGAATAGCAGGGTTGAACAGAGGCTTTATTTCGAAGCCTTTGAAAAACTTGAAAAACATTATATAGAAAAGTATAGTACCTACCAGAACTTCTCTACCGAATTGTTTACTTTGCGTATCAATGCCATAAAAAAGAAGTACGAAGAATTGGGTTTGATTGAGTTCGGGAAATTAAACACTCAGGATATTTATAAAGTTATAGAGCAAGCGAAAGCCCTTGAAGATGTTGCAAGGAAACTTCTGGAACAAATGAATACGTTTATTTGTAGTTCCGAAAAACTGCAACCTCTAAGTACGATTGATTTGTATTACAACATTGCTAATTATTTTCATGAATGTAATTGTATTTCAACCAAAAATAAACAAGAACTATTAGAGCGATTAAGGCCTGAGTTAATTAAAGCGTTAACGAATTTTAATTTTACACTCGCGAAAGAACTTTTATCTAAAATAAAGGAACTTAGCTAACCCTTAAATTTACCAACCATGTCCAAGAAACAATTTTTAAGACGCCACATACTAATCATAGGAAAGCTTAGAAAGAAATCGGCTGACTTTGACGAAATCGACCGATACCTACAATTGCAATCAGAAATCGAAGGAGAAAATTACAACCTCACAATCAGAACATTTCAGCGTGATATAAAGGAAATACAGTCCCTATATAACATCGACATCACGTATAATCGTTCCGAAGCGGTATATGAAATAACTGAGGATGCCAATGAAGAACGTAATGAGCGGCTTTTCGAAAGTTTTGAGTTATACAATGCGCTGAATGTTTCTGATAACCTTTCCAGGGATATTATTTTTGAGAAAAGAAGACCTCTTGGTACTGAGAATCTTCACGGGCTTCTTCACGCAATAAAGAATAAACTTCAAATAGCTTTTAAATACGAAAAATACTGGGGTGAGAATAACGGAATTGAAGTCCGAAACGTTTCACCTTTGGCTCTGAAAGAGTCCCGTTACCGTTGGTATCTAATTGCCTTGGATAAGAAAGACGGGAATATTAAATCTTTTGGTTTAGACCGAATATCCGATTTAGAAATCAGCAGCTTAAAATTTAATGCCACTGAAAATGAAAAGGTAGACAGCCTGTTTAAATACAGTTTTGGTGTTACCAATGATCCCGGTATTCCAGAAAAGATTATACTTTCATTGTCTCCGGGACAAGGCCGATACATAAAATCGTTGCCATTGCATTCTTCGCAAAAGGAAATCTTGAACAACGATAAAGAATACCGTATTGAACTTATGATACATCCAACTTATGATTTTATCATGGAGATACTGTCACTAGGCCGGGAAGTAACGGTTATTCAACCTGAAAGTTTAAAGGAAGAAATAGTAAATATAATTGGAGCTACTTTAAAGAAGTATAAATAAAAATTCCCTCTGGTTAAAGAGGGAATTTTAAACCAACCAACCAATGGTTTAAGATTAAATCATTATGGTGTAAATGTAAAAATATTCTTCTACAGCGAAGTGTTTTTTCTTATTTATTTAATAGCTTCTCCAAGTAAGCTACTTTATCTTTTTCTGCCTGCACCAATCTTTCATAAAGCTCAACAACTTTATCCATTGGATTAAAAGTTGGCTGTACATTGATAGCATTAATAGTTGAGCTATCATTGCTCGTAAAAGTATTAGAGATTATATTTAGTATGGTCTCTTCCGAGAAATTTTTAATTCCTTCGACAGTAACACCTAAAGCCTTTGCAATCTCTTCAAGTTTAGCATCTTCAACGGTTTCACTATTCTCAATATTAGAAACTGCCTGTTGGCTAATACCTAAAGCTGGACTAATGCTTCCTATTTCATGTCACGCAGTTCGCGAATGCGGCTTATTTTTCTTCCTATATGATTTTTAGTTGCTGTGCTCATAATTCAAAGGTATTCAAAATTCTGTAAGAAATATTCGATTGGTATTTCACAACTCGTAAATGGTACAATACAACCCGTTATGGTTCGGTACGCTACTATGAGGTCGTTACTTGCTGTGTATAAGCAAAAATAAGCTTTTTCACTGATGTTTCACAGCAAAATTATGTTTTATGGACTATCAAATAAGGATACCGGATAGTATTCCAATGCAGAAGCAATTGGAAGAGGTGCTATACGGCCTGCTCAAATTTATTGACGCAGGCAGTATATATGTGAGTTGTAAAACCGGACAGCCTGCAATAGTAACAACGATACTTAAAAAGGATTGCAGACAGCACGGTGTAATGTTAGAACGGTTTTCTGAAAAGCTGGCAAGAGATAATCCCAATACAATATTCAGGTTTTTAGATGAAAAGATTGCCCGGCTAGGGTTTAAAAAAGGAAGCCCTTTCCTTTTAATGCACTGCTCGTTGTCTGAATTAGTATACTATGAATCCATAACCAAAGTGTTTCTTCCTCATTATGCCAATGTCGAAAGATTACTGAAAAAATTCTATAAGCGGTCTGCCGATTACTTGATAACTGCGACAAGACAGTTTGAAGCCTACCAAACTCATATCTCAAATAACGATATTGATAATGCCACGGTTTCACTTTATAGTGCCATTTGGAGTGTATACACGTGCTTTGCCGCCTTTTTTACAGGCTACCTCGAAGAATATTATGAATATCCGGAGTTTGATTATGTGTATGACATAACCAATCGTTATGCGCCTGAAATACAAGGTATATTGGATGTTCAAACCAACGATGGAGAAAAAATATTGATTCCGCTTCAAACAGCCTACAATAGTTCTATCAAAAAGCATCCCATCGAGCCTGTAGAAAAATCAGTTCTTGAACTGGCTGAAGCAAAGTACCAGCATCTGTACGCAGAACTGGAAAACCATCATTACAGGTATTTTGCTGGTACAAAGTCAAAATTCACAGCGCTTAGTCAATCCCTATATGGCGGTGCTTCGATACTTAAAGAGAAACTGCCCACAAATTATTTTGTAGACCATGCACTTGCTGAGATTTCAGGAATTATCAGAGGCTTTGTAAAAATCCGAGCCATCTACTGTTTTGGGTATTCGGTTACCAGTTCCAACAAAAAGCAAAAAGCATTCAGCCAAGAACTACCTGGCTATCATTTTTACCTGCTGGTACTGAATAGTGAGCACCGGCAAAATATGGTGCCTGAATTACAGGCTTTGATTAAAAAGAAGTTTACCGGAAAGTATACCGTGACCATCCTGCAACACAGGGCGCAATACCTGCGTAACCAGGCTGTAAACCAAAAGCAGTTTATCAATGCTGTAGTAGGAAACGGATTGGAAGTATACAACAATCCTGAGCATCCATTCTACGAAATACCTGTGGCAACCGACAGGGATTTAGCCTTTAGTAAAAACTATTGGGATAATCGCATATGTTTGGCTGAGGGGTTTCTCGCATTGGTTCATACGGAACAGCCAATTATTCTTAATGTGCTAATTCAACAGGCAGTGCAGCAGGTAGCTGTGGGATTAATTGACCTTTTTATGGGCTACCACCCAAACATATATTCCACCAATTATCTGCTAAGGCTATTGGACTGTATACCGGAACTACCAAAACTATTTACCGACTCAGAGGAAGATAGTAGGCTTAGGCAACTGCTATCTGCCAACATTGATATGCTCAAACACAAAAATATTGGGCAGGAAACTATTGAGGACAGTAGCAAACTGTTTAAAAAAGTAAAGGATTTTTATGACAAGATACTAGTGATAGGTAACAAAGAATTGGAAAGACTAGAGCAAATAACTGTTCGAATTAATGATTAAAGAAACATCTTAAAAGGAGTTCACCATGAAAAAAGAAAGAAAAAAAGCGATAAAAAAGTTCGTGAATGCAGAGACCAGAATGTGGATGTTCACCACGTTAGCTGAGGATACAGGTGATGACAGCTTTGAAGCCCGGCTGCATTTTGACAGCTACAGTGACTTGATGTATACGGTTTCAGACCTGATGAAAATTTCCATGCACGCAATGTATCACGATGGAGACACTAATTCAGGCGAGATAGCGGAGCCAGGTTACCATGTTATAAGCGTTTTGAGGATAGCTTCCCAACTGTTACCACTAAATGAATCTGAGGTTTTGGACAACTGCCATCGACTCTATTTGAAACTGGAAGAGTTGAAAAAAAGCAAAAGCTAGAAGGTATTTTGTCTAATGAAAAGTAAATCAATAAATAGCATTAAAAGTTTGGCGACTCACATCAAAAATCGACTGCGGAGATTTTTTAGCCCCCTGCGCAAGGGCAAGTTGTTTTAAGCTGCTGAAGAATTTCAAGCAGCTTAGAACACAACTTGCTACCATCACGCGATGGTAATTTTTATAAACTGGTTATTAACTGAAAAGGGCATCAAGCCCTTTTTCTTTTGCCCAGAACAAATCATTTTTTCTCAAGGAAAAGTCGAGTAATAAAATTCAATAAACTACTCAATTTTAGCCGTTGATGGCAGCCCGTAGGCTGCCCACCCGAAAATTCAGTATGTCATTTACTTGGTTTACCTGCCCGATATAAAGTAGGTAAATTTAAAGGTTATATAACAAGTTTGTTTGCTTGTTTGTTGGTAATAAAAGTATAAGGTTTTAAAAGTATAAAAGCGGTAAAGCGGGTATGTTACTTTCTTCCATTTTTACCAAAAAGATTTTTTGTAAAGAATATGTTTTACAAGTAAAATGTAAAACTGTGTGATAATAAGGTAAAACATGAATATATCCTACCAAGAACCAATATTGGTCGGCAGCCCTGATGGCTGCCCGCCCGAAAAAATTCCCTGCAAAGCAACCTTTTCTAATCTGTGGCAGCTTGCAGGGAATAAAAAAGTAGCGGTTAACTGTTAATTAAATTGCAGGGCAGCTGCTCCGCTTCTCGCAAAATCCCCGCACAGGTCAAAGGCTTTTTGCCCCCGTGCCTGCGCTGTACCGCCCAAACAGATACTTTTTAGTTTATCCTCGCCCGTTTTAAAGCTGCGTACATTTTGGTAGTAGCCCGTAACGGCATTGTATGCGCCAAACAATGTGCCTTTGGTGGTTACAAGGCTTTGGGTGTCGTCTGCCATAGCGTATTCAAAGGCGGAATCACAGGCATTTTTATACATCGTTGAGAGTTCCTCAGTAGCGCCTTTCTTTAAAAGGTTGTAAGTTTCTTTATTGGGATTGGGGCAAAGTGCCAACTGTATTAACTGCTTTACCTGTTTATCTTCAATGCGCACGTTAGCCCATTGGTTAAAAATGCTCTCTAATTGCAATGAAAGCGTATCGGCAACACCCATAACTTTGTGCGCCTGCTCCAAGCGTTCTTTTGCCCCTGCGGTGTGGCGTATGCGCACTACATTGGTAACGGTTTTCAGGGCTGCGTTCAGGGTGTTTTGGCAGACGATACGCACGGGTGTAAACGC
Source organism: Flavobacterium sp. (assembly GCA_041916875.1). Lineage (GTDB taxonomy): Bacteria > Bacteroidota > Bacteroidia > Flavobacteriales > Flavobacteriaceae > Flavobacterium. The sequence goes on from JAYRYS010000002.1 coordinate 36,541, forward strand.
TGCGGTTATTGAACCGCTGCCATCGTGGGAGGTGGTCAGGAAAATATACTTTTGGGTTACATCGTCCCCGTTGCCCACACGGATATAACCGGGCAGCTTGGCAGTAATAAATATACGTTCCCCATTTCCGAGTGCTCCTGCGGTTTCGTAGAGTATGCCCTCGCCACCTCCTACAATAACATCGAAAAAGGCGAACGCATCGGCATTCTGTACAATTTGGTAGTCTTTTCCCACCACACCAAAAACGGCTTTGGTATCGGTGCGCATTGTGGCGAACTGGTCAGGAATAGGAAAACTCTCGAAATCGCCCGTACCCCTTGCAAAAATCGGAACTTTTGCCACTTCATAATCCAAGCCTGCAAAGGCTATCGCTTCACGGCTTGTCGGGTAGTCTTCCACTATCTGCCCAAGCCCGTGCCATGCGGGCTGCTTTACGCTCATAAAAGCGTGCTGTCCTGTCTCTGTGTTGAAATTTAAATTATGCGCCATAATTTTTGAATTTAATAATGATACAATCGTTTTGTATCTCCTTCCAATCCTCAAATGTGGCAGTCCTGCTACGCTTGCGCTCCGCATAACTTTTTCCCAAAAGAAAACCGAAAAAAGAAAGCAATAACAAGGTGCAGGCAATGCGGAAAAAGCAAAAGGAAACGGAATAAGTCCCAAAGGGTGGGTTTGTGAGTGAGCGAGCAAAGCCATTATGCCGTAGTCTTTTGCTTTTTTTGGATTGACAGCAATACCTTCGCTTGCTTTTATTGGTTTACTTGGGAAAAGTTTCTTTTCCAAACCTATAAAAGCCAACCAATGCCATAAATCGCCTGAAGCGATTTACTGATTACATCAGTAGTTATCTTTATTAAAATACAGGAAAAAAAACCAAAAAATGATAACAGGTGGACGATAACGGGACACATAAAAAGCATAAAGGTGGCAGGCATCCTAAAGATGACCGGGCAACGTTCCGTTATTCCATCAGCCTGACGGCTGTGGAAAATGCAAAGTTTTTGACCTTATTTGAGCAATCGGGTATGAATGTCATGGCACATTTTATAACGGCCTGTATTTTTCAAAAGACCATCACCACGGTAAAAATTGATAAGGCAGCAATGGACTACCATCTAAAACTGACGGGACTGTTTGCACAGTTCCGTGCCATTGGAGTTAATTATAACCAAGTTGTAAAAATGCTCTACAATAATTTCACAGAGAAAAAAGCCGCAGCAGCGTTATACAATTTGGAAAAACAAACCATTGAACTTGCCATGTTAGGTCAAAAGATAATTGAGCTTACTACTGAATTCGAAGCGAACCATTTGAATAAGTAAGCTATGATAGCAAAGATTGGCAGGGGTAAAAGTTTGTTTGGAGCGCTTTCCTACAACATGGATAAAGTAAAGAATAATACGGCAACGGTATTGGCAGGCCAGAAAATCATCGAATCACCGGACGGTACGTTTAGCATTTCTCAAATCTCAAATTCGTTCCAGGCATACCTTGCAGCCAACCGAAAAACAGAAAAGCCTGTAGTGCATATCTCGCTCAACCCTGATCCTGATGATAGGGTAAACAATAATGATTATAAAGCCATTGCCAAAGACTACATGGAAAAGATGCGCTACGGCAAACAGCCGTTTATTGTATTTAAACACAATGATATTGAGCGCAGCCATATCCATGTTGTAACGGTATGTGTAGATGAAGAAGGCAGGAAAATCTCTAATGCCTTTGAAAAAATAAGATCTATGGCAGCCTGTAGGGAACTGGAGCATAAGTACAACCTGAAAAGTGCTGTTGAAAAGAAGCAAAACCGAACCGAACCCATTTTCAAACCGGTTAATTATAAAGCAGGCGATGTCAAATGCCAAATGGCTGCGGTAATCCGATACCTGCCAAAATACTACCAATATACCACGCTTGGTACTTACAATGCACTCCTGTCATTGTTCAACATTACTGCTGAAGAAGTCAAAGGTCAGTACAATGGAAAAGCCCGGCAGGGGCTGGTTTATTTTGTATTAAATGAAAAAGGAGAAAAGGCAAGTAATCCGTTCAAGGCTTCGTTGTTCGGAAAAGGTACAGGTTATAGTGAATTGCAATCCCACTTTGCAAAATCCAAAATGCATCTGCAAAACAGCCCAAGCAGGTCAGCACTCAAACTTACCATTGAAAAGGCAACATTGGCAACCAAAAATGAAAATGAGTTTAAAGCACGTTTGAAAGAAGCGGGTATCAATACGGTTGTCCGTCGTACAGCCGACAACAGAATATATGGTATCACTTTTATTGACCATCAATCCCGTTCGGTATTGAACGGGTCGCAACTTGCTAAAAATCTGAGTGCGGCTGTTTTTAATAAATGGTGGAATAAAGGCAACAAACCGGAGATTCATTTACAAATTCCAAATGTAAAATCATCGAATACTAATCCCGCAATTGAGCATAACACATCTTCTCAATCTGAAAAAATAAATCCAAACCTCTCGGATGCTGCTAATGCGCTATCAGACATATTTGGTGGTCTATTACCGCAAACGCAGGGCGAAGATTATGAAGAAGAAGCATTTGCACGTCAAATGAAAAAGAAATCAAAAGGATTCAGGAGATAGACGGGCTATCTCATAAAAACACCCTGCCGTTTTACAGCGGAGCGACGAAGGAGCATCGTTGTAAATTGGCAATGCCGAACTAAAAACTAAAAGGCTTTCCCGACGAAGGAAGGGAGTGCCTTTTAGTTTCAGTACCAGTTAAGGACATGTACTGCCAGCGGATGGCAGAAATACCAAACCTATCATCACAGGAATTATTTTGGTGCTATGAACTGAAAATGGAATGATGATGAGCGAGTATGTTACAAAAGATGACCTAAGGCAATTCGGCCTTGTCATGATGGATGATTTCCGTAAAATCATAGAAGAGTCTAAAAAAGAGCAACAAAATAAACCGGTACTGGATTGGCTGAAAAGCCGTGTGGTACGCAAGCTATTGGATATATCGGCAGGTTCGTTACAAAACCTGCGCGTCACAGGCAAAATACGCTTTAAAAAAGTACTGGGTTCCTATTACTACAGTAAGGCCGACATCATGAATTTGTTCAACGACAAATAGCCGCCTTATGGAACTGCATAATCTTTTAAAATACCTGAAACTCTTTGAACGGGATACCACCCTAAATGTATGGCACTTTGCGTTGCTTAGTGCCATCTTGTACCTTGGTTACAAGCAGGGACAACCCAAAATCATCAAGGTCAGCCGCAGTAAGATCATGGCGCTTTCACATATCAAGACTTTACCGACCTATCATAAATATTTTAAGGAGCTTCAGGTTATGGGGTATATCCGTTATACACCCTGCTACCATCCGGGGTATAGAAGTGAGGTGGAGTTACTCCGCTAAAATGCTTTTTTTTAATTATTTTATTATTGATAACTTGAAAATATTGCGTAATTAACTATACAACTGGACGGTAGAACTTAACAATGCAATTCAGAACTATGCAGATTCAATATTCGCTAATGCAAGATTCCGAAAATATCCATATTTATTATCTACTAATAATCTCCGATCTAAAAAACTATTAAATAATTCACATGATGTTTCGGGTAATAAAGAACAACTAAAACAAGCTGACAAATTTAGATTTCCAACTCCTTGACCAGTTGTGTGATAACAAATTGGATCTGTGGCACAATCTTTAGCTCTCATAATTGCGGATTGAATTAGTTTACCAATCTTATCATCATCACATAATGAAGTTAAACCACCATAACTCCCTTCTGAACCTGCAATAGTATAAATTAAAACACCATTCATATTAGGAGTTTCACTAACGTAAATTCGTTCTTGAATTGATGTTGAAGGATAACCACATAAATATTCTAATTCTTTGATTATCAAATGTGAAAAAGTATGTATGAGTATCAGTTTAGGGTTTACTTCTATATCTTTGTTAAAAGCAGAATCAAAATTATGATAGTTGTTTAAAATAGGTTCAACTCTTGTATTAATTAATTGGTTTGAATTTAACCAATTATCCAAATTATCATTGTCAAATTCAAAAAAGATGCCCTCACCAAAACTTTCAATGGCAGGTAAATATTTTGTTGTTAATCCTTTATTTGATGTATATTTTTTTCTTATTGCATCAACTTTGTCATTTTCAATATATTCTTCTTTCAATGCTGTATCAATTGAAATAGGTTCTTGTCTTGTGTAAGATGTTTGAACAGATGTAAATTTTATTTTATCCATTCTGAAAATGGATGTTATTAAGTCATTTTGAAAATAATTTGAATTTACTTTATCAAAAATCAATAAGTCTTTTATTTCATCATTTCCTTTACTTGTAATGTATTTAAATTCATCAAAACGGTACTCATTCTCACTTTTTGTTATTTCTGCATCTCTTTCGACAAAATCATTATCGATTAGTCTTTGAATAGAATTTACCTCTATTAAAAATGAATTAGTTGCTAATAAAACACTTGAAATAATATCAGCAGAAAGACCTTTATCAAATAACTCTTTAATCATCTTGATTTTTGATTTATTTAATTCGTCTTTTGCTGGGATATAAATACTGGATAAAATATTGGGATAATATACACTATTACTAGAACGAATAACAGGTTTAAAGAGTATGTCTTTAATTTCAGCATTTGGTATTAATTCTTGATTCTTAATTCTTAAATTAAACAAACCTGATAATGTTGTAAAGTTTAATGTTTCACCCTCTTTATTTTTTGCAATAATATTAATACCACTTAAATCATCTAATTTGTCTGAGGTGCGATATTCTAAAAATAAATCACTAGGTACTTCTACATTGGATAAAGAGAGAGTTTCGTCATTAGCATCTATATCTTTATTTTCATTGTTAAATTTTTCTCTTTTTTCTCTTTTTAACATTGACCATTTATCCCAAGGAATATCAGCAATCTCTCCATTAGGAGCAGTTAAAATAAAACGTACTTGTTCTAAGTCAAAGAATTTTCGTCTACTATTTCTGTTTTTAGTGTAACACTTATAACATTTAGGAGGAAAAAAATTATCTCTATGATTAATTTCTACATTATTTAACCAATTGTATTTCCAATTTGAAATTTTATCAAATTTATTACAACTACTACAATAAAACCATTCTGGAAAATAGGATGCAGCAATTGTATTTTCATCTCCATTTTGCAGTTGAAAACCATTTTTTATATCATTCACAGGGATTTTTACTAATCGTTCAAGATTAATAAAATATTTACTTAATCTGTTCTTGAAACGAACATCTTCAATATTATTATGGTCTTGAAAATCACCATCAACACTTTTAAAAAAAGGCCATTCGTCAAATGGTTTTATTATTATTGAACCGTCTCTAGTTTCAATAATAGAACCAACACCTCCATAAGCACTTATGGTTTTTCTAGTTTGTATTTGTTCGTATTTTCCCATTTAATTTGCTAATTTTATTATACTATTGGTATCTATTTCCCTCATTGACATCATTAAGCTCCATTCATCTAGGTCTGCAATTTTTTGAATTAATAATTTGTACGTAAGCCCTTCCTCTTTTGTTGTCCATTTTTTTACATATTCATCAAGTTTATTAATTGCATAATCACGTTGCTTTATGTTTTTGATTCTTTCAGATAAAAATGTTTTTAACTCATCAATATTACCATTGAAATCATTTGCTTGATTGTTTTTGAATAACCCTTTCTTATGCCTAACATAAGCAACTAAAAGACTTGCCATTACTTTATCTACTGCAATTTCAGTAAATGGTGTTACACTTAATGGTTCCACATATTTGTAGTAAGCATTGTGGAAGCTAACATAATTTTCGAAATATGATTTATCTCTTGAACGGTTTGCATCTAATAGATTTATCACTATACCCATATCCTCACGACCAACTCTACTGGATGCTTGGATATACTCTGCTACATTTTTAGATTGCCCATTCATTAACATTACATTCAATCTTTTTATATCAATACCAACAGAAAACATATTAGAAGCTAATACTAAATCGACTGTTTTTTGAACATAATCCCTGCCTTCATATCTACTCAAACTAAATGATTGTTCTAATTCATCTAACAGTTTTTTAATCGAATTACTCTCAATTCTACTTGTTAGTTCTTTTGTTCTTGATGGTAAACCAATCCAATTAAAAGCATATTTATCTCTACTAATATTATATCTGCTGTGAAGTAATTTTATCAAGGAAAGTATTTCAGCTGGAATTTTATTGTATATTTTACCAACGTCTCTTAAACTATTATAGAATGAAACAATTGTCCAGAAGTAGTTCATTTTATTTATGCATTCTTCATGGGATAAATTTTCATTTTCAATTAAATATTTGAATAATTCAATGCGAGCTATGAAAAGATTACCTAGTATTTGAATTTGTGAATTTAGACCTGTTTTACCTGTTGGCATGAAACCTATGTGCTTTCTTTTACTATCATTTGATACAAACGAGAAAAAGTTGTCGTTATAGCTTAATCCCATTGGTGGGAATATATTTAACTTTCTATTTCCATACAACATTTCAATTTGATGAGCCGTATTTCTTGTTGTAGCTGTTGAAGCAATAATCTTTGGTTTTCTATTTCCTTTTGTAGATAGTAACTCGACAATAGATTCGTAAATACCAGTTATAGAACCTAGTGGACCACTAAGCAAGTGCAACTCATCTTGAATAATTAAATCAGGTGGTAACTTATCTTTATCAATAGAATTAAATAACTTATGTGCTTCTTCTCTGTGTGAAATCATAGCAAATTTATCTACTGTAGCGAAAAGCAAAGTTGGAGGTGTATCATAGATTTTATCATCTACAAAATATATTGGCAATTCATTACTGAATGTACAAGTATTATTTATACATTTTATTTTAAATGAATTTGTAGTTGCATGATAACCTTGTTCAAAAAAATTAAATTTGTTTTTTGATATTATTTTGCAACCACACCACGAACAATTCTCAATTGGGAATTTATTTGCTTTTTGAAAATCGTAATTTTTACTAGTGTTTGCACGAACTAAATTTTGCGAAATGTCATCAAATATTTTTTTTGCATCTTTAAATGAGTTAGGTGTTGATGAAGCACCAACCCACATACCTATTGAAATAGGAGTGTTACCAAAATAATAATCATCTTTATATTTATATTGTTTTCTTAGAAAATCTAATGATAAGATAAGTTTTGTAGCACGTTCAAACTGTTGGGCTGTTAGAAGTCTTAATGTATAACGCATTATTACTGCTACACCGTCAGCGTCATCTTCATTTAAGATTCTTCTGCTAATGATTGTAAATGCTGTTAAAGCTAAGTAAGCTTCAGTTTTACCACCACCAGTAGGGAACCATAATAAATCAACTATATTATTTCTATCCTCCGAATCGGGATTAATTAATGATTCTAGATTTAAAAGAAAAAAAGCTAATTGGAAAGGTCTATATTTTGGATTGAAAGTTGAATTTTCTCTGAAATAATCAAGATTATTATAATTTATATTTTCATCTATTTCTGTTAGTTCTATATTTTTTTTACCAAACTGTTTTTCATTTGAAACAAACATTTGAATATACATTGCAGTGTTTGCTAACTTAAATGATTTGAATGCTTCTTCGTTTTCTTTTAAAAATTTAATATTCTTTATTAGTCTTTTGAAAGTTTCAGATTGTTTTCCAATTATATTACTTTTAATATTTTGAAAACTATCAGCTGTTTTAATGGTAATTTGTTTATCAATCCATTTTTGATATTCATTAACAAATAAATAGAGTTTATCTATAATTTCATCATTATTTAGATCTGACCAAATAGATAATTTTCTTAATTCTGTAATTGATTTTAAATCTTCTGGAAAATCTTCTTTAAATTCATTGCTATAACTCTTAATGTCTACTTCTGGCAAGAATGTTGTATTTAGTTCTGTGGGTTGTCTATCGTCATTCCATTTTACAGCACATCCATGTCCAATAGCAAATGAAAATTCTTCTCTATATTGGAAGTTTATTGTATTTAATTCTTCATCAAAAGGATTGTTTTCACTAAATTGTTTATAAGGTAAGAAAGTTGTTCCATTCACTTTTATTTGTGCTTGAAACATAGCTTTGGAATTTAATCTCTCATTGCTAAATGAAAATTTCTTTTTTGAATGTTGTAATCTATTAGCTAGTAAAATTTTAATGAACTTTCCGTGATTTGTTTGTAAAACCTTTTTAAAAAAACAAGTGATTGTATCTTTTGTTTCTTCTTCTATTTCTAAAGGTATTGGAGTAGCTTCATTTGAATTATTATCTTCAAGTTTAATTTTGATTATTTTTTGTTCACAAGGAAAACGTTTCCATAGACGCCCTAATAGTAATTCTACTTTTTTATAACCAACTGAATCTATTAATTCCCTTTGTTGTTCTTGTTCTTGAAATGTTTTTTTATAGTTTCTTACATTTAATCCGCTTTTACCAAAAGTTTCTTTATTGAACAATAGAAAGCCATTTTCAAAAATTAAGTGTTGTTTAATTGGATTAAATGGATGATTGTAAAATTTTTCAAAATCTTCTTGAGAGATTTCTACTTTGCCTTCAAGAGGTTTTAATTGTTTGTATTTAGCATAAATAAACTCTACTGTAATTTCCTTTTGTTCATTAGGAACACAAAAAGTTAAGCCAAAATTTGTTGGAAAATATTGATTAGCTTCGGAATATTCACTATCAGTATTTATTTTAGCTTTCTTTTCTGAGTTATCATCTTCAACTAAAATAGAATCATTATTATCGACTAATTCACTTGTGATTGAATTATCATTATTTATTGTTTCAGCATTTGCATTACATTCATTTTCTAAACCAAAACTATCTTGAACTGGGTCAACAATTTTTTCTGGAAATACAATACCTGAAAAGTATCTGCTTAATGGATAGTCGGATATGATTTCATTCTCAGTATCACTAATTAAAGTATCAGAACCTGGTCCAATTAAGTTCTTTTGAATTGTATCTCTAAATATTAATCTTGGTTCTTCTATATACTTATTCTTCATTAGAAATCTTTTTTTGTTTTATAACTTTCTCGACTATTGTTTCGATTAGTTTTTCTATTATTTCATCGTTAAGTTTTGTTAGAGCATCGCTTTTTTCAGTTTTATCAGAAGCAACATAATCTAATAAATCACTACCGAGTAATCTACCGGCTTGTTGTCTAATTGAATGGTCTTTTTTTGAAAAAACAATAAATTTATTATAATCGGTAACAATTAATTCATTATTTAAGCCAGTATTTATACAATGATTTTTAATAGCATTTAGAACCTTAATTCTAGGAAATCTTGTACTTGAATTTTTATCAAAGTAATTTTTAAATGTTGCTAGATTGATTCTATTTGTGTTGTCAAATAACTTTGAATGTAAATCTTCAATACTTATGTATTTTGATAATAACTTCATTAAAGTTGTTTTCCAACTTTGAGAATAGCTATCAAATGATTTTAATAAACCCTCTGAATCAAATATTTTGAGGATTTTTTTAAATACTTCTGGGTTATTGTTTTGATAAAACCTGATTTTAGCACCTTCGTAAATTTCACCAATTGTTGTTTTAATTTTTTCCCCATTTTCAATTAAGAATATGCCTTTTGTTGATTCAAATTTTTCAATAGAATCATCAGTAAACATTATTTCATAAAGAATTTTATCTTTAGGTAATTCTAATTCTTCATTTGTTGTGTTTGATTTATCGCGAAAATTATTTTCTAAATCAAAAAGACTATCTAAAGGATTTGGTTTTATATATTCTTCTTTAAGAGTAAATCTTGTTTTAATAAAACTATTTCTATCTTTATGACTAATTCTTGAATTTTCATTAGCTAATTTATTTTTAATAAGCTTGTCAAACGCAATTTCATCAATATTTTCATAGCATAAAACAATAGTTTTTCCTTTCAATTCATATAATCTATTTAGAGTATCATAATTGTTTAAATATGGGATTACAAATGTTTTATCTTCTGAATTTAATTCGTCATTAAAGCATTTTTCCCAATAAAGAACTTTATTGTCAATTCTTTTATCACTTATTAATACCACATTATTGATACTAAACTTTTGTAATTGGTTTTGTATAATGTCGTAACTTTTCTTCTCAACTAATAAATAGAATTTTTGTAATTCCCGACTTTTACGAACTATTGTTTCCCATTTAGGATTTCTCCCTTGTAGAGCAGTTGATACAGATTTAAAATGTTGAAAAATATCTTCTTTACATTCAATTATTTCGGCTGGATTATAAATATCATTTTTATAGAAATTATTCTTTAGTTCTTCGTCAAAATTATCACTAGAAAAATAATGTAATAGCCTGTCAGCATATTCTTGATATATTTCTTTTGAAATATTAGCATCCACAACGATTATCTTGTAGAAAAAGTTCAAATATCTAAAGATGAATGAAAGATTAATATTTTTTTCAGTTTTATAATTTTCTATTAAGGTTGAAAAATTATTTAATGCATTATGCAAGCTCTCAAATTTTACTACTTCTTTGTTTATTATTTTTAATTTCTCATTGTTAGAAAGCCTAATTTCTTGATTTGACCATAACCATTTTTTAAAAGTGTAGTCTTTTGAAGGTTCATTTGCTCCTATAATGATGATATTTTTTGCCTTTCCCTTCCATTTACTTTCTTGCAATAGTTCCGTGAAACAATCCCTATACTTTGCATCACCAATTACAACAACCTCATCGAAGGTATAATCATTGTTGAATAGATAATTTTTAGCAGTAGTAAAGTCGTTGCAGCATTCAATTAAATAATTAAAAAAAGGAAGCTCATTTTTATTTTTGCCTTTTTTGTTTGTATAATTTACAGGTAATGAATCATTTTCTTTAAAAAATTTTGTATCTGCAATAACTAATGTTCTTCTGAAAAAATCTGTGATGAATGGAAAATTTGCACCAAAATTTTCATTTAAAAATTCTTTATAAGCATCTATGTATTTTACAGTATTTCTACCGTTAGTTAGATTAGGGTTGATTTTAGTCTGATTTTTAAATGGAATTAATGTATTAACAGCACCATTTTCATTTTTTCTAGGAAATCTTAAATGTATCCTCAAAGTATCTGGTCCAACACCTTTGATGATTAATATTCGATTTTCTTTTCCAATTTTACCATATACTAAATCATTAATTTGGAGTATTGGTTTATGATTATTGTGATAGAAATAATTCTGAAATAATTTAATCAATACAATTGAGTGAAAAATAGAAGCAAAGAAATTTGGTCTATATTCTTCTTCAGGTATACTTATAAAAAAATCTTCCTTTTCTTCAATAAGTATATATTTATAAATCAAGAAAAAATTGACATAATCAAAACTTGAAAAGTTTTTGAATGCTATATTATTGAGTTCAAAATCATTTTTAATGTTTGACTGAACTTCCGAAGTTAGTAATTCAATATAACGCTTTAAATCCACTTTAAAACTGAGTTGGGTTGGTAAGATAAAGTTTACTTTTAAAGATATAAAAATCTACTGTATCTTTATAGTAAACAGAAAAAAAAGTTAAAAAATGGTGGCATTTTGGATTCTGAAAGTGTGAATTTAAAATCTATTAGTTAAATCAAAATAATGCTGAAAAATTATTCTATGTAGCAAAAAAAAGACTTACTTACCTTTATTTTTTCATGCTACACATTAGCTGTTACCATCAATGTTTTGTATGGTCAGCTTAGAAATTATCATTAATGACTCGTCGCTTAATCCCTGTAGTACCCTATTTGATAAATTCCTGTTTCCATTTTTCCAATCAACCTCAAGTGAATTTTGATTTTCCATTTTACTTATTTCACAGAAAGCCAAGTAAAAATTGATCTTGCCTTCCAACAATAGTGAAAATTTAGACAGCTGATTTGTATAATATTTTCGCTTAAATTTACTGAGGTCAAAACAAAGATATATGACATTGACATCCTTTTTTTCCAAACTGCAAGCAGATGCGGTTCGATGAATTAATTGATATGGTAGGTCAATTACCATATCAATACTAATATTAATTTTATAGAGGTTTGAAATTATTTCCAACCATCCTTCTAAAACCTGTTTTCTATTTTCGATATTACCTTTCTTTATCCATCTATCGACAGATATATAGGCAGGTTCTGTCCATTTAGCTTCTATAGCTATACAAGAAGAACTATATTTGATCATTAAATCTGTACAGGATGGTGAGCCTTTACCTTTTACGGTTGGTGTTTCAAACTCAAAAATGTATTCGGCACTTGATTCCTCAATGTTTTTAGCTAATCTCAATAGATGATTTGGTCGCGTTTTACACAAAATCAGCAACGGTATTGTTGAACGGTATGGAGATTTAAATTCCTTAATATTAAATCTATAGATTAACTCATCAAATGAGTTGAGTTTTTCTTTTTTAAAATACAATTGTTCTTTCATAATTAGTAAAGCTGTATTAATATATCCGCTGATATATTCAGTCGTTCTTTTAAAGCACGTATCATAGAAAGGCTCAGCTTTCTTTTACCAGAAAGGATTTCAGATTTACGTGAACGTGCGCCCAATATTTCTGAAAGCTCAGCATTAGAAATATTCAATTGTTCCATCCTGTATTTTATCGCTTCAATAGGGGTGGGCTCAGGAACAGGATAATGCTCGTCCTCATATTTTTTAACCAGCATGGAAAGGATTTCCAGTTCATCAGATTCCTCAGTATCTGGTTGTAAATCGAGTTGCATCAATTCATAGATACGGGCAAGGGTATCTTCATGCTGTCCATCATTTTTTATCAGTCTTAACATAGCTAATATCTTTTGCATTAATCTTATTATATTTTTTGTGTGTCCCTAACCAGACTACAAATACTATCTTCAAACGGTATTCAATATCTGCGATCAACCGGTATGTATTGCCGTGTATATTAAAAATAACCCGTTTTTTTGTCAGTATTGATGCATTGCCGAACTGACTTTTCAATTCGTTTGGGTTATTCCACTCAGCACCTGTCACATCTTTATGCCAATATTGTAGTGGCCTTTCTGAATCCGGAAACTGCTCCCAAAATTCTCTTAATGTTTTTACAGCAATTATTCTCATTGCAAATATATTAAAATGTTACCAATTTGGTTACATAGTTGTTTGATTTAATTTTAAGCCCCGATTTATAATTGTCTCATCAGTGATGAGACAATTTATTTCTCTGATTAAAAGCTCATTATAATTGTTGCCGCACTGCGGCAACAATTATAAAAAAGCCTACTTACATATCCTGAGAATACTTTTGATTTCAGACTGACCCTCGCTCTCCATTCCTAGCTGTTTCCTCAGCGAAATAATTTCTTCCTGCATCTTTGAAACATTAGCCGCCATCGGATCATCGGGAAATTCTGTTTTTTGATTAAGTCTTAATTGCAGCTGTTTCATTTCTCGTCCGACAGATTGCTGCTCGGTAATTGCATATTCTTCGGTCTGCTTTACCGACTGGTGTCCCAATAGTTCTTTCACCACATGAATAGGTACATCATTATTAAGCGTTACCGTGCTTCCAAAGGTGCGCCTGGCCTTGTGTGTGTTCAGAGTGCTTTCAATGCCGCACAGGTCAGCTATTTCCTTCAGGTACGCATTCATCTTTTGGTTGGAGGTAACCGGAAGTACAGAATTACGTTCCAGGCATAGCTTATGGTCTTTATAGCGTTCCATAATCGCTTTGGCTTTTGGTAATAGAGGGATATTAATGTTGCTTCCCGTTTTCTGCCGTTCGGTAATAATCCACATCTCTCCGTCAATGCCGAATTTTATATCCGACTTCTTTAAGTTAAAAGCATCAATGTAAGCCAGCCCGGTGTAGCATTGGAAAACAAAGATGTCCCGCACGGTAGAAAGGCGTGGGGTGGAAAAGGTGTGGTTTTCGAGCTGGGCAAGTTCATAGGCGCTGAGCGGCTTTTTGGGAACCTTGATTTTTTTTGCCTTAAAACGCTTGAAGGGGTCAGCAGTTATGATTTCCTTATCAATGGCAAGCAGTACAATCTTCTTGAAGTTGGTAATGTACTTTACCGCCGTGATATGACTTATGTTCTTTACCGTCTTTAGGTAAAACTCATAATCCTTTATGAACTCAAAGTTGAGTTCATGGAAGTCCATATCTTCCACATTGTATTTGTAACGCAGGTAATCTTTTACATGCTTCTTGGCTATTTCAAAGCGTACGTGCGTACCGATGGCATATTCACCCTTTTCGACTAAAGCTAAAAGTTCATCATTGTGTTTTTGGAACTCCTGGACAACCTTTGCCTTTGAGACATTCTTTCCCATTACAAAATCCATGATCTTTTGAGTTGTAATGGGATGCCCGGCTAACAGGAGCTCACTTTTAAACTGATGGATTTTCATATGCAGTGCATCGAGGAAAAAAAGTTTAAAACTTTCGCATCCTCTCTGCTTCCGGTAGCGCGTTCTGTCCTTTGACTCCAACGGTCAACTTCCCATTTGCGTTTGGTAGATGTTTCTTTAGGTACACCATCTACTGTAATTCTCAGGTAAACATACCTTTCTTTTGTGCCTTTTGTGGAACTCTTCAAGAAGAAGGTAATTCCGAAACTGTTCTCTAACATAAATTCAACGTTTTAAAAATTAATAAATGTCGAATTATAGTGCTTTCAAATCAAGTCGTTAAGCAGCTTTACTGGTTGATAATCAAAAACTTAAACCTGTTTTTGTGGCAATTTTTTTTTGAATTTGAAATTGCCACAGATTTGCCACAAAAACTTTGTGGATTTTTGAAAATTTTGATGGTGCAGGGATAAAAATAAAAAACCTGCAAAGCCGTAACTTGCAGGTTTTCATTGTTTTAATGTACTTTATAATGATATAAAGTTAATTTGTGGTGGGCGATGAGGGATTCGAACCCCCGACCCTCTCGGTGTAAACGAGATGCTCTGAACCAACTGAGCTAATCGCCCTTATTGCGAGTGCAAATATAGAGCGTTTTTTACTATTTGCAAATAAAAATTTAAAAAATTATAAAATTTCTGCTACCACAAAGGTGCTGCCGCCAATATAGATAAAGTCCTTTTCGGCAGCATCGGCAAGGGCATTTTGGTAAGCGTCTGTAACCGAGGGGTATATTTCACCATGCAGGCCATAATCCTCAGCGGCTTCCTTCAGTTTCTCTGCATCCAAACCGCGTGGCACATCAGGCCTGCAGAAATAATATACAGCCTCTTTTGGGAACAACGGCAGTATATCGGCCAAATCCTTGTCGTTTACCACGCCCAAAATCATCCGCAGCTTGTCATATTGCTGTTTTTTTACCTGTGCCATTACAATTTTTAGCCCGTGGCTGTTGTGGGCGGTATCGCAAACAGCGGTAGGGTGGGCGTGTATCTGCTGCCATCGCCCGGCAAAACCCGTGTTTTTGGCAACATTTAAAAGCCCTTGGCGGATGTTATTTTCCGAAACGGGACAGATGTCCTTAACCACTTCCAAAGCCTTTACAATGGTTTTTTTATTGTGTATTTGGTAGTCACCCCTCATATCTGAAGGGTAATCCGGCAGGTTTTCATCCAATGCAAAATAAATGGCTGAACCGGTTTCCTGTACTTTTGCCAGGAAAACAGGCTTGGTTTCGGCAGTATATTCACCAATCACCACCGGTATGCCCGGTTTAATGATACCCGCTTTTTCAGTAGCAATTTCCGGTAACGTATTACCTAAAAACTGCATGTGGTCCATGCCGATATTAGTGATTACCGATAGCACCGGCGTAATAATATTGGTAGAATCGAGCCTGCCGCCCAAGCCGGTCTCAATAATGGCTATATCCACCTTTTCCTGCCTGAAGTACTCAAATGCCAGGCCTACCGTCATTTCAAAAAAGCTGAGCTGCTGTTCTTCAAAAAACGCTTTATTCTTATCTATAAAGTTACAAACAAACGCTTTCGAAATATCTTTGCCGTTTATTTTGATTCGCTCCCTGAAATCCTTAAGGTGCGGTGAGGTATATAGCCCTGTTTTGTAGCCTGCCTCCTGCAATACCGATGCCAGCATGTTAGATACCGACCCTTTGCCGTTGGTGCCTGCTATATGTATGGCTTTAATGGCTTTTTCAGGGTGGTTCAGGTGCTCTGCTAACAGCAAGGTGTTGGTCAGGTCCTTTTTATACGCAGATGTCCCCTGCTGCTGGTACATGGGCAGCCGGCTGAACATCCATTGTACTGTTTCGTTATAATCCATAATAAAAAATGGCAGTGTTACCTGCCATTAAAATTAGTTTTTTAAAGTTATTATACCAATTGCTTAAGCGCAATTTCAAAAGCAGTTTGGCTTATGTTGGTTTTGCTGCTGTTTTGGCTGTGTACGTTTTGTATGGCTTTTTTAATGGTGTTAGAGGTATCATTAAAAATAGCTTCGTCAGTCATCTGTACTTTTTGTTCCATAAAATAGGCAAACACCCTGGCCATGCCGCAATTAGATATAAAGTCAGGTATAAGGCTTACTTTACTGTCTGTAGCCTCCATAATCGGGCCAAAGAAAATCTCCTTATCAGCAAAAGGTACATTAGCGCCGCATGAAATCACTTCAAGGCCCGAAGCTATCATATTATCTATCTGTTCTTTGGTAACCAGCCTTGATGCCGCGCACGGGGCAAATATTTCAGCACCGGTTTTCCATATTTCTTGGTTAATTTGCTCAAAAGGTAGCATGTTCTCGGCTACCAGTTTGTTACCATCCTTGTTCAGGAAAAATGCCCTTATCTCATCAAAGGTAAAGCCGTCTTTGCTCATGATACCGCCATCACGGTCTATAATGCCCGCAATCTTAACGCCCATCTCTGCAAGGTAAAATGCTGCGGCTGAGCCTACATTTCCAAAGCCTTGTATAATTGCTTTTTTGCCCTTAGCCGAACCGCCGTAAATATCATAATAATGCCTTACAGCCTCAGCAACGCCATAACCGGTAATCATATCGGCCACTGTATATTTCCTGCTCACATCAGGGGAGAAAGACGGGTTTTCAATCACCTTCACCACACCCTGGCGCAGCTGGCCAATCCTGTTGATCTTATCAGCATCACTTGGGCGGAAATGCCCGGTAAAAACGCCTTCCTGTGGGTGCCATACACCACACTCCTCGGTCATTGGTATCACCTCGTGTATCTCATCCACATTTAGGTCGCCGCCGGTGCCGTAGTAGCTTTTTAATAGTGGAGAAACTGCTTTGTACCAGCGTTGCAGCACGCCTGATTTACGCGGGTCGTTAGGATCAAAGTTAATGCCTGATTTAGCGCCTCCGATTGCAGGGCCTGAAACCGAGAATTTAACTTCCATGGTTTTGGCCAGCGAAAGCACCTCATTCATGTCAAGCCCCTTGCGCATGCGTGTACCGCCACCGGCAGCCCCACCACGCAGGGAGTTGATTACCGTCCAGCCTTCGGCTTCGGTTTCAGTGTCTTTCCAGTTAAATACTATCTCGGGCTGCTTATTTTCGAATTTGCTTAATAAATCTTTCATTTGTTGTGTTTTTGTAAATCTGCACAAATATATAAAACATATAAATGAAAAATTTGTATTTTTTTAGGCAGAGAGCTTAAAAACCACTTCGATAGTAGAACCCTTGCCGGGAGCCGAATCAATACTCAGTTCCCCATTAAGCAATGATGCCCTTTTCTTCAGGTTTTTGATGCCTATGCCGCCCTTGGCCTTATCAGGGTCAAAGCCCACGCCATCATCATTAACTTTTACAAGTACGCTTCCGCCTTCTTTTTTGATGGATACATGCGCATGTTTGGCCTGTGAATATTTGTTGACGTTTTGCAGCGCTTCCTGAATAATGCGGTACACATTTACCTTGGCTACGTTGCCCATGGCATCCCAGTTGATATTAGGGTCAATATCCAGGTTAAAATGGGTTTCAAAAGTGTTTTTCTGAGAGCTGATCATAAACTCCAGCAGTGTCTTAAAGCTCTTATCGCCCTGGAAAATTGCATTGCGGCTCAGGTCGTGCGATACACCGCGTATCTCGGTCTCCACCTTTTGCAGTTCTTTAATGTATTCCTTGCGCTGGAGTATCGATTCTTCATCAGCCTTTTTGTTGATGAACTCCAGGTTAAGCCTCACAGCATATATATTGTTCAGGATACCGTCGTGCAATTCCATGGCAATGCGGTTCTTTTCTTCCTGCCGTGCCGATTCTACCTTGGACTGCTGGTCAAACATCAGCTGGTAAATTTCCTCATTGGCTTTTTGTTGCTGCTGTATGAGCAATAGCTTTTTGTTGCGCGAATTAAGGTAATAAATAATGAATATTGCCGCCACAAACAGCAGCACCACCGCCGAAACCGCAATGATAAAACTGTTCTTTTTGATTAATGCTTCTTTTTCATATTCAAGGCGGTCAGTTTCGTAAGCGATTCGGGCAAACCTGCCACGTACTTTTTTAGCGGCTATCTTGAGTTTTTCGTCAACTTGATAATATTTTGTAGAATAAAAAGAACTATTTTCCTTATCTATTTCTGATAATAACTTTAATGCATCAAGTATTTCGGTATGGGCTTTTATGGCAGACGCTTCGTTGTACGCCGCTTTAAGGTAAGTTAAAGCATGGGCTGTATCTTTAATGGAAGCATAATATTCGCCCAAATATAAATGACTGGATACTACACCTGATTTATCGTTTACCTGTTGCCTTATTTTCAATGATTTGTTAAACAAGCGAATAGTCCCTACATCATTTCCCGTTTTGAATTTAGCGTAGGCAAGGTTATTTAAAAGCCTGGCATAAAGTTCTGGTTTAGCATTTTCTAAATCACGGAATGATAAAGCTGTGTTGAAATAGGCTTGTGCTTTTTGATATTTGCCGGTTTTTAAATATAAATATCCTAGATTGTTATTTAGTGAAGACCTGTTTGATTCAATTTGTTCCTCAGTATAGCCACGGCTTCTCAATTGTTCAAGTTGCTTCAGGGCATATTGGTAATATTTTTCAGCCTCAATATTATTTTTTTGACCATCTAATGCAGATGCAATAAGGTTATAGCAATAATATACATCTTCAACTTTATTTTCATTTTGTAGTAGTTTTAGAGCTTTTATAGCTTCGGTTTCACACGATTCATATTCGCCTATATCGTAAAGTATGTAAGCTTTATATAGAACCACTTCTCCTAACCTCCCTAAGTCATTGATTTTATCATATATTTTCTCAGACTGCGAATATTGATAGAAAGCACTATCTCTATTCTGTTTACCATAATAAGCGTCAGCAGAAATATATAATGCCCGCGCCATATCTGCAGAATCTTTAGATTGCTCGCTAAGTTTATAGAGTCTTTGACTTGAACTTATAGCTTTGTCATAAAATTCTTTATTATAATAAGTAGCTGAGAGAGTGCGGAAGTAATATCTTGTAGTGGTATCGTTCGGACTTTCTATAAGTTCAATATAAGCAGAATCAAGATGCTTAACACTTATAGCAGCACTATCTTCATTTTTTGCTTTCTCAATAAGTATTGAAACGCGATTTTTTGTAAAAGAAGCCTTTCTGTCTTTGTCTTCGCAGGAGAAGATGCAAAAGAGCAGTAAGGCTAGGGGTAATATCTTTACAAACTTATCCAAAATTTTTGAGGCGATAGTGAAAACTATCGCCTCAAAAATAATATATTTTATTTAATTTTTTGCAATTATGGCCTTTGTGGTGGCTTAGGAAGATCCCTGTTGCCATTATCTACAGGCGTAGTGATTGTAATATCATCGGCGTTAGTATCCATATTGGCGTCATCAGCTGAACAAGATACAAAAGTAGTGCTAAGAGAAGCTACAATTCCTAGTGCAAGAATAAATTTTTTCATGGTAGTAGATTTTTATTAGATGTGATTTTTTATTCAATTTTTGACTTCACGCTTTATCTATAATTTAAATAAATGGTTTGGCGTGTTAATCAGTTACAAGGCAAAATTACATCTGTATTTCAATCTACACTTATATTTTACGCGGTGTTTAGTGGATGCTACCCGTATGTGAGTGAATGGGGTGATTTGCGGGGTTAGTAGGCAATTTATAAATATTCAGGGGCAATGGTGCGTATAATGGTATCAATATTGTCCTTAAAAGTTTTAGAAAACGATACCGAAACTTCATTATTATTAAGATAGCACAATTGTTTACCGGTATTAATACGCGATACATAATTGCTGTTTACTATATAACTATTATGTATACGGAAAAAGAAGGAAGGCAGATTGTTTTCGTAATGTTTTAAGGTTTTATAAGCCGAAAGCTTTTTTCCGGTTACCAGGTAAAAATCAGTGGTATTGTTGTCTGCCTCCAGGTAAACCACATCTTTCAGGGCTATAAACTGGTAATCACCGTAGGATTTTATGCATATCTGTATATCAATATCTGATTTTTGTGTTTCGGGCGCTGCTTTGTCTTCGTCTTCAGGCATATCATCTACAATTGGCTCATCGGCAAGGTCCACATATTTATGGTGTACGGCCATCCAGTACTTTTGGTATTTCAGCATACACTTGCGCAGTTCATATATGTTGAGCGGTTTAACAAGGTAGTCAAAAATACCAGCTTTTATAGCGGGAAAAGCCAGCTTGTCATTTTCAGCCAGCGCTACAAATGCCGGCAACTGGTTAATGTACTGGTGCAGTTCAGTAATGATGTAAAAGGAAATATCGCCTTTGGTTTTGGCATCAACATCAAGGAAAACCAGGTGTGGGCGATATTCCAATATAGCATTGATGGCGCTTTCTTTGTCCTTAACGGTGCCAATGCAATAGTAATCAGGGAAATTTTCCAGCAGAGGGAGCATTTCCTTTACATTTGCCTCGTCATTACATACAATTAGATAGGAAAACTGTACCAATTACTATTAAATTTATTTTAAGCAAAATAAATAATTTAAATTTACTAATTTTACATCACCCAAAAATTTTGTTATTCCTTTTTTTGCCGGACTGATTACTATGCCGAAGAACCTAAATATCCTGATAGTGGACGATCATCCAATGACCGTAAACGGATATGTTAATGTTTTATCGGAAGAAGAGTTTGAAGGCTATACCCTGAATTTTACAAAAGCGCTGGACTGCGAACAGGCTTATAACTACATAGTGAACAATAATGATGGTAAGTCATTTGATATCGCTTACCTGGACCTGAGCCTGCCGCCATATCCTGAAAAGAATATTTTCTCAGGATTAGATTTGGGCGTGTTGTTGCGTAATACCATACCTGATTGTATTGTTATTATCCTTACCATGCACAGCGAGGTTACTTTGGTAGATCGCCTTATTAAGGAAATCAATCCGCAGGGCATACTTTGCAAAAGCGATATTGATATTGATGAATTCCTCAATGCGTTCAAAATCATCTTCTCAGGCGATACCTACCTCAGCAACAAGATTGTGAAATCGTTAAGGGAAAAGGTGTTTGATAATTACAAGCTTGATAATTATGACAAGCAGATACTCATGAGGCTCTCAGAAGGTATCGAAACTAAAAACATACCTAATTATGTGCCGCTGTCACTAGCTGATATCGAAAAGCGCAAGGCGCAGATAAAAAACCTGTTGCTGCAGGGCAAGCCCGGCGATGATGAGGAACTGGTTGATGCTATTAAAAAAATGGGTATCCTTTAAGGCTGGTACACATAGCCTGAGCAATGATTGTTAGGCGCGCCGGTTACGCTGGCCAGTACATTATCTTCACCCCTTAATTTTAATACTCCCAGCAGGGCAAATATCAATGCTTCCTTATATTGTATAGTTTTGTCATCCGGTATGGTAATTTTCGTATCCGGTGAAAATCTTTTCAGTAAATCAACCAAAAATGTGTTGTAGGCACCTCCTCCGGTAATCAGCAACGATTGGTTACCACCTTTTATATTGTTGGCGATTTGCTGTGCTGCGTGGTGAGTAAAAGTACATATCTTATCTTCAGTAAGTATATCGTGCTTTTCCATCAGTGGCAAAACTGTTTCTTTCACAAATTCAAAACCTAATGATTTTGGGTAAGGCTCACTATAAAATGGCAGAGCGTTCAGTTCATCAAGCATGTTTTTATTGCAATTTCCACCGGCTGCAATTTTACCGCCTTTGTCATATTCATGCCCAAGCCTGTTGGCATAAAAGTTCAGTACCGTATTTACAGGAGATATATCATAAGCTATGCGCTTTCCATTCTCTTCAAACGAGATGTTAGAAAACCCGCCCAGGTTAAGGCAATAATCATGATTACTGAACAGTAGCCTGTCGCCAATAGGCACCAGTGGTGCGCCCTGTCCGCCTAGTCGCACATCCTGCACCCGGAAATCGCAAACCACTTTGTTTCCGGTAAGCTGTGCTATTTGTGGCAGGTTGCCAATTTGCAGGGTTATGCCCAGGTGTGGCTTGTGCAATATGGTGTGCCCGTGGGAGCAGATAGCGTCAACGTTAATGTTGTTTTTGTTTAAGAACTGTTTAATGATTCCGGCCAGCAAAACAGTGTAATCCTGGTTTAAGGCTTCAAGTTGAGCTTCGGTATTGTCTATGCCGTTTTTTAAGCGTAGTACCCAGTCATTACTATACGGTATGGTTTCGGCCTGGCCTATGGTATAGGTCCATTTATTGTTGCTAAAGGCAAGCTTTATGTGTGCCAAATCAACCCCGTCAAGCGATGTGCCCGACATTACTCCTAAAACGTTATAGTTTTGGTTTATCATAGGGGCTAAAATTACAGAATACTATTGAGAATTGACAATTATTGGTTACATTTGGACGCACTTAAACAAAAAAATTAATCAATACTTATGGATTTTAAACTTACTGAAGAACACCTGATGATTCAGAAAGCAGCAAGAGATTTTGCACAAACCGAACTGCTTCCGGGTGTAATAGAGCGAGATGAAAAGCAGATGTTCCCAACCGAACAGATAAAGAAAATGGGTGAGCTTGGCTTTTTGGGTATGATGGTTGACCCAAAATATGGCGGTAGCGGCCTTGATACCATTTCTTACGTGCTGGCTATGGAAGAAATATCAAAAATTGATGCTTCGGCTTCAGTGGTTATGTCGGTAAACAATTCATTAGTATGCTGGGGTCTTCAGACATTTGGTACTGAAGAACAAAAACAAAAATACCTTACCCGCCTGGCAACCGGCGAAATCATTGGCGCATTCTGCCTTTCGGAACCGGAAGCGGGCAGCGATGCCACTTCGCAAAAAACTACGGCTATAGATAAAGGTGACCATTACCTGCTGAATGGTACCAAAAACTGGATTACCAATGGCAGCACGGCTGATGTGTACCTTGTAATAGCGCAGACTGATGTAGAGAAAAGGCACAAAGGCATAAATGCCCTGATAGTAGAAAAAGGCATGCCGGGCTTTGAGATTGGCCCTAAAGAGCAGAAGCTGGGCATCCGTGGGTCTGACACGCACTCACTAATGTTTACTGATGTGAAAGTTCCTAAAGAAAACAGGATAGGCGAGGATGGCTTCGGTTTTAAATTCGCTATGAAAACTCTTGCAGGAGGAAGGATAGGTATTGCATCTCAGGCTTTGGGTATTGCATCGGGCGCTTATGAGCTGGCTCTTAAATATTCAAAAGAGCGTAAAGCTTTCGGTACCGAGATTTGCAACCACCAGGCTATTGCTTTCAAACTGGCCGATATGGCTGTGAATATTGAGGCAGCACGCCATCTTTGCCTTAAGGCAGCGTGGGATAAAGACAACCATGAAAACTATGATATGAGTGGGGCGATGGCTAAACTATTCGCGTCGCAAACTGCTATGGATACCACTATTGAAGCGGTACAGATACATGGCGGTAACGGCTACGTGAAAGAATACCATGTGGAAAGGCTGATGCGTGATGCCAAAATAACACAGATATATGAAGGCACCTCTGAAATTCAGAAGATTGTAATTTCAAGGGCAATTATAGCACAATAAATTAAAGCCGGCATTCAGCCGGCTTTTTTTATGCTTTTACCTATCCCGGTAATTTTATTTAATGTTTTATTGATGTGTTTAAGAATGCTGTTCTTGGGCATATCCAGGTTCAGGAAATGTATATTGCCATCGTGCGCGTGGTTTTTTTCTTTAAAACCGGCTTTCCCGGCCAACCCGAAAATAATGGGTATATCATTACGGTATAGCTTTACATAATCCGGCAGTTCCAGTTGGTCGTTTATAAAAAATATAATCATCTGGATGTCCTGTAGTAAGTTGGTTTCACTATTTTTATAATGTATGAAACTACATTCCCTGAAAGTCTTTTTCAGGAGTTCAAAATAGCCGTCCTGGCTATCATAAACCAATACTTTTGTGTTCATAAATAATTGTGTATAAGGTTAATGGCAATTAAAAATTGACTATCTAAAAAAATACTTTTATTTATTTTTTATATGTTCTTTAACGAAAAAAAATGCATTATATCGAATAATCGTCCTAACTTTTTTCTGACTTAACCGACTTGCTTATTTTTATAAAAAAATAAAAGCCATATATCACATTCTCAAGTCAGAATATGGTTGAACTGCATAAGTAGTAAAGCGTGATAATCGGTTATTCGTTGAGGTAGTATCTCAAAATTATACAGAAAAGCATTAAACAAAGTATAAAGTTTAGTTATATTTTAAATAGTACAGGCCATGAATATAATAGGACAAAGAATCAAAAAGCTAAGGGAAGCAAAGGGTATTACGCAGGAAGCCATGGCGCTTCAGCTTGATGTTACGCAAAGTAATTATGGCCGCCTTGAAAAGGACGACAGGAGGCTGAATGTAGTTAAGCTCCTGAAAATAGTAAGGATACTTGATGTAAATATTACCTACTTGTTTAATGAAGTGATGCAAAGCCAGGACGGCACCGCCGAAGGCTTTAACCAGGCCAATAAAGAGGTATATGATATTCTTGTTGATAGCCTTAGGGCCGAAATTCAGCACCTGAAAGAAGAAATAAGCTTCCTTAGGGTTATGGTTAAAAGCTAACTTGCCTTAAAGAGCATACTTTCCATGACTTTGTGCCGTTTTTATAAGATATGGATTTCTTATCTTTAGTACATGGTACAAAAACCCAAAGCAGTAAAATATAAAGTTGTAGCCGGATACCTCCTGCTTTTTGCCATAGCCGTACTTTCGGTATGGTTTGTATATACTGAAATTTTACGCATTGCCCGGCCGGGTAAAAATGAACAAGACAACCAGCAGATCATCAATATCAGTAACGTGATTGCCGACCTGTATGCCTCTGAGGCATTAGGAAGGAGCGCCATTGTTACAGGCTCGGAAGATGACTACCGTGAATACAGGAAAATCATTGATAGTATAAATACTCAGATTGCCAACATTCGCGATGATGTAGAGGAAAGCCAGCAGCCCAAGTTTGATTCTATTCGCCTTTTGTTGAACAGGAAAAGACGCAGCACCGCCGAAATTTTTAAATCCCGCAATGATTTTGCCCGAAACAATACCCTTCAGCGGGCCATCAGTAATATTTACATTGTAAAAGACTCGGTAAAAAGTGCCGCACCATCAGTACATCTTACTAAAAAATACCACTGGAATAATCTTGTAAATTCGGTACTAAGCCCACAGCAGCGCGATTCGCTTACCAAGCTTCCCGTTTCTAACGACTCACTTGCCATGGCTTTTGATAAAATGCTGGCCAACGTAATGGCAAAAGAGGAGAAGGTGCGCAAGCAGATATCACGCAAGGAGGAGAAGCTGCTGGAAGAAAACCGTACTATTTCTGATAAGCTACGGCGGGTACTGTCTTCTGTTGAAAAAGAATTCCTGAAAAACTCCTATACACAACTAAAACAGTCTCAGGCAGCCATATCTAAAACTACACAAACTATGGCCTGGGTTGGTGCTGCCACATTTTTACTGCTTATCATTTTTGCTGTGGTTATTATCCGCGACCTTACCTCACAGCAAAATTACCGCCGCCAGCTGGAAATCCTGAACCATGAAAATGAAGAACTGCTCCGCAGTAAATCAATGCTGATGGCAACCGTAACGCACGATTTGCAAACGCCTTTAGGCAGTATTATTGGCTTTCATGACCTGCTGAAAGAATCCGGCGTAAACCTGCGGCAAAAACAATTCCTTTCCAACATACGCGAATCAGCCGGTTATATCCAAAAGCTGGTGAATGACCTGCTGGACTTTTCCAAGCTGGAAAATAATAAGATTACTATTGATAAAGCGCCTTTTAATGCAAAGCAGCTTATAGAAAATACATGTATGGCGCTGGAGCCTATTGCCATAAATAAAGATATTGAGCTGAACTGGGATATTGATGAGGAGCTGAATGCTGGCTTTGTGTCTGATCCCTACCGAATAAAACAGGTGTTGACCAACCTGGTGAGCAATGCTGTTAAGTTTACCAGTGAGGGCTCGGTTGAGGTAACCGGCAGGCTGGAAGGTGACACCATAGTAATTTCGGTACTGGATACCGGTATTGGTATTGCCAAAGAAAGCCACGCCGATGTATTCCGTGAATTTACGCAGGCGCATACCGGTATCGAGAAGAAATTTGGTGGCACGGGGTTGGGCCTTAATATCTCTAAAAGAATAATGGAGTTGCTGGACGGAACTATTGAACTGGAAAGCGAGGAGGGGCAAGGGTCTATCTTTACCATATCATTCCCTGCAATAACAGCGCCTGAAAGTTTGCTGAGTGAAACAACCACTAACGATGACCTGGCTGAAGGATTGGCCGGGAAAAGGATTTTGGTGATTGATGATGATAATGTGCAGCTGACCCTGATGAAAGAACTGTTTGCTAATTACCCCGTAATAGTTACTGCCGAAATCAACTCATCAGCAGTGTTGCCTTTGCTGCAGAATAAGAAATTTGATATTGTGCTGACCGATATACAGATGCCGGTGCTGGACGGTTTCGGGCTTATTGAGCTTATCCGTAACCATAATAACCCTTCTGTTGCATCATTGCCTGTGGTGGCGCTATCGGGCAAACGAGACCTATCCGCAAAAGATTTTACAGATAAAGGTTTTACGGCGCACCACCCCAAACCCATTCAGATGGAGGCGTTACTGGTACAGATAACGGAATTGCTGAAAGGGCAACCCGGTACTTTCTCCAATCAAAATGATATGGCAAACCAACCGGGTGCACCGCTTTATAACCTCAACAGCCTTTCGGGTTTTACCAACAACGACCCGGAATCGCTTAAAGCCATTTTACAGACATTTATTGACAGCGCACATGATAATTGCGGGGTTATGCAGGGTGCAGCTGTAGAAAAGGACGAACAGCTTTTGGCAGAAACGGCCCATAAAATGATACCGATGCTAAGGCAGATGGAAATACACAGTATTGCCGACCTGCTGGTGCCTTTGGAAGAGCGCACCCTGAAAATGGAGTGGCATGAAATGCAGGAATACATCAACGGTATTTGTGAGCGTATGACAGAGCTTGTAAGCGAGCTTCAGGCAGAAATGAACTAAAGGTCTATATTGTATAGCTTTAGTTTGTTGTAAAGCGTTTTACGATCAATATCCAGCAGCTTTGCAGCTTTTGATTTGTTATAATTGGCTTTTTCCAGTGCGGCTTTTATGGCCTGCTCCTCATCCGCTTTATTGTAGCCCGAAAGCAATCCGCTGTTTTGCGGTGCTTCGCTCATTTCCGGAGGTAATACATCAAGGTGGATGATATTGGATTTTTCCAAAAGCACCGAACGTTTAATGATGTTTTTCATTTCACGGAGGTTGCCCGGCCATTCATAACTGCGGAATAAATCAATCACATCCTGGTCAAAACCTTCCACTTCCTTTTCCAGGTCGTTATTGGCCTGCGCTAAAAAATGGTTAGCAAAAACCATGATGTCCTGTTTCCTTTCGGATAGTTTTGGTACCCGTATGCAAAATTCATTTAGCCTGTGATATAAATCTTCACGAAAATCACCACGTTTTACTGCTTCGGCCAGGTCTTCGTTGGTGGCGGCAATCACGCGTATGTCCACCTCAATTTCCTGGCTGCTGCCCACGGGTTTTATTTTGCGCTCCTGGAGCGCACGCAACAGCTGTACCTGCACTTCGTAGGAAAGGTTGCCTACTTCATCCAAAAATAAAGTCCCGCCGTTTGCGGCTTCAAAATGCCCGGTCTTATCAGTCACTGCTCCAGTAAACGATCCTTTTATGTGGCCAAAAAATTCACTGGAGGCCAGTTCTTTTGGTATGGCGCCACAGTCTACCGGTACATAAGGTTTGTTGGCCCTTTTGCTTTGGGTGTGTATGGAATGTGCAATATATTCCTTACCGGTGCCGCTGTCGCCAATTATCAGTACCGACATATTGGTTGGGGCTACCAGTTTTATGTGTTCCTGCAGTTGAGATGACCCGGCACTTATGCCTTTTACAAAAGGCAAAGTTTCAGAAGGGGTGGTTTTGGGTTCGGTAAAAGTTGTCGTAGAGTTCTCTTTAGCAACACGTTTTTTTAACGCCTGCTGTATAGTGAAAAGTATTTCGTCCGGGTTTATAGGTTTGCCCACATAGTCAAAAGCACCCAGCTTCATGGCGTTTACGGCAGTTTTGATATCAGTATAACCGGTCATGAGTATTACCTGTGTTGCAGATGATGTTTCCTTAGCTGATTTCAGTATCTGGAGGCCATCGCTGTCCGGTAGGCGTATGTCGGTAAGTACAATGTCAAAGTTTTGTTCCTGTAATGCTTTTTGGGCTTCCTGGGCATTAAATGCATTTTCAACTTCGTAGCCTTTTTTTTGCAGGAAAGTTTTCAGCATTAAGCAGAAAGCAGTATCATCGTCAACAACCAGAATTTTGGAACTCATTTTTACCAGGGCTTGTAGCTACAAATTTAAGGTATTTGCAATTGCCTAAATGTTAATAAAAAACAAAAGGAGATGTTAACCATCTCCTTCTGTTGAAGAACTTTTCAATTCTTCCAATCACCTTACTATATATGTTTAAACTACCTCAATGTTTATAATAAGAGTATTGAAAGAATTATACCAAAATCAATTTATTCTGCATATTAGCTTCAATATGCTGTATTTCAGTGTAAATACAAATTTTTGTCATTATTTTCCCGCTTGTAGAAAGTGTGGAATTTCCACAGTTGTGTGTGGAAATTCCACACTTTCTACAAAAGGTCAAGCGTTTTTTCTAAAGCCATGCCCCGTGATCCTTTTATTAAAATGGTTTTTCCGGAAAGTTGTAATGTGTTAAGATGTTCCTTAAAACTATCGAAGTCTTTATAAAATTTAATGTGTGGTAAGTCAGCTTTTGCAGTATAAAAGTCTTTTCCTATAAAGTAAGCAGCAATATCTGCCTGTTTTATTAATAATCCGGCAATGTTACTATGCTCAGCAAGGCTTTCCGGGCCCAGCTCAAACATATCGCCTAAAATCGCAATCTTGTCACCTTCCAGTTTTTTGAAATTCTCAATGGCTGCGGCCATGCTGCTCGGGTTGGCGTTGTAGGCATCCAGTATAATTTTATTGCCGTTTTTTTCCATCAGCTGAGAGCGGTTGTTGGCGGGTACATAGCCTTCAATGGCTTCTTTTATCTTTTGGTTGCTGATTTTGAAGTAGTGGCCTATGGCAATTGCCGCGCTAATGTTGGCGGCATTGTATATGCCAATTAGGTTAGATTGTATATCTTCACCGGCATAGGTTATCTTAACCATGGGTTCCGCATCAGCCTTATCAATTTTTACATCGCAATTATACTCTTTTTCTGAAAAGGTGTAATGGGGCAGGTGCTCTGTCTTTTCTTTCTGTATTGGGTCGTCCAGGTTTACAAACGCTGTTTTGGTATGGGCTGAAAGGTAATCGTATAATTCGCTCTTGCCTTTTATTACGCCTTCCACGCCACCAAAGCCTTCCAGGTGTGCTTTGCCAAAATTGGTAATGTACCCGAAGTTGGGCTCAGCAATCCGGCACAGCAGTTCTATTTCCTTTTGATGGTTGGCACCCATCTCCACAATGCCTATCTCAGTATTCTGAGTGAAAGAAAGCAAAGTAAGCGGTACACCTATATGGTTGTTAAGGTTGCCCATGGTGGCAACAGTGTTGTATTTTTTGCTTAGGACCGCATTAATAAGCTCTTTAGTAGTGGTTTTGCCATTGCTGCCAGTAAGGGCAATTACCGGCAGGCCTAATACTTTACGATGATGGTTGGCCAGTTGCTGTAATGCCTCCAGGCTGTCATCAACCAACAGCATATTGTCATTTTGCCTGTAGGCAGGATTATCTATAACCACATATTTTGCGCCTTTGTGCAGCGCTTCCTGTGCAAAGGTGTTGGCATCAAAGTTATCGCCTTTAAGTGCAACAAAAAGCGATCCCGGTGCAATTTTCCGGGTATCGGTAGAAATGGAACTACAGCTTAAGAAATGCTGGTAAAGCGCTTCGGTATTCATAGGTGTATAAAAAAATAAAAGCCCTAATATAGGGCTTTTATTATAACTATTTTCAGAAATTAATTCCTTGCTTTTTTCTTGCCTGATTTAGGTCCTACTTTAGACATGGCACAACGGAATCCGATGTAATCTGTTGCCATATCCTGAGGGAAATACCTTCTTTGGGCAGGGTCAAGCCAGTAAGCCCTGTCTCTCCAGGAGCCACCTTTGTAAACCCTTACATTATCATTGATAAGTGTAGTCCTCTTGTTAGAGTTGTCATATTTCCTTATCATGTTACCGGCGCTGTCCTTAGCAACAAGGTGCTTAGGTGATTCGTACATCCTGCGCTTGGCATCTTCACTTGCAGCTTCTTCTTCAGTATTACCATAGTTGTAGTAACGGGTAGATTGCCTGTCACCATCCTTATAATTCCTGTTGTCGCTCTTATTATAGTTTTGCCTTAGGTAAGTATCTTCGTTAGTAATTTGTGTCTGCGCAATCTGGCCAGGAAGGTTCCTGTATTGTATCCTTCCGTTGCTTAGCGTGTCATACTCTATAGTTTCAGCAGTAACAAGTTCAGCCCTTCCGTCTTCACCAATTTTGTTTTTCATATATACGTTACCCCTGTAGTAGTTAAAGTCGTTTGCTTCATCATCTACTATTGGGCGATAAACGTCAGCAACCCACTCGGCTACGTTACCTGCCATGTCATACAAACCAAAGTCGTTTGGAGGGTATGATTTTGCAGGAGAAGTGATGTCAGCATTGTCGTCAGACCATCCTGCGATTCCGCCGTAGTCACCTTTACCTTGCTTAAAGTTAGCCAATTGGTCACCCCTTTGTTGCCTTTTAGAGTTACGTGTATATTGGCCTTTCCAAGGGTATTTCTTGTTGCCTTTATATTGGTTGTACTCGCGGTTACCTACAAGGGCTACAGCTGCATATTCCCACTCAGCTTCAGTTGGAAGCCTGTATTCAGGAAGTATAAGCCCTGAAGTCCTTTGTGCATAAACACCTTTAGCATCTTCTTTATTGGCTAGCTTGTTTTTTGGGCCTTTAAGCACAATCTCTTCGTTGCCACCGTAAGATTTGTTAGGGCTTTCAAGATAAGCTTCGGTACTGAATGTGCTTTCAGCGCTTACATCAAGAATTTTTGCATCTTTTTTAAGGTAGCCTTCTTTTTCAAGAACGCCTTCGTTAACACGGTCAGTCCTCCACTTGGCAAATTCTACCGCCTGGATCCAGTTAACGCCTACTACAGGATAATTACCATAAGCCGGGTGCCTAAGGTAGTTATTGGTCATGGTTTCGTTATAACCAAGTGCGCTCCTCCATACCAATGTGTCAGGAAGTGCACCAACATAAATGTTTTTGTAGTTTTCTTCTGTTGGAGGGAAAACACGCTTCAACCAGTCAAGGTACTCCATGTACATCATGTTAGTAACCTCTGTTTCATCCATGTAGAATGACTGAACGTGCTGCTGTGTTGGTGAGTTGTTCCAATCGTGCATAACGTCATCCTGAACCCTACCCATAGTAAATGTTCCACCTTCCACTTCAACAAGACCCGGAGCAGCCTGCTGCCCTTTGAATTTGGACTTGTATTGGAACCCGCCTTTCTTGTCATTGATCTTCCAGCCGGTAGCTGAGGAACCGCTTGACCCTTTTTTACTACAACCAGTAAAACCAACTGCTACTGCTAACGTCAGCATCAGTTTTAAAGCCATAATCTTGTTAATTTTCATACTTCCTGTAGGTAATAAAATTTTGTGGCGCAATATAATAATTAACCATTAAACCGCAACACGTTTTTTTAATTTTTAATAAAATTCCTAAATTAAGTTAAATGTGTTATTCAATAACGCTCATTTTAAAGTAATATTGCAGCCGGCCCGCATAATTTTTTTTACGCTTTGCGGTAATATATTGCAAGGATTTGCGTTTTTTGTGATGATGAAATACAGATTACTCTTCATAACCTTATTATTGTGTGTGCTCTGCCGTGCGCAACAGGGAGGCACTATCGTGCTGAACTGGGCTGATAATGTAAAAACATCAGTTGGTGATTATGCTCTCACTATGCCTCAGTTTCAGGGTGAATACATGGATTTTAACCCTGATAAAAAACAGCTGCGTTTTCTTATGGCTTTTACTGCGGCAGGCCCTGTAAGGGAAAATTCACTCCTTATTACTAATGTGGTGTATGAAAATATGCCGCGCGAACTGCTGGCCGACCTTTCACCTAATACTGTGCCGCAGGCAGTAGGCGCTAAACTGCAGTCGGCACGCGCGCGGGATGAGTGGAAAGGAGTGCTTACCCTTTCACCTATAATAAAGGAGGGTAATAACTTCAGGAGGATAAAATCATTCAGTTATTCCTATACCAATTCTACAGCTGAAATTGTAAAGCGCGATAGCCAGGATTTTGATGTGATTTCCAATTCGGTTCTCAATTCCGGCGAATGGTTCCGGTTTTATGTAGAAAAGTCAGGAGTGTACAGGGTTTCGCGCAGCTTTTTGCAGAACCTTGGCCTAAATGTAAATGCAGATCCGCGGACTATTAAAATTTATGGTAATGGCGGGCGCATGGTGCCTTTGCTTAACAGTACTGAATACCCGGCTGACCTGGCCGAAAATGCCATAACCTTTATAGGGGAGGAAGACGGGGTTTTTAATAATGAGGATTATATACTTTTTTATGCCGAAGGGGTTGATAACTGGAGCCGCGAAAACGGTACGCACAATAACCTGTATGCTGACCGCTCTTATTATTATGTAACCGCATCAGGCGGGCAGGGCAAGCGTATTTTGCCTATGAGCCAGCCTACAGGCGCTGCAACTTTAACCGCCACCACTTTTGATGAATACCGATTTCATGAAATAGACCGCGTAAATATTGCCAGGCTGGGGCGTAAATGGCATGGCGAAGAATTTAATGTAGAGAATGAACGCGATTTTGAGTTCAACATCCCAGATCTTGCTCCGGGCCAGGTATCAATACAGGTAAGTGCAGCAGCCAATGCACCTACACAAACCAGTATGGCGGTAAAGGCTAATGGCACGGCTATAGGTTCGCTTAACTTTAGCATACCGGGGCAATATTCGGCTGCGGTTGATAGTTTTTTTGATGGTACTTTTACTGCCCCAACAAGCGGGGCTATAACCATAAACCTTACTTATAATAATGCCGGGGTGCCGGGCTCTAATGCGTGGCTGGATTACATAGTGCTTCAGGCAAAGCGCAATTTAAGGGGAAATGGCACTCAATACCGCTTTAGGTATAATGATGCGGCTAATGATATAGGTGTAATAGAATATCAGTTTTCTAACGCAGGCAGCATAGCCGAAGTATGGGATATTACCGATATATATAACGCGAGTAAAGCAGTCAACTCCGGCCAGGCGCAATTTTCATTCAAGGCATCAATGGGCGAGGTAAGGCAATATGTTACAGTAGTGCCGGGTGATTATGGCACGCCCCTGCGCGAGGGCAACACGCGTGTGGCCAACCAAAACCTGAAAGGCACTATTTTTAATAACAGCCAGGGCCAGTTTCAGGATGTGGATTATATAATAGTAACTCCGGCATCATTAAATTCTGCGGCAGAAAGGCTGGCTAATTTTCACCGCACGCAGTCGCAGCTTAATGTTAAGGTGGTGAATCTTGAAAATATCTACCAGGAATTTTCATCGGGCAAGCAGGATATTGGTGCCATACGCAATTTTGTTAAGTATATGTACAGGAATGCATCAGCAAGCAATAAAAAACTGAAGTATCTTAACCTGTTTGGCGATGCATCGTTTGATTTTAAGAACCGTATACCTAATAATACCAATGTAGTGCCTACGCTGCATGGCTATACCCCGCCACCTGCCAGTTTTGATAATTACAGTGTTGTTACCACCTTTGTTTCAGACGACTTTTTTGTGATGCTGGATGAAAATGAGGGGAGGATGATAGATAATGACGGTTTCCCGGATGTGGCAGTAGGCCGCATGCTGGTTAATAATATGGGGCAGGCCAACCAGATGGTAGATAAGGTAATTCAATACAAAGCAGAAGAATCTTATGGCAGGTGGCGCAATGAATATGTAATTGTAGTAGATGATGTTGATAATGTTGGTACCGATGGTAATTTTGTTCAAACCATGGAAAACATGTACACGCAGCTTACAACAGCTAAAAAGTGGATAAACATCAGGAAAATATATGCCGATTCTTATGTGCAGCAGGCATCATCGGGCGGACAGCGCTATCCTGAAGCCAAAGAGCAAATCATCAGGTCAATCAACTATGGTACGCTTGTGCTTAATTACCTGGGGCATGGCGGTGAAGACGGGATGGCCAGTGAAAGGATTTTTGAAAAGACCGATGCGCAAAACCTTACTAACCAGTATAAGTATGCGCTGTTTATTACTGCAA
Organism: Flavobacterium sp.; assembly: GCA_041916875.1. Taxonomy (GTDB): domain Bacteria; phylum Bacteroidota; class Bacteroidia; order Flavobacteriales; family Flavobacteriaceae; genus Flavobacterium. The sequence continues at coordinate 71,365 of JAYRYS010000002.1, forward strand.
CGTGCGAGCTTACCAAGTTTGACAACCCCTACAGGCCTACTACCGGAGAATATTTGTACTGGAACCCTACAGGTGGCGCTATTGCTATGATTACTACTACCAGGGCTATTTTTATATCAGATGCTTTTAGCGTAAGCCCTATTCTTACCAATAAGCTGTATAATTTGAATAATGACCCACAGGGATACCCAAGTATGGCGGAAGCGCTGAGGCAAACCAAATCAATGGGTAATAATTATAAGGTTATTGCTTTTGTGGGCGACCCAGCCCTTAAACTGGCTATTCCTAAACCAAATATTGTACTTACCGAAATTAATGATGTTCCCGTAGCTTCTTCTACCGAAGTGCTCCAGTCGTTGGCCTACGTAAAGTTAGGCGGCGAAGTGCGCGACGAGCAGAATAACCCTATGCCAACTTATAATGGAGAGCTTGCCGTATCGGTTTTTGATAAACCTATAAGCCGCCAAACGTTGGGTAATGATAATCCTACTCCTATATATACTTTTGATGTTTTGGGTGAAACCATTTTCCGGGGCAATGCTACGGTAACCAACGGCCAGTTTGAATTTGGTTTTGTGGTGCCAAGGGACATCCGCATACCGGTGGGGGCAGGGCGCATCAGCTTCTATTCTAAAAGGAATACTATACTGGAAGACCAGAACGGTTATGATGAAGCCATCCGCATAGGGGGCATCAACCCGAATGCCGTAGCCGACAATACGCCGCCAACCGTAAGGCTGTATATGAACGATGAAACCTTCATATCAGGTGGGATTACTAATGAGTCGCCTTTTTTCCTCGCTTTCCTGGAAGATGAGCACGGTATTAACACCGCCAGCGGTATAGGGCATGATATAGTTGCTATTTTAGATGGTGATGAAACCAATGCTTACATACTGAACGATTATTATGAAACCAACCTTGATGATTATACCAAAGGTAAAATACGCTTCCCATTCGCTAACCTCTCATTAGGCCTGCATACTATTACATTTAAGGCGTGGGATGTGTACAACAACCTTATTACTGCCGAAATACAGTTTGTGGTGGTGGGCGATGATGATATGCATTTGGAAAGGGTGCTGAATTACCCTAATCCGTTTGTGAGTTATACTGAATTCTGGTTTACGCACAACAAGCCTTTTGAGCCGCTTGATGTGCAGGTGCAGGTGCTTACTATAACCGGTAAGGTGGTTAAAACCATCAACCAGAGCGTAACTACTGATGGTTTCCTGTCACGCGATGTGAAATGGGACGGGCGAGATGATTTTGGCGACCGGATAGGTAAGGGGGTTTATATATATAAGCTCACCGTGCGGTCAACAGCCACGGGCAAAAAAGCCGAAAAATACGAGAAACTTGTATTGCTATGATAAAACACTATATTTGTTATCCAAAAATTTCCGAAAATAGAATGAAGAAAATAATTTTTGCTGCCTTATGCCTTTTCGGAGCGCAAATGGCAAAAGCCCAGGACCAGAGAGTAATAACTACAGGCGTGCCGTTCTTATTAATAGCCGCCGATGCCAGGGCAGCCGGTATGGGTGATCAGGGAGTTGGTACTTCGGCAGACGTTTACTCCATGCAGTGGAACCCGGCCAAGTATGCATTTGCTAAAGATGCTCACGGTATCGGCATAAGCTATACGCCCTACCTTACCAGCATAGCTAACGATATTTCGTTAGGCCAGCTTAACTATTACAACCGCTTTGAAGAAAGGATGGCTTTTGCATTCAGCCTTCGTTATTTTGGCCTTGGTGATATTGAATTGAGGCAAACAGGCGACCCAAGCGAGGTGCCTGTAACCCGTAATCCTAACGAACTGGCACTTGACCTTGCTTATTCACTAAAGCTTAGCGAGCAGTTTGCCATGTCAGTAGCCGGGCGTTACATCCGTTCTAACCTGCGCATACCTGAAGCATCAGGCGGAGGGGACTCTAAAGCTGCAAGCTCTTTTGCATTTGACGTTTCGGCATTCTACCAGTCGGAAGAGGAAGCTTATGAAGATTTCAACGGCCGCTACAGGATTGGTTTGAACCTTCAGAACCTTGGCCCGAAAATTAGCTATGACAACGATCCGGAATTAAGCTCTAACTTCCTGCCTGCCAATATGAGGCTGGGCGGCGGTTTCGACTTTATTTTTGACGAATACAATAAAATTGCCCTGAACCTGGAAACTACCAAGCTGTTGGTGCCAACACCTAAAAAGCTGGAAGACAAGAATGGCGACGGTGAGGTTGATGGTGCCGACAGGACCATACTGAACCAGGAATACCAGGATATCAACTGGGTATCGGGTATTTTCCAGTCGTTTGGCGATGCGCCTGACGGTTTCAGCGAAGAACTTAAGGAGTTCACCTATTCAGTAGGTGCTGAGTACATGTACCAGGATTCATTCGCTTTCCGCCTGGGTTATTTTAACGAAAGTAAAGACAAAGGCGCCAGGAGGTTCTTCTCGCTGGGTGCCGGCTTCAAATATACTATCATCAAAGTTGATGTGTCGTACCTGTTCTCTGCATCGCAGGTAAGGAACCCACTGGAGAACACGCTTCGTTTCTCACTTTCATTTAACTTTGGCGACAATTACGACGAATATTAGTAGATGGAAAACATCAGTATAACCACATCATTCACGGTATATGATTCGGCCAATGACCTTCCGGAACCGGTAAGGCTGCTGATGCAAAAAGCTGTTGAAGCCCGCAAAAAGGCGTATGCCCCTTATTCCCGCTTTAGGGTAGGAGCAGCGCTACAGTTGGATAACGGAGAAGTAGTGCAGGGAGCCAATCAGGAAAACGCGGCATACCCATCAGGACTTTGTGCCGAAAGGGTGGCAGTATTCCACGCCGGAGCCGTATATCCGGAAGCGAAGATTTTGCAGCTGGCTATATCTGCCGCATCAGATGATAAGCTGGTTGATGCACCCATACCGCCTTGCGGCGCATGCAGGCAATCCATAGCCGAATATGAGTTTAAGCAGGATACACCCATTGAAATTTACTTTATGGGCGAAACCGGCAAGGTGTTGAAATCGGATTCGCTGAGCAACCTGCTTCCGCTGGTGTTTGACAAGAATTTTTTATAATAACGATATAGAAGGGATTTTTCACAAATCCCTTTCTTTTTTATAGTAAATACTTTACCTATTTTTTTTCCGAATTAAAGGGGATTAGTTATTTTTGCAATTCGCAAATTTGGTGTGAGGAAACTATTTGCGTTTTTAAACATTTATTTTTTTACAATCTCATCAGCAAACAACATTAGGCAATGAAAGAAATTACAAAGGAAGTGTATCTGAAATGGTATGAGGACATGCAGTTTTGGAGAAAGTTTGAAGACAAGCTTGCTGCATTATACATTCAGCAGAAAGTTAGAGGTTTCCTTCACTTATACAACGGCCAGGAGGCAGTATTGGCCGGTGCACTGCACGCCATGAACCTGGGCAAAGACAAAATGATAACAGCTTACCGTAACCACGTGCAGCCAATAGGCATGGGCGTAGATCCTAAAAGGGTTATGGCTGAGCTTTTGGGCAAGGCTACCGGTACCAGTAAAGGTTTGGGCGGCTCCATGCACATATTCTCAAAAGAGCACGGCTTTTACGGAGGCCACGGTATTGTAGGCGCGCAGATACCTGTAGGTGCAGGTATGGCCTTTGCCGATAAATATTTTGAAACCGGCGGTGTTACCCTTACCTATTTTGGTGACGGTGCCGCACGCCAGGGCTCACTACACGAAGCATTCAACATGGCTATGCTGTGGAAGCTTCCTGTAGTATTCATTTGCGAAAACAACGGTTACGCCATGGGTACATCTGTAGAAAGGACAGCCAACCATACAGATGTGTGGAAGCTTGGCCTTGGCTACGAAATGCCTTGCGGGCCTGTGGATGGAATGAACCCGGTAAAAGTTGCTGAAGCCATGCACGAAGCTATGGAAAGGGCAAGAAGGGGTGATGGCCCAACTTTCCTTGAAATGAAAACGTACCGCTACCGTGGCCACTCTATGAGTGACGCGCAGCACTACCGTACAAAAGACGAGGTGGAAGAGTACAGGAAGATTGACCCAATCACTCAGGTGCTGGACATCATAAAGGATAAAGGTTATGCTACCGATGCTGAAATTGAAGCGATGGACCAAAGAGTGAAAGACCTGGTGGACGAATGCGAGAAATTTGCTGAAGAATCTCCATATCCGGACCTTAGTGTGATGTACGACGTTGTATACGAACAAGAGAATTATCCTTTTTTACCACATAAACTACAATAAACCATGGCAAAAATCATAACCATGCCGCGCCTTAGCGATACCATGACCGAAGGTACTGTAGCTACGTGGCTGAAAAAAGTGGGTGATACCATAAAAGAAGGCGATATACTTGCCGAAATTGAAACAGACAAAGCAACAATGGAGTTTGAGGCATTTGATGCCGGAACCCTGCTTTACATAGGTGTACAGGAAGGCGATACTGCCCCTGTGGACAGCGTTCTTGCTATTATAGGTAAAGAAGGCGAAGATTATAAAGCCCTGCTGGAAGGCAAAGGTGGCGCTGAAGCTTCATCTGATAAAAAAGAAGAAGCTAAAGAAGAGCCTAAAAAGGAGGATGCCCCGGCTGAAGCCAAAGAAGAGAAATCTAACGGCTCGTCAGTAGGTGGAAAGCAGGAATTGCCTAAGGATGTAAAAGTGGTGACTATGCCGCGCCTTAGCGATACCATGACGGAAGGTACTGTAGCTACATGGCTTAAAAAAGTAGGCGATAAAGTTTCGGAAGGCGATATACTTGCCGAAATTGAAACCGACAAAGCTACTATGGAGTTTGAATCATTCAACTCAGGTACGCTGCTTTACATTGGCATTAAGGAAGGCGAGTCAGCCCCGGTTGACAGCGTCCTTGCTATCATAGGCCCTGAAGGAACCGATGTATCGGGTGTTGCTGAAAACTTCGGCAAAGGCGGTGCACAACCGGCTGCTGAAAGCAAATCGGAAGATAAGCCTGCTGAAGCTAAAGAAGACAAGAAAGAAGAAGCGCCTAAAGCGGATGAAACTGCCCCTGCCAATGATGGCGGAAGGGTGTTTGCATCGCCGCTGGCACGCAAGCTTGCTAAAGATAAAGGCGTAAACCTGAACCAGGTAAAAGGATCGGGTGAGAATGGCCGTATAGTGCGCAAGGATATTGAAAACTATACTCCGGCTGCCGCTGCTCCTGCACAACAGGCTGCTGCGCCATCGGCTACGGCTGCTGCCCCTGCCGCACCGGCATACACTCCAGTAGGCGAAGTGGCTACCGAAGAAGTGAAAAACAACCAGATGCGCAAAACTATTGCGCGCCGCCTGGCTGAATCTAAATATACTGCGCCGGAATACAGCCTTACCATTGAGCTTGACATGGATAATGCCATTGCCAGCCGTAATGTGATTAACGCGGTGCCTGATACCAAAATATCATTCAACGATATGGTTATCAAGGCCAGTGCTATGGCATTGCGCAAGCACCCGCAGGTTAACACGCAGTGGAAAGATGATGTTACTGTTTACAACAAGCACATCAGCGTTGGTGTTGCCGTAGCTGTTGAAGACGGCCTTGTGGTACCGGTACTTAAATTTACCGATAACATGAGCATGTCGCAAATTGGCGCTGCCGTAAAAGACCTTGCCGGTAAAGCACGCAGTAAAAAACTTACACCTGCCGAGATGGACGGAAGCACATTTACAGTATCTAACTTAGGTATGTTCGGTATCCAGGAGTTTACTTCTATCATCAACCAGCCTAACTCGGCTATCCTTTCAGTGGGTGCTATCATCCAGAAACCGGTGGTTAAGAACAGTCAGATTGTGGTTGGCAATACCATGACGGTAACGCTTACCTGCGACCACAGGACGGTTGACGGCGCTACAGGGGCACAGTTCCTGCAAACGCTGAAGCAATACATTGAAAACCCTGTAACCATGCTTGCATAAGCTCTTACAGCCTCAAATAAAAATGCCCCCGCAATCTGCGGGGGCATTTTGTTTATATAATCTTCTTATAAAATTAATGTCTGTATAGAGTGGGGCAGGCTTTCCACTTCGGCGGCCTGGCCTTTAATCCAAAGGCTGTAGTTTACTTTTTGGTCGGTTTTGTTCATTACTATTACAGCCACTTTTCCATCGGTATTGATGAATGCGGTAGCGCTTAATGCACTGCGGCTTGGCGTACAGGCTATGCGCTTAGCGCCCGGGCGCACAAATTTAGAGATGTGCCCTATGTAGTAATACTCGTTGGTAAACATCAGTTCGCCGGTTTTGGTGTTAGCATGCACCGGTGCAAAACAAAGGTTCTTTACATGGTTGGGCCCGCCGGTTTCGTCAAGCAGTATGTTCCAGTCGGTCCAGCCAGTGATACCGTTATTGAAATCGTTAATCATGTTGGTGCCATACAATTCGCCCAGGCTCCAGTCATTTATGCGGTTAATGTCGAATTTCTCCTTACATCCTTCGGTAAATATTAGGTTGGTTTTAGGGTAGGCCTGGTTTACCAGCTTCACATTGTCAAACATCTGCTGGCCGCCACTCCAGTTCTCGTACCAATGAAAGCCAATGCCCCAAAGGTATTTAGCAGCCTGTGGATCATTAAGGATTGTTGAGGCGCGCTGGTACAACAAGTCGCGGTTATGGTCCCACGCTATGATTTTCTTGCTTCCCAGTCCTTCTTTCTGCATGGTTGGGCCAAGATAGTTCTTCAGGAAATCGCGTTCTTCTTCGCCTGTAAAAATGCATGATTCCCACACCTGCGTAGCCATAGGCTCGTTCTGTATCGAAATACCCCATACCGGGATGCCTTCCTTTTCGTATGCCTTTATAAATTTAGGATAATAATTGGCCCAGGCCTGGTAAAATTCAGGTTTCAGCTTTCCGCCTTTCAGCATGGTGTTATTATCCTTCATAAATGCAGGAGGGCTCCATGGTGAGGCATATAGTGTAAGCTTGCCACCAGCAGTAGTAATAGCGCGCTTTATCATCGGGATGCGGTACTGCCTGTCGTGCTCAATGCTGAAGGTCTTCAAATCCTTGTCGCCTTCCTCAACGTAGGTGTAGCTCCCGCTGGAAAAATCGCAGCTGTGTATATTGGTACGCGCCAATGTATAGCCAATACCTTTATCAGCGCTATAGTAGGCATCAATCAGTTGCTGCTGCTTGTCTTTGGGTAGTTTGGCAAAGGTTTCTGCAGATGCATCAGTTATAGCTCCGCCTATACCCATAACCGACTGAAATGTTTTGTCCGGGTCGACAAAAACTACTACCTGGCCTTCATTGGGTTGTTCCATTCGTGAAAAACCGGGTGTTGCATTAGCTTTACTAAGCCTCAAATCTGTCTTTTCGGCGGTATTGTAAATAGTTACTTTTTTATCGGTGGCGTTATAGCCTTTTTTATTTTGGGCAAATAATACCGTGCCCGAAAGCAAAAGCAATAACAGGGAAGTTTTTTTCATGGCTTACAGTTTTAGCTATTGAAAGATATTAAAAAGATGTAAGTTTTTTCAGGTCGGCAATTGTAGCTGTTGGATCCTGCGCACTAAATACGAAGTTGCCGGCTACCAATACATCGGCTCCGGCTTCCACCATTTGTTTTGCATTTTTGTCTGACACGCCGCCATCAATCTCGATAAGCGTAGAAGCGCCATTGCGGTTGATGATCTCTTTCAGCTTACGGATTTTATCATACGTCCTTTCAATGAAAGACTGCCCGCCGAACCCCGGGTTAACACTCATCATGCATACCAGGTCGGTATCATTAATAACATCTTCCAGCAGGCTCACGTTAGTATGTGGGTTAATGGCAATGCCGGCTTTCATGCCTTCGGCTTTTATGGCCTGTAGTGTGCGGTGCAGGTGGGTGCAGGCTTCATAATGTACAGTAAGGTTATTGGCACCAAGCTGCGCGAAGGTTTTGATGTACTGGTCTGGGTTCACAATCATCAGGTGTACATCAATTGTTTTTTTAGCATGGCGGCTTATAGCCTGCAATACGGGCATACCAAAAGAAATGTTGGGTACAAATACGCCATCCATTATGTCAACGTGAAACCAGTCGGCATCACTGTTGTTAATCATTTCGATATCGCGCTGAAGGTTGGCAAAATCTGCCGAAAGCACTGAAGGTGCTATTAAGGTATTTTTCATTGTGTTGTTGTGTTTTGTGAAGCAAAGATAAGGCTTAAATATGAAACACAATTTCTTGTAAAGTAACCCTAAACAGCAAAAAAATAATTTCTTACAAATTTTTTTGCTATACATCACAATTTTGGAACAATTGTTGCGTTTTAATAATAACATTTTCCGCCAAACAAATATAATCGGGTTTATTTATAGCGGGAAATAAAATAAAAAACTCCGGTAATCAGCCGGAGTTTCAATCATCAATCAAAAAACGAACAGTTATTGAACTGTTAGTGCGTTATATATTTTTATTCGGTGTATGTCCTATTAACACCGCCAAAATACAACATATATTTATATTATAAAACTTTGGTGTTAATTTTTCGCACTTTTTTAATTATCCTAAGTAAGTCTTAAGAATTTTGCTGCGCGAGGTGTGTTTTAACCTCCTGATTGCTTTTTCTTTAATCTGGCGTACACGCTCACGGGTAAGGTCAAAAGTTTCGCCTATTTCCTCAAGCGTCATTGGGTGCTGGTCACCAAGCCCAAAATAAAGGCGTACTACATCGGCTTCACGAGGCGTAAGGGTTTCAAGTGCCCTTTCAATCTCGGTACGAAGCGATTCATGTATAAGCTCACGGTCAGGGTTTGGAGATTCGCCTGAGCGTAATACATCATAAAGGTTAGAGTCTTCACCTTCAACAAGTGGTGCATCCATCGAAAGGTGGCGGCCGCTGTTCTTCATGCTTTCCTTAACGTCGTTCACGGTCATGTCCAGCTCTTTTGCAATTTCTTCTGCAGAAGGGGCACGCTCGTTAGACTGCTCAAGAAGCGCATACATCTTGTTAATCTTGTTGATAGAGCCAATCTTGTTCAGCGGAAGGCGCACAATGCGCGACTGCTCTGCCAATGCTTGGAGTATCGACTGGCGAATCCACCATACGGCATAGGATATGAATTTGAAACCACGGGTTTCGTCAAAACGCTGTGCCGCTTTGATAAGGCCCAGGTTGCCCTCATTGATAAGATCGGGAAGGGTAAGGCCTTGGTTTTGGTATTGTTTAGCCACCGATACTACGAAACGAAGGTTGGCTTTTGTAAGTTTTTCTAATGCCCTCTGGTCACCTGCTTTAATGCGCTGCGCCAGTTCTACCTCCTCATCCGCTGTAATCAAATCTACTTTTCCTATCTCCTGAAGGTACTTGTCCAATGAAGCAGTTTCCCTATTGGTTACCTGCTTGGTAATTTTTAATTGTCTCATTTAAGAATATACTGAGTTTATTAAGTATTCTATCATTATACGCACAGAGAACGCAAAAAGTTACAAAACGCTATATACAAACTTAAATTTTAACATGCGTAAATTGATTGAAACGTGTAATTATCATGTAATCAATGTGTTATTTTGATAGGCTGTTTTGTTTTTAACACCGGTAAATTATTTAATTTTCAGATGGATAATAAAAAAAGCCCTGTGATGCGAAAACAGGGCTTTAGGTAACTCAACTAAAAAAACTGCACTCTACTTTTTCTTTTTCGATAGGTTAAAATTATACTGAAGGCCGGCCTGTATGGTAAATACAAACGGCTTTACATAATCAGGGGAGTCAAAATAATAACGCGCCATAGGCTCTACATTGGCCTGTATTGAAGGTGTAAATTTATAAACCAGGCCTGCGCCCAAGCCTGCGCCAAACTTCATTTTATCGTCAACCGCTTCGCCAATATATGCCCTGCCCAGGTTGTTTTCGGCAAACATCTCATTTTTGGTAACAAAGCGTGCTGTTACACCGCCTATTACCCCAAGCCTGAACTTGGTTCCGTAGAACGTATAGGTGGCTTCAACCGGTACATCAACAAACTGTAATTTGTGGCTGATATTGAAATTAGCATACGGCTGGCTGTTGACATCTAAGCCTTGCGTGAGCCTTTGCACTATGCTGGTGTTGCTCATGTTGGCGGCATATTTTATGCCTGTATAGTCCGCAGGGGAACCGCTAAGGTACAGTCCATCTGTCTGTAACTCTAATTTTGTGCTGACGAATCCTGCCCTAATGCTCCACTTAGGGGTGATATTGTAGCCTAGGTACAAGCCGTAACCGAAAGCTTTTTCTACAGAGACATCACTGCCGGATACCGATGGGTCAATGTAATCGGCATCGCCGGCGCTGTACAATCCCGGTGCTACAAAACCGTACACAAACATTCTCTTGTTATCATCTGACGGCTTTTCCTGTTTCTTCTTTTTCTTCACTTCAACCAAAACAGTTTCTTCTTCTTCGGGCTGTAAAGTATCAGCTTGCTTTTTGGTATTTTCCGTTTTTGCTTTTGCGGCAGCTGCCTTTTCTTTGCCTGCCGGTTTGTTTTCTGCAACAGCCTGTGTCTCTTCTGTGGTGATAGTATCAATAGCGGTTTCAGCATTAGCTGAAGCATCATTGGTAATGTCTACTTCGTTATTTTTAGTGGTATTGGCAGCTATGGAATTATTACCTCTTGTGTTATTCGACCTGCCGGATTTTTTTCCGGAAGAAGCAAGCCTGCCTTTTTTTACTGATGCACTATTGGTTTTGGATTTTCTCTTTTTGCTATACTTATTTGTTGTATTGCCTGAATTATCCCGGTTATTATCATTCGCGTTAGTAACCGTGTAACCTTTATTACCGGTTTTGCTGATGGCTTTTCTGTTTAAGGCATTTGTATTGCTTCCAGTTGTATATGTGCCCGCGTTAACTTCATCATTTTGTGAAGCAGTGCTTTCAGTCGCTACACTATTGCCGGTGCCAGTTGTGCGTGTTTGCCTTCCGGAAGCCCTTTGGCCTGATGCATTGGCATTTTCGGCATTCCCTGTTTCTATGTTGTTTACCTTAGGGGCATTGCCTGTGCCGTAATTTTCCCATAGCGGGTAGCCGAAAAGCCCCAGTACTAATAGTGCGGTTGGCACCGAAATGAACCACCAGAATATAATGGCCCTACGCTTTTTCTTTTTAGGCAGGTCGTCCTTTATGGCTTGCCACACGTGGTCGCCGGGAGCCTTTTGCAGGCCATCCAGCTTTTCGCGGAACGCTTTCCCTATGTCTTTCCTATTTTCCATTGCTCAAATTATAATCAGGATAAGATTGCCTGGCTTTTATTTTATCTTTTAATATCGCTTTTGCCCTTGAGAGGTTTGACTTTGACGTACTTTCGGTAATCGACAGCATTTCAGCAATTTCCCTGTGCGAGTAGTCGTCCAGTTCATAAAGGCTAAACACAAGCCGGTACTGGTCCGGCAACTGCTGCACCAGAGATAGTATGAAATCTATCGGCACATCCATTTCGCTATCAGTCACATCGGTGCTCCAGGGTATGTCATCTTTAACCGGCACCAGCTGTATTGATTTTTTGTAGGTATCAATCGCTTTATTTATGGTAATGCGCTTCATCCAGCCTTCAAAAGAACCTTTGCCTTTATAGCTTTTTATACCGGTAAAAATTTCAATAAATGCATTGTGCAGGTTATCTTCTGCTTCCGCCTCGTTACGGCAATACTTGAGGCATAGCACAAAAAGCGCATCTTTATAGAGCATATACAGCTCCTCCTGCGCTTTAGGGCTTTGCCTCATGCAGCCTTTTATGAGTTTTTCCGGATTCAAAAGGTAAGGTTTAGTTTAGTTTGTTTTTAGCCCACGGCTAAGGTATGCTGTAAATCGTCCTGCTCAATATTCGTTTGTTTTCTCTATAGTCTGTAAAAATGAAAAAAGGTTGCGTGAAAGAAAACTATAGTTCCAAATTTATTTCAGTCTGTACCCGTTGCTCATACAATTCTATCTTTTGGTGAGCGCGGTTAAAAAATATTTTCCTGTCGCGCGGACCAGATTCATTCAGTGATTTGGAGTTCTTTATCTGGTGTCTGAAAAATTCATAGGCATTTTTGCACGTATCGGTATCGGATGTTATGAAATACCCAAGCATGGTGTAAGGTACAAACAGCGATTGCTTTTCGGGCGAGGTGAGCAGTACATTGTTGTTCAGTATCAGCAGCTCATTATAATACAGTTGATAGTTGGAGCCTGCTTTGCAGCAGCGGCCTTCAGCCTGGCTCAGTATTTCGTGCAGGTCCTGGCATAAATGTTTTGCATTGGTAACCGACAGCAACCCCGCCTGGAAGAAATAATAAATTTGCTGCAGTGCGCTGTTGATGGTGGTGTCGTTCCAAATTTCGCTTACCTCCACATTGTCATAAACTGATTTTAGCTTGCTGCTGTGTTCCAGCAGGCTCTGGCTGATGCTGAAATGCTCAAAGCTTGCCTGGCTTTCAGTACCCACCAGCAGGTTCCACACATAGAGCTTGAATTTGGAGAGCAATGTGCCGCCTATGGTATGGAAAAGCGGGATGTCCTTGGCGGAATAGATCATCTGCGATTGCGGTATGCTGCCAAAGTAGGCTATCCTTTCGGCCGATTCCTTAAAGTAGGCGGCCATATCATCCATGGTGCGTATTTCGGCGGTTTTTTCAACTATTACACTGCGAGTGTCGGTAAAAAGGGAATCCATTGAGATGGAAAAATGCCGGCACAGCTGCACGGTTTCCTCAATAGAGAATTTACTTTTTTGTGATGCCCTGCGGTGCGCGGCATCATAGCTTACAGCAAGCACGGCGGCAATCTCTTCAATTACCGACGCGCCCTTGGGCAACCTGCGCCTTATGGCAGTGAGCAATTTATCCTGGTTATCCATATTTGCGAAAAACACAAATATAGTTTTTAAATTAATTCATTCTTACAAGTGTAACTGTTTTATCCGCAATAATTTCGGTGTATCATTTAAAACTTACTATTATGAAAACTATTTTTTTATGGCTGGTTTGCTTTGCATCGCTTGGCACAGCCGCACAGGATTTTGACAACCCTAGCCTTACCAGGGTGTTTAGCTTTAGCCCAATCCCCAAAAAAGTTTCGCAGGTAAATGGGATGGCGTTTGGCATAGGCCACAATTTTAAGAACGATGAGGCTTTTGCTATTATAAACGGCTTAAACCTGGAGGTGAACCCGGTTACATTGGGTATTTTTTTAATACCAAGAGCGCCCGTGCCTGCCGAGCATGCCAGTATTATTGTAAATGGGCTCCATCTATCCACAGGTGGATTTTTGAGAGATGGCGCAATCAACGGCGTTGGTGTTTCAGCTTTTGATTGTAACGTTTGGTCAAATGGGCTAAGTATAACCGCAATGTTTACAATCAGCAGAAATTTAAATGGCGTTCATATATCGTGCGTCAGTATAGATTCGGAAAATGGTGCCGGTCTCCTAATCGCTCCTTTTAATAGTTGCGGAGATTTTACAGGATTGCAGATTGGTGCACTGACCGGAGGGAAAACTGTGACCGGCCTGCAGATAGGACTATTAAACAACGCCCAAAGTCTGAAAGGATTACAGGTAGGCCTGTGGAATAAAAACGGCAAACGCTCATTGCCATTCATTAACTTTTAACCTATAACTATTATGAAAAACCTACCTAAATTACTTATCGGTTTCCGCCTGGTGCTGGGTCCGGTTATGATAGTACTTACTTATTGTTATGGCAATTCTGCCCGGTTTGTTTTGGTGCTGATGCTGCTGGCCGGTATATTGTCTGACATTTTTGATGGCATCTATGCACGGATGTACCAGGTTTCCACCGAAAAGCTGCGCCGCATGGACAGCCAGGTTGATGTTGTATTTTGGCTTTGCGCCGGCTGGTGTGCCTGGATCTTAAACCCTGAAATAATAATCGATAACAGATACGCTATCATTACCACTTTTGTGATGGAAGGGCTAACTTATGTTTTCAGCCTGTTGAAGTTTGGCAAGGAAACCTGCACGCATGCGCTTCTGTCCAAGCTGTGGGGCATCACGCTGTTTGCTGCTTTTGTGTCCATATTGGGTTTTGGGTATGCGGGTGTATCATTAGCATTAGCAGTAATTTTCGGTATTATATCACATATCGACGTGTACCTGATCATAATGTTCCTGCCCAAATGGGAGCATGATGTGCCCAGCGCCTGGCATGCCTGGCAAATACGCCAGGGACGGGAAATAAAAAAGCATAAGATTTTTAATGGGTGAGGAAAGCTCAATAGCATTTAAGCTCTATAGCTAAAAATCCTGCCGCTTTTCAGTGACAGGATTTTTATTTCTATATCAGTATTATTCGTAATAATAATAACGTTCCAAGTTTCTATCGGCCTGGTACGCCCCAACATATCCTGTGCCCTTAGTGTAAATGATATAACCATCTGAATCAAACTGGCTTTCAAAGGTTATAGTTTCAGTATTACCGTAAAAGTCATTATAGGAGTAAGACTTAAGGTAATAATTACCATTTTCTACGGTAGTAATGCGCGACTCACCAAACTCAAGGAAGAGGTTGTTACGCTCGTTAACCGTTTTTTGCATGTTAATAGGCATAGATGTGTTATAATAATCAAGGCTCACTTCACCTGAACCTGTACTCAGGTTATTTTTTATTATTTTATCGCCATCATATTCTGAGTCATTTTCTATCAGGCCCATGCCGTTAAGGGTTGTTGCCCAGGTATACTGTGGCATTACCAGCCCTGTATCTGTATCATAGTGTTCAACGGTTACATTGCCTGCTCCATAAACAAACCGGGTTAATGATGGTGATGTGGAATATGGCATGGTTATTTTTTCTTCGATTAGCCTGCCCTGATTGTCAAAAGTATGTATAAATTCACGGAAATACATATCGCCATAATTTATAATATTGCTGTAAACTGAAAACTGGTGCACATTACCGGTGTAGGTATGAATCACTTTTCCGTCTAACACGCCTGACGCATTAAATGTACTGTCAGCCACAATTTTATTATTTTCAAAATATTGCACATTCTTGTAACTGTCAGCCTGATTATTGTCATAAGCTGTTTTTGAAGGCGTATAAGTTACTGTTTTACGCAGCTGAAGTTCAGTATCGTTATCTACAGGTGTAGTTTCATCATCGCTACATGCGGCAAGCATTGTGATAAAAGCAAAAGCCAAGGGTGAAAATTTTAATTTCATAAGACAGTTTTTGTTTTGTAAATAAACAAATAAAACCGGAAAAACCCTACTCTTTTAAAATCAGACCTATGCCAACTAAAAAACCCTGCCGCTTTTCAGCGACAGGGTTTTTATCTGAATTAACCTTATCAGTAATTAAGATTCTTGTGGGGCGTTTCCGCCGTTATCTTCATTTCTCGGTTCGCGTGGCTCGCGGTTTTCACGTGGCCTGTCGTCGCGCCTGTCCTGTCTTGGTCCACGGTCACGGGAGTTGCGGTCATCACGGCCACGGTTGTCGCGTCCGCCTTCACGCGGGCCGCGGTTTTCGCGCTGTGGTGCATTCTCATCCCTTGGCGGGCGAGGAAGCAAAGCTTTCCTTGAAACTTTTTCTTTTCTTGTTTTAGGGTCAATGCCAATGTATTTCACATCAAACACATCACCCATATTTACTATGTCGGTCACATTTTCGGTACGTGCCCAGTCCAGTTCGCTCACGTGAAGCAATACTTCGTTGCCTGGAGCATCCATATATTCTACCACCGCACCAAAATCAAGAAGCTTGATTACTTTTACGCTGTAAGTTTCGCCAACTTGCGGCTTGAATATGATAGAATCGATTTTCTTAAGTACCATGTCAATGCCTTCAGGGCTTGTACCTAGGATTTCCACTTCACCCTGCTCGTTCACCTCGTTGATAACGATAGTAGTACCCGAAGCTTTCTGAAGTTCCTGGATAACTTTTCCACCAGGCCCGATAAGCGCACCGATAAACGCACCCGGTATGGTAACCATGATGATTTTTGGAGCATGCCTTTTCACTTCTGGCCTTGGGGTGTCAATCACTTCAACCAGCTTGCCCAGTATGTGAAGGCGTCCTTCGCGTGCCTGCTCAAGGGCTTTTTCCATGATCTCATAGTTAAGGCCTTCAATCTTTATGTCCATCTGGCAGGCAGTAATACCATCAGCCGTACCGGTTACTTTAAAGTCCATATCGCCCAGGTGATCTTCATCACCAAGAATGTCGCTCAATACGGCATACCTTCCGGTTTTGTCGTCAGAAATAAGGCCCATGGCAATACCTGATACCGGTTTGATCATCTGGATACCGGCATCCATAAGTGCAAGCGTACCTGCACAAACTGTAGCCATTGATGATGAACCGTTAGATTCCAGTACTTCCGATACGATACGCACGGTGTATGGGTTGTCCTGAGGTATCATGTTTTTAAGTGCACGCTGTGCCAGGTTACCGTGACCTACTTCGCGCCTTGAAGTTCCCCTTAGCGGTTTAGCTTCGCCGGTAGAGAAAGGAGGGAAGTTATAGTGCAGGTAAAACCTTTCTTCGCCCTGCTCAGTCGGCAGGTCAATAACATTGGCTTCGCGAGATGTGCCAAGGGTTACCGTAGCAAGCGCCTGGGTTTCGCCCCTTGTAAATAATGATGAACCGTGTGCTGAAGGAAGATAATCCACTTCGCACCAGATAGGGCGAATCTCGTTGGTTTTCCTTCCGTCAAGGCGGATACCCAAGTCAAGTATCACGTTCCTCACGGCCTCTTTTTGTGATTTGTAAAGGTATTTGCTGATAAGGTCCGCGTTTTCAAGAAGTTCTTCTTCAGTGAACGCTTCCTTAACCTCTTCCTTAACGGCAGCGAATTTTTCAGAACGCTCGTGCTTAGCTGAACTTTCCTTTGCTATGGCAAAAAACTTGTCATAAGAAAGCTCATATACTTTTGCCTTCACGGTATCGTCGTTCCTTTCTTCCTCGTAAGTCCTTACTTCGCCTTTTCCTGCAGCAGCCTTAAGCCTTTCCTGTGCGGCAATCTGAACTTTGATGGCTTCGTGCGCAAATTTAATTGCCTCAACCATTTCTTTTTCAGATATCTCTTTCATCTCACCCTCAACCATCGCGATAGAGTCTTTTGATGCGCCTATCATCATGTCGATGTCAGATTCAGCAAGCTGAGCCTTGCTTGGGTTGATTACCAGCTGGCCGTTTACCCTTGCTACACGCACCTCAGATATAAGGGTGTGGAAAGGAATGTCAGAAATTGATAGCGCTGCCGAAGCTGCAAGCCCTGCAAGTGCATCAGGCATTACTTCTTCGTCATGGCTCATCAGCTGGATCATTACCTGCGTTTCAGCATGGTAATCGTCAGGGAAAAGCGGGCGCAGTACGCGGTCCACAAGCCTCATGGTTAATACTTCGCTGTCGCTCGGCCTTGCCTCGCGCTTAAAGAAGCCTCCCGGGAAACGGCCTGCTGCAGCAAACTTTTCGCGGTAGTCAACAGTAAGCGGCAAAAAGTCAATGCCGGGATTAGCTGTCCTTGCAGAAACCACTGTGGCAAGCAACATGGTGTTACCCATTTGTACCACTACCGACCCATCGGCCTGTTTTGCAAGTTTTCCTGTTTCGATCGAGATGCTTCGTCCATCTCCCAGATCGATGATTTCTCTAGTTACGTTAGGAATCATAAATTCTAATTCTTGATTAAACAATGGATTCTTAGTTGTGTTGTAGTTGTTGTTGTGTAGTTGTTTAGAACCCAATGAAAAACCAAACTTTTTCTGCCGATATGTAAAAACAAAAAGAGGCGCGCGGGCACCTCTTTTCATCTCGATTATTTTCTGATGTTCAATTCTTTGATAATCTCACGATACCTGTTGATATCTTTCTTTTTCAGGTAGTCAAGAAGGCTCCTCCTTTTACCTACCAGCTTTACAAGAGAGCGCTCCGTGTTGAAATCGTGGCGATTCTTCTTAAGGTGCCCTGTAAGGTGGTTAATCCTGAACGTGAAAAGCGCAATCTGGCCTTCGGCTGAACCGGTGTTGGCTGCAGCACCGCCGTGTTTTGCGAAAATTTCTTCTTTAACTTCTTTAGTCAAGTACATGCTAATATTATTTAAATGATTATTATGTATATCAGGGTTTTTCCTGATTGGGTGCAAAGGTAAACTTTTTTTCTTGTTGGGCAAAAAAAATTTGTTTCAGGTTTCAGGTTTAAAGTTTCATGTTGCTTACTCAAACGCATAGCCGCACAGAACCTGAAACTTTAAACCTGAAACAAATTAAAACAATTTCGCCACCTCCTCATTCACAAACTCTAAAAAGCGCTCATCTCTTTCCGTAAAGGCGTCCAGTACTTCAGAGTCAATGTCTATCTGGCCTATGTTTTCGCCGTTTACAAATAATGGCACAACAATTTCAGATTTTACGGTCATGCTGCACGCTATATAATTACTTTGTGCAGTAACATCGGGCACTACAAAGTTTTTGTTGCTTACGGCTACCTGGCCGCAAATACCTTTGCCAAAAGGTATCACGGTATGGTCGGTTGGCTCGCCGGCATAAGGGCCAAGCACCAGCTCTTCCTTATCGCCGTTGCGAAAGTAAAAGCCCACCCAGTCATAATAATCTATATTATCGTGCAACAGGTGGCACAGCTGCAATAACTTTTCGTCCCTCAACACATCCTGGTGGTGTAGTATGTCGGTAACTTTTGGCTGTAATTCTTCAAATGTCATGGTAATAAATCTTTCGGCAAAAGTAGTTGTAAAACCGGGTTGAATTTCCATATTTTTGTTAAAAATACCATTAATGGAACTTCTGCGGAAAAATAAGGCCTTCTTTATCTTCCTGGCAAAATTTGGGCTTACCTATTTGGCGCTTTCGGGAATTTATGCCCTATACCTTTCGCAGTTTGATGCCGCCCGCAATGAGCCTGACGTCATAACCGGTATAGTGGCATACCAAACCCAAGACCTGCTTGTGTTTTTTGGCGAAGATGCTTTTACCCGCCCCCGGCAATATGAAAACTCGTACAAGTTTTTTATAGGCGATATTGCTGTGGCCCGTATTGTAGAAGGCTGTAACGGCATTAGCGTGATGATATTATTTGTATCTTTCATCGTGGCGTTTTCTTCCACGATAAAAAAAACAATGTTATATATAGGTGTGGGGCTCATTACTCTGCATGTGCTTAATATAGTTCGTATAGCGCTGTTATGTGTCAGCTTTTACTATTACCCGCAATATAGCGAGGTAGCGCATGATGTGTTTTTTCCGCTGTTTATTTACGGGGTTGTCTTTGTGTTATGGATTTTTTGGGTTGTAAAATTTTCAGGCTATGGCAAAAAAACTAAGGCTTAGCGGTTTTGATATTTTAGGCATAGCCCTGCTGCTGGTACTATTGGTATCGGTACGCCTGTTTCAGGACAACCTGTTTTATGACCCGCTGATTGTATTTTTTAAAAAAGATACCAAAATACTTCCGCAGATGGATGTAATGAGGTTGCTGTTAGGCTTATTATTCCGTTATGCGCTCAACACTGCTTTTTCGCTGGGCATACTTTGGCTGGTGTTTAAGGACTGGGCTATAATCCGGTTATCGGCAATTTTGTATAGTATATTTTTTATTTTGCTGATTGTGGCATTTGTAGTTACCATCAGTATGGACAGCCCGCACCTGCTGGCATTGTTCTATGTAAGGAGGTTCCTTATCCAGCCGATTTTCCTTATCCTTTTTATACCTGCATTCTATTATCAAAAAAAAGCATAACACTTTCTGTAAATTTTACAGCCTGGCGAAATGATAATTTGTGTACTTTTGCCCTTGTATGAAGAGTAACAGGTACATAAGCATTCTTTTATCGGTACTGATATTGGTTTCCAATATCGGGCTGGCGCTTAATGTACACTATTGCATGGGCGAAGTATCTTCGGTATCGCTCGCTTATAAGGCAGTTGAGCCTATAAACGAGCACCACCAGCATAATGAGCATAAGCATGGCCATAAAAAAGCCTGCTGCTCTGTTACGGACGATAACCACAAAAGCTGCTGCGATAACGACTTAGTAAAGCTACAGGACAAGAATGATGGTAAGGTAATAGTAAAATCATTCCAGCTGGATCTTGGTGCTTTTTGCGTTATGGACCAGTGGAAGCCGGTACAGTTTTACACCAAAGTGCCTGCCCGGGCACAGCAAATCCCTTCCTTTTACTGCGAGGCCAATGCGCCCCCGCTGTTTAAACTCTATTGCCAGTACATTTTTTACGCCTAAGCATACTGTTTTTTGATATTTCCCTGATGGGGAAGCAATAAATCAATAACATTATGACTTATACATTATGCGTAAATTATTTTTTATACTACTGTTCCTGGCTGCCGGATATGCGCAGGCGCAGGAAACCATAAGCGGCAAAGTGCTTGATGAGCAAAAGCAGCCGCTACCCGGGGCCGGGGTTATATGGGCCGGTACACAATTATCAACCGCTACTGATGAGAATGGTAGCTTTACACTGCCTTATTCTCCTGAATATACAAAGTTGGTTATAAGCTACCTTGGGTATGCCACTGATACTTTAACCGTATCATCGCCCCAGGCCATAACCCATACCATGAAGCCTGCAAACACCAATGATATTAAGGAAGTGGTGGTAGATAAGACCCGGAAAAGCCTGGAACGTTCTTATCTTAAGACAGCTAACGTTACCAATATGGGTAGCAAGGAATTGCTAAAGGCTGCCTGCTGCAACATTGCGGAGAGTTTTGAAACCAACCCATCAATCGATGTTAATTTCAGTGATGCGCTAACCGGCAGCCGCCAGATAAAAATGCTGGGGCTTACCAGTCCGTACTTATTAATTGCCGAAGAAAACATCCCGGCAGTGCGCGGGGCATCGCAGGCTTATGGTTTGTCTTTTATTCCCGGTACGTGGGTGGAAAGCATCCAGATAACCAAAGGAGCCGGCCCTGTAATCAACGGTTATGAGAGCATCTCGGGGCAAATCAACTATGAAATCATAAAGCCGGTGAACGACGTGCCTTTTTTCCTCAACATATACGGCAGTACCGACAGCCGCTTTGAGGCCAACGCCCACGTGAACCGAAAGTTCAGCGATAAGTGGAGTTCAACGCTTTTTGTACACACCAATACCCGTGTGGGTAAAAATGATATGAATAATGACGGCTTTTTGGACAACCCTCTGGGCCAGCAAATTAACGTGATGAATCGCTGGCAATATACCAATGCCGAAAAAGGCTGGGTGAGTTTCCTGAATTTTCGCTACATGAGGGATGAGAAGCAAACCGGCGAGCTGGATTTTAACCCTGACAGGGATAAGTTTACTACCAATTATTGGGGCTCTGAGATAAATACCGACAAACTGGATGCATCGGCTAAATTAGGGTATGTATGGCCCGATATGCCTTTCCAGTCGCTTGGGCTGCAGACTGCCTACAACTGGCACAAGCAGGAATCGTACTTTGGCTTTAATCAGTATGATATTGACCAAAAAAGCGTGTACTCTAACCTTATCTTCAATTCCATCATCAACAATACACTAAACAAGTTTGCTACCGGGCTTAACTTCAGCTATGATAATTATGGCGAGCTGGTAACCGCGCCGCAAAATGGCATATTGCTGCCACGCGATTATAGCAGGACAGATAATTCGGTAGGTGCATTTTTTGAATACACGTATGACAATACCAACAATTTCAGCCTTGTAGCCGGTGGCCGCTTTGATGTGCACAACCGCCTTGGCGCATTCTTCACGCCGCGCGTACACATGCGCTACAACCCGTGGGAGAAAGCCGTACTGCGCGCATCTGCCGGAAGAGGAAAAAGGGCAGCTAACATTTTTGCCGAAAACCAGTCGCTTTTTGGTAGTTCGCGTTCGCTCAATGTGCTGAACAGTGGCGGCAAATTGTATGGGCTTGATCCGGAAATTGCCTGGAATTATGGCGTGAGCTTTATGCAGGGCTTCAGCCTTTTCAATAAAAATGCTGAGTTTGTGGTTGATTTTTACCGCACTGATTTCCAAAACCAGGTAGTGGTTGACCTTTTTGCCAGCCCGCAGCAGGCCAATTTTTATAACCTCGACGGAAAGTCTTACGCTAACAGCTTGCAGGTGGAACTGAATTATGAAATTACGCACCACTTCAACATACGCACTGCTTATAAATATTACGATATAAAAACACAGTACAGCACCGGTATGGAGGAAAGGCCGCTACAGGCAAAACACCGTTTCTTTACCAATATTGCCTATGAAACCCACGTTAAAGATGGGGGAGGGCAGTGGAAGTTTGACTTTACTTATAACTGGATGGGCAAGCAGCGCCTGCCATACACCGGCAGCAACCCGGCACAGTACCAGCTGGGTGAATATTCGCCGTCATTCTCACTCATGAATGCGCAGGTTACCAAGAGTTTCAGCAGTATTTTTGAAGTGTATGCGGGAGCCGAAAACCTTGGTAACTACAGGCAGGATAAAGCGATTTTGGGCAATGACGACCCTTTTGGCCCCTATTTTGACAGTAGTATTATATATGCGCCAATATTTGGGCAGATGTATTATGCAGGATTACGTTTCAAGATAAAATAATTATATTTAACCACTTAACGAAAACAACAATGAAAAAACTGTTTTTAATCATGTTTGTAGCCGTGCTGGGTATTACTGCACAGGCGCAGGAAAAAGTAAAAAAGAATAAAAACCTTAAATGTGAGGTTGAGGTATATGGTAACTGCGAAATGTGCAAAAAGCGCATTGAAAAAGCAGCCTATAGCGTGCCGGGCGTAAAATCGGCGGTGTGGCACCAGGACCACCAGGACATGCACCTTATTATTGATGAGAATAAATGCAGTGTTGAGGATGTAAAAAACGCTGTGGCAAAATCAGGTCATGATACGAAAGATGTAAAAGCAAAGGATGAAGATTATGCAAAACTTCATGATTGTTGCAAATACAGGGAATAACCTTGTAGATGAAAAGTATATAATTGCCCCCGGAATTTTCGGGGGTATTTTTTTTGAAAATATTTCCTCTGCAAAATAAATTTTGTATAAGTATTTTGATATAACTTTGTGAAACTAAACCCGAAGAAGTGAAACCACCAAGGAAAACAATTTACAGCAACAAAGCGCTTATGGCCTTTATGCTTGTGTTTTTTTTCCTGTTCATAGGGCTTTCCAAAAGCATGGCTTTTACGGCTGGTTCAACTAAGGCTTCTGTAAAAACCGAAGCTTCTTCATCTGTTTCCAAAACTACGCTTACTGCAATTGCCGATACGGAAGATACCGGCTACAATGTGTTGGATCCGATGGGCGATACTGATGCCGGTGATTTTGACATGGCTTTTTTTGGGAATACTGTCCTGAAATTTTTCTTTCCTGTTACTGAAAAGCAAATGTATGCTGATACCGCATCTTGCCCTTCTCGCGGCAATGTGGCGCTGTATGACCTTTTCTGCAACTGGAAACTGCATCTTGCATAATGCATAATCCCAGAGGATTGTAGCACACATTTTATCTCACAATTTTATTGTATTTGATATTGCCCTGACTGTAAGGTTATGGCTGTGTGGTACGCTTACAAACGATTCATCTTAATTTTCATAGATTTTTTTTAAAAGCGATAATTGTTAGTTGCTTGGATACCGGCTAATAATGCCTGTTTGCGGCCGGTATCCTTTTTTTTACCTTTGTGGCGCAAACTAACAATTATGGCAAAAAACAAAATTTCAAAAGCTGTTGCAGTGTTGGCTACTGTACTGGCTTTACAAACCGCTATGGCACAAACACAGCCGGAACAGCCCAAGCCTGTTGAAAATAACTTTATTAAAGACAGGAAATTTTACCTGAATGAGGATGGCAGCAATTATGTGAAGCTTACCTTCCTTACCCAGGCATGGCTGCGTAATGCTAATTACAACCCCGGCACTACTATAAATGGAGTTGCCAAAAGCAGCGGTACTGATATTGGCATTCGCCGCTACAGGATACAGTTTTATGGACAATTGACTGACAGGGTGTTTGCCTACAGCCAGTTTGGAGAGAATAATTTTAATAATATATCCGACAGGAAACTGGGCTTTTTTGTACATGATGCCTATGGCGAATATGCGGTTGATAAAACCATGCTTTCCATAGGTGCGGGCTTATCGGGCTGGAGTGGGCTTACGCGTTTTGCTTCACCTTCGGCAGGGAGCATATTGGGTATTGATGCGCCCATTTACCAGCAAAGCACTGCCGATGCAACGGACCAATTCCTGCGCAAGCTATCTATATTTGCCAAGGGTAAGATAGGCAGGCTGGATTACCGGGTGCTTATGGCACAGCCCATGGCAATACAAAAGTCAGCCGGGTGGACATCGGCTAACAGCGTTAGCCAGAATGCGCAGTTTTCGGGCAACCCGCCCAAGATGCAGTTCAACGGCTATTTTATGTACCAGTTGAAAGACCAGGAAAGCAACCTTACGCCTTACAATACCGGTACTTATTTGGGCAAGAAAAAAGTGTTTAACATTGGCGCGGGCTTTATTTACCAGGAAGATGCCATGTGGAGGCTGAATGAAACTGCCACTGACACTATTAACAGCAATTTGCTTCACCTTGCGGCTGATGTGTATTATGATGCCCCGGTGGGTAGCAAAGGGCAGGCACTAAGCTTGTATGCCAGTGTAACGCATGCTGATTACGGTAAACGCTATCTGCGTAATCTTGGCCCTATGAACCCGGCCAACGGAAATAATGATGCCTCAGTACTTAACGGTGCCGGCACGGCGTTCCCCATGTTTGGTACTGGCACGGTGGCTTATCTGCAGGCAGGCTATAAGTTTAAGGACGATTTGATTGGCAAAACAACGCTCAT
Source organism: Flavobacterium sp. (assembly GCA_041916875.1). GTDB lineage: Bacteria > Bacteroidota > Bacteroidia > Flavobacteriales > Flavobacteriaceae > Flavobacterium. Next base: position 96,174 of record JAYRYS010000002.1, read on the forward strand.
GCCTTACGTATCCATACAATATGCCGATTATGACAGGCTTAACGATAACATGGCTTACTATGATGTAGGTGTTAACTGGCTGCTGGCCGGGCACACCTCCAAGTTTACGATATCTTACCAGGACCGCCCCATATTTACAGCAGATGGAGAGCGCTCCTCAAGAAATGGTGCTGTGGTAGCACAGTATCAGGTGTTTTTTAATTAATTGGTTAATGAAAATGCCCCACATAGTGGGGCATTTTCTATTTTTTAGTTGAGGCTGATTGTTTTTACTTCTGATATAAGTTTGCCATCGGCACTAAAACCTTCAAAAAGCACTTTGATTGTTTTTTGTGATGTGTAAGGGATTTTAAAGGCAAATTCTCCTTGCTGGTTGGTGTATATTTTAGATTCCCAGTCGATAATGCCAAAGTTATCGAAGCCTTCACCGGTTGTTGAAGCATACTGGTCGCTGGTGTAACGCTTGGTTTTAGCAAAGCCGTCTTTGACAAGTATGCCGGGGTCTGAGGATGATTTGGCCGAGGTATAGTTGCTTTTCATATAGATTCGTATAATGCCAAAAGTGTTATTAATGGATGGTACCATTGCATTTGCATTCATGTAGATTTCATCTACTTCTTCAAGCGGAATATTGAAAAGCTGGCTGAAATCCATCAAAATCATATTATTCATATATACCATAGGACGGCTTCTGGCTCCCTGTATGCTGTTCCTGGCACGGCCTGTTATTGAGACATCCGCACCATTAACCTGCACGTCAAATCCGCCATTATTTCGTATAAAATCCAAAAGATAATAAGCTCCTGCTACTTCCTGCGGCGTTATTTTATACCCCCTGAGTTGCGAATGTCCCGGAGAATTTTGACGTTTCAATGGATTTATTTTTTCGTCAATCACCACTTCTTTCAAATCAATTGTTTCTCCAGCAAAAGCAGGCATTTCAATACCGCTTAGGTTATCATCAATTACAAAAGTGCATTGCACAGTTTCCGGTTTGTACATTTTGTTATAAGTGCGGAGGGCATTAAAAAATTGTACAGTAGGCTTTATGTCTTTTCTTGGCTCTCTTTTTTCAAGCACTGTTATCCCTATCCTGGTAGAATCCTGTAGTATAAGATCTTCATATGTAACTTCCCCATTTGCGTCTGGCTGGAGTGTTTTCTGGAAAAGTTCAGGCACATAAGTTAACCGTATTACAAGATTTTTATTTTTTGCATGGTTTGCAGGCAGCTTTGCTTTAACGGTTAGCCCGCGGTCAAAATTAAATTTTTGTACCGGTGTGCCAGCCAATATGTCTGCCCAGCGATATTTACTTGTTTGGGATGTAAGATACATATCCAGTTCATATTGGCGTGCCTTACCTGTGTTTTCAAAAAAGTACCTGTCAGCATGTTGCCTGTTATTTTTTATATAAGGGCTAAGGAGCAGTGAGCTGTAAAGGTTATCGCCCGATGCCAGGGTTTTTGTGTTTTCCGGCAGCACAGAGGCACTCATGGTAACCATAGGGTTGTTTAGCTTTCCTGACAAAACAATGTCATTACTTACCGGTTTTGCATTTATATCGCTAATGTCAAGTACACCGGGATGCTGAAAAATAATCCTTTCTGCTATCTGGTTCAGGTTCTCATCAATTACCCGTATGATATTTGTACCCCCAAAAATATCTTTATCAGCCAGCATTATAGTAGGTTCGGGTGATTCAGAAAAATCAAGGTTGTAAATGACTACCTTATCATCCTGATGGATTACCATATAAAGTGGTTTGCCGGCGTACTTATTTTTGGAGAACTCGTTAGTTCGTGCCTTAATAATAACCTTGCCATCCAGCGAATAATTATTTACTTCCAGGGCTACGCCTTCTATAACCGGTGCAGGCAATGCTTGCTCATGTGTTGTGTTATTTACTTTTACAATGGCTTTCAGGCCGGCCTCGTTAGGTATAAGGTCAAACCTGCCATAGCCATATTTATTTACCGGTATTGTTTTTATAGATTCACCTTTTGCATTCTTAATTTCAAGGGAGGTAACAGGAAGTATTGTCCTGCCGCACCCGGACACCCTTACTACTATATTATTCTTAATATTCCGGATCATGCTTCCTCCTTCAGGAAAAAATTCAATATTGGCGGCCTGGTCGCTTATCTTTTGAAGCCCTTTATCAGATCGGTTGATGACTGAAATTTCATAAACAGATGACTCATCTTCAATGAAATTGTTCATCCAGTTGGTATAAAACTGAAGGTAGTACTTGCCTGAAGGCAGGTTTTTGTCCAGCATTATATTTCCTGCAAAATCACCATATACACAATAAAAAAGTTCCGTTTTTAAGACTTTTCCTGTGCCGTCAATCAGTGCTCCGTATACATTAGTGGTCTGGTTGGGCAATTTTAGCTTTCGCTGCAAAACATAACCCCTGAACCAGGTTTCTTCTCCCGCCAGGAAAATATTTTTATCAAGGTGCACATGTATGTTTTCGCGGTCAAGGGCAAAGTAGTTAATAAGTGCTTTGTCCATGGTAGTTTTTTTGTCATCCTGCGCCCATATTTTTACAGGAATTATCAAAAAGAATAAAACAGCAAGTAAGGCTTTTTTCATAAAAATTTGGTAAGGTTTAAAATCGCGTTAAAAATATAGGATTGCTACATATAAACAAAGTATGCTTACAATAAATAATCATTAAAAATAAAAAGGGAACGCAATTGCGTTCCCTTTTGTTGTATAGGTGTAAATAAAATATTACATCATGCCCGGCATTCCGCCGCCCATAGGCATTCCGCCGCCGGCATTTTCTTCTTTGATGTCTATAAGTGCACATTCAGTAGTAAGTATCATGCCGGCTACCGATGCAGCGTTTTCAAGCGCCACACGGGTTACCTTTTTAGGGTCTATGATACCTGCCGAAAGCATATCAACATACTCATCGGTCTTGGCGTTGTAGCCAAAATCGCCCTGGCCTTCTGCCACTTTTGCTACTACAACTGAACCTTCAAGGCCTGCATTCTCTACAATTGTGCGAAGCGGAGCCTCAACAGCGCGAGATACTATCTGCATACCGGTAGCCTCATCAGCATTTTCGGCTTTAAGTCCTGCAAGTACCGTTTTAGCGCGAAGCAATGCTACGCCACCACCGGCCACAATACCTTCTTCTACAGCTGCGCGTGTAGCATGAAGTGCATCATCCACACGGTCTTTTTTCTCTTTCATTTCCACTTCACTCGCTGCACCTACATATAGTACGGCAACGCCTCCGGCCAGTTTAGCAAGGCGCTCCTGAAGTTTTTCCCTGTCATAATCAGATGTGGTTGATTCCATCTGAGATTTTATCTGATTCACACGGTTTTTGATGTCGTCTCCTGAGCCTGCACCGTTTACTATAGTGGTGTTATCTTTATCGATAACCACTTTTTCGCAAGTACCCAACATATCAAGCGTTGCATTTTCAAGGGTATAGCCCCTTTCTTCCGCAATCACGGTGCCACCTGTAAGTATAGCGATATCTTCCAAAAGCGCTTTCCTCCTGTCGCCAAAGCCAGGTGCTTTAACAGCAGCAATCTTAAGCGCGCCGCGCAGTTTGTTCACTACAAGTGTAGCAAGGGCTTCACCATCTACATCTTCAGCGATGATCAATAGCGGCTTGCCTGATTGCGCTACCGGCTCCAGTACCGGAAGCAGTTCCTTCATTGAAGAAACTTTTTTATCGTATAATAAAATATATGGCCTGTCAAGTTCAGCCTCCATTTTTTCTGAATTGGTAACAAAGTAAGGCGACAGGTAACCACGGTCAAACTGCATACCTTCCACAACGTCAACATAAGTATCAGTACCTTTGGCCTCTTCTACAGTAATAACACCTTCTTTACCCACTTTGCCGAAAGCAGTAGCGATAAGTTCGCCAATAGTCTCGTCATTATTGGCAGAGATAGAAGCAACCTGCTTAATTTTCTCAGATGTGCTTCCCACTTCTTTTGATTGAGTGGCAAGGTCAGCCACAATGGCTTCAACCGCTTTGTCAATGCCACGCTTCAGGTCCATAGGGTTAGCGCCTGCGGCTACGTTCTTAAGGCCTTCTTTCACAATAGCCTGTGCCAATACAGTTGCTGTTGTAGTACCGTCACCAGCAAGGTCGTTGGTTTTAGAAGCTACCTCTTTTACCATCTGTGCACCCATGTTTTCAAGGGTATCCGTCAGCTCCACTTCTTTAGCTACCGATACACCGTCTTTAGTTACGGTTGGGCCGCCAAATGATTTGCTGATGATTACATTACGGCCTTTTGGGCCAAGAGTTACTTTTACGGCATTAGCCAATGCGTCAACACCACGCTTTAAACCATCGCGTGCTTCAATATCAAATTTTATTTCTTTTGCCATTTTGGTAGTAATTTATGTTTTTAAATATTAAACAGAATTAGATAATTGCAAAAATCTCTTCTTCCCTCATGATCAGGTAATCTTTACCTTCATGCTTCAGTTCTGTACCCGCATATTTGCCATACAATACAGTATCACCTACTTTTACGGTCATTTCATGGTCTTTTGTGCCATTGCCTACTGCCACTACAAGCCCTTTTTGCGGTTTTTCTTTGGCAGTGTCAGGAATAAAAATGCCCGAAGCTGTTTGTGTTTCTGCTGCAACCGGCTCAATCAGTACGCGGTCAGACAGGGGTTTAATGTTTAAAGCCATATTTTTAAGTTTTTGTTTTGTTAATGAAAAATTTGCTATTCCTGATTTGACAGAAATTGTGCCACTTTGAAAACCTGCCAAATTTACAGAATGAAAAATGCCAGCTTTGACAGGCTGGCATTTTTTATGATTTTATTATGATATAAATTAGTTAGCAGGAGCTGACTGTGCCGGGGCAGGTGTAGCTGCTGGCTGCGCCGCAGGAGTAGCAGCATCTTTAGCCGGTGCGCCCGGTGCTGGCTGTGTAGCTGCAGCAGGGGTAGTAGCCGATTCTTCCATTGTATCAGTTTCGCTGAACTTGTTAGAGAAACTTAATGATGATGCAAGGATAAGGCAAATAAGTACTGTGGCAAGTGTCCAGGTACTTTTGTCAAGGAAATCAGTGGTTTTTTGAACGCCACCCATCATTTGCGATCCGCCAAGGGTTGAAGACAAGCCTCCGCCTTTAGGGTTCTGAACCATTATAACCACAATTAGAAGGAAACTTACTATTGTTATAAGTACCAAAAAAATCGAAAACTCACCCATTGTATTAATTGTTATTTTGTTGTAAAAGTTTTATCTCTGAAATACGGTCTGCAAAGAAAACACTTTTTTCCGGATATTTCAAAATTAAAATTTCGTATGCCTGTATGGCTTTTGTATATTTTTTTTGTTCGAGGTAAACGCGCGCAAGTGTCTCAGTCATAAGGTAGGAGGTGTCCTGCGTGCTGCGCTCAATGTTGGCCAGCGGTGGCGGCGTGTTTTTGCTGGGCACAATTTTGGGGTTAGCTTCAATAAAACGGTCTATCAGTTCCAGTTTTTTGCTTATGGCATCTTCCTGCACAGGCGCTGGTTCTTCCTGTATCGCTACGTTCTCTTTTGGCGCATCTTCCCTTTGTATCGGGGTTATTTTAGATAGCTGCAGCCATTCCTGGAACGAGTGCTTCTCACTTTTGCTGAATTCCAGCGGTTTGCCTATCTCCAGTTTTTCCTCAATCTTTTCGGTTATTGGAGATGCATCTTCTACAACAGCAACTTCCGGTTCCGGAATTACGGCAATTTCTTCTTCAACCGGTTCGGTAGCTTTTATGCTTCTCAGTATAGATTCCTCCAGCTTGTTGACAGGTGTGGCGGTTTCTTCTTTGGTTACAATCAGCTCCTCACCGTCATTTACCTTTATTTCGCCCAGGGCTTTTTCCTGATTTTCAAAAAAGCCTTTCTGCACGCTCTGGAACTGCTCGGTAGTAATGAACTCAAACAATACCGACCTGTCCGTAGTGTAAGCCGCCGTCTTTTTTAGCTCTGTATTATAGCGGTAGCTGTCAGCATTGTACAGTCCTTTTAAATGTATGGCACGCGCCGCCTGCAGGTAAGGATACTCTGAAAGTACCGCCTCCAGTTCCAGCGTTTGCCTTTCGGTAAGGCTATACGGCTTATTGAGCAGGTATGTAAAGTCTTTTGTATTCATTTTTTAGTTTTCAGTCACAGTCACAGTTTTCACATGGTTAGCCTGTAAACTGCGACTGCAAACTGCGACTGGCTTACCATTTCGCCAGCGAGTCGTTAAATATATCCTGGGTTATCCTTTCAAAAATCACTTCCAGGCCATCGTTAAGCGTTCCGCCTGTTGGCAGGTCATTTCCGCTAAAATCATAGAAAAAGCTGTAGCGCTTTTCAAAATTATCGTCTTCCTTATTCTTGTTGATGAAGCGCACGTTGATAGATATGCTCAGCCTGTTTTGTGCTGCACGCTGGTCGGCCGTGGCGGTCATGGGTGCAATGCGGTAATCTACAATCTCGCCTTCATATACCAGTTCACCGCCGCTGTTAGTAAGGCTCAGGTTTGTCTGGTTCTGTATCAGGTCCTGAAGCCTTCGGGTAAATCTCAAGTCAATCCCTGGTTCTACCAGTTCGGCGTTATTAATGAAATAATTCACCTGGAAGGTTTTGGCATCAATAGGCTTGGCTCCTGTAAAGTTATATATGCCACATCCTTGCAGGGTGAACAAAACGGCAAAAGCCAGTATAAATTTAATTTTTTTCATTATGTTGCCAACCCTACAGGTCGAATTGTTTTATTTTACGGTATAATGTCCTTTCTGATATGCCCAGCTCATCAGCCGCGGCTTTGCGCTTGCCTTTGTTTCGTTCCAGCGCTTTTTTAATCAGCTCAATCTCTTTTTCGTCCAGCCTCAGTGTTTCTTCCTCTTCCACAGTTTCGGCAAACAGGTAATTGTCGTCGTCGTCGTGGTGGTGCTCCACAACTGGTTCTTGCCTTACCGGTTTTTGCGGGGCATACACCTCGTCATGGTGCAGTTCCTCAAAGTGGCTATCGTTTTCGCCGTTGCCGTATATGCGCTGAATAAGATTTTTATTGGTTTCCTGCACTTTGCCGGTGTTGCCGCTTTGCATCAGGTCCAGCGTCAGTTTTTTTAGGTCGTTTAGGTCGGCCTTCATGTCAAACAACACCTTGTAGAGTATCTCCCTTTCGGTACTGAAATCGCTTTCCTGCTTTTTGCCCGGTATTACGGCTGGCAGGTTGGTGCCGGCTTCCGGCAGGTAGCCACGCAGTGATGCACCGGTAATATTCCTGTTGGTTTCCAGTACTGATATCTGTTCGGCCACGTTGCGCAGTTGGCGGATGTTCCCGCTCCACCGGTATTGCGTCAGGAGGTTTACGGCATCGTCTTCCAGCTTTATGGGTGGCATTTTGTATTTGTGGGCGAAGTCTGACGAGAACTTACGGAACAGCAAATGCACATCATCCTTCCTGTCGCGCAGGGGCGGCAATGAGATTTCCACAGTGCTGAGGCGGTAGTACAAATCCTCACGGAACTTGCCTTTCTCAATCGCGTCAAACATATTTACGTTGGTGGCCGCTACAATGCGCACGTTGGTTTTTTGCACCTGGCTGGACCCAACTTTGATGAACTCGCCGTTTTCCAGCACGCGCAGCAGGCGTACCTGTGTGGTAAGTGGCAGTTCGCCTACTTCATCAAGGAAAATGGTACCGCCGTCGGCTACTTCAAAATAACCTTCGCGGGTTGATGTTGCCCCTGTAAAGGCACCCTTTTCATGCCCGAAAAGTTCACTGTCAATAGTGCCTTCGGGTATGGCGCCGCAGTTTACGGCGATGTATTTGCCATGCTTGCGGTGCGACAGGGCATGGATAATTTTAGGGATACTTTCCTTACCCACACCGCTTTCACCGGTAACCAGTACCGAAATATCGGTAGGTGCCACCTGGATGGCTTTCTCTATGGCGCGGTTCAGCTTAGGGTCATTCCCTATAATCTCGAACCGCTGCTTTATGGCTTGTACGCTTTCCATATTGTTTTGTTTCAGGTTTCAAGTTTCAGGTTATTGAAACTTGTTGCCCTTAAAGTCATTTTTATTTAGATAGACTATGAAGTTCTTTATTTTACCGCTTAACTTTTCATAGTCGTTTTTTAATTCAGCGAATTGTTCCTCGGTAATATATCCGCAATCCAGTAGGCGGTATAATTGCGAGCGTGTTTCACCCGCTGAACCTTTCGCGATAGCAAGAAATTGCCTGAATTCAATATTTCCATCCCTTTCAAAACCTTCAGCAATATTATCCATGACCGAACCGGATGACGCCTTTACCTGTGATTTCAACCTAAAATCGGAATTAAGGTTTGTTTCAACAGATATAATATGTATGATATGTGCCAGTCTTCGTGCTTCTTTCCAAATTTCCAAATCCTCAAACCTGTTTATCGTCGCCATAACCTGAAACCTGAAACTTGAAACAAAACTATTGCATTGATGAATATCCTACCGCTTCACCTATCAATGTTGATGTGGTGCAGTCTTCGGTAAGCACGTTCACAAAATCACCGGGCTTGTAGTTGCCTTTCGGGAAAACTACGGTGGTGTTTTGCGAATTGCGCCCGCTCCAATGCGCGGCAGATCGCTTTGATTCTTTCTCCACCAGCACTTCCACTACCTGGCCTACAAAACGCTGCGTACGTTCCAAAGCTATCTTTTGCTGCAGGTCTATAATTTCAGTAAGCCTGCGGTTTTTCACTTCGGCAGGTACATCGTCCTCCATTTTACGGGCAGCGAGTGTGCCCGGGCGTTCCGAATAGGCAAACATAAACCCGAAGTCGTACCGCACATGCTCCATCAGGCTCAGGGTATCTTTGTGGTCTTCCTCCGTTTCGGTAGGGAAACCGGTAATCATATCCTGCGATAGCGATATGTCAGGAATTATCCTGTATATATTATCTACCAGCGCCATGTATTCCTCACGGGTGTGCTGGCGGTTCATCTCTTTCAGTATGCGCGTGCTGCCGCTTTGTACCGGCAGGTGTATGTACTTACATATATTATGGTGTTTGGCCATAACCTCAATTACCTCCAGGTGCATGTCCTGCGGGTTGGAAGTACTGAAACGGAAACGCATTTTAGGGAACGTCGTGGCAACCATGTCCAGCAGCTGTGCAAAATCTACCGCTGTGGCTTTCTGCATTTCGGTAGCTTTTACATAATCTTTCTTCAGTCCGCCGCCATACCACAGGTAGCTGTCCACGTTCTGGCCCAGCAGGGTAACTTCCTTAAAGCCTTTTGCCCACAGGTCGGCAATTTCTTCCATAATGCTTTGCGGCTCACGGCTGCGCTCCCGCCCACGGGTAAATGGCACCACGCAAAAGGTACACATGTTATCGCACCCACGGGTTATGGAAACAAAAGCTGTAACGCCGTTGCTGTTAAGGCGCACCGGCGCAATATCGCCATAGGTTTCTTCTTTTGACAAGATAACGTTTATGGCATCGCGGCCTTCTTCTACCTCTTTCAAAAGGTTCGGTATGTCCTTGTAAGCATCAGGGCCTACCACCATGTCCACAATTTTTTCTTCCTCCAAAAACTGGCTCTTAAGGCGTTCGGCCATGCAGCCCAGCACGCCTACCTTCATTCCCGGGTTTATTTTTTTTACGGCATTGTATTTTTCCAGCCTTTTGCGCACGGTCTGCTCCGCCTTATCGCGTATAGAGCAGGTATTTACCAGCACAAGGTCGGCTTCCTCAATGTTTTGTGTAGTATTGTATCCCTGTTCCGAAAGTATAGAGGCCACAATCTCACTGTCAGAAAAATTCATCTGGCAGCCGTAGCTCTCTATGAACAGTTTTTTGGTATTTTCCGCTTTTTGCTCTAAAACAAGGCTTTGGCCCTGCTTGTTTTCTTCAATAATCTTTTCCATTTCCACTCCTGTAGTGCTTTTTTCAGAACTGCAAAGATAGTATTTTATTTTAAGGTGTGACATTATGACAGCCTTACCGCTAATAAATTTTGGGCAAACGCAGAGTGAATTAAAGGTTAATGTTTTTCAAAAAAAACGACTTTTAAAATGCGCAAAAACCAATATTTAAAAAAAACCAATACTTTTGCCACTCAAAGAAAAGTATGATGGCAAAGAATTTAGTGATTGTGGAGTCGCCTGCAAAGGCAAAAACCATTGAAAAGTTTTTGGGTAAGGATTACCAGGTAGAGTCCAGCTATGGGCATATTGCCGACCTTCCATCCAAAGAAATAGGTGTTGACGTTGAAAATGGTTTTAAACCCAAATACGAAGTTTCTGCCGACAAAAAAGCGCTGGTAAAAAAACTGAAGGACCTGTCCAAAACTGCTGAAACGGTTTGGCTGGCATCGGATGAGGACCGCGAGGGTGAGGCAATTGCCTGGCACCTGGCGGAAGAGCTGAAGCTGGATCAGAAAAAAACCAAACGCATTGTCTTTCACGAAATTACCAAGACTGCCATACAAAAAGCCATTGAAAATCCAAGAGGCATTAATTATGACCTGGTAAATGCACAACAGGCGCGCCGCGTACTGGACAGGCTGGTGGGCTATGAGCTGTCGCCGGTATTATGGAAAAAGGTAAAGACAGGCCTTTCTGCCGGGAGGGTACAATCGGTTTCCGTAAGGCTCATAGTGGAACGCGAGCGTGAGATACAGAACTTTAATGCAGAAGCATCCTACTCGGTTACTGCTGAGTTTGTAAATGAAGCCGGTAAAACTTTGAAGGCAAAGTTGCCGAAAAACTTTTCAACGAAAGAAGAAGCACAGGATTTCCTGAATAAAAATATCGGCTCTATATATAAGGTGTCAGACCTTGAAACCAAGCCGGCCAAAAAATCGCCTGCCGCACCATTCACCACATCTACGCTTCAGCAGGAAGCGGCCAGGAAATTGTATTTCCCGGTTGGTGTTACCATGATGCTGGCGCAAAGGTTGTATGAGGCGGGGCTTATCACCTACATGAGGACAGATAGCGTAAACCTTTCGCAGGAAGCCATGACGGCTGCACAGGATGAAATTACCCGATCATACGGTAAGGAATTCAGCCATCCGCGCAGCTATAACACCAAGAGCAAAGGGGCGCAGGAGGCGCACGAGGCCATTCGCCCTACGGATATGACAAGGCATTCGGTAAACATTGACCGTGACCAGGCCAGGTTGTATGACCTGATTTGGAAACGTACGCTGGCATCTCAAATGAGCGATGCTCAGCTGGAGCGCACCAACGTAAAGATTGTAGCCAACAACCATAGCGAAGCGTTTACCGCATCCGGCGAAGTACTGAAGTTTGAAGGATTTTTGAAAGTATATCTTGAAGGGAATGACGATGAAGATACCGAACAGGAAGGCATGCTGCCGGCACTAAGGGTAAATGAGTCACTCCTTAATAATTATATAACCGCCACCGAAAGGTTTTCCCGCCCGCCCGCCCGCTATACTGAGGCAGCGCTGGTAAAGAAACTGGAGGAGCTGGGCATAGGCCGCCCGTCAACCTACGCGCCAACCATCTCTACCATCATCAACAGGAATTATGTAGAGAAAGGTAGCTTTGAAGGGCAGGAGAGGCAGTACCGCCAGCTTACGCTGAAAGGCGGCGCAGTGACCGAGCAGGGCCTGACTGAAAATGTAGGGTCAGACAAAGGAAAGCTGGTGCCGACAGATATCGGGATGATTGTGAACGACTTCCTGGTGAACCATTTTGAAACGATACTGGATTATAACTTTACCGCAAAGGTAGAGCAGGATTTTGATGAGATAGCTTCGGGCAACGAAGACTGGACCAAGATGATGAAGGATTTCTATGGTCATTTTCACCCTACGGTGAAAGATGTAGAAAAGAATGCCGAAAGGGAATCGGGCGAACGCATACTGGGTACCGACCCTAAATCGGGCAAACCGGTGAGCGTGCGTTTGGGCAAGTTTGGACCGATGGCACAAATTGGCGATGCCGATGATGAGGCCAAGCAGTTTGCCAGCCTTATGCCCGAACAGAACATTGGCACCATAACTCTTGATGAGGCATTGGGCTTGTTCCAGCTGCCAAAAGCATTGGGTACTTACAAAGGCGAAGAGGTAGAAGTGAACAATGGCCGTTTTGGCCCATATGTGCGCTTTGGCAAAATGTTCATCTCCCTGCCAAAAGGCGAAGATCCGTTGGATGTGACCTTTGAACGCGCCAAGGAACTGATAGGAGAGAAAGAGCAGGCCGATGCGCCGATAGGCTATTATGAAGAACTGCCTGTTCAAAAAGGAGTGGGCCGCTTTGGGCCCTTCATCAAATGGAACGGCATGTTTATCAATGTAAGCAAAAAATATAATTTTGATAACCTTAGCCAGGCTGATATTGAAACGCTGATTGAAGACAAACAGCAAAAAGACCAGGACAAGGTGATTCACAACTGGGAAGCCGATGGCATAAAGGTTGAGAAAGCACGCTGGGGGCGCTCTGTAATCCTGAAAGGGAAAACCAAGATTGAACTGGGTAAGGATGTAGATGCAACGCTGCTTACGCTGGACCAGGTGAAGCAATTGATTGAAGCCAAAGCGCCGGCCAAAAAACCTGCAGCTAAAAAAGCGGCAGCCAAGCCTGCAGCCAAAAAAACGACAGCAAAAAAGAAATAATATATGGTTTTTGACTTTTTACAACCCCTGGAACCGGAACTTCTCGATTTTATCGATGGGCTATCCATGCAGTCGCTTGGTAAAAAAGCAGTTTTGCATACTGCTGATGAGTTTCCTGAATTGGAAAGCGCAGCTATAGCTATTATAGGTGTTTTGGATAACAGGGGAGGTGAGGAAAGAAAAGATCATGTACACCTTAATTATATACGCAAACAATTCTACAGCCTTTTTCCGGGCAACTGGGACAAGCAGATTGTAGATTTGGGCAACATACCGGCAGGCGATTCACTGCAGGATACCTACTATGTGCTGAAAAACATTTGCGCCGAACTGATGCGCAGCAAAATTATACCTATAGTTATAGGTGGTACACAGGATTTGACCTATGCCATGTACCGTGCCTATGACAACCTGGAGCAGATGGTGAACCTGGTAGCTATTGACAGCAGGTTTGATTTTGGCAAACAGGAAGAGGAGATATCGGCGCAGTCCTACCTTACACGTATAATAGTAGAAGAGCCCAACAATCTTTTCAACTACAGCAATATTGGCTACCAAACCTATTTTAACCCACAGGAAGAGATAGACCTGATAGAAAAATTGTTCTTTGACGAGTACCGTTTGGGCGAAGTTTGCGCTAATCCGTCAATTGCAGAACCGGTTTTCAGGGACGCCGACCTGGTTAGCCTGGACCTTACATCCGTAAAATCAAGCGATTCCGGGAATTTAGTTAATTTTATCCCAAATGGTTTTAATGGTAAAGAAATTTGTACTTTAGCACGCTATGCGGGGATAAGCGATAAAATTACATCGTTCGGTATTTTTAACCACAATAATACCCGCCAGGAATCCGTTCTGATAGCCCAGGTGCTGTGGTATTTTATAGAAGGTGTGCATTATCGCTCTAACGAGTACCCTTTTGGCAGCAAAGATGATTACACCAGGTACATAGTGCCTATGGAAGATGAGGAAGAACTAGTGTTTTATAAGAGCGACAGGACAGACAGGTGGTGGATTGAGATACCGTTTGTTGCCGGGGGTAATAATAAACTAAAGAGAAGCACGTTATTACCATGCATATACGAAGATTATGTGGGTGCCTGCAACAACGAACTGCCGGAGAGGTGGTGGAAAGCGCAACGAAAGAATATATTATAAAAAGACAAACATAATATAAAGGAATTGTTATAAAAACCTGCATTTTTATGAAGATTAATAACGATTAACTTTTTGTGTAGGTTTTTTTATTAAAAAAATTGTTTTTTTCAAAATAAATAAATAGGTTTACGCCCTTAAAAATAGAAGTACATAAATAACCCAAATTTATATGAAGAAGCTCATTGCATTAACAGCAACTTTATCATTCTTAATTAGCTGTGGTTCCAGTGACCGGGGGGAGCTGGTAGGTGTTAGAGGAAAAAAGTGGAGGCCTGAAAAGCCTTATGGTATGACTTTGGTTCCAGGTGGCGCTTACATTATGGGTAAGTCCGACGATGATCTGGCTAATGTTCAGGATGCTCCTACAAAGACTGTAACTGTGCGTTCATTTTATATGGACGAAACAGAGATAACGAACAGTGAGTACCGTCAGTTCGTTGAATGGGTTAAAGACTCTACCATCAGGACAAGGCTTGCAATCCTTGCTGATGAGGTGGGTGAAACAGGTGGCGAAGGCAAAAAAGAAGGTATTGCCCAGTTTGCATTTGCTGATAAGGATACGGTAAACCAGTCGGCTTACGATAAATATATGTACGAAAATTACTATAGCGTGGGTGACGGTGATGATCCGTATGCGGGCAGGAAGCTTAATAAGAAAGCTAAGCTTATCAAAGATCCTCAAAAATATCCGGATGAGTATTACGTGGAAGTAATGGACTCTATGTATCTTCCTGCTTCTGAGTCTTATAACGGTCAAAGGACAATTGATGTTACTAAGCTGAAATTCAGCTATGCATGGATGGATATTGCTTCTGCTGCTAAAGATAAATCTAAGGCTACCAGGACAAAAAGGAGTAAGTACATGAAAAAAGAACAGGTAGAGGTGTATCCTGATACTACTGTGTGGATTAAAGACTTTGCTTACTCGTATAATGAGCCAATGCATAATGACTATTTCTGGCACCAGGCTTATGGCGAATATCCTGTAGTGGGTGTTAGCTGGATGCAGGCTAAGGCTTTCTGTGCCTGGAGGACGCTTTATAAAAACTCTTACAATAAATCTAAGAAACGTTCGCAAATCAACTCTTTCCGTCTTCCTACTGAAGCAGAATGGGAATATGCTGCAAGGGGTGGGCTGGAGTCAGCTACTTATCCTTGGGGTGGTCCTTATGCTAAAAATGACAGGGGATGTTTCCTTGCCAACTTTAAGCCAAACAGGGGTGACTATGCTGCCGACGGTGCACTTTATACGGTAGAAGCGCAATCATTTGACCCGAACGAATACAACCTTTACAATATGTCAGGTAACGTAGCGGAGTGGACAGATTCTTCTTATGATGCATCTTCTTATGAATATGTTTCTACAATGAACCCTAATGTTCCGGACCTTGCTAACAAAAGGAAGGTAACCCGCGGCGGTTCATGGAAAGATGTGGCTTACTTCCTTCAGGTAAGTACAAGGGACTGGGAATACCAGGATTCTGCAAGGAGCTACATTGGCTTCAGGACTTGCCAGGATTACATGGGTACACAGAATACCGGTAACAACTAAAATTAAAACCAACTCTATTTTTTTTGAATATTAAATTAACTTAACTAAAAACTAAAAATTATTTTTATTATGGCACTACCTAAAAAAGTTATGAATTTCGCCTATGGTATGGGGGCAGCAGTTGTAATCATTGGAGCTCTTTTCAAGCTGATGCACTGGCCAGGAGCGAGTCTTATGCTTATCGTTGGTTTATCTACTGAGGCCTTGATTTTCGGTCTTTCAGCTTTTGACCCGGTAGAAAAGGAACTTGACTGGTCATTAGTATATCCTGAACTTGCAGGTGGCGAGGCCAAGAAAAAAGAAGTGAAAAAAGAAGATCCAAAAGAAGCTCAGGGCTTACTTTCTCAAAAACTGGATAACCTTCTTAAAGAAGCTAAAATTGATGGCGAACTTATGGCAAGCCTTGGCAACAGCATCAAAAACTTTGAATCTGCTGCAAAAGGTATCTCTCCAACAGTTGACTCAATAGCTTCACAAAAGAAATATAGCGAAGAAATGTCAATGGCTGCCGCTCAGATGGAGTCGCTAAACAGCCTGTACAAAGTGCAGTTGGAAAGCGCTTCACGCAATGCTGAGGCTAACAAAGAAATCGCTGACAATGCATCAAGGCTAAAAGACCAGATGCAGGCTATGACACAAAACATTGCTTCACTAAACAATGTATATGGCGGTATGCTTTCTGCTATGGGCAACAGAGCCTAATTAGTGATTAATTTTAACAAAAAACAGAGAACTAATTAGACAATGGCAGGAGGAAAATTAACCCCTAGGCAAAAGATGATTAACCTGATGTATCTGGTTTTCATCGCAATGTTGGCACTTAACATGTCGAAAGAAGTACTTTCAGCTTTCGGCCTGATGAATGAAAAATTCGAAAGCGTAAATGCTTTCTCTGCAGACTATAACAAAAGCTTATATGAGCAATTGGCGTCTAAAGCAGGTGAAAATGCAGCGCAGTTCGGAGAGCCTTTTAATAAAGCTAAGCAAGTAAAGCCGGTAAGTGATGCTTTCTATAAGTATGTTGAAGAACTTAAGAAAGGCATAGCTTCTAAATTTGAAAAAGAAGAAAACGGAAAGCTACCTTACGAAGCTATGGATAAAGGTGATATGATTGATGAACAATGGTTTGAAGGTGATGGTTACTCTAAAAAGGGTAAAGAGATCATCGCTACTATTGAAAAGTATAAGAGCGATCTTAAATCAATCATTGGTAATGATGTTAAATACAAATTTATCATTGATGATATCGAAGCTAAATTTAGCCTTAAAGATATTAAAGATGGTGAAGGTGTAAACAAGAAATATCTTGACTACCACTACAAAGGTTTCCCTGCAATCGCTTCTTTGACAAAACTTTCTGCTATGCAGAATGATATCAGGAAAACAGAACAGGATATCTACAATGGCCTTATAGGTAACACGACTGCTAAGGCAGCTTCGATGAAAAACTATAAAGCTATGGTTATCATGGATAAATCAGCTTTCTTCCAGGGCGAACAAGTTGCCGGTAGGGTAGTACTAGGTCGTTATGACGAGTCAACTGTACCTACAAGTGTTACTGTAGGAGGTGCGAATGTATCAATGGAAAGTGGTCAGGCTGTATTCAAATTCAGTGCAGGTTCAGTAGGTGAGCATGATATCAACGGTAAATTCGTTTTCGTTGAGGATGGTAAAAACGTTGACATTCCAATCGAAGGAAACTATGTTGTGGTACCTAAGCCAAATTCAGCTACTATCTCTGCTGATAAGATGAATGTTGTATATCGTGGTGTTCCTAACCCGATTTCAGTTTCATTTGCAGGTGTGTCTGCTGATAAAGTTAAAGCATCTGCTCCTGGTATGCGTGGAGGTGCTAAGCCGGGTCAGTATATTCTTAGTCCAGGTGCAGGATCCGAGGTTGTGATTAATGTTACAGCTACGCTTCCTGATGGTAAGAATGTTTCTGATAAAAAAGCATTCCGTATAAAAGGACTTCCTGCTCCGACAGGTAAGATCCGTGGAGAAGTTACTGCTAAAGGTTCCAAATCTAACCTTGAAGTATGTACTATCTCTGCTGACATGGAAGATTTTGATTTCCCTGTAAGTGTTAACGTAACCCAGTTTACCATTAAAGTTCCAGGACAGCCAACAATCGTTGTTCAGGGTAACAAAATGGATTCGAGGGCTAAGTCAGCAATTGCAAAAGCAGGTAGGGGCGATGTTGTTGTAATCGACAATATCAAAGCTAACTTCACAGGTATTGACCAGGCAGCAAAAAGGGTTTCTCCTTGTACGTTCGAAGTTCAATAATAAGACGACGTTTATTAAAACACAAAAAGTATAGATAATGAGTAGGAGGATTTTATCATTAATGGTTTTCTTCAGTCTGGTTTCTTCAGCGGCATTTGCACAGTCAAACCTGCTGAATGCCAAGTCTCCTGACCAAATCGGTAAAAAGACGGCAGCACAGGATTCGTTGGATAACGATAAGCCACTTCCTTACGGATATGTGGGTGACAGGGATATTTTGCTTGGCAGGAAGGTTTGGGAGGTAATTGACCTTAACCAAAGGATCAATTTCCCGATGTATTTCCCGGTAGAAGACAACCTTGGCCCGGACAGGAAGCCTCTGTATGATGTTTTGACGACAGCTATACGCGAAGGAAAAATAACCGAAGTGTATGATGACAGTTATTTTACCACGAAAAAAACACTGAAAGATATTGATGCTTCATTGTCTAAAATCGATACTACAGACGCAGGTATTGAGCAAATGAACATTGACAGGAAAGCATATTTGTCTGGTAAAAAGACAATTTCTCCTGAATATATCAATCGTACTGATATCAAAGCTATTGACGTATCAGGTTATGAAGTGCTTGGCTATTGGTATTTTGACAAGCGTCAGGGTGAATTGAAGTACAGGATGCTGGGTATAGCCCCTATTGTACCGGATGTTTATACCATGGACAAGGAAGAGAAAGAATACATCCGTATCTTCTGGGTATATTTCCCGGCGGCGAGAGATGTGCTTCACAAAGCCAAAGCTTTTAATGAAGAAAACTCTGCCATGGCCATTACATTTGACCACCTTCTTAACTCAAGACGCTTTAGCGGCAACATCGTTAAAGAAGAGAACGTGTATGGCGATAGGCTTATTGAAGAATACCTGAAAGATAATGCCCAAATGCAGCTTTTAGAATCGGAGCGTATCAAAGATAAGATCCGTAACTTTGAGCAGGATATGTGGAATTACTAATCATTATATCTTAAAATATAAAAACTCTTACTGTAACAGGTAAGAGTTTTTTATTTATAACCATGAAAGATTATTTAATTATAGGGTGTGGCCTTGCCGGAATTAGTTTTGCTGAAACGCTTTTCCGTGAAGGTAAATCATTTGCCGTTATTGCCGACCAATCCCAAAACTCAACTTTGGTTGCCGGGGGTATTTATAATCCCGTTATTGTAAAACGCCTCAGCATGCCAGCCAATGCTTCTGAGCACATGGCCGACATCAAGCCTTTTTATACTGAAATAGAAAACCGCCTGGGTGTAACGTTTGATCATCCTGTGCCGCTGTACAGAAAGTTTGCATCTGTTGAAGAGCAGAACGACTGGTTTATGGCTGCTGACAAACCGCATCTTTCGGAATTCCTTTCTCCATCTATTGTGCATACCAAGTACCCTTCACTGCCGTCAGCTTTTGGGTTTGGCGAAGTATTGCATACCGGTTATGTAGATACAGTGACTTTAGTACATAGCTATAAAAATTTCCTGTCTGTAAACGGCTTGCTGATGGAAGAATCATTCGACTATTCAGAACTGATCATCCATGAAAACCATATTGCTTATAAAGGCATGGAAGCAAAGCACATTGTTTTTGCGGAGGGCTTTGGCATACACGCTAACCCTTATTTCAGCCAGTTGCCTCTTGCCGGCACGAAAGGTGAATTGCTGCTTGTTAGAGCCCCTGAACTTAAATTAGATGTGGCCATCAATGCCGGTATTTTCATTCTTCCGGTAGGGAATGATTATTACAAAGTGGGTGCCACCTATGAATGGACTGATAAAACCAACACACCTACTGAGGCAGCAAGAACTGAGCTTTTGCAAAAGCTGGAGGAAATCATTACCTGCTCTTATGAGGTTATTGAGCATTATGCCGGGATACGCCCTACAACCAAAGACCGAAAGCCGTTGATTGGGACACATCCAAAATACAAAAATGTACACCTCCTAAACGGGCTGGGTACACGCGGAGTGATGCTTGGCCCACCAATGGCAAGACAGCTGTTTGATGCTATAGAATTCGGCAAGGAATTGGATAAATCAGTTGATTTGCGCCGGTTTATTTGATGTGCTGTTGCCAGTCCTTATCATAATGGATAAAAATGTTTATCCAGATATTCCGAGATACCCGCATGATTACCGGCATAAATATTACAAGAGATGCCACTATGGCTATAAAGGCAGTTTTGAGCCCGGTTTGAAAGAAAAAATAAGATATGACGAAAGCTGCAACACTAAAGGCAATGCCCACGCCATAGCTCACATACATTGCCCCGAAAAAGAAGGACGGTTCTATTTTGTATTTTAAATGACAATGGGAGCACCGCTCATTCATGTCGAAAACTTTGGAAAGATGATAAGAGTTTGAATCAACATACATACTTTCCTGATGGCAGCGGGGGCAAGTTCCTGTTAAAATACTATATAGTTTGGAACCTTTTTTTAACATTTGCAAAAATTTTGGAATTCCAAAGTTACGCATAATACTGAAGAAGAGAAATGCTGAATATACATAATTTATCAGTGTCGTTTGGCGGCACCTATTTGTTTGAAGAAGTAACCTTTCGCCTTGGGGCCGGTGACCGAGTGGGCTTAGTAGGCAAAAACGGCGCAGGCAAATCGACCATGCTTAAGATATTGTCGGGAGAACTGCAGCCGGACTCAGGGGTTATTGCCTCTGAAAAAGAGATAAAGCTAGGCTTCCTGAAGCAGGATATTGATTTTGTGAAAGGGCGTACTGTGCTGGACGAAGCTTACCAGGCTTTTGAGGAAATCAAAAAAGCTGAAGGCAAGATTGATGACATCAACCACCAGCTGGCTACACGCACCGATTATGAAAGTGAGGAATACTCCAAGCTGATTGAAGACCTGAGCGACTACACGCACCACTACGAAATTTTGGGTGGCTACAATTATGTGGGCGATACCGAGAAGATATTGCTGGGGCTTGGCTTTAAGCGGGAGGATTTTGATAAGCTGACCGATACTTTTTCCGGAGGTTGGCGTATGCGTATAGAGTTGGCCAAACTACTGTTGCAATCTAACGATGTGCTGCTGCTGGATGAGCCTACTAACCACCTTGATATTGAGAGTATCATTTGGCTGGAGCAATTCCTGAGGAACTATCCGGGCGTGGTGGTCATTGTATCGCACGATAAGATGTTCCTGGATAATGTTACCAACCGCACCATTGAAATTTCACTGGGCAAGGCCTATGATTTCCCGAAACCTTATACCGAATACCTGGTGCTGAGGGACGAGATACGCGAAAAGCAACTGGCTACCCAAAAGAACCAGGCCAAAGAGATTGAGCGAACCGAAAAGCTGATAGAGAAATTCCGCGCCAAGGCATCCAAAGCTTCGATGGCGCAATCGCTAATAAAGAAACTGGACAAGGTAGAGCGCATTGAGGTGGATGAAGATGATAATTCGGTAATGAATATATCGTTCCCGGTTTCTATCACACCCGGACGTGTGGTGGTAGAAGCGGAGCACGTTACTAAAAAATATGGCGACAAAACCATACTGAAAGACATTAACCTACTGGTAGAACGAGGCAGCAAGATTGCTTTTGTAGGCCAGAACGGGCAGGGAAAATCGACCCTTATAAAAGCCATTACTAAAGATATTGATTATCAGGGTTCGATAAAGCTGGGGCATAATGTACAGTTAGGTTACTTTGCGCAGAATCAGGCCGAATACCTGAACGGCGAGATAACACTGCTGGAAACCATGGAAAATGCCGCTACCGATAGTAACCGCAGTAAAGTGCGCGATATGCTTGGCGCTTTCCTTTTCCGTGGGGATGATGTGGAGAAAAAGGTAAAAGTGCTATCAGGAGGGGAGCGGAACCGGCTGGCGCTTTGTAAGCTGCTTTTACAGCCCATAAATGTGCTTGTGATGGACGAACCTACCAATCACCTCGATATAAAGTCTAAAAACGTTTTAAAAGCTGCCTTGCAGAAGTTTGAGGGCACGCTGCTGCTGGTATCTCACGACAGGGATTTCCTCCAAGGCATGAGCAACATTGTATATGAGTTTAAAGACCATAAGATAAGGGAATATCTGGGCGACATCAACTTTTACCTGGAGCAGCGCAACATGCAGAACATGCGCGAGGTGGAAAAGCGCGATGTGGTGAAAGAGGTGCCTAAGGAAGCGCCGAAACAGCAGCAATCTTACGAAGACCAAAAGAAAGGCAAGGCGCTGCAAAACCGCCTGAGCAAGATTGAAAGCCAGATACAGCAGCTGGAGAACGACATTCAGCATGATGATAAGCGCCTGGCTGCCGATTATGAAAAGCTGATGGCCGATGCACCTTTCTTTACCGCATACGAGAATAAGAAAAAGGAACTGGACAAGCTCCTGGCCGACTGGGAAAGCGTGCAGGAAGAAATTGAGAATGCAGGGTAATATTTAACCACAAGGCACACAAAGAAATCACAAGGGGCACAAAGACAATTACAGCTTTGTGCCCTTAGTGTTCCTTGTGGTTAAAAGGTTTGAGATTTTTCACTTCGCAAGCTCCGTTCAAAATGACAAGATGCAAGCGGATTTAATCGGTTTTAATTTCAACCTTTTTTTCCTGCCTTTTTATGGTGACGTTGTTTTCGTTATCACCATTTTTAGTTTTGAAGTCCACGCCATCGCTTCCAACACTTAATGACGTGCCGTCTTTTTCTTCAGTGGTCGTTGTGGTTGTCGTGGTAGTTTGGGTTTGGGTTTGCGGCGCAGGTGCTGCCGGTGGAGCGGGATTTTCTACAGGTGCCGGGGTTGGCATAGGTTCCGGTGCGGCGGGTTCATTCTTTTTGCAGGAGGCCAGTGTTATGGCGAGCATACCTGCCAGTACAATCACTTTTTTCATAATGGTTTTTGTTTATGATTATTATTAAATTATTGCGTTATACCAATCTTTGTGCTGTGGGCAATTGCCTCGCTGCTTTCCTTAAAATAACAGGTGGCCACGCCCATGCTTTCAATATTTTTTATAGCCTTCAGGGCCTTTTCTTTTTTGTGCGATGATGTTTGCCTTATATAGACAGCCTTTACTGTAACCGGGAAAATTTTGCATATATCCTCATATAAAAATGGGTCGTGCTGGGAGTCATCGCCCATAAGCACATATTGCAGGTGCGGATAAAACTCAAGTATGTGCTTTATTTTGTCAAATTTATGATTGTGGTTGCCGCGGCCCGTCACAAAAAAATCCATGAGGCTGGTTTTTATATCTTTTAATAAAAGTACAGCGCGGGGCAGCTCATGCTTTTCGGTAAACTTTACAATAAAATTGTACAGGTTCCATTCACTGCTTGATACATAAAAGAAAGCATTTTTCTCATTCTTATTGTTTCGCCCGGCAGTGCTCAGTGCCTGGTAGTGTGGCACCACATCTTCAAATATCTTGCGCCCGTTGATGTTCTTCCAAAGCAAAATATACAGCTTCTTGAAAAAATTCCGTGTATGCGAAACCAGGAAAGTATCGTCAATATCGCTGATAATACCCAGGTTACCTTCATATGGCCTTATATAGCTACCTTTTTCAATAACTTCTTCACCCTTGTCACAAAAGCAGCTCACATAATAATCGGTCCACCCGTAGCCCAGTTCTTCCTTCAAGGGGATACAAAATTTAAAATAGCCGTCATCCAGTGTTTTGGTTCGTATCTTAATGCCGTTGTGCTCCAGATACACATCGGCATTGGCAATGGTTTTTACGCGAAACATGTTAATGATGGAACGCGCATTCTTAAAGCGTTTCTTCTCGAACTCATAAGTATTGGCGGTGTTGGGCTTAAACAGGTGGCCGAAAACTATCAGTTCTCCTTCATTGGCATATCCGCGGTATAACTTTATTATTGGCTTCATCAAAATTTATAGTTTTGCTAAGAAGTTTCGTACTACAATTTACTACTTTTAAATAAAAAAGAATCATAATGAGTTCCCAAAAGAAATTCCTACTGGTTGTAAACCCTATAGCCGGGGGTAATGACAAGTCGGCCATGATTGAGGCGGTGCAGGACTTTGCCAAAAAAGAAGCAGTTACCCTGGTTGAGTATGAAACTATCGGCGAAGATGACGAGAAGGCTATTAAAGAACTGTATGAAGAGCACAAGCCGGAGCGCATATTGGTAGCCGGTGGCGATGGCACCATAAAGATGGCTGCCGAAGCGGTGGAAAACCTGGATGTAATCATTGGGGTGCTGCCGGCAGGTTCAGCCAATGGTTTGTCGGTTGACCTTGATCTTCCCAGGGATATAGAAGAAACCATAAAGATAGCTTTCCGTAACCATTATATGGAGATGGACATGGTGTGCATCAATGGTAAAAAAAGCCTGCACCTTAGCGATATTGGCGTGAATGCCGAGCTGATACGCAATTATGAGGGCAGCAGCATACGCGGCAAGCTGGGCTATGCCATACAGGCGTTTAATACGCTTACCGAGCTGGCACCGCCTTTTCATGCTACTATAAAGGCCAACGGGCAAACCATAGAGACAGAAGCGCGTATGGTGGTACTGGCCAACACGCAGCGCTACGGCACCGGCGTTACCATAAACCCAATAGGCATTATGGATGACGGCAAGTTTGAGGTGGTGATACTGAAAAATATGGACCTGCTGGTTATCGGCAAGATACTATCGGGCAATATACCGGTGGACAGCAACGAGGATGTAGAGATCATATCTACCCAAGAGGCGCTAATTACTACCAATGTACCGGTGTGTTTCCAGATTGACGGTGAATATTGCGGCGAAGAATCAAAGCTGGAGGTAAGGATACTGCACCGCCAGATGAAGGTGGCAATACCTTAATTATTTATAAGGGCTGCGCTCTTTCCATTCAATTTTCGGGTCAAAGTACTGGAACAGTCTTCCCATGAAAAGGTTGAGCAGCGGGTTGGTGTGCTTAATGATGCCATACACCTCTTCGGCTTTAGCGCCAACCGAGCTTTTTATCTCCATGGCTGAGCGGGCAAATATAACATGCCTGAAGCCTTTTTTTATGGCATAGGCCACCATATCATACAGCATGTTAAGGTACAGCATTTTTTCTTTTTGTACAGAATCGTCATAGCCCAGGAAGTAGGTGTCCATATCGGCGCCGTTCTTTATCAGCGTGCTGAAGCCTACCAGTTTTCCATCAAGGAAATAGCCGTAAAATAAAAAGTCGTCCTGCAACTCTTCCTTAAATACCTCAAAATGGTCTTCGGGCAGGTGAAATGTGTTGAACGATGCATTTTGTGCCACGGTAATGTACAATTCATGTATGCGGGCTCTGTTAGCCCTGATTTCGTCCAGCTGCAATTTGCGCTTTTCTATGCCTTCGGCTTTCTTTCGGGCGCGGTTGTACTGGGTGCGGTACTTGGTGTTGAGCGCGGCCAGGTAATCATCAATCCCTGCCCAGTTTTCATTAATGCTGAAAATCATGTTGGGCTGTGTGCAGAACTGGAAATAACCTTCAAAACCGGCGGCTTTAAAGTTGGGTAATTCTTCCGAATTAAAATCCTTCATTGCCAGCAGGTTGATGTAAATGCACTTTTTGCGGTACTGCTTTTTCAGCTCTTCCAGCGCCTGCCTGAAAAGGGATAGGGCATCAGTTTCGCTAATACTACCATCAAGCAAATAAGCATTTTGCCCTGTAAGCGTGTTGTTGCCTATGACGATGATGTGCGATGAAAATTTCTTGAAGAGGTAATCCTTCAGGCAGAACTTTTGTTCTTCCAGCACAAAGGTGTTCACGCGGCTCAGGTTGATGTACTGCGCCAAGGCAATGCCGCAAAGCCTTTCACCTTCAAATAACCCGATGAAATGGCATTGCATATTGGGAGGTGCCGCTTTTTGTAGAACAGCCAGGTATTGCGGAGACAGGAAAACATTGGGTGCCGATAGCCTGTCCCAACCATTAGGGAGTGTTTCGGCACAGGTAAAAATTTTGTAGGATAGTGCGGGCATTGTGTATGCAAACCTCAAAGGTTTTTAAAACCTTTGAGGTTTATTCAGTTTAAGGAGTATATTTTTTTAAGCCCACTGGCAGATGATGCCGCCCATAATGGCTAGTGATACTATAAAGTACCCGGCATTGATAAGTACATACTTGGCGCTTTTCCTTTCAAACAGGGCGTTGATGGCCATGGTAGGCAAAACGATAAAAATACCCAGCATAGTGCCATGCAGGGCACCGTGCTTAAATGTCCTGAAATGATCGGCATAATCAGCAATAAAAGCGTGGTATGAAGGCAGCGCTTTGGTTACATCTCCACCGGTAAGCTGCAAAGCACCAACCTGGTGGATTACGATTTGCGGCAGCGCAAAAGCCAGCATGATTGAAAACACGATGGCCAGGCCAAACACTTTTGCCATGTTAGCGCCTTTTGCCTTTTCTTCGGTCATGCCCGATTCGCGCATCCAGATGGTGCCGAATACTTTAGGGTTGTACCAAATAAACCCGATTGGCAGGGTTACAAGTCCCGATGCCAGGATTACAATCCAGTTAAATTTGTCCATAATTGTTTGTTTTGTGGTTATGTTACAACAAATGTATATTTTTTTACAATACGACGACTTGGATGCCGAATTGTAACTTTACCTATAAGAATTTTAGGAAATTCCAAAAAGGGCGGCTTTTAAGGAACGCTGAATCGTTTTCATGCCGGTAAGCTTCTCGCTCAAAACTGATGTTTCGGTAAGCTGCGTGCCGGTTGCGGTATTGTACCAGGCGGAGAAGATATTCCAAACCATACCAAATGTAAAAGGGCAGGATAAGCATTTCGGCCTGCTGGCGGAGGTGAATGCGCTCATGGTTGATGATAGTGTCCTGCTTCAGCCTTTCATCCCGCAATATAATGAACGGGTACAGCGTGATGCCTGTAAAACCTTTCGGGACTAAATATTTAGAGGTGATTATCATGAAGAGTATGCGGATTGTTTGAATATCTCGCGAAGGCGCGAAGGCGCAAAGGTTTTTATTGTGATCAAATTTGGTACCTTGAGGCCTTATCGCTTCAAGGAAATATTTCCTCAATACATTAAAAGAAATCCGTGCCAATCTGCTAAAATCCGCGTCATCCGCGTTCCTTTTCTATTTATTATGAAATAACATAAACAATAAATGTAAAGTTCATAAATTTGCCCGTATGTACAGCAATAATTCTGAAAATAAATTAACAGAAGGCGAAGATTACTACCTAACCCCGGAAGGGTACAAGGTATTTACCGAAAAATTTCATTTGAAGCGCGGCTATTGCTGCAAAAGCGGATGCCGCCACTGCCCGTATGGGTACGATAAAAAAACAGGAACGTTTAAAAAATAGTAAATAGTCGCAGTCGCAGTTTTCAGTACTGCCTGCTGCGATTGTGACTGAAAACTCATAAACATGACATTTCACCAACAGATACAGGAAGGCATACCTTCTATACTGCCACAGCCACAGCCTTATGACCCGGCTATAAACCACGCACCCAAGCGTAAGGAAATACTTTCGGCTGATGAAAAGAAGCTGGCGCTGCGGAATGCCCTGCGCTATTTTGAGCCGGAGCACCATGCAGAACTAATCAAAGAGTTTGCCGCTGAGCTGGAAACCTATGGGCGCATATACATGTACCGCCTTCGCCCGGATTATAAAATGTATGCCAGGCCGATAGACGAGTATCCCGGAAAATCATCGCAGGCCAAAGCCATAATGCTGATGATACAAAACAACCTGGATTATGCCGTGGCGCAGCACCCGCATGAGCTGATAACCTATGGCGGCAACGGCGCGGTGTTTAGCAACTGGGCGCAATACAGGCTGACGATGAAGTACCTTAGCGAGATGACCGATGAGCAAACGCTGGTTATGTATAGCGGCCACCCTATGGGCTTGTTCCCATCGCATAAGGATGCGCCAAGGGTAGTGGTAACCAACGGCATGATGATACCCAACTACTCCAAACCGGACGACTGGGAAAAGTTCAACGCGCTGGGCGTAACGCAATACGGGCAAATGACGGCAGGCAGCTATATGTATATTGGCCCACAAGGCATTGTGCACGGTACGACCATTACGGTACTGAACGGCGGAAGAAAAATATCAAAAGGCGGTGAAGGGCTGGAAGGCAAGGTGTTTGTAACATCGGGCCTTGGCGGTATGAGTGGTGCGCAGCCAAAGGCGGGCAACATAGCCGGCTGCATTACCGTATGTGCTGAAGTTAACCCGAAAGCGGTACACACACGCCACTCACAAGGTTGGGTTGACGAAGTGATAACCGACCTTGATGCTTTGGTAGAAAGGGTTAGGAAAGCCAAACTGCATCAAGAAGTGGTGTCGATTGCTTACCAGGGCAATGTGGTGGATGTATGGGAAAAATTTGATACAGAAAATGTTTACATAGATCTGGGCAGTGACCAGACATCATTGCACAACCCGTGGGCGGGTGGCTATTATCCTGTTGGGCTGTCTTTAGAGGAAGCGAACACGATGATGGCAGAAAACCCTGCGGCATTTAAAGAAAAAGTACAGGAATCGCTGCGCAGGCAAGCGGCTGCCATAAATAAGCACACTGCAAAAGGAACGTATTTCTTTGATTACGGTAACGCTTTCCTTTTGGAAGCATCGCGTGCCGGGGCTGATATTATGGCGCCAAACGGCATCGACTTTAAATACCCAAGCTACGTGCAGGACATCATGGGGCCAATGTGCTTTGACTATGGCTTTGGGCCGTTCCGCTGGGTGTGTGCGTCAGGCAAGCCGGAAGATTTAGCCAAGACCGATGCCATAGCAGCATCAGTGCTTGAGGAAATGGCACGTACAGCGCCATCAGAAATCAGGCAGCAGATGGAAGATAATATCCGCTGGATAAAAGGCGCGCAGGAAAACAAGCTGGTAGTAGGCTCGCAGGCACGCATACTATATGCCGATGCCGAAGGCAGGATAAAAATAGCCGAAGCTTTCAACAAAGCGATTGCTAACGGAGAGATTGGGTATGTTGTACTGGGCCGTGACCACCACGATGTAAGCGGTACTGACTCGCCTTACAGGGAAACATCCAACATATATGACGGGTCGCGCTTTACGGCCGATATGGCTATACACAACGTAATTGGCGACAGTTTCCGCGGAGCTACCTGGGTGAGTATTCACAATGGCGGCGGTGTAGGCTGGGGCGAGGTTATAAATGGCGGATTTGGTATGGTTCTTGATGGTTCTGAAGATGCATTAAGGCGCTTGCAATCAATGCTTTTCTGGGATGTGAACAACGGTATTGCCAGGAGGAGCTGGGCCAGGAACGATGAGGCTATTTTTGCCATAAAGCGTGCCATGGACAGCCAGCCGCTGCTGAAAGTTACACTCCCGAATAAGGTTGACGACGCGTTATTGGATTTATAATCCGGGGAAGAAAGTTAATTGCCAATGCCTGATGCAAAAAATGCTATGAACAATTAACTTTATTACAATCATGAAAACAATTAAACTGTTATCGTTGCTTTTATTTACGGCGGTGGCTACATCGTGCAGCTCAGTAAAAGTAGCGTCGGATTATGATGACAATGCCGATTTCAGCGGGTACAAAACCTATGGCTTTTTTAAGGATGGTATAGACAAGGCTGACATTAGCGACTTGGACAAGAAACGTATTATGCGCGCCATTGAGGCCGAATTCACCAAGAAAGGCTATACCAAAAGCGAAAAACCGAACCTGCTGGTAAACATTTTTACCAAATCGCGCAAGGAGGTAAACGTGAACCAAATGTATAACGGCTGGGGCTGGGGTTATGGTTGGGGCTACGGCTGGGGGCCGGGCTGGGGATGGAACAACACCTATGTGAGCACATCAACCGAAGGCACGCTGTACATTGACCTGATTGATGCCAATAAAAAAGAATTGGTTTGGCAAGGCGTTGGTACAGGTGTACTGACCATGGACCGGAACGAAAAACAACAGCGCATTAATGAGTTTGTTGCCAAGATACTGGCACAGTTTCCGCCGGAGAAAAAATAATTTACTTTTAGATTTAGCTTTGATGAGCCCTGCAACCTGCGGGGCTTTTTTATACTATTTGTTAATGTTAAATGAAAGCAGATTTTATTAGATTTGCAGCTCATTAACAAAACGATATGAAAAATAAATTACTCCTGATTTTATTGTTTATTAGCTGTGGCGTGAATGCTCAGATTGTGAGTATGCCTAATGAAGGTTTGAAGTCAGATTTATTGGCGATAACTGCAGCCAGTGGTGATGCAAAAGATGCTAACGGCAATAATATATCGATTGACGCGAACAATGATGGAGAAATTCAGGTAAGCGAAGCGCAGGCTGTCTGGTATTTAAGCACAAGCGCATGGGATGATATGCAGGGTATGGAAGCATTCATTAACATCAGAGAGTTCTACTTTACAATGGGTAGTGCAACTACATTGAATTTTACATCGTTTGTTAATCTTGAATATTTGGATCTTGATATTTATTCGGATCTCCAGTCTTTAAACATTTCAAACTTGCCGCATTTAAAAAGACTTACCATAATGGACTCCGTCCTTTCGCAAATCATGTGGAATGGTACAAATAATTTAGAGGTTATTGAAATTACGGCTTATCTTAATGCTATTAACTTATCTCAATTTGAGAACCTCAAATCCTTTCATTATTATGGTGATCAGATTGCAATAGATGTCAGTGAAAATCATAATCTTCAAAGTTTTCGCTTTTACCTTGCACATTCAAGTGATCTGCCTTTCGTACTAACAGGGTTTGAAAATAAGCAGGAACTCACTTCTTTTACGTTGGAATTCAGTTATTGGTTACCCCCTTTTCCTCCATATCCAAATCTGCCTGCATTGCCTCCTATTGATCTTAGTGGCTGTCCGGCGCTGAATAATTTAAGTATCGATTTGGGTCCAACTACCAGTCCACGCTATTTAAATTTGAAAAATGGGGTTACCAATTATACACTTTTTAATGTAAACCTTCATCCTACTGATTTTAGCCCGGTAACCGTATGCATTGATGATTCCAACCAGGATTACTTTTTGCAGCATGGCTTAAACAATCCGCATATATTACTTAATAGTTATTGTTCTTCCGGGCCAGGTGGACAAACAAATACTGTTGAGGGAATACTATCTTTTGGAACTGACTGCTCTGGCAATTCACTCCCTGCTAATCTAAATAAGATGAGCATTACCAACGGTACTACCCAAAGTGTAACATTTACTGATACAGCCGGGGAGTATAAATTTTATCCTGAACAGGGAAGCTATACAGTAAGCCCACAATTTGAAAACAACTCATGGTACACAATAACGCCTCCATCAGCAACTATTAACTTTGCCAACAATAATAACAATACTGCAACTCAAAATTTCTGCATCACGCCAAACGGGGTTCACCCAGATGTTGAGGTGGTTATTGTACCAATTGGTACTGCCCGCCCGGGATTTGATGCTCATTATAAGATTATCTATAAAAATAAAGGTAACCAAACTTTGTCAGGGTCATTAAGTATGATATATAATGACGCCGTGCTGGATTATGTGTCTGCAACACCTGCCTACGCAACTTCCGCAGCAGGGCAATTAAGCTGGAATTATTCCAATTTAGCACCTTTTGAAAACCGTGAAATAAATGTTGTCCTTAACCTGAATGGCCCAATGGAAACGCCGCCGGCTAATATTGGAGATGCATTAAATTATACAGTAAACATAACTCCAGCAGTAGGTGACGAAACCCCTTCTGATAATACTTTTACCTTTAACCAGGAAGTGGTAGGCTCTTTTGATCCAAATGACATTACCTGCCTTGAGGGCGATGTGGTACACCCTGATAAGATTGGGCAATACCTGCATTATAACATCAATTTTGAAAATACTGGCACGGTACCGGCTACATTTATTGTAGTGAAAGATATTATCAATGCCCAGCAGTTTGATGTTAACACATTACAGGTACTGAGCGCCTCGCATAATGTGGAAACAAGGGTTACCGGTAATAAGGTTGAATTTATTTTTGATGACATCAACCTGGCGGCACAGGGAAAAGGCAATGTGGTTTTCAAAATAAAGACCAAGCCAACTGTAGCGGTGAACTCAACCGTAACACAAAAGGCCGATATCTTTTTTGACTACAACTGGCCTATTGTAACCAACGATGCCAACACTACTTTCACCATCCTGAGCCGTGGCGATTTTGCTATAGATAATTCGGTTAAAATTTACCCTAACCCGGCTAAAGATGTTGTGAATGTTGAAGGCAGTGCTGAGCTAAAATCCATACAGCTGTATGATGTGCAGGGCAGGCTGTTGCAATCAGTTTCAGTTTCGGGGTTGCAGTCAACTGTAAATATAGCTTCAATGCCAAAGGGTATTTATTTTATAAAGGCCTTTACTGAAAAAGGAACCAAACTGGAAAAGATAGTAAAAGAATAGCGCTTTGCATACTAAAGTAAGCAAGGTGCAGTTATAACTTAGGGTTCACGCCCTGTATTAGTTATCACTTTGTTTTTGTTCAACCGCGGCCTAGCTGCGGTTTTTTTTTATTTAATTTAAAATCATATTGAATAGCCAGTGTTTTGAAATATTATTTTTAAAGTTCGAGGATTTTAAATGAGGATTTCATAATTTTACGGTTGAAACACATGGAAATGTATGGACGCAAGTTTTGAAACCAACCCTTTGATAGAAAGGCTGCCAAAGCACCTGAAACAATTCATCAAGCCCCAGGATTATGAAGACTACACCCCTATAAACCAGGCGGTGTGGCGCTACGTTATGCGCAAAAATGTAGATTACCTGAGTAAAGTAGCGCATAGCTCTTATCTTGATGGGCTTAAGAAAACGGGTATTGAGGTGGATAGCATACCCAGCATGTATGGCATGAACCGTATACTGCAGGAAATAGGCTGGGCTGCCGTGGCGGTTGACGGTTTCATTCCGCCGAATGCGTTCATGGAGTTTCAGGCATACAATGTGTTAGTGATAGCCAGCGACATTCGCCAGCTGGAGCATATTGAGTACACCCCCGCGCCAGACATTATTCATGAAGGTGCCGGGCATGCACCTATCATCGCCAACCCTGAATATGCCGAGTACCTGCGCCGTTTTGGCGAGATTGGCTGCAAGGCCATTTCATCGGCACATGATTATGAAATATACGAAGCCATCAGGCTTTTATCAATACTGAAAGAGGCAGAGGGGACACCTCAGGCAGAAATTGAAGACGTTGAAAAACGTGTGGACGAATTGCAGAACGCTGTAGTGGAACCAAGTGAAATGGCGCTGATACGCAACCTGCACTGGTGGACGGTTGAATACGGGCTTATTGGTACTGTTGACAATCCTAAGATTTACGGCGCAGGATTACTTTCCTCAATAGGGGAGAGCGCCTGGTGCATGACCGCTAATGTAAAGAAAGTGCCTTATGATATTGAAGCTGCTTACCAAAGTTTTGATATTACCAAACCGCAGCCGCAGCTTTTTGTAACGCCTGATTTTGCACATCTCAGCTTGGTACTGGAAGAATTTGCCAACAAAATGGCATTGCGTACCGGTGGCCTTTCCGGAGTGCAAAAGGTCATACAATCTAAAGCGCTGGCTACGGTGGAACTGAGCACCGGCCTGGAGATATCAGGTGTGTTTACTAATGTTATAGAGAATGATGGCAAACCGGTGTACCTGCAAACTACAGGCGGCACGGCCTTATCGTATCGTGAAAAGGAGCTTGTAGGTCATGGTACATCTTACCATGCCGAAGGCTTTGGTAGCCCGGTAGGTAAGCTGAAAGGCATTAACCTAGCTATTGAGGATATGAGCCCCCGCGACCTGCGTGCCTATGATATATACGAAGGCGAAAGGGTAACGCTGGAATTTGAAGGTGGCATTACCGTATCGGGCGAGATTATTACCGGTACACGCAACATTCAGGGTAAAATCATTATTATCAGCTTTAAGGATTGTACCGTAATGCATGGTGATAAAATGCTTTTTCAGCCGGAATGGGGTATTTATGACATGGCTGTAGGCAAAAAAGTGGTTTCGGCTTTCTCCGGCCCGGCTGATGTAAACAGCTTTGACTTGGTAACGCACGTGCCGTCAAGCCAAACCATTAAGGCTAAAAAATCCGTGGAGAGGGAAGAGCTGGAAAGCCTGTATAAAAATATACGCACCATACGCGAAGGTGGCAAAGGCGATTTGAGCCTTGAGGAAACTTTTCATAAGCTGACACAAAACCATGCTAACGACTGGCTGCTATCAGTTGAAATTGCCGAACTGCTACATAAAAACAACAATGAGCCACTATTGAATAAAGTACTGGCGCATCTTGATGCCGTAAAAGCAAATCGCCCACAGGTGGCACATCTTATTGACGGCGGCCTTGACCTTATATTTGAAAAAGAGAAAATAGCTTAAGTTTCATCAGAATGACAGTGCATACATGTTTGTCATTAGCTTCGCTGAACCACTTTGTTGGGTTTCTGAACGGAGCTTGCGGAGTGAAGAATCCCAATTGACACGAGATTCTTCCTTCGTCAGAATGACACAAGGAGATGTTTTGTCATTCTGAACGGAGCTTTCGGAGTGAAGAATCTCAGGTGACACGAGGTTCTTCCTTCTAAAATGAAAACACTACAGCAACACATCAATATTCCCGTCATCAACCTGCTGGTCGTTATATTGCAGTTTCCAGCCCATGGTGTTGGTCAGTATCAGTATTTTAGAAAGCTCGCTTACCAGCCTGTTCTGCGCATTGGTCTTTAACGTTGATTTTTCAATACGTTTGCGCATACTTTCCTTTACTTTCTGATTGATCTTATTGTAATCATCGCCGTCAAACTCATTAAAACCGTTTTGCTGTATGTCATAAAACTTCAGCTGCGGGTTTATCTTTATCTCCTCTTTCGGTATGTTTTTTATGGTGATGGTCTTGCTGGTCTCATCAATATCATATTGTAGTTTGCTCAGGTCATAGCTCACGGTAACATCAGCATTCACAATCACAATAGCTTTTTTCTCGAAA
The DNA here is from genome assembly GCA_041916875.1 of Flavobacterium sp. Classification (GTDB taxonomy): domain Bacteria; phylum Bacteroidota; class Bacteroidia; order Flavobacteriales; family Flavobacteriaceae; genus Flavobacterium. The sequence goes on from JAYRYS010000002.1 coordinate 130,750, forward strand.
GAAACCAGGTTCATCAGGTAATTTGCGCGATCCTTATAGGTAAGGACCTCGCTGAAATGCCCTTCCGTCACCACCAGCTTGCCAACATTTTTTATTTGCTCCTGTATCAGGGCCGTTTCTTCAATTTCAGGCCCATCGTCTTTTTTAAAAGTGCAATACCGGAAAAGTACAAAAATGATGATGATAGCGGCGATTATGAATATGATTCTTTTGATAGCAGCAGGCATGGATTGATTATTTTTTATTGACTATTGATTATTTACTACTAACTGAGACTGAGACTGAGACTGAACACTGAACACTGAACACTGAACACTGAACAACTCACCTCCAAGTTACCAATAAATTACAATAATCATTATTAAATAAACCCTAAACAATTAGATAATATTGTTTGTACGTGCTTTTTGCACCGCTTCAATCTTGCTGTGTACCTGTAGTTTTTTATATATGTTTTCAATATGCTTGCGTACCGTGCTGGGTGAAAGGAAAAGGTTATCGGCAATATAAGTATAGCTCAGTCCTTTGCTCAGTTGTTCCAGTACATCAATTTCGCGGGCGCTGAGCTTTACGGTATCCTGCTCGGCGATGCTTTCAATATCAATAGGGTTGCGCAGCAGCTTCAGGGTTTTCATGGCGATGGAAGGATTCATGGCCGCACCGCCTTTCAGTGTTTCAGCAATGCCGCTATACAATTCACCGGCTTCAACATCCTTGAGTAGGTAACCGTCGGCACCGGCTTTAATAGAGCGGAAGATGTTCTCATCATTATCAAAAACCGTAAGCATGATCACTTTTATATGCGGATAGCGTTGCTTGAGCTGTGCCGTGGCATCTATACCATTCATTACAGGCATTTCTATATCCATAAGCACCACATCAATATTATGGTTACTTTGTAGTTTGGTTAGCAGGTCCTGCCCATCTGCCGCGTGGAATTTCACTTCAGCCCCGTCAAAAAAGGAGAGTTTTTCCATGATGGCTTTCAACAGGAAAGTATTGTCATCAGCTATTGCTATTTTTATTTTTTGTGCCATGCCTGTAATTTGGTTTAAAAGTAATCACTCCGTGCATTTTGCCACATAAGCCAATTGCCTTATTTCACCTGCATTATTATGGTTGTGCCTTGGGCTGATGAAGCTATGCTCACTTCACCACCACAGTCTTTCATACGTTTTTTTATATTAGCCAGGCCGTTACCTGATTCCGCTGTTTCCGGATTAAACCCCTGGCCATTATCAGTAATACTGATGGAAAGTACACCTGCATTCCGTGTTATGCAAACATTGATGGTATCTGCTTCGGAGTGTTTAAGCGCATTATGGATGGCTTCCTGTATCACCCGATACAGGCTGATGCCTTTGAGCGATGAAAAAGGCAGGCTTTCATCAATAGCGCTGTCAATGGTAAAGCTGAAATTAATCCCTTTTGATGCTGCCCGGGCATTATCAATAAAATTGCTGATGCGCGTTTTAAGGTCAGCCAGCGTGATTTCCTCTTTGTTCATGGCCCATATGGTATCGCGTAATTCGGTTATAGTCTCTTTGGTAAAATTACGTATGCCCAACAAGCGTTCCCTGAGCCCGCTTTCCGCAATGCTGAAACTGTATTTGAGATTGTCCAGCGATGATATGATGAACGTAAGCTGTGAGCCTATATTGTCATGCAAATCTCTCGATATTTGCAGCCGCTGTTCCTGTAGCCTGTTTTGGGTTTCAATAAGCAGCAAGGCATCTTTAAGCTCGGCTTCTTTTTGCAGTTTTATGTTTTTTATCTTTTGCCTGTTGTACAGCAATAGTCCGCCCATGGCAGCCAGTGCAGCCAGGAAAAAAGCCAGGTAAATTATTTTGTTCTGCTCGTCAATCTTTAGCTGGTTTTCGGCTATCTGTGTGCGTTGCAGCAGTATATGCCGCTCGTTGCGTTCGCTTTCATACTTCTTTTCCAGTTCGGCCATTTTAGCGAAGTTCTCCCGGTTAAGTAGCGAATCTTTTATGGCTACCGACTGTACATAATTATCATAGGCCTTGTGTATGTCACGGCTATCGGCCTGTATTTTGGAGAGCAGCTTCAGCGCATCCGAATGTTCTTTTTTGGCGCTGATGGTTTTGGTGAGCGCTACCATTTTTTGGGCGATCTTTTCTGCATCGGTATAGTTTTTCAGCCGGTAGTAAATGTCGGCCAGTATGTAGTAGCTGTTGGCGAGCCCAAACTGGTCGTTTACCTTTACACGTATTTCTATAGCCTTATTTACAAAAGTGAGCGCTTTTTTATATTCTTTCTTAATCAGGAAAATCTCCGCCATGTTATTGTAGCAAATGCCAACTCCCTTTTCATCACGCAGGCTTTGCTTTATAGGCAATTGCCGGTTGTACATGGCTATGGCTTTGTCATATTGCTTCAGGTGCTTAAAGTAGATGAACGCCTGGTTGATGGCCGCGCCTGATTTGCCCCGCACATCGCCCGAAAGGCTGTGGTAATGTTCTGCCTTCCTGAAATTTTCCAGCGCATCGGTAAACCGTTCCTGCGATGTGTTTACTATACCCAGGTTTTGGTACGCGTTAGATAGTACGGTGTTGAGGTTGTACCGGTCCGCTTCCTGTATCACTTCCAGCAATTGCGCATTCGACTTTTCGTAATCGCTCAGGTAAAAATGGGTCATGGCAATATTGTTCAGCGCATTATAATAACCTGGCTTGGCATCAGCCTGCTTAAATAATTTTGCTGCCCGCTGAAAAACCGTTATGGCCGAATCGTACTCGCTGAGGTTACGGTAGCATAAGCCAAGCGAATTGTTGCTGGCCGCCTCCAGTTTTATGGCGCCGGCTTTGGCTCCGTAGCCTATAGCCAGCTTAGCATATTTTTTTGACAGGGAAGGGTTATTGTACAGATAATCCTTAGCCAGCTTCCAGTTTTTTTCGGCTGAAATGGAGTCAGCTATTTGCTGCGCATGCTTATCCTGCCCGGAACAAATGCCGGAAAAGAAAACAGCTGCAATAAGGGCTAAAACCTTTTGTGTCATAAAAAAGTAGTATTCTGCCTGTTAAATATAGCTAAAAATATTAGCCCTGCACTCTCACACACCTGAGAGGGCAGGGCACATCCAAAAAAATACACAGGATTACCGGTAAATGTTACTGGAAGTTAGCCCTGAATGAGCCTTCGGTAACCGTTACGCTTTGGGTATTGTCATTAGGGTTCTTTCCGGTAAAGCTGAAAGTACCTTCCACTTTTGCGTCGTCAACAAGAGTGATTTCTACCGTGCCCGTAGCGCCATTGCCCGCAGCTGATGAGTAGGAAACAAACGGGCTGGCCTGTGTGTACAGCGCCTGGCCGTTTTGCATGTTCGATACATTGTAGCTGCCTTCGCCGTCAAAGTTCATCAGCATGATTTGTATGGCTTTGCCGCTATTGTCACTGCCCTGCACCACAAGCGTGCTGGCGTTAGGGTGATTAGCGCCCACGGCATCAAATAATGTGGATGAAGAAAAGGCGTTGCCATTTACTTTGGCCGACACATACTCACCTGATGGGGTTCCGCCACCGCCGTTTGAATCGCCATCGTCATCGCTACAGGCTACAAAGCTTAGCGAGCCGAATAATAAAGTTGCCATGAGGGTTAGTTTTGTAATGCTTTTCATGATGTTAGTTGAATTTAGATTAGTATCCCAAAATTGCAACTTGCATCAAGGCCAATCAATAAGGCAGCTGCCCTATTTTATATCAGGTTGTTGTACCGGGCCTTTTCTACAGCTTCCAGCTTGTTGTGTACCTGTAGCTTGGCATATATATTTTCTATATGCTTGCGCACCGTGCCACTGGATATAAAAAGGTTATCGGCTATGGCAGCATAATTGAGCCCTTTGCTCAGCTGCTCCAGTACTTCGGCTTCGCGGGTTGTAAGCTTCACCTCATTTTCATCGTCCTTATTTTTGAAGATGACAGGATTCCGCAGTAGTTTTAGCGATTTCAATGCGATGGATGGTGTCATGGCTGCGCCGCCCTCCAGCGTGTCTTTAATGCCGCGGTACAAGTCGTTTAGGTTTACTTCTTTCAGCAGGTAACCATCGGCACCGGCTTTTACGGCATTAAAAATATTCTCGTCACTATCAAACACCGTAAGCATTATGATTTTAATGTGGGGGTAGCGGTTTTTTACGTTCAGGGTTGCTTCAATGCCGTTCATTTTAGGCATCTCTATATCCATCAGTATAACATCAATATTATGGTTGGCTTCCAGCTTTTCTATCAGTTCAGCGCCGTTGGTTACAGTAAAGCGGCAGGTAAGGTCTTCAAAAAACGAAAGCTTATCTATAATCGCTTTTTGCAGGAAAAGGTTGTCTTCCGCTATGGCTATCTTTATCATATTGCAGTGGTATTGGTGTGTTTAAAAAAATGCAGTTCGATGGATGTACCTTGAGCTGATGATGTGGCTGTAAAAGTGCCGCCAATATCTTCCATCCGTTTTTTCATGTTGTACAGGCCATTTCCATTTCCTGCTGATGCAGCGTCAAAGCCTTTGCCGTTATCAGCGATTATGATTTTTACGCTATCTGCTACGGGGTTGATGCTGATGTTTACCTGCTTAGCCCCGGAATGCTTTATGGCATTATTAACCGCTTCCTGTATAACACGGTATATATTCATCCCTTCTACAGATGTAAGCATTGTTGCATCCAGCGAATTATCCACTGCAAAAGTGTACTTTATATCTTCCCTGGCCGCCTGTGCTTTCTCAATAAAATTCATGATACGCGTGCCCAAATCCTCAAAACTTATTTCCTTATGGTTCATGGCCCAAACCGTATCGCGGAGTTCCTGTATGGTTGCCTGGGTAAAATTGCTGATGTTTTGCAGCCTGCCTGCTATGGCCGGATTGTTGATGGCGTAGGCATGGTTTACAGTATCTACCGAGGAGATGATGAAGGTAAGCTGCGACCCGATATTGTCATGCAAATCTTTGGATATGGCCAGGCGCTGTTCCTGCAATTTATTCTGCGTTTCAATCTTTACTATGGTTTGCTTTAGCTCAAACTCCTGCTGCTGCTGCATGTTCTTCATTTTCTGCTGGCGATATATGAGGTAACCTATGATGATGCAGAAAAAAACCACCGCCGCAAGAATAAGTATCACCATATTGCGTTGGGTGGCTTCGGCTTCTTTCTGCTCCAGCAACCTTTGTTTTTTCTCAGCCTGGTATTTCGCTTCCATCTCCATAGCCTCGCCCAATGCTACTTTGCCCATAATGGTGTCACGGTCTGCATTCTGCCGCTCGCGGTAATAGCGGGCGCTGTCCTGCATGCCAATGGCGGAGTAAGCCGAAATCAGATCTAATTGGAGGCGTTCGGTTTCCCGGCGGTCAATCTTTTCCATGGTGCCCAGCGCTTTTACCAGGTAAGATTTGGCTTTTTCATGCTGGCCCAGTTGCTGGTACGCCAATCCCAAGCCATTATTAATCTTAGCCAGGTCATAATCGCTTTTAACCGATTGGGCTATGGCACGGCTTTTCTCCAGCACGGCAATGGCTTCCTTAGGCCTTTTCAGCTCATTGTACAAAAAGCCCAAATTAAAATAAGCGGTGGAAGCAATGGTTGGGTCGTTGACAGATTCGCCAATGCGCGCCGCTTCCTTGTAATAATATTCAGCATCGGTATATTGGTGCTGTGCCTTGTGCACGTTGCCCAGGTTTACATAAGCCATGGCCAGGTCGGCAAATCGCATTTTCTTTTTGCGGTAGGTAGCTACTTCCTTGTACAGCTTTTCGGCCTTGTCAAAAACACGCATCTTTTCATAAATCATCGCCATGTTGTTCTTGATGGCGTCGACCTGCTTGTAGTCATTGGTTTTTTCAAACCACGCCAGTGCTTTTATATAATTATTCATGGCATGGTCGCGCAGGCCGCGGCGTTCATAAACAACACCCAAGTTATTAAGAGCAGTGGCAATACCGGCAGAATCTTTCAGCTTTTCGCGAAGCTGCAGGGTAGTGGTGTAATGTTTTTCGGCGGCATCCATAACGCCTTTCTTAAAGTAGGCGGCACCCAGGTCGCTATGTATTTGTGCAGTAAGCTTATCATTGCCAATTTGTGGGGAAAGGGTGAGTGCCTTGTTGCCATAATGCAGGGAAGAATCCAGCGAAATGTTAGCATAATGCCAGGCCAGGTCGGTATATATGCGGGCTTTGCGCTCGGTTGTGGGATTGCGCTTCAGGGCCGCTTTCAGGGTATCAATAGTGTAACGTGCGTTTTGTGCGCACAGCAGGGCCGGGAGTAATAAGCAGGTGATAAAGAGTACTTTCCGGGCCATCAAATCAGGTTTTAAGAGATAAATATACTTAATTGTTTTTTTCTGCAATAATGCCCAGCAGCTCTTTCTGCAAATCGGCCACATCAGTCATTAGGGTTGTGCCGGCATGCCTAAGGTTTAGGGTAAGCCCATCTGCCAAAAGTGTTTTAAGGCTGTTGTCGGCATTATTTTCAGTCAGGTGAAGGATTATCTCACGAAGCAGTATAATCTTCTGCCTGTGGCCTGCTTCCTGTTTTCTGAGCCGGATAACCAAAACACAGATAACACCCATCAATATTGTAAGGAGAAATAAAAACACATACAGCATAGTCATAAGGAATAAAGAAATACGGCCGAAGCCGTATTTCCGCATGTAACCAACTTAATTTTGCTCGTCTGAAAAAATTACAAAGCCTGGTAAACTCCCCTAAAACTTCCGCTGGTTACGGTTTTGGAGTTGGCACAATTGTCATCATTTTTGCCTACAAATTCAAATGTGCCTTCAATTTTCTGGTCGTCAAGATGTGTTATATTGATGGTTCCTCCTGCACCCTGGCAATCAGCGCTGCTGTTATAGCTTATGTTGGTGGCAAAATCCACATAAGATACATTTCTGTCGCCATTAGCTTCCAGTTGGTATGTTCCTGTGCCGGTTATGCCCAACAGGTTTATAACAACAGTGTTGGTATTTTGTGCCGAAGCCGAAATCATGATAAGCGACTGGTTGCCTACATTGGTTTTGGTTGCCACAGCAGTGCTTTGCCCGGCTATAGATAAGGTTTCAAAAGCCTGCCCGTCAATACTTGCGCTGATGTAAGTGCCTGCCGGGAGGTTTACATTTCCGGTACTGTTGCTGTCGTCATCGCTGCATGATGCGGTAAGTGCCAGTGTAAATAGTGCCAAAAAGGCCATTCCTGAATTAAAGATTCTTTTCATTTTTTTTGAATGTTAAATGGTTATTGATTATCGTACTTCGATGTTGGTAAACTCTGCATTAAGCGAAGTGATGTTGGCGCCGCTGCCTGTGCTGGTGATAGTGCCCGACATGGTTGTGGCTGTTTTTTGAGAAATAGTGATATTGCCTGCGGATGCGGCATAGATACCGTTGGCATCCAGCTTGGAAACCGCGTATCCCTGGCCTATGGTGTAGGTAGCTGCGGCGTCGTTAGTGAGGTTAATCTCAATAAAGTTGGCCATGTTTTGCCCTTTGTAGGCTTTGATGGTTTTGTATTGTGATACATAAAAAGCCGAGTCAGCCACAATTCGCGTACCGCCATTTTCAGTCCAGGAGAAGCCTGAAGCCGGGTTTACATTATTGTTATTGCTGTTGCTGTCATCATCGCTGCATGAGGTAAATACTGTAGCAAAAGCAAGCAGGGCCAAAGCTGTTTTTAAAAGTGATTTCATTTTGTAGATAGTAGATTAATTAATTATTATTGGCGGATGTACACGTTGCTTACGGTATCATCATTATTTTCAAAAGGCTGGGCTACTTCGCCGGTTGTGAGGTTAAATACATACGATTTAGATTTGGCATAATCTGCGCCGCGCAGGGTAAGCACCCCTTTATCAACACCCATAGAAAGGTGATAGTTGACCCAGTTGGCTGAAGCTGCCTGGGCTATGGTTTTGGTTTCGGCAGTTTTAGTTGCCATATTAATAATCCGCACCTTAATATCATTGCCATCTTTGTACGGAATCACAGCATACTTATCGTCTGATGTAAAAACACCATTACCTATGGCATACTGGTCAATACCGCCAAAGTTTTCGTTATGGTATGTGCCGCCAAAGCCGCCGTCGCCATTTTTATCAATAATGGTAACATTAGCAGAGCTCATGGATGGAACGATGTAGTATTGGCGACTGGCGCTTACATCTGTCATATTAAAAGTTCCCGGTACTACCTCATGTCCCGTTCCATCAGAATTTACAAGATGAAGAGTAGTGCTTGCTGAAGGGAAAACGGTTTGAGTTTTAAAGAAAATCTTGTTATCGTTGCCAAATTTAACTGCCCCAAAGCTTACTCCCGATTCGTTTACAGTATAAACAGCATGGTCATTACTGCCATCAATATCAGCTACACGCAACTCGCGGGTATAGGTCATGTTTGGTACAACTCCGGTAGCCTGAAAGTTGGTGTAGGCTATTTTGGTACCATCAGGGCTAAAAGAAAGGTCGGTAAAATAGCTGTTGAGGTTCTCCATCCTGTTGATGATGGTAGTTTCGCTGGTGCCGTCAATACGCATTACGTTTATTTTTGCCGTATCAATGGCTACAAGTACGGTTTCTCCGGTTGGGCCGGGATTTACGTTTTCATCATTGTCATCGCTGCTGCATGATGCTGCGAACATTGCAGCCAGGAACATGAAAAAGGCCGCTCCTGTAATTTTTAAAGTTTTCATAGAAAAGGGGTTATTGGTTTACAGGGCAAAGTTGCGTAAACCGATAAGGCCGTTCAATACGAAGAACTTCGTATATTTTCTAGAAGGTAATGTGGGAGTGCTGTTTTTGAAGCGCTTTTATCTTTTGCTGAAGCTTTTGGGTAAAGGCGGTATGCTGCGCCGAATCAGGGTTGAAAGGCCTATGCTGTAATGCTTTTTGTATGCTATCCGCCAGTTGCATAGTAGGGTAGGCATCCGGAAAAATGCAGGCTTCGGTAAAGCGTTGCCAAATGTAGTCAATAGCTGTTTGGCTTGGATGAATCATGTCTTCAGCATAAAAGCGATAGTCGCGCAATTCATCCATCATGATTTCGTAGGAGGGGAAGTACCCAGTGTTCAGTGTCCGGTGTTCAGTGTTCAGTGTTTCCTGGAGGCCGGAGATAAGGTTGGATTTGCTCCACTGGTTTTCGGTAAAGCCGTCTTTTATGTGGCGTACCGGCGATATGGTAAAGGTAACGTGCGCCTGCGGGTTGATTTGCGCAATAAGGCTAAGAATGTTTTGCAGGCTGGTTTTGATTTCGGCTACCGAAAGGAGGTGCTTACTGAATTCCTTCTGCGGCACTTTGTGGCAGTTGGCTACAAGGCTACTGGTTTCCAAATACCTGTACACCCAAGCCGTGCCAAATGTAATGATGATGTGCGTTGCCGATTGAAGCGCCTCGTGTGCCATTGTTACAGCAGCGTTGAGGTTATCCAGGAGCACATCTTTATCAGTATGGCTGAGGTCTGAGTGTGCATCAAAACAATGCCAGCGCTCGTTGTGAAAAAAAATACCGGCTTCGGTAAACCTATGCCGGTTTACTGCGAAGCCGATACATTTTTCGAGTGCTGCAGGGCTGAACAATATGCCAAACGGGTTGGTTGTGTTCCTGAATTTAAAGTAATCAAACTTTTGCCCTATGTTTACCGCAAAGCACGAACCCAGGCATACCACACGCGAATTGTAATCAATTGGCTGATTGCTTTCCGGGATTGGTATGAGGGTTGTAAATTGCATCTTATTCGTAAAAATATTGTGTTGTTATTGTATATCCCGGTGTACGTTCTGAAGCTACAGGAAAATCATTTTCATCGTAAACGTAAGTAGTTCTCGAAGTTGTATCTACATATAAGTCGTTCTGTATTCTGTGCACAGCAGTAACGTTATTAATAAAGTTAATACGATTACCTGGAAACGTAAAATATATACGATGAAGCCCTGCTACATTTTTTAAGGGATTATTTTTATCATCTATATCATTTACATCACCATAGGTTCCACCTGCCCCATCAGGTAAAATTAATTTTGAGTAGTGGTATGTCCCATTTTCTATAGCAGTTGTGTTAGTACTTTCTTTAGAGAATGAAATTGTCTGGTCAGCATTATATGTATAGTTGTAGGTTGTGGTTACATTGTTATTTGTTACTGTTGTCATCGCCGCTAACTGGCCATTGTCATTATAATCATATACTGTATGCTGAGTTAAGGTGTTAGCTGTAAATTTATCCCACTGCACGATATAGTCTCCTTCATACGTGACAACTTCTGAAGTTCCGTTCGAATAGGCTATGCGTGTAAGTTTATTTCCTTCATTGTAATAATAACGCGCTACACGAACACCTTGCTGGGTATTTGTAGTAGATGTAATTGTCTTTTTTAGTAAGATTGTTTCATTGGCAACAGGTTGCTCTGTATTATTATCATCATCAGAGCATGATACCATTGTGAACAAGGCTATTGATACAGCCATTAATAATTTTTTCATAGATATAATTAATTACTAGTTTATAAACTCTATAGCCTTATTAAGCGCCTCATCTATACGGCTCACATCCTTACCGCCTGCGGTTGCAAAGAAAGGCTGCCCGCCGCCGCCGCCCTGTATGTATTTGCCAAGCTCTCGCACTACCTGCCCGGCATTAAGACCTTTTTCGGCTACAAGTTCTTTTGATATGTAGCACGTAAGCATCGGCTTGCCTTCAGCGGCCGTAGCCAGCACTATGAACAGGTTGGTGCCCAGGCTGCCCAGCTCATACGCCAGGTCCTTAGCGCCCGATGGGTCAAGGTCAACCTGCTTTGCAAGGAATTTCACGCCGTTTATTTCCTTAAGTTCACCAGCCAATTCTCCTTTCAGGTTCTTGGCTTTATCTTTCAGCAATTGCTCCAGTTGTTTTTTAAGCTTTGCATTCTCATCCTGTAATGATACCACAGCCTTTACAGTGTCCTGAGGGTTTTTCAGGATGCTGTTTATTTCTTCCAGTGCTTGTTCCTGTTTAGCAAAATAGCCTTTTACGGCTTCGTTGGTAATCGCCTCAATACGGCGTATGCCTGCTGCAACGGCACTTTCGCTTATAATTTTAAAATACCATATATCGGCAGTGTTGCCTACATGTATACCACCACACAATTCCATGCTGCTGCCAAATTTTATGGCACGTACATTGTCGCCGTACTTCTCGCCGAACAACGCCATAGCGCCTTCTTCCACCGCCTGTTTGAAGGGGATGCTCCTGCGCTCTACCAGCGGCAGGTGTTCGTGTATGCGGGCGTTTACAAAATCTTCCACTTCCGTTAGCTGCTCATCGGTCACCTTGGCAAAATGAGAAAAGTCAAAACGCAGGTAGTCCGGGCTAACCAACGACCCTTTTTGCTCCACGTGCGTACCCAATATGGTGCGCAACGCCTGGTGCAACAGGTGCGTAGCCGAGTGGTTGGCCGCGCTTTCTGAGCGCAGTGTTTCGTTCACCTTAGCTGTGAAAGATGCATTCACATTCTCCGGCAGCTTTTTGGCAAGGTGCAGTATTAGGTTGTTCTCTTTTTTAGTGTCGATAATTTCAATGGTCTCGTTGGCTGAGGTTAGAGAACCTTTATCGCCAACCTGTCCACCGCCTTCAGGGTAAAACGGAGTGTTATCCAAAACAATCTGGTACAGCAGGCCATCTTTTTTAGAATCTACTTTACGGTAGCGTGTAATTTTCACCTCGTTTTCTGTTTGGTCATACCCCACAAAAGTTTCGGTATTGCCCTCCACAAGTATTGTCCAGTCATCAGTAGAAACTTCCGAAGCCGCACGCGAGCGCGCTTTCTGCTCCTGCATGGCGGTATCAAATCCGGCCTCATCCAGGCTCAATCCCCTTTCACGAAGGATAAGCGCGGTAAGGTCAATCGGGAAACCGAAAGTATCATACAGTTCAAATGCCTTTTGGCCGGAAACAGTCTTGTCTTTTGTTTCGGCAATAACATTTTCCAAAAGCTGTAATCCCTGTTCCAAAGTACGCAGGAACGATGTTTCTTCTTCCTTGATCACATTGGTCACCAGCGATTGCTGTGAGCGTATCTCCGGGAAGAAATCCCCCATCTGGTCGGCCAGTACCGCTACCAGTTCGTTAATAAACGATTCTTTTTTGTTCAGGAAGGTAAAGCCGTAGCGTATGGCCCTCCTTAAAATGCGGCGTATAACATAACCCGCGCCGCCGTTACTTGGTAGCTGCCCGTCAGCAATGGCGAAGGCCACCGCACGCACGTGGTCGGCAATAACACGTATCGCAATGTTTATTTTATCTTCAGCATCATTGGCCGCTTTTATGGTGTATTTAGCGCCGGTAATGCTTTCAATCTTTTGGATAAGCGGGGTGAACACATCGGTGTCATAGTTACTCTGCACACCCTGCAATACCATGCTAAGGCGCTCAAAGCCCATACCGGTATCAACGTGCTGTGCCGGCAGTTTTTCCAGTGAGCCGTCGGCCTTGCGGTTAAACTCCATGAATACGTTATTCCATATCTCCACAACCTGTGGGTGGTCGTTATTTACCAGTGTCTTTCCATCCACCTTAGCCTTTTCCTCAGCCGAGCGGATATCCACGTGTATTTCCGAGCACGGCCCACACGGACCCTGGTCGCCCATCTCCCAAAAGTTATCTTTCTTGTTGCCTAAAAGTATGCGGTCTTCGCCGATAAGGCCTTTCCAAATATCCCACGCTTCCTGGTCAAAAGGCACATTTTCTTCCTTGCTGCCTTCAAATACGGTAACATATAGGATATCCTTAGGTATCTTGTACACTTCGGTAAGCAGTTCCCACGCCCAATTGATGGCTTCTTTCTTAAAATAATCGCCAAAGCTCCAGTTGCCCAGCATCTCGAACATGGTGTGGTGATAGGTATCAATACCCACTTCCTCAAGGTCATTGTGCTTGCCCGATACACGAAGGCATTTTTGGGTGTCGGCTATACGCTTGCTCTTGGGTGTGCCGTTGCCAAGGAAAAACTCCTTGAACTGCGCCATGCCGCTGTTGTTAAACATAAGCGTTGGGTCATCTTTGGTAACTATGGGAGCCGATGGCACTATAAGGTGGCCTTTGGCTTCAAAAAAATCTAAGAACTGCTTCCTGATATCCCTGGATTTCATATATCTGAAATAAATGTTTTTAATGGTTAACAGCCCGAAAATTCAAAAAAAACACCGAACAACAGAAACATTTTTTAACTTTGTTCGTTATTGAAAATGCAGGCTTTACACGTTTTTTATGTAAGGTGCAAAAATAGAATAAATTAGGACATGGCGAAGGTAAAATATTACTACGACGCAGAAAACCTGGCATACCGCGTAATCAAGATTACCAAAACCCGCAAAGTGGGTGTGGCGCTGCTGTTTGTGGCTGCTTCGGCGCTGTTTGGTTTCCTGTGTTTTGTAGCCCTTTTGAACACGCCGTACTTTGAAACGCCGAAAGATAAACTGCAGGCGCGCGAGATTGAGAACCTGAAGATCAACTACGAGATACTTAACCGCCGCATGGAGCAGGTTAACGAGGTGCTGACCGATGTAGGCGAACGCGATAATAAAATATACCGTACTTATTTTAATGCATCGCAAATACCTGATGAGCAGCGAAAGGCAGGCTTTGGCGGGGTAAACCGTTACAAGGAGATGGAGGGCTACAATAATTCAGAATTGGTTATCAACAGTACCAAAATGCTGGACATCATCAGTAAAGAACTGGTGGTGCAGTCCAAATCGCTTGATGAGATTGCCAAACTGGCCAAGGATAAGGAAAAGCTGTTGGCTGCCATACCAGCTATACAGCCGGTAAAGAATGAGGATCTGCGGCAGATGGCATCGGGCTTTGGGTACAGGAGTGATCCGTTCACCAAAATACGCAAGTTCCATGCGGGTATGGACTTTTCCGCACGCACCGGTACGCCTATTTATGCTACGGGCGATGGCGTTGTGGTAGTGGCCGATAACCGCATGTCGGGCTACGGTAACCGTGTGGTGATACGCCATGGCTTTGGCTATGAAACGCTGTATGGGCACATGAGCAAATTCAAGGCCAGGGCAGGGCAAAAGGTAAAGCGTGGCGATGTTATAGGCTATGTGGGCAGCACCGGCCGCAGCGAGGCACCCCATCTGCACTATGAGGTGCACAAGAACGGCGAGGTGATAAATCCTATAAATTTCTATTACGGAAACATTTCTGCCAAAGAATACATTTTAATTTCTAAATTAGCTAACCAGGAAAACCAATCTCTTGACTAAATGCAGTTAGACCTCCCCGAAAAAAGATATTACAGCATAGGCGAACTCAGCAAGGCGTTTAATGTAAACGCATCGCTTATCCGTTTTTGGGATAAGGAGTTTGATGTGCTGAAGCCGAAGAAGAATGCCAAGGGCAACCGCATGTTTACCCCTGATGATGTAAAGAACCTGCAGCTGATTTACCACCTGGTGAAAGAGCGCGGCTTTACGCTGGAGGGCGCTAAGGTACACCTGAAGGAAGGCCAGAAAAAAACGCTGGATAAATTTGAAATCATCAGTAAACTGGAAACCATAAAAAATAACCTGATCAATATAAAAAACGAACTTTAAAAAACACACACAAAATGAAAAAATGGATTATACCTGTAGTGGTAATTGTAGCAATAGTTGCTATTATCTTTTTCTGGGCCATGGGCATAAAGAATGGGGCTATAGATAAAACACAGGCCGTAAACAAAGAGTGGGGTAATGTGGAAACGGCTTACCAAAGGCGCAACGACCTTATAGGCAACCTGGTGGAAACCGTAAAAGGCGCTGCCAATTTTGAAAAAAGCACGCTGGTTGAAGTTACACGGGCAAGAGCCGAGGCCAACTCAATGAAAGTTGACCCAACCAATGCAACTCCGGAGCAATTAGCTGCGTTCAGCCAGGCTCAGTCAAATCTTATGGGCTCGGTAAACAAGCTTATCGGCAATGTAACTGTGGAAAGGTATCCGGAACTGAAAAGCAACGCGAACTTCCTGAAATTGCAGGATGAACTTGCTTCAACCGAAAATACGATACAAACGCAGCGTACCCGCTTTAATGAGGTGGTACAGGCTTATAACAACTATGTGCTGAAATGGCCGAACTCCATGTTCCTTAGCGGCTATGCAGAAAAGCCTTTCTTCAAAGCGGTAGAAGGCGCTGAAAAACCGGTTCAGGTTAAATTTTAATTCCTATGTCTGAAAATCTTGTATTTCTATCTCCTTCTGAAGAGCAGGAAGTGATAGCCGCTATACAGCAGGCTGAAAAAAATACGTCAGGCGAAATACGGGTGCATGTTGAAAATCATTCTGAAAAACCTCCTCTCGAAAGGGCACAGGAGGTTTTTCACTTTTTAGGCATGGATGCAACCGTAGCCCGAAACGGCGTTTTGTTTTACATAGGCGTTCAGGACAGGGCTTTTGCCATTGTTGGCGATGAGGGTATTGACAAGGTCGTGGAAAACGATTTTTGGGATTGTACCAAAGATGCAGTACTGTCACATTTTAGGGAACAGCGCTTTAAGGATGGCCTGGTGGCGGGAATACTCCGCGCCGGCGAAAGGCTGAAACAATATTTTCCTTATGCCGACGATGACAAAGATGAACTGCCTAATGAAATTTCTAAAGGATAATGAAAAGAATATACAAACTAGTATTGCTGTTGGCTGTCTTTTCATTTTGGGGAGTACAGGCACAGTTTAAAATACCGCCCAAACCTAGATTCCAAACCAGCCTCTATGATTATGCCAATCTGCTGAACGCTTCGGAAAAAACGCAGCTGGAAGAAAAACTGGTGCGCTATTCTGACTCTACCTCCACGCAAATAGTGGTAATAACCGTAAAAACCATTGAGGGAGAAAACATTGGTGTTTTGACCCCTAAATGGGCGCACGAGTGGGGTATAGGCCAAGGAAAGGAAGACAACGGAGTGCTGGTACTGCTTGCCGAAAAAGAGCGCGAGATATGGATTTCACCGGGATATGGCGTGGAAGACAGGCTTACCGCAGGACAAGTTGGCGAAATGACGCGTGAGGTAATAATTCCTGAATTTAAGGCAGGCAGCTATTATAACGGGCTGGATAAAGGTACCGATGCCATTTTTGAAATGCTTAAAGGCAAGTACAAGTCTGAACGTAAAGAGGGAAATGGCAATGATGGCGATGGTATTTCCGGGGGTGTTATATTTTTTATAATCATTATAATCATTATCATAGTATCCATAATATCGCGTGGCGGTGGGCGCGGGCCGGGAGGCAGGCGCAGGGGAGGCTTTGGGTCTGACCTGGCCGACATTATTGTACTCAGCAGCCTTGGCCGTGGCTTTGGCGGTGGTTCATCCGGTGGTGGCGGTTTCAGCGGCGGTGGTGGTTTTGGAGGTGGTTTCGGCGGCGGCGGCTTTAGCGGCGGCGGTGCGGGAGGAAGCTGGTAAATAATAGTCAATCCTCTTTCATGCTAAGCTTGTCGAGCAGGTAGGAGGTTATATTAATAGTAAACGAAAACATTCAGTTACACTTCGACAAGCTCAGTGTGACTGAATGTTTTCCTTATAGAGTAAATATATTCAGAATAAAAAAGCAGCCGCACTTCGACAAGTTCAGTGTGGCTGCTTTTTCTATTAGAAAATTAGGATTAAAAACGGTTATCACCGTCCAGCAGGTTGCCCAGGCCGCCCAGTATGCTGCCCTCGCCCCTGTCCTCACCTCCGCCCTGTGGTGCTGAGGCATATATCCTTCCGGCCAGCCTGCTAAAAGGCAATGATTGTATATAAACAACTCCCGGGCCTTTTAGGGTGGCATAGAACAGGCCTTCTCCCCCGAAAATGGTATTGCGTATGCCGCCTATAAATTCAATATCATAATCTACCGTGGGCGAAAAGCCAACGATGCAGCCGGTATCAACTTTTAGTACTTCGCCAGCCTGAAGCTCTTTGCGGGCCAGCGTACCGCCGGCGTGTACAAATGCCAGTCCATCACCTTCCAGCTTCTGCATAATGAAGCCTTCGCCGCCAAAAAGCCCACGGCCCAGCTTGCGCGAAAATTCAATCCCTACGCTTACGCCCTTGGCCGCACAAAGGAAAGCATCCTTCTGGCAAATGAATTTACCGCCAAACTGTGTCAGGTCAATCGGTACTATCTTACCCGGATAGGGCGATGCAAAGCTTACCTTGCGCTTGCCGTGATATTGGTTAAGGAATACGGTCATAAAAAGGCTTTCACCGGTAAGCATGCGCTTGCCGGCAGAGAACAGTTTACCCATAAAGCCTTCGTTCTGGTTGGAGCCGTCACCAAAAATGGTTTGCATTTGTATGCCGGTGTCCATCATCATAAAGCTGCCTGCTTCGGCCACAACGGCTTCCTGCGGGTCCAGCTCTATTTCCACATACTGCATTTCTTCGCCGTAAATGTGGTAGTCAATTTCGTGTGCTGTCATTTTTTAGATTTTTAGATTGGCAGATTATCAGACATTCAGACTATCTGAAAATCTGAATGTCTGCAAGTCTGATATTCTCTGTCGAAAGATAGCAAATTTATAAACACAGAAAAGCGGGCTACTACTCCCGCTTCTCATACACATCTAATAAAAAATTTACGAAGGTTGTTGTTTAATAATTTGGTGATTGGATTTGTTACTGTTTGAAAAAGGGGGCAGGGGATGGTGCAAGGTGCAAATAGCGGTAAACTCTTAGGGGGTAAAAGCGAACCATTTGAGTACCCTGCCCTCTTTTTTCAATATTTATGTTTTTGTGTTATATTGTTTTTGCTGTTATTATCTGATACAAATGTCAGCATTAACAAAAGCGCAGGACAGGTAGAAATTACCTGTTTTATAAAAACAGGTAATTTTACCTGGTAGGAGAGTGTAATATGTTTTTAGGAGATAAGTGGCAGTTCTTCCACTTTTATGATGTTGTGCTGAATAGCATAAATAACCAGCCCGGCTATGTTTTTGGCGCCGGTTTTTGCAAACAGGTTGTTCTTGTGGCCTTCGGTGGTGCGTTGGGTGATGTATAGGGTATCACCAATTTCCTTGGCTGTTTTTTGCTGGCAGATAAGGCGCAGTACATCCACCTCGCGTTCGGATAGTGTGCTGTCCTGTAATATTTCGGGCCTTGGTGCTTTGGCAGGAATCTGGTCTTTTATTACCTGGAGCTGGTCGTCTTTAAAATAATAACCCTGCTTGTGTACTATCCTTATTACATCAACCAGTTCTACCGGCGATACGCCCTTGGGCAGAAATGCCGATACGCCCGTTTTCAGCATGAAGCCCATAAACATTTTCTGGTAGTGTGATGATACCACAATAACCTTAATATCCGGGTACAGCGCCTTTAGCTGCGTAGTAGCCTCTATGCCATCCATGCCTGTCATTTTCAGGTCCAGCAACATCACTTCAGGCAATACTTCAGCCTGGCTTAGTTTTTCCATCAGTTCCTCGCCGCTGGCCGCGGTAAAGAGTACCTCAATGCCATCTCGGTTATGCAGGTAGCCCTGCAGGAGGCTTACAATAAGGGCATCATCATCGGTTATGGTAATCCTTATATTTTCCATGGCTTATGCTGTTTTTGCGGCTACTATGGTGCGGGTGCCTTTGCCCGGAGCCGATTTTACTTTATGTTTTGCGTTGAGGTACTGCATCCTCAGCTCCATACTGTTAAGGCCCAGTCCTTTTGCTAATTGTGCCGTGTCAAACCCTTTGCCGTTATCAGTCACGCAAAGGCACAGCATGTTGGCCGACTGCCGTAAATGTACGGTAACTTTTTCAGCCTGTGCGTGTTTTATGATATTGGTGAGCAGCTCCTGAACCACGCGCAGCATTTGCAGCTTTTGCTGTGGTGACAGGGCATCGGTGGTGCGGATATCGGTTTGGTAGGCAATATCCATTTTTTGGTGCCAGGGGTCTAGGAGGTTCTCAATCAAGTCGGCCAGCGGGGAATGTTCCAATAGTGGAGGTGTAAGGTCGTGCGATATTCGGCGTGCTTCCGTAATGCTGTCCTGCAACAGATTCTCTACTTCTGCCGCTTCAGCGCCAATCTGGCTTTTCATGCGTATTACGGTCAGCTTGCCAATAAGCCCGTCGTGCAGGTCGGCAGCAATGCGCTGGCGCTCGTTTTCCTGGGCTATTAGGTTAGTTTCCATGAGTTTTTGCTGGTGCTCCAGCTTCAGCTGCGCCTCACGCAGGTTGGCCTCGGTCATGCGTTTATAGCCCACGTGCATAATGCGCACCACAAACAGTATTATGGTAACTATGAGCACTACAATAATAGCAATCCAAAAAGCAATAACGCGGGGGTCCTGCCACTTCTCCATACATCACAAAATAAAAACAACGGTATTAGTTGCAAAATTATTCATTTTGTAACTCCTGTGCTATAAAATTTAGATTAGCCTTGCGGATATAAGGCTTTTGAGGGTGGATAGACGGTTTTGAATTATGATTGCCTACTATTTAGTTGATCTTGCCGGGCATTTTGCCAGATGGAGTAAGTGAGGTAGGAGTAAAAAATAATCAGGCTAATAATACTGATTAACCAAAAGTAAAATTTAAAATTCGTATTTGCGTTTACCAAAAAATTAAACGGAAGGAAAACAATCAAATTGAAGGTAAAAAAAATTAATATGCTTATGTTAAGTCTATGTTTTTCAATGCTTGCAGTTTCAAATTTCCTTGTTTTTTCTAAAAAGAAACTCAAAGACATTAAAATGACAGTAAAATTATCTACAACTTTTGAGTAAGACTGATAGGATTTTATATCAAGATCATTGATTACAAAGTGCCACATAATTTCAGATAAAATATATGATAAGCCAATGAAACTAATAGATAAGTATAGCTTTCTACTATCAAATAAAAGATGCTTAGTAAAAATCCATGTGAAAATTAGTAATTCAATAAAACTGTATACTGGTAGTATAATAAAATTATTGCCTGATTGCCCTAAAATTCTGCTTAGACATTCTAACAAAAACATAAAAATTATATATATGTATAATTTTTTATGCAGTGAATTTAATTTTTTAAAGTAAAATGCACCTATCGTACTAGCAATAAGAAGTATGATAGGTGACATTTGGCTTAAATACAATGCTATTTGCTCCAATTAGTTATAAGGATAAAAGATAAAAACTATCTGATGATGCAAATGGATTAAATGGTGGGACAGGTTGAGAATAATCATCAAAAGTTAATGTTTGTGTTTTATCGTCATTGTTGATTACGATAAGATCCGGTTCGTATTTATGTTTTATTTCTGTTGCCCTCAAGCCTAAGTGCACATATACTTCAGTCTCTATAAAGTCGTCCATACCTATTTTAAAAGCTTCGAACATTCCCGGATTTAGCCCTGCTACACGAGCCGGTATCCAGGTTTGGTAGGTACTGTTCCACTTTTGTATGCGCTGTTCGGCTGTAATTGGGTCTATTTCCTGTCCCGGCGGCGTATTATCATTACCTTCAGCTGTAGTCCAAAATACTTCGCACGGCTGTACATATTCGTTATAGGTTTCAGAATATTCCGGCGAATCGTAATGTGACGGTATCATGAAAAAATTCAACACACCTTCTAATAAGGCCGGGTACGCATGTATGTGGGTTGACGGATGAGGATATTCCTGTACCGTGTAGCTGTAGCAGGCGCCCTGCTGAAATTTGGTTACCAATTCAGTGCCATCGCCTAAAATAGCAGTGTAGGCATTAATAGCATCTGTAATCTGTTGTTTCGTCAGGATCACTAATGGCCCTGTGGGAGGTGTGTTCTGTTGCATAATTTTTGGGTTTTTTGGTTTGCCCTAATTTAATAAAATTTTAACAAAAGTAAACTTTTAGAAGCAAAAAATATTGTATGGAAAGGTAATTTCATCATTTGATAATGCGTGTTTAAATAATTGCTGTGCTGTAATAAAGCTATCGTTTAATTTAATACATTAGCCATCAGTAACTAATACCAATTTTATGAAAAAAATACTTTATTTCTGCCTGGCAGCCTGCCTTTTCACTACAATGGCATTTGCCCAGAAAATTACAGCCAGGGAGCTTGAGGGCAACTGGAAAATGACAGGCTTCAGCACACAGGGCATAGGCTTTGACCTGCAAACACAGGAGGTAATAGTATCTCCGGAGATGAAAGCACAACTTTCGCCCGAAGCGATGACAGGCATTAAAGAAGGGATGAAGCAGGCAGTAGAGCCGATGAAGGCTTCCTATGTTAATTTTACAGGCAATAACCTGAAACTGGTAGTAGGCCCGGAGACTGAAACCGGCACCTTTACCCTGGCGGAAAAAAACGGCAAACAGGTGCTTGTAGTGAAAAACGCTGATGGCACAAGTGATGAGGTGCCTATTGCCTATAAAGACAAGAAGCTGTATATGACCATGGGCGATGAAGGCCAGAAGGCTGATTTTATCTTCATGAAATAATAGCTTAAATAATCCATAAAAAAACTCCGGCCTTGCAGCCGGAGTTTTTTGTAACAAAAGCACAGGTTGCACGTCTCATCATCATTAATTGACAAAACAGAATATAGTATTATGAAAAACAATTTACTTACGGCGCTGGCAATTTGCCTGGCTACCACGTTTGTCTTTGCGCAGAAAATTACCAATAAAGACCTGCAAGGCCACTGGGCTATGGTTGCCTTTAGCGCACAGGGTGTACAGTATGAACTTGCTACCAGTGAGTTAACAGTGCCGGCGGAGATGAAAGCGCAGATTGATGCGCAAACTATGGAAGGTATAAAAGGCGGCATGAAGCAGGCTGCCGAACAGTTTAAGGGTGCTTATGCCGATTTTGACGGAGCGTTCATTAAAATGGGTATGGCAGCATCATCCGAAACAAATGTATATAAGCTTACCGAAAAAGATGGCAAGCAATATCTTACCCTGAAGCTTGAAGATGGCAATACACAGGAAATGCCGGTAGTTTTTAAAGACAAGAGGCTGTACATTACTGTAGAGCCGGGGCAGAATTTCAACATGATTTTTACCAAAGCATAAATTATTTTATGAAATCCTGTAACAAATTTTTTGTTCGGGCGTCATATATTTAATCATCAATCAAAGAACATACAGTTAGTTAATGGTTAATAAATAAGTGAAAGGCTCCTTTTGCATTGCAGAAGGAGCTTTTTTATTAGTATCCGCGCATTAAAAAAGCCACTCATTTCTGAATGGCTTTTAGCCTGTGTTTTTTTTAGAAGCGGTAGCCCACTTTTAGCCCGGCACGCATGGCCCATTCGTCAACATTTTTGTTGTCAATGTCGCCTTTGCCTTTTATTTCCAGTTTCCACATAACGCCTATGAACGGATCGATAGAAAAATCGCCCAACTGTATTTTGTAGCCAATCTCTGGGGAAAAGAATGAGAAGTAGCTGTACGTTCCGTCAAAATCGACTCCTGAAATGGTTTCGCTGAACTTAATGTTGCCGTACGAAATGAAGTTGGAGTAGTAAAAGCCCTCATGCTTATTGCTAAAATAGTTACGTCCGCCCAGTTCAATCACAAAGCCGGCGCCATTGGTGTCAAACCCACCTACCTCATAGTTCATAAGGCCTACGGCAAGGTTCACAACGTGCGATGAGGCATACTTGCCCTCCTTTAGCGGCTTTTGGTATTCATACTGAATGCCGATGCTTGACGGATCTGAATACTGCGCGTTCAACGAAAACTGATGCCTGCCTTTTTGTGGTGTTGTTTCCGGTGCAACTTCAGTGGTTTCCTGTGCATAGGCAAATGATGCTGCAAGAAATGCAGCCATAGTAATAATTTTCTTCATGGTAATGGTTTTATCGGTTTACACAAAAAAAAGAAATTTTTCGTTCAGTAGCAATAACCCCAGCAGATTATGACGAATTATAAAATATTTTGCAATTATTTGTTGCAATTGTAAATATTGGTTGTATATTTGCACTCACAAACAGCGCGGGATAGAGCAGTAGGCAGCTCGTCGGGCTCATAACCCGAAGGTCACAGGTTCGAGTCCTGTTCCCGCTACTAAGTAAGCCATTCAGAAATGAGTGGCTTTTTTTCATTAAAGCAGTTACCATGGCACATAAGGCAGGATTTGTAAACATAATTGGCAACCCCAACGTGGGCAAGAGCACCCTCATGAACGCGTTTGTGGGCGAGCGCCTTTCCATCATCACCAGCAAGGCACAAACCACAAGGCACCGCATACTTGGCATTGTAAACGGCGAGGATTTTCAGATTGTGTTTTCAGACACTCCGGGCATCATCAAGCCGGCATATGAGCTGCAGAACTCTATGATGGATTTTGTGAAATCAGCTTTTGAAGATGCCGATGTACTGATCTACATGGTGGAAACAGGGGAGAAGGAACTGAAGGACGAGGCGTTTTTCAATAAGATTGTAAAGGCAAAGATACCTGTATTGCTGCTGCTGAACAAGATTGACAAATCGAGCCAGGAACAGCTGGAAGAGCAGGTGGCGCTGTGGAAGGAGAAAGTGCCCAATGCCGAGATACACCCAATATCAGCGCTGGAAAACTTTAACGTGACCAACGTGTTTGACCGTATTGTGGAGCTATTGCCCGAATCAGAACCTTACTACCCTAAAGATGCGCTTACCGATAAGCCGGAGCGTTTTTTTGTGAACGAAACCATCCGCGAAAAGATACTTATCAATTACGATAAGGAAATTCCGTATGCAGTAGAGATTGAGACGGAGGAGTTTTTGGAAGACGATAACATCATCCGCATCAAGGCAGTCATTATGGTAGAGCGCGATACGCAGAAAGGTATCATTATAGGCCACAAAGGCGCTGCGCTAAAAAAAGTGGGCATGCAGGCACGTGAAGACCTGGAGAAATTCTTCGGCAAGCAGATACATATCGAAATGTTCGTGAAGGTGAACAAGGACTGGAGGAACAACAATTACCAGCTAAGGAGGTTTGGGTATAACCAGAAGTAAAGTTTTGTTCCAGGTTTAAAGTTTCAGGTTCGTGCAGTTCTGCAACTTGAAACATTAAACCTGAAACCTGAAACAAATAACTACATTTGCAAAAAAAATAAATAAAAGTACATGAATAATATCGTAGCCATAGTAGGAAGGCCAAATGTGGGTAAATCTACCTTCTTTAACCGCCTTATACAACGCAGGGAAGCTATTGTTGACTCTGTTAGCGGCGTTACGCGCGACAGGAATTACGGCAAGAGTGAATGGAACGGCAAGGAGTTTTCGGTGATTGACACAGGGGGCTATATTAAAGGCTCTGACGATATTTTTGAAGGTGAGATACGCCGCCAGGTAGAGCTGGCTATTGATGAGGCTGATGTTATAATGTTTGTGGTGGATGTGGAAGAAGGCATTACCCCTATGGATGAAGAAGTGGCCAAACTGCTGCGCAAAGTAACTAAGCCGGTAATGCTTGCCGTGAATAAGGTTGACAACGCCATGCGTGAAAAAGATGCTGTAGAATTCTACAATCTTGGCCTTGGTGACTATTATACTATAGCCGGTATGAACGGCTCCGGTACAGGCGAACTGCTTGATGCATTGGTAGAATTGCTGCCGGAGGCCCCGGAACCGGACGAGAATGCTGAAGTGCTGCCACGCTTTGCCGTGGTTGGGCGTCCTAATGCAGGTAAGTCATCATTCATTAATGCGCTTATTGGCGAAGACCGTTTTGTGGTGACCGATATTGCGGGCACAACCCGAGATGCTATTGATACGACTTACAACCGTTTCGGCTTCAAATTCAACCTGGTAGATACAGCCGGTATCCGCCGCAAGGCCAAGGTGAAGGAAGATTTGGAGTTTTACTCCGTAATGCGCTCTATCCGTGCCATTGAGCACAGCGATATTTGTATATTGGTAATTGATGCTACCCGTGGTTTTGAAGGCCAGGACCAAAGTATTTTCTGGCTGGCGGAAAAAAACCGAAAAGGGGTGGTTATACTGGTAAACAAGTGGGATTTGGTTGAGAAAGATACCATGAGCACCCGCGATTATGAAAGGAAGATACACGAGGAGATAGCGCCATTTACTGATGTGCCTATCCTGTTCGTATCTGCCCTAACCAAGCAGCGTTTGCTAAAAGCGCTGGAAACATCGGTACAGGTGTTTGAAAACCGCAAGCAGCGCATCGCTACCTCAAAGCTTAATGAGTTGATGCTGCCAATTATTGAGAACAACCCTCCACCGGCGCTTAAGGGCAAGTACATCAAGATAAAATTCTGTATGCAGCTGCCAACGCCAACACCGCAGTTTGTGTTTTTCTGCAACCTGCCGCAGTATGTAAAAGACCCATACAAACGCTATATAGAAAATAAGCTGCGCGAAAACTTTGATTTTACCGGCGTGCCGATAGATATTTACTTCAGACAGAAGTAAAACAAACCCCGGAGGAAACTTCGGGTTTTTTATGTTAATGTGCAGGAGATGTTTGGTATAATATACTAAACTGACTATTTTGCAGTTTATAAGGAATAACCTTACCTAAACCAACCTACATGCACAAATTACTAACACTGCTATGCTTTATAGCATTTACTACGTTCAGTTACAGCCAGACAGTTACATTAAAAGGAAAAATTACAGACCAGGCAGATTTTCCGCTGGAATCGGCTACGGTTTACCTCACATCGGTTAAAGATTCCACCGTTATTGATTATACCATTACCGGTAAAAGCGGTACCTGGGAACTCAAAACCCGCAAAATCACACAGCCTGTATTCCTTAAAGTTTCATTTACAGGCATGTCTGACTACAAAGAGCAGCTGGAATCGGTTACAGAAAACCGTGATTTCGGCACCACCAAATTATTAGACAAGCCAACCGAATTGGGGGAAGTTGTTATAAATAGTGAAGTACCGCCTATCCGTATAAAGTCAGACACGCTCGAGTTTAACGCCTCATCGTTTAAAGTACGGCCAGATGCCAATGTAGAAGCCTTGCTGAAACAACTGCCCGGCGTGGAGATTGATGAAGAAGGCAAAATAACTGTAAACGGTAAGGAAGTGAACCAGATACTGGTAAACGGCAAGCCATTTTTTGATAAAGACGGTAAAATAGCCCTGCAAAACCTGCCTGCGGAAATTATAGATAAAGTGCAGGTAACCGATACCAAGACGAAGCAGGAAGAAATATCAGGCCAGGCAGCAGCTACCAACAACGCCAGTATTAACCTTACCATACAGGAAGATAAAAATAAAGGTATGTTCGGTAAACTGATGGGCGGGTATGGCTCCAGCGAGCGGTATGAAAGCAGCTTGCTCCTCAATTATTTTAAAGATAAGCGAAAGTTCAGTGTGCTGGCGTCGTCCAACAACATCAATTCTACCGGCTTCTCTATGAATGAGATTTTTGACAATATGGGCGGTGGCCGCAATAGGAATGTATGGATGAGCGATAATGGCTCCTTCAATATCAACGGGATGCAATTTGGCAATAATGGCTCGGGCATTACCACATCTAACATGGTTGGGTTGAATTATAATGATGAATGGATAAAGGGGTTTGACAGTTCCATGAGTTATTTTTACAGCAGCGCCAGTACTGAAAATGACAACAGGGCAAGGCAAACCACGCTGTTGCCGGCAGAGGAAGATACAGCCAACCCGGGCACCTTCATCAATAAAAGCTTTACAACGATTTCTGAATCGCATATGGAAAGCGACCGCTATACGCACAACTTCAACACACAGTTTGAGTTTAAGATAGACAGTACATCAACCATATCCTATACGCCGCGTTTCTTTAAAGGCAATTCTAAACTGAAAAATACAGGTACACGCAGTTCTGTTGATGAAAATGGCACACTGCTGAATGAGAGCGACTCCTATACTTTTAACGAGAACGACAACACCGGTTTTGAAGGCAACTTTTACTATTACAAAGGCTTTAAGAAAAAACAGCGTGCCCTGGGTGTATCTTTCGATAACGATAATAAAAAGTCGGACGAAACCAACCTGAACAAATCATCCACCTTCCTTTATTCTGATGATAACAATGATGGCATTACTGAAACCACGGCCGATATACGGGACCAGGTGCGGTATAACCGCAAAGTGAATGATAATTACGACCTGGGGATAGAATATTTTGAGCCGGTGATGGATTCCCTGCGCCTGAAGCTGAATGTTACTTATAACCACATTCGTTCAATAGAAGACAGGGTAGGGTATGATTTTGATGCTGTATCCGGCGGCTATAACAGCCTGAACCCGCTACTTACCAACTACCTTACCTCAAAAACCAATTCGGTTACGCCGGTTGTAGGTTTCAATCTTGATAAAAAAGCGGTACAGTTTGGTGTGGAACTGGGTACGCAGGTGGCCAACTTCAGCAACTTTTCTACCTACCTGGGTAACGATTACAGCCTGAGTAAGGACTACCTGCTGCCATCAGCGCATGCTTACCTCTCGCTTGATTTTACCAAGTCAAAGTCCATGTGGCTGAGTTATGACTACGGCGTAAATTTCCCGGACGCCGAGCAGGTACTGCCGGTAGAGGACATAAGCAACCCGTTATATACTACCATAGGTAACCCTGACCTTGACCCTAATAAATACCACAACTTTTATTTCAGCATACGCGATTATGATTTTCCTACCCGTACAGGCTGGAGCGTATATGCCGGCGGAAATGTATATGACAAGCAGGTGGTAAACAATACAGTGATAGATGAAAGCGCCCGCAGCCGCACCAGCTATGTAAATGTGAGTGGCACATACAACAGTTGGCTGGGTGCCAGCTGGAATAAATCGGTTAAAAAAGAAGCACATACATACAGGTACAGCCTTGGGGTGAATACAGGTTTTAATTTCAGCAAGGGTTTTACCAATGCAGCACAATATGAAGCCAACGAAGTAAGGATTAGCCCACGAGCCAATTTTACTTATGAATATGGCGAATTACTTACCGTGAACCCAAGCTATAACTTTACCTACAGGCAGCAGAATTTCAGCAACTATGTTATTGATGAGGCATCTAACTTTGTACACCGCTTCAACCTGCAGCTTACCAGTTACTGGCCTAAGCATGTAGTGTTCGGTAATGACTTTGCTTACACTTACAACTCTAATATTGCTGATGGTTTCCGTAAGGATTTTTTCCTGTGGAATACCAGCCTTGGCTATAACTTTTTTAGCGACAGGATGCTTTTCAAGGTTAAAGTATATGACGTGCTGAACCAAAACCTTAGCGCCACCAGGACTATTTCGCCAACCACTATTCGCGATGAGCAAAACACGGTGCTGAAACGTTATGTGATGTTCTCGCTTACCTTCAGCCTGAAGAAGTTTGGCGGTAAGGACAGCAGTAAAGAAAGCACATTTTGGTGGTGGTAATACATTTCGGTGCTAATGCATAAAAATGCTATCAGCGCAGTACTAAAATAGCTAACAATTATTTTCGGACATTATATTAAAGCCTCCTATACAGGAGGCTTTTTTGTTGCTAAGGCATTGTTAAAGTATGTAGCTTCTCCAGTAATGATTAGTATTTTTAAGTGAGAAAAACCAACACCATGAAAGCGGTAAACATAAACCTCCCGAAAGTAGAAAAAAACATCAGCGGCCTGGAACGTGCCATATCGGTACTGGGTGGCTGCTACCTGCTGTATGATGCATTAAAAAACAAAAGGAGCATACCCGAAATTGGTGCAGGGGCATTTATGCTGTATCGTGGCCTTAGTGGTTATTGCCCTGCAAGCCATGCCGGTGAAAAACTCTTTACAAAGAGCGATGAGAAGCCGTCTGGCTCTAATGTTAATATACACACCAGGCTAATTGTAAAACGCCCTGTGCGCGAAGTGTACAACTTCTGGAGGCATTTGGGCAACCTGCCCTTGTTTATGGAACACCTGGAAAGTGTAACCGTGCTTGGCCCAACCCATTCTGAATGGAAAGCGAAGCTGCCGGGCGGCATAGGGTATATAAACTGGAAAGCTGAAATTGTAAAAGAGGAGCCCTATAAATTTATAGGCTGGTGCTCTATGCCCGGCTCAACAATAAGGAATGCCGGCAAGGTAACGTTTAAAGATGCCGGTGAACTGGGCACACTAGTGCATATAGCGTTTTCTTACCACGCACCACTGGGTGCTGCCGGTGAAGAAATTGCAAAGCTGCTTAACCCCGTTTTTGAAAAAATGGTGCGTAAAGATGTAATGGGCTTTAAACGTTATATGGAGACCGGCACTGCCGAAAAAATAAGCCAGGAAACCGTTGCAATATTTACATAATGGAACATTTACACACTATTAGCCATATTGATATTCCTGCGCCTGATTTTACTGCTGCAGTTGAATTTTACACTAACGTTTTTGGGTGGGGAATTGAACTTGTAACAGTAGATCATTATGCTTATTTTACTATTGGCAATACCGGTTCGGGCGGCGGGCTGGATGCATCATTGCTACCCGCCCCAAAAGATGCAGGAATGCAGATAGTGATTGATGTTGCCGATATGGCCGATGTAATAAATAAAATTAAGGATAACGGAGGCGAAATGGTAACTGAAAAAACCGAAATACCGGGAGGACACGGTTTTTACTGCATTTTTAAAGATCCTAACCATAACTACCTGCAGCTGCATTCAAGAAGCTGAGTTGCGGCACAGCAACCGAAAAATACTTCTGCAAGGGCAATTATAGCTGCATCAGCTTACCATATTTTTATAATCCTCTTACCAAATCAATCGGTATTAAATTCTTCCGGGTCATAATTATCTGCCTGCCCCGGGCTGAATTTTTCATCGTCACCCTCTTTCTTTTTCTCGCCGTCATTTTGCTGCTTCAGTTTATCTTCTCCTGGGGTAGCCTTATGGTGCTGAGGTGTACTTTCTTCATTTTCTTCCTTTCTGTCACGGTTGGCGGCTCCGGTATTATTTGATGGTATCATAGCATTATTTCTTTACGGTTTCTATTCAAATTTACGATTTAAAGACTTCTGCTAATGATAGCGTTGTCTTAAAACATCATATTGTATCAGCATTTTTAGGAAAAGTTTAGTAAATAAAAATCCCCGCAGCAGCTGCCACGGGGAACTAACAAAAGAACCATGAGTGATTTTTAAAAAATCCCGGAGTAAGTTACCCCGGGAGAACAATAATTAACCGAATATTCAATCAGGCTATTTATATTACTTTTGTTATTAACTGCGTTGGTCCCTAGGGTCACTTACCCTTGAGTTATTACCGGTTGTTCCTGTGCCGGTACCGCCTGTGCCGCCGTTTCCTCCACCATCAACACTCCCTGCTTTCTTGTTCCTGTAATAGTTGCTATTTTCAATAGGGTCGTTTTTAGGGTTAATTGCGGGCGTTGTATTAGTATTAGTATTGGACGAAGCAGGACCGCTATTGCCTGTTGTAGTCGTGGCACCACCTGTAGTAGATGTACCTGATGCCGTGCCTGATGTGGTACTTCTATTTACCGTAGTGCTCGTAGAAGTTTCAGTATTATACCCGCTAACCGTATCGCCGGCGGTCATATCGGTAGTATCAATATCGCCCGTAGTTGTTTCGGTTACAGTAGTTTCATTCATTTCTTTTTTCTCACTACAACCTTTACAGGATGTAACTATGTTGCTGCCTGCTACCAGCAAGCCTGCTGCAAGTAGTGTTCTTATTGCTGAAGTTTTCATAATTCTCAAGTTTTATACTTAAAATTAGTACATTAACCGGCTATACTTTATTAATAAATAGCTAATTGGCATTACCATAACATTTATCCTGCATCTTCATCTTCATCCGGCGATGGGATAAATATTTTATAGAAAAGTATAATGCCACTTAGTACCACAGCAATTATATTACC
Source organism: Flavobacterium sp. (assembly GCA_041916875.1). Classification (GTDB taxonomy): domain Bacteria; phylum Bacteroidota; class Bacteroidia; order Flavobacteriales; family Flavobacteriaceae; genus Flavobacterium. The sequence continues at coordinate 161,504 of JAYRYS010000002.1, forward strand.
TAATATTACCGGAAGGTCATCGGTTATAAATCCATATATAACCCAAACTACTAACCCTGTAAACAGTAGGGCATAGGTACGCACAGACAGGCTTTTGGTTGACCGTGTGCGCACTACCTTAACAGCCTGTGGTATGTTTGCCACTGTTGTTAAAAATGCCGCTGCCAGCCCCAATACTTCTGTTGCGTCCATTTTTAATCTGTTTCGGAGGCCCAGTCTATAGCCTGTTGCAATTCACTTTTTTTGAAGCCCTTAAATTCGCCCGGCATCGCTATGCTAAATGCATCTGTAAATTTGATGATGCTTTCGGTATCGGTTACTATGGCGGTGCGGTTCCATTTGGTAAGGTTTTGGATGCCTAATAGCGCATCCTGCAGCCAGGCGCCCGCACTGAAGTTCTTAATGTCAGTATCCAGCAGCAGGAGATAGTTGAGTTTACCTGTTTTCTCTACCATCTTTTTTACTTCAGGCAGTACGGTATTTTTAAAATCATCTTCCTTCACTTCGCCACTGGCACGGAATGCTGCCAAATTTTCCGGTACATTTTTAAGTGTCTCAATCATAGCATTTATTATTAGGTTACTTTAGTTTTCGTTCGTACTTGTCTTTTACCTTTTGGCTTATATAGGTACTCAGTCCCCTGCCTTTGGCTGCCAGCTTTTTCATCCGGTTGATGATAGCCTTGCCCGCGCTCCTGTAGGTGTACAGGTACACAGCATCATGCCCAAACTCTACTGCTATACTTTCGGTGTCCGGTTCATAAGCTGTAACGCCAGAGCCGCCTTCCAGGTTTTTGTACCGTATCATGCCATTTCATTATACCTATAAATTTAGCCATAGTGCGGCTTATAACCTTTACAATTAACTCAGGATTAACGGCTGTAAACCAGTCCTGTAAGGTTAAACATAGGTTAATCGGCGGGCTATTTTAGCCAGATATGTGTACATTTATATACAACTTAAAACCAGTTACTTATGAAAAAGATATTGCTAACATTGGGTGTGGTACTTACTTTTAGTATAGCATCGGCACAGGTGCCGCCAACCCAGCCGCAACAAACGCAGCCTGACCCGGTAACTACCAAAAAAGATGCTGAGATAAGAGCGCGTAAAGATGCCAATATGCAAAAGGACAGGGTTGACCCAGCCCATGCGCCACAGGGTAATGAGGTACAGCCCATGAAAGATGAGCTTAAAACCCGTAACCACGTAAAAAGCACACCCGACCCTGCTATTACTAAAGACACCATAAACAGTAAAAGGACCAAAACAACCAACAGGCCTAAGCGAAGGCAGTAAAAGTATTATGGGAAAGAAATGAAAAAAGGAGCCGATGGGCTCCTTTCCTTTTTTACATGAATCCTTTTTTATCAGGATGGTTATCAGTACGTGTTATGTTTCGTCCGTCCCTAACCGGCGTTCGCTTACCGTGGTGCAGGTTGTGCTGGTAGCTGTGGTGCCCGCTATCGGGGGCTGCCTGTTTTGGGAAGGTGGCAAGCTCGTCAGGATTGAGCATTGCCGGGTCTTCATACATGGGCCATGATTCCGAACCCATGCCAGTGTTGCCGCCCTGTTGCTCCTGCTCGTGGCGGTTGTGCATAGTTGTAGCCATAATCCGGTTATTTATTGGATTAAAGGTACAAAATATTTTTACACACTGCTGTATAAGGAGTTATTATTTAGCAGTTTTACAGAAAACCCCTGTCGTTGGTCGATGTATTGTCGGTACGGGTTATATTGGTGCCGTCCCTTTCCGGCGATGTTTTCCTGTTTACAGAATGATTTTCGCGTTCTGCCTCAAGGTCAACATCCTCATCAGTTTCATTTACCTGTTTCGGGAATGTTGCGAGCTCATCAGGGTTTATCACTGCAGGGTCATCTTCAGGCAATAAGCCATCAGGGTGTTTTAATGTGTTGTTTTTTTCAGGTACAATGTTATTTTCTTTTTTGCCATCCTGGGCATCCTGCCCGTAACGGTTGTTGTCATTCGTATTCATAATATCGTATTTACAGTTTATACTTTATTTAGCCTCCGGTCATTTCACCACCATTTATATGGATTACCTGCCCGGTAATGTATGAAGCATCCTTACTTGCAAGGAATACATAGGCGGGACCAACCTCTGATGGTTGCCCAGCGCGTTTCATGGGAGTGTCTTGCCCGAATTTTGCCACCTCATCCGGTTCAAAGCTAGCCGGTATTAAAGGTGTCCATATTGGCCCCGGCGCCACTCCGTTCACGCGTATTCCTTTTTCTGCAAGCATGGCCGATGTAGAGCGCGTAAATGATACTATAGCTCCTTTAGTACTGCTATAATCAATAAGGTGTTCACTACCGCGATATGCTGTAACTGATGTGGTGTTGATAATACTGTCGCCTTGTTGCAGGTACTTCATTGCTTCGCGGGTAATGTAAAAGAACGAGATGATATTAATGTCAAACGTTTTGCGCACCTGTTCAGCAGTAATATCCTTAAATTCTGTTTTAGGGAACTGCATGGCCGCATTGTTTACCAATATATTCAGCTTGCCGAATTTCTTTACTGTTTTCTCTATAGCTTCATTGCAAAAGTGCTCATTTCTAAGGTCGCCTTTTATCAGCAGGCATTTTTGGCCTTCTTTCTCTACCATCACTTTGGTATCGGCAGCGTCTTTATCTTCATTATAATACACTATTGCTATATCAGCTCCTTCGCGGGCAAAATGTAGCGCTACGCTGCGGCCAATGCCACTATCGCCACCTGTTATCAGTGCGGTTTTGCCTTTCAGCTTATCACTGCCTTTATAATCTTGGCGCATCACTTCAGGCTCTGGCATCATTTTAAATTCATCACCAGGCTGCCCTTGCTTTTGCGGCGGGAATGAATCGGGTTTATTTTCCATAACTTTAATGTATTGAAGGGTATTCCCTAATTATACAACCCGTTTCGTTAGTTGCCACATCTATTGCTTCATTGTTTTCTTCCGTCTCCATAATCATATCTCTTTATCGGCCGCCTCAGTATTAATGTGCGATTCGGCAATATTGGTAAGTGCCATATCGGCTTCTTTTTCTTCCTTCAGTGTTTGCTCCAGCAGGCCAATGGCTTCTTCTTCCCTTAGTGCCATGGCAAAAGCTTTCATAGTGCCATAACAGGCTATCTCAAAATGCTTCATTTTTTGCAGCAGGCTTATTATCCCTGCATCGCGCACTACGCCGCTACGTGTTATGTTTATCAGTGCTTCGGTTTCTTTCATCAGGCAGGCAATGGCTTCACAAGGTTTTCCTTCAGCCGAGATTCCGGTAATTTGGCATATTTTTTCCAGCCGGTTAACCTGGCTTATGGTATCGGCACGGTGCTTTTCTAATGCTGTTATAAGGTCGCCGGAATGCGTTTGTACTATAACCCCTGAAATAACATTCAGCATGGTATTTTCAGCCCATAAAATTTCCCGTAGTTGTTTTTCAAATAAACCCCTAAGCTCTTGCAGCTCCCCCGTATTTTGCTTAATGATGTTTGATATCATAACCGTTTTCCTTTACAATTAGCGATTTTTAGGCAGTTGCCTGCTTAAATCATAAAGTTACGGCTGCCTTGAGCAAACATTATCCTAATTAACTCTTGATTAACAGCAAAACCCATATTATTGGTGCAGGATAACGATAAAAAAAAGCAGTTTAACGTTTTTTTTTATTAAAGCTTTTGCGGGCTTATTTGCAGGTGTATGTTTGTTCCGGATTTAATGACGAACGAAATAAAAATACTACTACACATTATGAAGAAATTATTACTACTGCCGGTTTTTTTTGTAACCCTGTTTTCCTGCTCAACTGACGATTCTATTGCATACCAGGATGAGGCCGGCGCGGTAACTGCAGCCTCAACCCAAAGAATTGAAAAGCCTGTTAACCCATGTATTGGAGACCTTAGCGGCTATACCATAATTAATGTTGAGGGTGGTTTTGGCAACCCGGTAGTTGAATTTTATACTGACAGCAGCGATAGCCGCAAGAAAAAACTTTCGGCATATCTTGAAATAGAAACCCTTTCTGATTGCGAAGATATTACCAGCGGTACAGGCAATGTAACTAGTTACAGCGGAGGTATTATTAACCTTATCCCTGATAACAACATTGTTACGCTTGACCCTTCTGAGCTGCCGGCAGAATGCTACAGGTGGCGAGTGGTGCTTACTAATGCACCGGGCGCGTTAAGCAGCTGTACTACTGTATCTGAGTGGTACGAAGCGCCGCTTTTCTAAGAAATCCAACTTTCTACATATATTACCCAAACCATCGGATTTACTAACCGGTGGTTTTTTTGTTTAGTTAAATCCGTCAGAAATTTAGTATGGTTTTTGAAAAGTGCCGTAACTTTACGTAAATCTTGCATTTATGAAACGAGTAATACTACTGCCCGCACTGGCAATTATGGCCTGCTCATCAAGCGGGGATAAACTGAAAAAACTGGCGGCATTGCCGGTTGATGAGGTATCAGGTATTGAATATGTTGATGGAATGCTTTGGGCACTGGAAGACCATGGCAACAAGAACAGGATATACAAAGTTGGCTTTGATGGGAAGCTGGAACAGCAAATAACGCTGAAGGATGTAAAGAACAACGACTGGGAAGAGATAGCATCTGACAATCAGGGTAACCTGTACATAGGCGATTTTGGCAATAACGAAAATGACCGTATAGACCTGGCTATTTACAAAGTGCAGAAGGACGTACTTTCCAACAATGAAGCCGAAGTTGCTGCCATAACTTCATTTTATTACCCGGAACAGAAAGATTTTCCGCCGAAAAAATCAGGGCGCTTTTTTGATGTAGAAGCCTTTTTTGAGCATAGTGGCCATTTTTACCTGTTTACCAAGAACAGGAGCGCAGGCTTTAACGGGGAGCTGTTTGTATATAAGGTACCCAATGCACCCGGAAAATACGCCGCAAAAAAAATTGCAACACTCCACACCTGCGGCATGTATAAAAAATGTGCCGTAACTGCTGCCGACATAAGCCCTGACGGGAAAACCGCCGTATTGCTGGCAGGCGACAGGCTGTGGCTGCTTACCGGTTTTGGTAATGATGATTTTGCCAATGCTACTATGCAGGAATATACCTTGGGGCACCATACCCAAAAAGAAGGTATTTGCTTTAAGGATGCCAACACCCTGCTTATAACCGATGAAAAAGACAAGAAGGGCGGGGGCAACCTGTATGAGGTGAAAATATCTGATTTAAAAGGTGAAGCCAAAGCCGAATGATACCCTGCCGCCATCAGTACCGTGAAAGTAGAACAGGCGGGCTGTAACAGAGTCTATGCCGTTAATGAATGCGCCACCGCCTACTGATTGGTGCCATTTTTCGGATGCATCATCCTTTATCCACACACGTCCATAATCATAGCCGCCGAAAATACCGTATTTAACGGGTATAAAACTGCTTTTCCAGCTGCCTATGGTATATCGCAGGTCTGTACTCTGAAAAAACGAATTACGTCCTGTAAAACGTTCCCTGCGATAGGCCCTCAGGTCATTATCGCCCCCCAATGCCGCGCCCTGGTAAAACTCAAACTGGTTATTAAAAATGAACTTGCCTTTAATCACGGTATTCAGTGCCAGCTTATCATTAGGTATCAGCTTATGGATTACGCGCAGGCCTGCCTCTCCATAAGGGAAACTTCTTTCTATTTCATCCAGGCTGGTTTTCCAGCCGGCACTAAGGAAAAAAGACATGCCGAGCGCCGGCAGCGATGCATTGTCAAAATTCTCAAAATTGTATTTGGCATTAACGCCCCCAAACTGCCGGTGCTCAAAAAGGTAATAAGGCACAGCGCCAGGCTGGTTTACAAAACGGCCTTGCGTACCATCAATCTCAATAGTTTCAAAGCTGGCCTGTATCTCGGTAAAGCTGCCATTACGGCTTTCGGTAAAGAATGATGGCGCTACCTTAAATACCTGTAGCTTAACACGGTTATAGTTCATACCCAGGTCATCATCAAAGTTTGGGGTTTCATTGCCCATCCCGAAGTAATTGATGCTGAAGTTGGGGCTTGTATAGGCAGCATCAAGAGCAAAATTCCATTTGGAGCCTATGTTCATAAAGTTGCCACGGTAGCTGAGTTCAAAACCGTTGGTGGCAAAGTAGTAATGCGCCTTAACCGTATGCTTTTGCGAATATGGCCTGCGGTTAAAGTTGTTTACTATATAATTCAGTACACCGCCCAGCTTCACGCCATCATCAGGGTTATACCCGATAGACGGATAGCCTGCTGCCACGTTAAATGTAGGTTTCTTGTAATCGTACATGTTGGTTTCATAGTCGTCGGTCAGCTTCAGGGCTGTCCTGCTATCGGTTTCATAGGTATTTTTTTTGCTCTTAAAATCGTAAATTTTTACTTTCTTGCCATTCTCCACCGAATAAACATCGTGGTTCTGGCCACCAAGCAGGCGCAGTTTTATCATCCTGCCGCCCGGTTTGCCTTTCACCTCAAACACGTCATCATCATCAAGGCCATATATCCACAGCTCTTTCGTTTCCGCACGCGAGTAGGTTTTGTCCAGCAGTAGTTCTTCGTCTTTCACGCTGTACATCTGTACCTGAGTTTTCCCTTCGGGCAGGCGGGTAATCACAAACTTTTCTTTCTTGTCTGTACCAGCCACCAAAACCGTTTCCAGTACTATCTTCCGGTAGCGCAGCGCAAACTCACCCAGCTTATCCCGGCGGGCTTTCAACTTGGCTTTTACATGGTCAATGGTAATGTCCTTCACTTCGGCAGGCAAATCCGCAAATGCACGGTCAATAGCCTCATCCGTAAGGTGCGTTTTAATGTAGGCTGCTTCTTCCAGCCAGTCTTTTTCTTCTGCTTTTTTCAGGAAAGCCAAGTCCAGTGGGTACGCGGTCCTGTTCAGCCACTTCATATTGCGGATATCATCCTTAAACGTTTTCATCTGGCGCAGCGCCGGTATATTCAGCAGTATCGATATAAGTGCGCCGTCATATTTGGTAAATGCCTGGTCATGATCTTTAGGTATCGGCTTGTAGATAACCTTGCCATCTTCTTTAAATTCGGCCCATTTCCATTGGTCATCGTGGCGGTCCCAGTCGCCAATAAGTATATCAAACAGCCGTGCACGCAGGTAAGCCTTTTCGTCAACGCTGTATTTCGGGTTTTTGGCAATATTTTTCAGCACATCCTTAGTACTTTCAATACCGTCAGGCCTGCCAAAGCTGGGCAGGTCTTTCTGGTCTTTGTTTACCTGCTCTTCAATCACATACAGCTCATCGCCAAACTCATCATTGTATTTTCCCAAAGCATTTTGTTTCGGTATATAGTACAGCTGTGGGTTGGTGTGGTATATGCCTACGCTTCCGGCCAGCTTAGCTGTTGTCATAGGCAGGTAAGGGTGCGCTGTGGTATAAAAATCAAGTATAAAACTCTCGGCAAATGTGTTCTCCAGTTCATTGCCCAGGTAACGCTCCTTAAAAGCCACAGCCTGGAGAAACTTGGTGGCGCTTTTGCGAAGCCCCCGCATAGCATATTCCTTACCTGATTTGTCCTGCAGGCGCAGCGACATGGTTTGGTGGCCTCCGCCCTTGCGCACGGGCTTAACGCCGCCATATAGCGTGTCCAGCAATGCTGTTTTGGCAGTTATGGGTTTTACGTAATATTCCCGGTAATGCTTGCCCAGCATAAAGTTGTAAAAGCCGCTTTTTTCTCCCATTTCCGCCGGATATACGGTAGCTTGCACCGTAGCAGGGAAAGTATTGGGGTATTTCTTTATTTCCGGTTCGGCTTTTACCAGCAGTTTTTTTACAAAAAGCCTGGTCTCCACATTATTTTCCACGCCGAAGTAGGACACTTCGCCGGTACCGTCTTTCATAATGTCCAGTATGGCATAGCCTGTGCCGCCATAAGAAAAATCATTGGCGTATACAGCTTTGGCAGCTTCTTTCTTGGAGCCTGCCCCGCTTATAATCTGGTGGATATTGTTGTGGTGAATGTATTGCAGGTTATGGTCGTGACCTGAAATTACTATTACATTATCCCTGCCCTGTATCAGCGCCTTGATGCGGTTGGAAAGCGTGTTGTAAACACGGCTCTGTATATCCTGCGTACTATAACCGGATGACCTGCGCGCTATATTGATGACCGACCCGATAACCGGCATGGGCACTTTGTATTTGAGCGGGAACAGCTGCTTGCGCGCCGAAAACTGCCCACCATGTGCGCCATTGCTCATAAGAGGGTGATGTATGGCCAGTACAATAGTTTTATCCTGGTTTTTGGCAAGGAGGTCTTCCAGTTCTTTAAAAAGGTCTTCGCGGGTTTTTATGCTGCAATCATCGTTAATGGTTGGATAATCATCCCAGTCCTCAATGTACCACTGGCTGTCAATAGCTATCAGGGTAATTTTGTCGCTTATATCCACATCGGTAATACCGCATCCTTTTGGTGGTAGGAAAGCATCTTTGCCCAGGCGCTCCTTCACAAATTTTTCTTCTTCTTTTAAGCCATCATAGCCATGGTACCAGTCGTGGTTGCCGGGTATAAACAGTGTTTTGCCGGGAAATAGCTTGGCCATGTCTATCTGTGCCTGCAAACTGGCTTCAGAGTCTTTCCGTTCTGCGGTATTTTTCTTTACAGGCATCCCCAGCGGGTAAATATTATCGCCAAGGTAAAACAGGGTAGTATTTTTCCCCTCGTTATCCAGTTTTTTGCTTACTATATGCAGCAGGTTTTGGGAGTGAGGCTCGTTGGCATAGCCGGCGTCGCCAATAAGGTAAAAGCGGTGCTCGGGCTTTTCGGAGCTTTCGGTAATAGCGGTAGTATCGGCAGGCCCTGTTTCTTTGCCATATTGGGGCTTGTATGAAGCGCACGCATGCTGGAGTATGCACAGCAGGGCAAGGGCTAAAATCTTAATATTTCCCTTAGCCGTACGGTTAACCAAAAAGAATTTCATAATTTGGTAGTGTTAATTTCATACCTATGGATTTTGTTCAGGAAGCCGAGAGCTACGTGTTTAATCTGTTCAAAGATAAACTTTCACCAGAATATATTTACCACAATTATACTCATACTTTACGGGTTGTCAATGTTGTTAAGACAATTTTAGCAGAGGAAGGCATAGAAGGCGATGATGCTGAGGCTGTGGTGCTTGCGGCATGGTTTCATGATGTTGGGTATGTAAACGGCCCTGAAAACCACGAAAAGCATAGTATGGAACTGGCCGAAAGCTTCCTGAAAGGTAAAGGCTACCCGGCAGAAAAGGCCGAAAAAGTAAGCGCGCTGATATGGGCTACCGAAGTGAGTGGCGAGCCGGAAACCCACCTGGCTAAAGTGCTTCGTGATGCCGACTGTGCCCATTTTGCCGATGATAATTACCTATCGGTATCAGAGTTGTTGCGGGAGGAGTGGAAGCTGACACAAGGCAAAATGTTTACTGACCTGGAGTGGGCTATGGGGAACAGGAAGCTACTGCTAAGCGGCCATCGGTTTTATACCGACTACGGGAAAAATAAATTACAGCCGCTTAAAGAAAAAAATATTGCCACGCTGCAAACAAGGCTGACAGAGATGCAGGCAGGTGGCAAAAAGGCATCAAAAGAAAAGCTGAATAAAAAGAAGCTGGAAAAGCTGGAACGCCCCGACAGGGGTATTGACACCATGTTTAAAACCACGCTGACTAACCATACGCGCCTGAGCGAAATTGCCGACAGCAAAGCCAACATATTGCTTTCGGTTAATGCCATCATCATTTCGGTGGCGCTATCGGTGCTGATACCCAAACTGGATGCGCCGGGCAATGCACACCTGGTTACGCCTACGCTTTTGCTGGTAGGGTCCAGCGTGCTGTCCATCATTTTTGCCATACTTTCCACAAGGCCCAAAGTAACCAGTGGGACTTTTACTCGTGATGATATTGCCGCCAAAAAAGTGAACCTGCTGTTTTTTGGGAATTTTTATAAAGTGCCGCTTGAGGAATATGAATGGGCTGTGGGCGAAATGATGAAAGACCGCGGCTACCTGTATGGCTCGCTGATAAAAGACCTTTACTTTCTTGGCCTGGTGCTAAACAGGAAATATAAATTGCTGCGCATTACCTATACCATCTTTATGATTGGGCTGGTATCATCAGTAATATCATTTGTGGTAGCGCTGAAGATGATTTAGCCGTTGTGCTCCAGTTCTTTCAGCAGGTCTTCATAGCTATAGGTGCCTTCAGCAGGGGTTTTCTTGTCATAGATAACACCAACGCGAAGTGCCTTAAGCCCGGTAACGCCCTGCAGGTCTTCCACTTCAAAATTTTCAATGGTCTCATCCAGCAGTCCTTTGTGTTGTAAAAAGCGTATGTAGCGCCTGTATTCTATTTCCTCCTGTTTTTGGGAATACACTATGGTTATCTTGCCTTTATCGGTAATACGCTCATTCTTGCCTTTTATGTTGGACTTGTCAATACGTTTTTTCACCACTTCATAGCGGGCATTATAGGTGCCGTCAACATCAAAGCGTTTTTCGTCCATACGGAAACGTATTGATATCGGTGAACTGAATACAAGTATCAGCGAAGTAACGTCCAGGTCATACGGCAGTGAAGGGCGAAGCTTGTAATATTCATTCTCCATCTCAACCATGGCCTGCAATTGCCAAAGCCTTAGGTTATTGAGGTATATAGGGCTGTACACATGCTTGGGCGCTATGCTGGCGCCAACGTACAGGTTATGCTCCACGCCATCGGTCTTAAAGCGCTCGTAGTAATGCGGGAAGAACGACTGTGCTTCTTCCTGTTTTTTATCAAGCACCGCAGCCATTTGCTTGTTGATTACCGAAAGGGCATCATCAAAATCCTTGCGGCTGTCATATACCAGCTTCATCTTATCGTCAAGCGATTCAAAATATTCCGCTATTTTTTGGTGGATGGTAGTATTAGCTGAGTCAAAATGCTTCAGTACAGGGTGTATCTCGTTGATGATATAGCTCTGTATGGTCGATTCCGTATCAGCTTTCAGTTCTGATTTCAGGTGGCCTTCCATCTTTTCCAACTCAAAAATGTGCTGTTCAATAAGCGGTAGCTTTTCAGCTTTAAAGATATAGCGGAACAATTTCAGCAGGCTTTCAATCTGTAGCATAAGGTCTTTTTCAATAGATTCGTTCCTTGCTGTTGATGAGCCTTTTATGTCAATTTGACCGTATAATGGATATACTTCGCGAAACACGATTTCCTTATACGCTAAATTGCGCGTATTTGAATTAATATGGAGCAATGCCTCCTCACGGAATTTCCAGTACACGCTATGGTGTATAGCGGTATATTCGTTTTGTATGATGGCATCAATCTCGTTCTGCAATTCAGAATAGTACCTTTCAATAGTGTCCGAAAGGAAAGGGAGTATATAGGCCAGTTTATTGGCGTTGATGCTGTTCAGCTCTCCCGACCGTGCCGAAACCAGTTCAACCAGGCCAAGTATTTTATTGTTTTTTACAATTGGCGCTAATATACAGCTCCTGATATCCTGCGAAAGCAGGTGCTGTGCAAACTTGGCATCGTCCGGGTTATTCTCGGCATAGGCTTCCACATCAGAAATGATGAAGTAATTCTTGAGTTTCAGCAGCTCATCCAGCGTACAGTCGCAAAACATACTGGCACAATTCATTTCCTTGTTGCCCATAAGTATGTGGCTGGTAATGTCTTCAAACGGCGCCATGCGGAACAGGTTATCCTCGGTGTTTATCTCGGTAAAGCCAATCTTCAGGTCGGGTATTTTATATATCGAACGGAAAATGGTTTCAAGGTTGGCCTTGGTCATTTCCGTAAAATCGTCGGTTTTCAGCAGGTTGCTCTTCAGGTTGGAGATGGCGCTTTCGGTAGTAGCATCAAACAATGATATGATACCAAAGCCTTTTACTATCCAGCTTTCTTCCGGGAATTTTTCCTTCCAAAGTTCCAGGTTGTCAAAGCTGTCCATAAGCAGCTTTACATCATCTTCAGTAATATCAACCGCTTTGTCAGTTGGGGTTATATCAAGAAAATCAGCATTGTACAATATGCGGTAGTGGCGCATAATGCCTGTAGCATCAGGTATATCATAAAACAGCGGGCGGCTGAAATCAAAATTATAGCCATAATAGCTGTTAAGCACCAGGCAACAGCAGAATACATAAAACTGGTGGTCATCAAAATTCCTTATAGCCATTCCCCAGTCTTCACCGGCCGCTTTCATTATTTCCTTAAATCGTTGTGTATGGTTAAAGGTGATATTGAAAAACGGTATTGCGGCAGCCTTAATCTCATTATCGGTAAGTGCTGTTGGGAAAAGGTCAGCCAAAAGGTTTTTTATAAGCTTTTCATGCTTGTCAAGTTGTTCAAGGTCGGTTATGCCTTCCCGCAGCTCAGGATAAGGCGCGGCATGCCTCAGCAGGGCATTGGCATAATCAGAGCGGTAATCCACATCGCTTTGGGCAATATCTTCCAATGCTTCAAGCACTTTATGGAAAGCAATTTTGGCAACCAGCGGGCTGGGTTTTTGTTGGTCATCTTCAGTTCTCATATCCTCACATTTGACTTATCAAATTTACAAAAAATATACCACCTAATATTATTTACGAAAAAGGGCTGACATCGGTTGGGTAAACCTGCCATTTTGCCTGTTTTGTTATCTTTGCGGCATGAACCAGAAAGTGTGCATACCGCTTCCGCATGACATACAGCTTACCATAAAGCGCGAGGATTTGCTGCACCCGCACATTTCAGGCAATAAATTCCGTAAGCTGAAGTATAATGTTTTGCAGGCTAAAAAGGAGGGCAAAGAGGCACTGCTTACTTTTGGCGGGGCATTTTCAAACCATATTGCAGCTACGGCAGCCGCTGGTAAGGAATATGGCTTTAAAACCATTGGGGTAATAAGGGGTGAAGAATTGTTTGATAAGATTGTGGATAACCCAACCCTTTCATTTGCAGTAGTATGCGGTATGGAGCTTACATTTGTAAGCAGGGAAACGTATTCGCACAAGTCGGAACCGGATTTTATTGAAGGGTTGAAATTGCAGTTTGGTGATTTTTACCTGGTGCCCGAAGGTGGTACGAATGCTTTGGCAGTTAAGGGTTGTGAGGAGATATTAACCGCTGAAGATGAAAAGTTTACGCATATTTGCTGCGCGGTTGGTACAGGCGGAACAATTTCAGGATTGATAAACAGCGCCTTGCCTCATCATAAAATACTGGGATTTCCGGCACTGAAGGCGGATTTGTCGGCCGAGATAAGTAAATTTGCACAGCACGGTAATTGGGAACTGGTAACCGAATATCATTTTGGCGGATATGCCAAAGTAAATGAGGAACTTATAACGTTCATCAACGATTTTTATGTTAAAACCGGCATTCCGCTGGACCCGGTTTATACAGGAAAGATGGTTTTTGGCGTTATGGATAGGATAAATAATAATGAATTCCCGGCCGGAGCAAATATTTTGCTCATACATACCGGAGGTTTACAAGGCATAGCAGGCATGAACAAAAAGTTAGCCGCCAAAAAAATGCCCATAATTAAAACTGAAAAATAATGACTAAAAAGATCTTAGCCTTACTTTTTCTAAGCTTACTGATAAGCTGTGGTACATCATCCCGCGTGAGGACTACAAAAAGCACTGCCAAGCATTCGGCAACCTCGCCGGCACGCAAAAGCAGGACGCCAAAAGTACAGACGAGCGCGCGTACATCTACCGCAAATAATTCCAACCGCAACAGTACGCAGGGCAGGCAGGCGGAAGTGTTGGAATCTACCAGTAAAACCGTAGTGTATGCCGAACTGGTAAAAGCATATATTGATGATTTTAAAGGTATTGCCAAAGATAACATGCGCCGCCATGGCGTGCCGGCCAGTATTACGCTCGCCCAGGGCATACTGGAGTCTGGCGCAGGCAGGGGCACACTTTGCGTTACTGCCAACAACCACTTTGGTATTAAATGCCACAACGGCTGGGAAGGCGAAACCGTGCACCATGATGATGATTCTGAGCAGGAATGTTTCCGCAAATATGCGCAGGCTTCCGAATCGTATAATGATCACTCGCTGTTCCTTACCACAAGGGGCAGGTATGCCTCCCTTTTCAAACTGCCAAAGGATGATTATTCTGCATGGGCACACGGCCTTAAAGCGGCCGGATATGCTACCGACCCGAAATATCCTGATAAGCTGATTGGCCTGATAGAACGTTATGACCTGGCCCGCTATGATGCCGAGGTACTGGGTAGGGACTATGAGCCTAAAGTAAGGGAAACGCCTAAGCCTATAATGCCAAAACCGCAGGAAGAAGCCATAGCATTAGGCTCTTACCAGGTGCAGCAGGGCGATACATTGTATTCTATCTCCAAAAAACATAACCTTACCGTTGATGAGCTGATGCGATTGAACGGTTTGTCCAACAATGCCATATCTATAGGGCAGGTATTAAAAGTAAAATAACATGTTATACGAAAGAAGCAGCCGCCTTTTTGCCGAAGCAGAAAAGGTAATACCAGGCGGCGTGAACTCTCCTGTGCGTGCCTTTAAGGCCGTAGGGGGTACTCCCATTTTTATTAAGGAAGCCAAAGGTGCGTACTTATACGATGAAGACGACAACCGCCTGATTGATTACATCAACTCGTGGGGGCCAATGATACTGGGCCATGCTTACGAGCCGGTAGTGGATGCTGTGATTAACCGTGCTAAAAAAGGCACGTCTTTCGGTACGCCAACAGCGCTGGAAACCGAGATTGCCCAACTGGCGGTAAGCATGGTGCCAAACATCGACAAGATACGCTTTGTAAATTCCGGTACTGAAGCCTGCATGAGCGCCATAAGGCTGGCACGCGGGTTTACGGGCAGGGAAAAAATTATAAAATTTGCCGGATGCTACCACGGCCACAGCGACTCGTTCCTGATACAAGCGGGCAGCGGGGCGGTAACCTTTGGCACACCAAACAGCCCGGGCGTAACACAGGGCACGGCCAAGGATACGCTTTTAGCCAAATATAACGACCTTAATAATGTAAAGCAGCTTTTTGAAGCCAACGAGGGCGAGATTGCTGCCATAATCATAGAGCCGGTAGCAGGCAATATGGGCTGCATACCGCCGCAGGAAGGCTTTTTAGAAGGTTTAAGGGACCTTTGCGATGCGCATGGCACATTGCTTATATTTGACGAGGTAATGACCGGTTTCCGTCTGGCTAAAGGCGGGGCACAGGAGCTTTATAATATAAAGGCTGATATTGTGGCTTTTGGTAAAGTGATAGGTGGTGGGCTACCCGTAGGCGCTTTTGCGGCACGCCATGAAATAATGGATTACCTGGCGCCGAAAGGGCCGGTGTATCAGGCAGGAACGCTGTCAGGCAATCCACTTGCTATGGCAGCAGGCCTGGAAATGCTGAAAGCGCTGGATGCCGATGCAGGCATCTTTAAAAGGCTGGAAGAAAAAACTGCCTATTTGGAAAAAGGTATTCGTGAAAAGCTGGATGCTGAAGGGATTGTTTATACGATTAACAGGAAAGGCTCTATGATATCGGTGCACTTTGATGCACAGCCGGTAACTGATTTTGCCACCGCAGGCCGGGGCGATAACGAAACGTTCAGGAAGTTTTTCCACGGTTTGTTGCAGGAAGGTGTTTACATAGCGCCATCAGCTTATGAAACATGGTTCATAACCGATGCGCTGAGTTATGACGACCTTGATTATACCATCAATGCCATAGGCAAAGTTGCTAAAGGCCTGAAATAACAAAAGCTCCCGGAAGGGAGCTTTTGTTTTATAATACTAAGCAAATAGTATTTGCCTATTTGCCGGTAAGCCTTTTCATAAGGCCCGGAGTATTGTTTACTTTTTTAAGATCATCTGCCGAAAGGCCTGCACTTAATTTCCTTTCTATTATGTCAGCAACATAAGCGTTACGTTCCGGTTCATTATTTGTGCTGGCATACATGCGGTACTTTGTTTCAAAAAGACTAATGTACATCTCCTTATCTTTATCAGCAAGTTTTACAGCTTTACCAAGTTCATTGGCATCAGCAATAGCGGCCTGCTTAATTTTCTCCTGCTTATTAGCATCAAGTGAAGACATTTGTACGGCATGTGCCTCTCTTTTTTGCTGTGCATTAGCGCCAAGGCTAAATGCAAGCGTAACAACTAAAAGTGCGATTATCTTTTTCATAATTATAAATTTGTTTTTGTAATTAGCAAGCCAAATCTAATTAAATTATAAAAGATTACAAAACTTTAACATCACAATTTTATCTTCTGTGTTCTTTTTTAAAGTTTTTGTGCCTTTTTGTTATTTTGCCATGATGTTCTTTCTTCATATTTTCCCATTTGGTAAACTGCTCTGCGGTAAGCACTTTTTTCATTTCGGCCTTCATAGCAATCTGCTCATCCAGCCTGCTGTTCATCATAGCAAAACGCTCGTTGGCGGTAGGCCTTTTGCCAGCTGCCTTATCAGCTTTGCGCTGCGCCCTGGCCTGTTCATTCTTTTTAGCTTTTTCTAAAAATAATTTCTGTACATCTTTTTGCTGTTTTTCATTCAGGTTAAGCGCCAGTGTCATTTTTTTAGAAGCCAGTTCGGCCTTTTGTTCCGGTTTTAACGGCTCATGTTTTCGCTCTCCATGCTGTGCCATCACAGTTACACCCATCATCATCACAGCTGCTAAAATCCACGTTCTCATAATTTTAAAATTTTTAAGTTATATGCATAAGACTGCTCGGTAATGAAAAGGTTTAAAAAAAACTAAAATATTTTTTTCGGGATACAATTTTGCCCTTTACTTTTGCAACATGAAATTTACAATAGCTGTAATTGTATTGGCTGTTTTCCTCAGGCCGGTTTTGCCGGTTGTGGGCTACATCATCAATTATGATTATATTGTAAAAGAGCTTTGTGAAAACAGGGCAAAACCGGAATTGCACTGTAATGGTAAATGCCAGCTGATGAAAGAAATGGCAAAGGCTTCGGAAAACGAGAAACCTGCCCAGCAAAAAAAATCAGCCTGTGCCGAAGTGGAAATCCTTTTCTGCCAGCAGCCGGTTATCATTGCTTTGGCACATTTTTCTCCTTCCATTTCTACGGAAGTGAAAAACAGGTACAGTAATTTGTATTCATTCCTGCCATCGGTATCATTGTACCATCCGCCCGCAGTAGTTTAAAAGTTTACCGTGACATACCCGTTGCCATTGGCGATGGTTTTTTTGCATGCCTTCTGCTGAAGGCGATTACATAACTTTTAAACATTCAAAATGAAATCAATACAATACATATTGGCTGCCATAGCCATGCCTTTCCTTTTTGTTTCCTGCAATAGCGATGATGATAATGTTGTAGTTGCCGGCGCAGGCGATGCCGAACTGTTTTTTGATAACGGCATTGCAGGCGATGAGCTTATACTGGGCGCTCCCTACACCAATTCTAACAACGAAACCCTGAATTTCAACAAGCTGAACTACATCATCAGCAATATTGTTTTTATAGATGCTGCCGGAAATGAAGTGGCTTACCCTAAAGAAGATAGCTACTTTATCATCAATGAAGCGGCTACCGATATGCAGACCATTCACCTTGAAAATGTGCCTGCCGGCGATTATAAAAAAGTACGTTTCGGTATCGGGGTTGATAAGCAGCGCTACCTTCAGGGTGAAACAGCGCAGCAAAGTTTTTGGGACCTGGCTACAGCCAATGATATGACCTGGACATGGTCAACCGGGTACAGGTTTATCAATATGGAAGGGACATTTACTTCCGCCGCCAGCGCCGATAAGGTGTTCCAGGTACATCAGGGAAGCAATACCACGACCGATAATTACCGCGAAGTAACGCTCGACCTGCCTACAACAGCCCGTGTGCGTACTGACGAGCAACCGAGCATCCATATAAAAACTAACATCAACGTACTGTTAGATGGCGCGGTGAAGATAAAACTACAGGACAACCTTAACCAGGCGGGCACTGCTGCCAGCGTTATGGGCGGGCAAAACCTGATTGATATTGCCAATAACTCCCAGAGTATGTTTGTGGTAGACCATGTGCATAACGGCTCAGGAAGTCACCACGAATAGCCTTATGAAAAATATTTTACTGCTGCTGATGCCGGCCTTTTTGCTGGCATCCTGCGGCAATGATGATAGTTATGTTCCTGTTAACGAAGCTAACGAAAGGATGGCCTTTATAGTTCCGGCCAACTTTCCGCCGCCGGCGCAGGATGTGGAGCTGAATTACCCCACCACCAAAGGTTTTGAGCTGGGCAGGAAACTGTTTTATGACGCACGCCTTTCGGCAGATAACACCATATCATGCTCCTTTTGCCATGAGCAGGCTTCGGGGTTTACGCACCACGGGCATGCGCTGAGCCATGGCATTAACAACCAGGAAGGCATACGCAATGCTCCGGCCGTGCAGAACATGGTTTTCCAGAGCGAGTATTTTTATGACGGAGCCAGCAACAGCCTGGAAATGCTGTCGATAGTGCCCATACACAACCCTGTGGAAATGAACGAAACGCTGCAAACCATAGCTGTAAAACTGCGCCAGGACCCGGAATACCGCAAGCTTTTTAAAGCAGCGTTTGATGATGAGGAAATCACATCGGGTAATATACTGAAGGGGCTGGGGCAGTTCATGACCATGATGGTTTCGGCCAATTCCCGCTATGACAAGTACAGGCGGAATGAGTTGGGAGGGCAGCTCACCCCGCAGGAAATGCAAGGCATGGCGCTGTTTGAAGCCAACTGCGCATCGTGCCATAAAACCGATTTGTTTACTGATAGCGCTTTTCGCAACAACGGCCTGCCGCCCAACCCCAACCTGAACGATTTGGGCAGGGAAAACGTAACCGGCTTTGCCGCCGACCGCTATAAATTTAAAGTGCCAAGCCTTCGGAATGTAGCACTCACGGCTCCATATATGCATGATGGCCGCTTTGGCAGCTTGCAGAGCGTGCTTAACTTTTATGGCTCGGGCGTGCAGCAATCGCCCACGTTGGATCCGCTGCTGAACCATGACGGCACACTGGGAATCCCACTAACCCAGCAGGAAAAGGAAGCTATTATAGCATTCCTGCAAACCCTTACCGATGAAGAATACATTAACAACCCGCTATTTTATTTCCAGACATAAACCATGAAAAAATTATATATCTTATTTATTTTTATCTCTGCTGCTGCTTTTGCTGGTGGTGGCAGGGATACCCTGCAATATAACTTTAAGCAATACCTGCTCGAGGATTTTTGCGATGCCTGCGGTTGTTCGGCCAGCGGAGGCGGCATGGGTTTCAGTTCTATGATTGACAGGAATTTTGTGGGTGTGCGCTACTTTAAGCAAAGCTACTCCAGCCGAGATGGTGTGTTCAACAATTCCCCGTGGATTGATGAGAACTTTAATACCATACAGGTTTGGGCGCGCATACCGGTATTTAAAAACTTTCAGTTATCTGCGCTGGTGCCCTACCATTTCCACAATCGTGAGCTTTCCACTGGTACACAGACTATTGAAGGCCTGGGCGATATTACTGTTTTAGGGATGTACACCGTGTACCAGACAAAGAAGGACAGCACATTGCTCCGTCACACATTACAGGCGGGTGCCGGGGTAAAAGCGCCCACCGGAAAATACGATGGCGCTAACAACGGCAGCGTAAACCCAAGCTTTCAGGTAGGTACAGGGAGCTGGGACTATATGCTGGCGGCGGAGTATGTTGCTGCACTGAAAAGCTGGGGGTTGAACGCGATGGTGAATTATGTGTTTAAGACTGAAAACGACAAACAATACCAGTTTGGCAACCAGCTGAATTATGCGGCAACCCTTTTTTATGTTTGGGAAAAGCCGGGCTTTACACTGGTGCCGCAGGGCGGGCTTGCCGGTGAGGAATACCGCGCCAACAAGCAATATGGCGAAGAAGTGCCCGATACCGCAGGCAGCATTATTTTCGGGAAGCTGGGGGTTGAGGCCGGTATGGGGAAATTTTCAGTAGGGTTGAATGGCATGCTGCCTATTAACCAGAGCCTTACCGGTGGCAGGGTTGAAGCCAATTACCGCTGGGCGGTGAATGTGAATTATAGCTTGTGATTTGTGGGGTGTCATTCTGACGAAGGAAGAATCTCAGGCCTGATTGGTTGAGATTCTTCACTTCGCAGGCTCCGTTCAGAATGACATGGCGATTTGAGATTCTTCACTTCGCAGGCTCCGTTCAGAATGACATGGCGATTTGTGAGATTCTTCACTTCGCAGGCTCCGTTCAGAATGACATGGCCCTGGCTATATTAATATTATTGTTTTGTGATTTTGATGGTATTGGTTTTGCTGCCCGAAAGGACTTTCATCGTATAGTTGCCTGATGGTAGTGATGAGAGGTCAACATTGGCTTCAACATCATTCAGGTTTTTGGCAAGTACCTGCTGGCCTAATAGGTTATATACTTCCACCCCCGTCATGGTATCATCATATTTCAGGTTCAGCACACTATTCACCGGATTAGGGTAGTAGGTCAGCTTTTTCTTTTCAAAATCGATAGCCGAAGCCGTAGGGGTGTAGGTTAGTGAAATATCATCTATAGCAGGAAAACCACGCGGATTGGCATCATCTGAAATAAAAGTAAAAATTAAATTGCGTGTTGCGCCGGCCATAGCATCAGGCAGGTTTACTGTTTGTTGTGTAAACAGCGGTATGCTCACATCAGGAAAAGGGCCAAAGCGCACTGTTCCCGGTGGTTCGGTATTATTGGCAGGTGTGCCTGTAGCAGTGTTAACCTGTATGTAATCATAATAGGTACCGCCTGCTACATCAGCTGTTTCCTGCTTGAAATTAAATGTGAGTACAATATTGGTTGCGCCTGCAGGTATGGTGACTGAGCGGTAAAAATGTATTTTACGTGCTATGTTGGCATTGCCAACAGTGGTTTCATTATTGCCAACAAAAGCGGCGCGCTGCCCTGTATAGCCTGTTTGCCCGGTGCCCAGGTACCACCTGCGGTTCATATTGGTACCGGTAGGGTTCACTACTGTCCAGCCATTGTCTTCCCAGGTTGGGCCCAGCTCAAAACCGCCTTCGGCAGCAGGGTCAATCAGTACTGTTTGGCTGAAGGCATTTATCGATAAGAGCAATAATGCATAAGGTATTATTTTTTTCATAAGCAATGTTTTAATTTTTCTGAAAGCTAAAGTAAGTATTTCAGTTAAATGATTGCATAAAAAAAAAGAACCCAAAAGGGTTCTTTAGTATATATGGTGTATTTTTGGTTTTACTTTAAAAACTCTACAATTTTTTCGTCGCCGTTAACC
This sequence comes from Flavobacterium sp., assembly GCA_041916875.1. Lineage (GTDB taxonomy): Bacteria > Bacteroidota > Bacteroidia > Flavobacteriales > Flavobacteriaceae > Flavobacterium. The sequence continues at coordinate 182,777 of JAYRYS010000002.1, forward strand.
ACCACTTTTACCATGCCGTGTTTGCTAAGGCCTTTCATGGCAGCATCCCACTTTTTGCCGCTCAGTCCTGCTTCGGCTTTAAGAGCATCAAGGGCCAGCTGGCCGCTTACTTTCAATAGTTCAGCTACCGCTTTTTCATCTTCGGTAAGCTCAGGACCTTTCTTTTCAGGCCTCATTTGCGGGAAGAACAGCACTTCCTGTATGCTTGGGTTGTTAGTAAGGAACATGATTAGCCTATCCATGCCAATACCAAGGCCTGACGTAGGCGGCATGCCATACTCCAGCGCACGAAGAAAATCGTTATCAATAAACTGGGCAGCCTCCACATCGCCGCGCTCGCTCAGTTTCAACTGGGCTTCAAAACGTTCGCGCTGGTCAATAGGGTCATTCAGTTCGCTATAGGCATTGGCAATTTCCTTGCCGCAAACCATAAGTTCAAAACGCTCGGTGAGCTCCGGGTTATCGCGGTGCTCCTTGCAAAGCGGGCTCATCTCTTTAGGGTAATCGGTAATGAATGTAGGCTGTATAAAGTTGCCCTCGCACTTTTCACCAAAAATCTCGTCAATAAGCTTGCCTTTGCCCATGGTTTCATCTACAGCTATGCCCATGCCTTTGGCTGCTTCATAAATTTCCTGCTCGGTTTTTCCGGTAATGTCAAAACCGGTAAATTGCTTAATGGCATCGGTCATGGTAACGCGGGCATATGGGGCTTTAAAATCTACCTTATACTCCCCAAAAGTAGCTTCGGTAGTGCCATTTACTGCGGTAGCACAATGCTCCAGCAGCTTTTCGGTAAAGTCCATCATCCAGTTGTAGTCCTTGTAGGCTACATATATTTCCATAGCGGTAAATTCAGGATTGTGTGTCCTGTCCATACCTTCGTTACGGAAGTTTTTAGAGAATTCATATACACCGTCAAATCCGCCCACTATAAGCCTTTTCAGGTACAGTTCGTTCGCAATACGCATGTACAGCGGAATGTCAAGGCTGTTGTGGTGCGTAACGAACGGCCTTGCGGCAGCGCCACCAGGAATTGACTGTAGTATAGGTGTTTCTACCTCAAAATAACCTTTGTCGTTAAAAAAGTTACGCATTGCAGTGTACAGCTTGGTTCTTTTCATGAACACCTCTTTAACATGCGGGTTTACTACCAGGTCCACATAGCGCTGGCGGTAACGCAGTTCAGGGTCGGTAAAGCCGTCAAAAACTTTCCCGTCAGCATCGGTTTTAGGCAACGGAAGCGGGCGTAGTACTTTACTCAACAGCTGAAAATCGGTAACGTTGATGGATTTTTCGCCAACCTGCGTAGTGAAAAGGGTACCTTCCACACCAATGAAGTCGCCCAAATCCAGCAATTTTTTGAACAGCTCGTTGTACTTGGTTTTATCGTCGCCCGGGCATATCTCATCACGGTTAAAGTACAGCTGTATGCGGCCTTCGCTGTCCTGCAGTTCGGCAAAAGATGCCTTGCCCTGTATGCGTGTTGACATAAGGCGGCCGGCCACTACAACCTTCTTGCCTTCAAGATATTCGTCCTTCACCTGTTTACTCGTGTGGTCAACAGGAAAAAGGTTAGCCGGATAAGGATTGATGCCGAGTTCCCTCAGCCTGTCCAGTTTTTCTCTACGAATGATCTCTTGTTCTGAAAGCTGCATGATTTTATATGTGTTTATAAGCGTGCAAAGATAAAGATATTTGGCAAAAACGCCAATGTATTATATAGGTGTAAGTTTGTTACCTTTGTAGTACAATTTTTTTGAGCGATGAACAAAAATGTAGCGGTGTACGACCTGGGCCGCAAAGATTATAAAGAAACCTGGGACCACCAGGAACAGCTTTTTCAGCAGATACTGGATATCAAGATAAATAACCGCAGGGAAGAGAAGGAAGATATAACGCCCAATTACCTGCTTTTTGTAGAGCATCCGCATGTATATACCCTGGGTAAGAGCGGCGACATGGATAACCTGCTGCTGAACGAAGCCCAGCTTGAAACCAAAGGCGCAAAATTTTATAAGATAAACAGGGGAGGGGACATTACCTACCACGGCCCCGGCCAGATTGTGGGCTACCCCATACTGGACCTGGAGAATTTTTTTACCGACATACATAAATACCTTCGCCTGCTGGAGGAGGTGATGATACTTACCCTGGCCGATTACGGGCTAAAAGGCACCCGTAGCGATGGTGAAACCGGCGTGTGGCTGGATGTAGGCACGCCCTTTGCACGTAAGATATGTGCCATGGGTGTTAGGGCATCGCGTTGGGTGACGATGCACGGCTTTGCGCTGAACGTGAATGCTGACCTGGGTTATTTTGATAACATCATACCTTGCGGCATACGCGGCAAAGCGGTAACTTCCTTAAACGTGGAATTGCGGGTAGATAAAGTAGATGAGGAAGAGGTGAAGCAGAAAATCCTGAAATACTTCTCCCAGCTTTTTGAAGCGCAGTTTACGGATTGATGATGCGCATATGTACATCCTCCACAATGTCAAATTCTATCTCCAGCTGATCGGGCAGCAGGCGGAATGATTTGCGATGGTATTTGGTGATGCCGTATTTGCGTATTGCTTCGCGGTGTTCAGCAGTAGGATAGCCTTTATTGCTTTTCCAGTTATACATCGGGAACTCATCATGTATCTTGTTCATGTATTCATCCCGGTAAGTTTTGGCCAGGATGGAGGCCGCTGCAATGCTCATATACTTGGCATCTCCTTTTACAATGCAGCTATAAGGTATGTTGTTTACAGGCTTAAACCTGTTGCCGTCAACAATTATATAATGTGGTTCGGGTTCCAGCTTTACAATACATTCCTGCATGGCACGTATGGAGGCATTCAAAATATTTATCTCATCGATAATTTCAGGCTCGATATTTGTTACATGATAACAAAGCGCTTTTTCCATAATTATGGGACGCAGGTGTTCGCGAGCTCTTTCGGTGAGCTGTTTGGAATCGTTGAGCAGCTCATGGTAAAAATCATCCGGCAATATTACGGCAGCGGCAGTTACTGGCCCGGCCAGGCAGCCACGGCCGGCTTCATCAGTACCGGTTTCGTAAAGTGTGTCAGAAAATTTTAGAGATAACATGCTGTAATTATGATTGGCAAAATTAATATTTGAACGTTAAAGTTTCAATAATTAACATATTAATTCAGGAAATTTATATTTTTGTTGCCAACAAAAAACTATTTATAACCAAAATCCGTATATTGTATATACAACTTTACTTACGTTAAATCATGAAAAAAAACTTCAAAACAGGGATTTTGCTGCTGGCTTTAGGCCTGGCCTACAGCGGTGCGATAGCGCAAACCCCTGAAGAAAGGGCATGGATCGTAAAACATTACGATTTGGAGAAAGCCAAAAAAATGGCTGATGAATTTTCCGCCCAGTATAAAAAGGACAAGGAGGAAGCTATGGCATTGGCAGTAGTGAATGGGTGGCCAATAACTATAACTGACAAAGACGGTACTTATCAGGAGCTTAAAAAAGTTATTGATGGTAAGCCTGTATATTTTACTACCTACAATACAGGTGCCGCAACAACTATTAAGGTTGACCGGATAAATACAGGAGGTATAGCCGGCCTTAGTCTTGATGGGCAAGGTATGATAGTAGGCGAATGGGATGGTGGCCCTGTAAGGAGATCTCATGTAGACCTAACTTTTTCTAGAGTTGTTCAAAAAGACGGTGCCGTCGGTACGGCTGACAATCATGCTACACACGTTGCCGGTACTATGATATCTTCAGGAGTATTTGATCCTTTTGCAAAAGGTATGGCTTCACAGGCGACATTGTGGGCTAATGACTGGAATAATGACCTTAGTGAAATGGTGAATCAGGCCAGCCAGGGTTTGTTAGTGTCTAACCATTCTTATGGTATCAATGCTAATGTAATTCCTGCATGGTTTTTTGGAGCCTATGTTTCTGAATCTTATTCCTGGGATAATATAACCTTTAACCTGCCTTATTACCAGCCGGTAGTGGCAGCAGGTAATGATAGAAATCCACCCGCCCCTACAAATTATCCAACAAATAAAAATGGCAGGGAGCTTATCAATGAGCAGGCAACTTCTAAAAATGTAGTTGTAGTGGCTGCTGTATCTGGCCCAACCCCTATTGCTATGAGTAGTTTTAGTAACTGGGGCCCTACCGATGACAGGAGGGTAAAACCGGATATTTCATCCAAGGGTGTATCTGTATATTCAACATGGGGTACAGGCAATACTGACTATGCTGCAATTGACGGTACTTCTATGGCAGCGCCTGGCATTGCCGGAGCATTAACATTGCTGCAACAGCATTATAGGGATACTCATGGCAATGCTTTTATGAGAAGTGCAACCTTGAGGGGAGTTATGGATCATACTGCTGCTGATGCAGGACCAGTTGGTCCGGATTTTCAATATGGCTGGGGTGTGATGGATGCACAGGCTGGAGCTGCAGTTATTGGAGGTGATGGTGTTACATCATTTATGTTAGAGTCTAGTCTTGCTCAGGGAGCGACTTATACAAAAATAGTTAAGGCTGATGGTAATCCTTTTAAAGTTACTTTATCATGGACAGATGCTCCGGGTAACCCAAATAATGGTGAGACTGACCCAACTACTCCGGTATTGGTGAATGATCTTGATGTAAGGGTAGTAAGGGCTAGCAACACAACTACTTACATGCCGTGGAGGTTGAATACTGGCCTTGTAACAGGTGCGGCCCAACGTAATGATAATATTGTTGATAATATTGAAAAGATTGAGATATTTAATGCAGCAGGCAATGCTATAGAAAACCCTGTTGCTGGCGAAATACTTACCGTAACAGTTTCTCATAAAGGGGTGTTAAATGGTGGTAGCCAGGATTTTTCACTTATAATTAGCGGTATTGATGCTACTGCCGGTGTAGACGATGCTGCCTACAAAGCAGGTGTGAGTGTTTATCCTAACCCGGCTACAAATGTGCTGAACCTGTCTTTTGCAAATGTTATGACAAATGATGTTGCTGTAACTATTTATGATATGCAGGGAAGGCTAATGCTTTCTAAGAAGGTGGATACTGCAGAAGCCTCGTCGTTAGATATCAGCCAATTTGCAAATGGTGCTTATGTTGTAAATCTGATTGGTGATAATTTAAATATAAGTAAGAAGATAATTAAACAATAAAGTATATTACATACTTACATTTTTTAGAAGGAGGCGTATGCCTCCTTTTTAATTGGTGTTAAAATCATCACAAATTAATCCTTTTTTGATTTTTGCGTATTGAAAAAAAGTGAGTTAATGACGCAACCTTTATAGTTATTTTTAATCTTAAATATAATAATGTAAGATTATTTAAAAAATCTTGAAAGATTGTATGATTTAGTAGTATTAAAGGAATGTAAATATTTGTTTAATTAATATTTTTTTATGAGATTTGCATCTAACTAACTCAAATTAATTAAGTATGAGATCAAAGTTTACTTGGATTATAGCGTTTTTCATGGCGCTAACATTTAATCTCTCCTATGCACAGGAAAAAACTATATCGGGTACGGTGTCGGATGCAAGTGGTCCGCTGCCGGGTGCGGCTATAGTTGTTAAGGGGACTCAGCGTTCAACCCAGACTGATCTTGATGGTAGGTTTACTATCTCGGCGCGTCAGGGTGAGGTGCTTGAATTTTCTTATTTAGGTTTCAGTACTCAGTCTGTAACCGTTGGCGCTGCTAACACTTATAATGTTACTCTGCGCGAAGATGTAAAAGAGCTGGAGAATATCCGGCTTGACGTGTACAGGAGGACTCCTGTAAGCAAAGCTCCTTATGCTGTAGCAGCAATTACTAATGAAGCTATTGAGGACAGGGCGAATGCTAACGTTCTTCAGAGCCTTCAGGGCCAGTTTGCCGGTTTGAATATCGGTACCGGTTCAGGTCAGCCGGGTGCTGATACTACAATCATCCTTCGTGGTGTTGGTTCGGTGAACGGTAATATTGAGCCGCTTATCTTGGTTGATGGTATTCCTGTTGACGAGGATAACTTCAGGAACATGAATCCTAATGATTTTGCTTCAGTAGCAGTTCTTAAAGATGCTGCCGCAACAGCTATTTATGGTAACCGTGGTGCTCAGGGTGTAATTGTAGTATATACCAAAAGGGCAAGTTTTGGTCAAAAGCTTGATTTTAGGTACACATCTCAATTTGGTTTCAACCAGCTTCAGCCTCTTAATATAGACTTGATGAACTCAAGGCAATTGCTTTTATTGCAGAAGCAATATGGCGAAGGCGATGGTGCGAGGTATACTGATGCTGAAATTGATGCGATTTCAAGGCAGACTAATACTTATTGGGCAGATGTGTTCTTTAGGAAAGGTGTTACTAAATCACATGATATAGCAATTACTTCAGGTTCTGAGAATTTAAGCAGCTTTACTTCAATCAACTATTTTGATCAGCAGGGTATATTTTTAAATAGTGGCCTTAAGCGTTTTTCATTAAGGAACAACCTGAATGGCAAATCAGGGGATGGTAAATTTACTTATGGACTAAGTGTAAATGCCAGTTTTTCAAGGTCTCAGGATATAAGCGGTGCCGGTACTAACGCAATTTTCTTTGCGCCATTCAGGGCTGCTATGCAAGGTTTGCCATACCTGTCTCCTTATGATGCTAATGGTGATCTAACTTTAGATAATGGTTTTGAATTAGGTGACACTACTGTTCTTACGGCTAATAATGTGCCTTATGTGTTGTTAAACTCAACAAGGATGAACACTAACAGGTCTGACCAGTTTAGGTTGCTGACAAGTTTTAATGCCAGCTATAACTTCTATGACCATCTTACTGCAAACATTCAGTTGGGTATGGATTATTCTCAGGATCAGGATTTGGATATACTACACCCTAATAGTTTACTTGGGCCGTTTCAGGCAGACCAGGATGCTGTTTTTGGTGGTACACAGACTGAAAATACTTCAAGGGATTTCAGGTTCAACTCTGTTACAAGCTTAAACTATAATAATACATTTGCTGAGAAACATACAGTTGATTTTTCAGTTTATGTTGAATATAATAAGCAACATTTTGATGGTTTTGGATATAGGGTTTTTGGTTTAGATCCTAGGCTTGTTGGCACTGGTGCTGCATTTATTGATCCGCAAACTCAGGAAAATATTCGTGGCACGGTAATTAACCCATACATAGGTTCTGCTTCAAATTTCAGCGTGTCTGAAGGGTTATTCTCGTATTTTGCTAACCTTGAATATACCTACGGTGAAAGGTTTGGTTTTGCGGCTACTGTAAGGCGTGATGCATCATTCCGATTTATAAAAGATAATCAGTGGGGTACTTTCTGGTCGGTTGCAGGTAACTGGAATATAGAAAAAGAGCCGTTCCTTCAAAATACAATTGTTGACCAATTAAGGCTTCGTGCTTCTTATGGTACTAACGGTAACCAAAGGATTACAAATGCACAGTACGGTGCTTTAAATAATACTAGGAGTTTGTATGGTAACGGTACCGGATATAATAATGTACCAAGTACTTTTGCGACTCAGTTAGGTTATGAAGATTTAAGGTGGGAAACTACTGCTCAAACAAACTTAGGTCTTGATTTTGCTTTATGGAAAAATAAGTTAAGTGGTTCATTAGAAGTTTACAGGAAGTTAACCACTGACCTGTTTAGTACTAAGCCTACATCTGCAATCGCTGGTTCTCTTAGCCAGGAGGCTAACGTAGGTTCGATGGAGAATAAAGGTTTTGAAATTACAATGAAGTACTATATAGTTAACAATGCAGACTGGAAGGTGTCAGTTAATGGTAATACTTCTTACAACAAAAACAGAATCAGGGAACTGGATCCTGCGTATAACGGTTTATTTACTGCCGGTGGTTCAAGCGCCCTTGTTGAAGGTAAGCCTATTGGTACTTACTATGTACAGCGTTATGCAGGTGTTAACCCTGCTACGGGTAATCCTTTATTCTATACTGCTGATGGTCAGCTTACTGAAACTTTAGGTGAGAGTGACAGGGTTGCACTTGATAAAGGTGTATACCCAATATGGCAGGGTGGCTTCGGTACTAATATTTCTTACAAAGGATTTGAATTTAATACCCAGTGGGCTTATGTTGCTGACCTTTATAGGAATAACCTTGACTATGCAGACCTTGAAGATACAGGCTCTATAATTGCAGATGGTAGCAACAGGACGGTTTCAGTATTTACTGCATGGCAAAATCCTGGTGATATAACAAGTGTGCCAAGGGTAGGCCACGGTATCGGCTCAGTAACTTATATCAATAACACAGACAGATATCTTGAGGATGCTTCATACCTAAGGTTAAGGCAGGTTCTTCTTGGTTACTCATTCAATAAGGAAACTCTTAAGGATACTCCTTTTAGCGGTTTAAGGTTTTTTGTACAAGGTGAAAACCTTATTACATTCAGCTCTTACAGGGGCTGGGATGCTGAAGCTGGTTTCAGGACTACAGACAGGGGTAACTATCCAACAGCGAAAATTTACACAATTGGCGCAGTTGTTAATTTCTAAAAAAATTATTTATGAAAAGAATATTTAAATTTAGTTTAATTGCTTTAATGGCGGCTGGTTTTACTGCCTGTGAAGATGCTTATAACATTACACAGAAAGGTGAACTTAGTGAAGAGGTGGCATTCCAGACGGTTAGCGATTTGGAAAGGGCCCTGAGTGGTGCCTATGAAATGTATAACCCGGATGCCGGAGGAGATGTTGTTAATCTTAGCGCGGTATTTACTGACGAGATTAAGAGGGGGCTTAACAGTAATGGTAGTGGATCTGAATTGTACAGTTTCATTCTGAATGGTTTATCAGGTGAGCCTGGCCAAATCTGGGCTTCACGTTACTTTTGTATCAACAGGATTAACAGGGCGCTTAGGAATTTTGATCGTGTGGTTGCTAATGCTTCGGCTGAAGATGTAGTAAAGGCCAATAATTTTAAAGGTCAGTTATATGCTTTAAGGGCGCTTTGCCATTTTGATATTTATCAGTATTTTACGCCTGATCTTCAAAACCCGAATTCGCCATCAGCAATCATTGTGGACTTTGTACCCGATGTAACAGATGTATTGCCACGTAATGCTGCCGGAGAGGTAGTCTCTTTTATTCTTGCAGATCTTGATGCGGCTGATGCTTTATTAGGTTCAGCCCATTCACAGGACGCAGTATATCTTACACATGATGCTGTAGAATTTATAAGGGCTAAAACGCTTCTTTACAGTAACAGTACTGGCAATGCAGCTACTGTTGAAACTATTGCTAAAAACCTGATTGATTTTCACCCAATTACTGATGTGGGTTATGAAAATCTTTGGCAGGATGATCTTAGCGGGACTGATGAAGATATCTGGACACTTTTCCGTGGATTAGGTGGTGGTGGTGTAGCTAATATATTTTATGCTAACGAAACCAACTCTACAGGTGCAGTTTACCTTGAGGTTTCTTATGGATTGGTAGAGTCTTATCCGGCCGGCGATATCAGGTTATCTATTCTTCTTGATGAGTCAAGTTCTCCAACAAACTTTTTTCTTAACAAATACCCTGGTAGTTCAAGAGGTCTGTTAACAAATCACTTTAAGGCTTTCAGGGCATCAGAAATGGCTCTCATTAAAGCTGAAGCTGAAGCCAGGCAAGGTAAACTTGCTGAAGCTGCACAAACCATTTTTGATCTTCGTGCAGCACGTATAACTGGCGCATTGATGCCAAACTATATTAATCTTGACGCGGCTCTTGAAGATATACTTCTTGAGAGAAGAAGGGAGCTTGCTTTTGAAGGGCACAGGTATATTGACCTTAAACGCATAGGTCGTGAAGCTGGAGTTAATTTGGATAGGGATCCAAGGGATTGCGCATCATTCTCTGCGCCTTGTACATTGTCAACATCTGACTATAGGTTTACTTTGCCTATCCCATCTGTTGAAACTAACCCGAACCCGGGAATACAGCAAAACCCTAATTATTAAAAAAATGACTATGAAAAACATATTTAAAGCTTTATTTGCTCTTCCATTTTTGTTTGCAATCAGTTGCGACGATGTTGAGCCTATAATGTATAATCCTAATGAAGGGCAAACTTACCTTAGTTTTTCTTCAGCTTTTTATACACTACCGGTTGTAGTTAATGATGAAGGATCTGTTAACGTTATCCTTAATTCTAGTACGGTATCATCTGTTGACAGGGTATATAATATAGAAATTGTTGCAGAAGAAACTAATGCTAATCCTTTAACCTATACTTTGCCTGCTACTGTAACTATACCGGCAGGCTCTTTTCAGGGTATTCTTACTATACAAGGTGAGGATAACGGTTTAGTTGATGCTACCGCAAAACAATTAGTGATTAAGATAAGCAATATTACTGGTGAGGCTATTGAAAATAATCTTGTAACAGTAAATATTGTAGAGGTTTGTCCACTTGGTGATGATTTTGTAGGTACGTATGCAATTACGCAGTTAACTGCAGGTTTACCGGTAAATGGTGTTCAGCCTATGCTGGGTAGCGGCACACTTGTTAATATACAGGCTACATCAGAATATGAAAGGGCTTTCACGGCTACTCCTTATCCTGGTATTTCAGGTGCTTTCCCGCAAGTTACGGTTCGTTTCTCATTAAGCTGCGGACAAACTGTATTGTCAGCAGCGGTTGATACTGGTAATGGATGTTCTGAAAATAATAATATCCAGTGGAATGTTGGTAACAGCCAGTCTACTTATATCAATACCAATGATAATGTATTCCAGCTTACGGTAACTGAAGAAGCTACTTCAAGTTGTGTAGGGCCTAGGCAAACTATTTTAAGATTCACTAAACAATAAGTAAGAAGATGAAAAAACTGATCAACAAAATATTTTTTGTAGCTTTCGGAGCCCTTGCTTTAGTGAGCTGTACTAATGATAATAATCCTAATGAAGATCATTTTGGTAGCGATAAGCAGAGTGGTTGGATTCAGTTTGAAGATCAAAGCACAACTTTTGTTGTGTCAGGTCTTGTAACAGAATTTAAAGTTCCTGTAGCTTTAAATGCACCTGTTAATACTGATGGATTAACCTTTACTTATACAATTACGGATGTACAGGGTTCTACTGCGGGATATTTGTCTCATAGTGGTACAGGTGTTGTCCCTAAAAATTCTCGTGAGGGTTACATTTCATTTAATATACCTGCTGATGAGCAAACAAGTTGTAGGGAATTTTTGATTACTCTTACTGGTACAAGCAGGGCAAATGTTGTTATAGGTTTGGGTAACAATGAAAGACCAACTACTCATAATGTAGTAATTAGCCGTGGGCGCAGTTCTTTTGTAGGTAACTATGCTGTTGTTGAAGATGGTTCATACAACTATAATACAGTTGTAATGGCCGGAGATCAGCCTAATGAACTTGTTATACAAGGTCTTGGTGATTGGAGCCCGTCTTCTCAAACAAGTGTATTCATTACTCCTGTAAGTACGGGTGGTGAAATTTTACTTGGTAATTTTAGTAATAATTTCCTGTTTATGAATGGACCAGACCCTATTTTTGGTGATAATTCCGATTTGGGAAGTACATTTGATCCATGCACTGGCGTATTTACAATCAACTATATTCTTACAGATGTAGATGGTGGCCAGCTTTCAGATTCTTTTGCAGACGTATTTACTAAACTTCCATAAGTTTATAATACAATAAATGCTAAAACCCGCTCAATGAGCGGGTTTTTTTATATCTGTTAACTTCTGCCAATATTTAAAGTATATATTTATCTTTGTCGCTTATAAATTATTATATGCTGAAGAGAATTTTATTCATTTTCCTTCTTATTCCTTTTTTTGCTTATTCCCAGGTACAGAAACAGGATTCTGTTACCGGTAAGAAAAAAACAGGTTTCCTGAAAAGCAAGCCGGTAACAAGTGGTGATAAAAAGAAAACCGCTGCCGATACCATTGCAACAATTGATATGTACAAAATCATATCGATTGACAGGGATACTACTTTTGCTGATACTTCGCTTACCATCCAAAAAGAATATGCGATAAATTATCTCAGGAAAGATAACTTCGGCCTTTTGCCTTTTGCCAATGAAGGGCAAACCTACAATACGCTGGATTTCGGCCTTACAAAATTTGACCCTTTCCCACAGTTTGGTTTCCGTGCCAAACATTTTGCCTATATGGAGGTGGAAGATATTAAGTACTATAATGTAGCGACACCTTTTACGGACCTGTTTTATCGCTCAGTAATACAGCAGGGACAGGTGCTGGATGCCTTTATTACGCTTAATACATCCGAAAATCTCAATATATCTGTAGCTTACAAAGGCTTGCGCTCATTAGGTAGGTATATTAACCAGCTATCCAGCAACGGTAATTTCCGTATCGGTGCCAGTTATAATACTTCGGATAAACGTTATATACTCAAATTGCATTTTACAGCTCAGGATTTCATGAACCAGGAAAATGGCGGTATTACTAATAATAGCCTTTTTGAAAGCGGCGAAGACCCTTACACCAACCGCGAACGCCTGGATGTTTATGCACGTGATGCCCAATCGACACTCAAAGGCAACCGTTATTTCATAGACCATTATTTCAGGCTCAGCAAAAGCAATCCTAACAGCATAGTTATACACCACCAGTTTAATTTCGAGAATAAATTTTTCGCGTTCGAGCAGCCTACAGCCACGCCAAGGTTTGGGACGGTTTATACATCCAGCATCAATAACAAAACGCGGTATAACCGGATGTACAACATGCTGGGTGCCGGATATTTCAATGAAAAGCTGGGCCAGGTCGAGTTTTATATTGAGGACTATAACTACAACTATTTTTACAGGAGTGTGATTGTAGGCGCTACCGGCGACCTTATAATCCCCAACAGGCTTAACGACCGCATCAATACTTATGGCGCTAAATACACTTACCAGCGCAATAATCTTAAAGGTAGTATTCTTGTTTCCAACTCGCTGACTGACCAGTCGCTTACAAATATTGATGTGATTGCACAATACAAAGTGAATGACGACATTGCTGTATCAGGGCGTTACCAGAACATGAACAAGCTGCCCAACCTTAACTTTAACCTGTACCAAAGCGGTTATAAGGAATACAATTGGGCCAACAGCTTCAAGAACGAAAAGATAAACAACCTGGAGTTTGAGGCAAAAACCAAATGGCTTAATGCATCGGTACAGTACAGTGTGCTGAAAGACCACCTGTACTTTAGGGATACTTATACCGGTTATGGCACTACCGAACTGGATACCCTGAAGGTAAGGCCGGACCAGTATGCCAATACCATCAACTACTTTTCGGTAAAAGCAAGCAGGGAATTTAAATGGTGGAAGCTGGCTCTTGATAATACTTTTCTTTATCAAAAGGTAAGCCAGCAGGACAACATTCTGAATGTGCCTGAATTCACTACAAGGAATACACTTTACTTCTCAGACCATTTCTTTAAAAAAGCATTGTATCTGCAAACTGGTTTCACGTTCCAGTACTTTACCAAATACTATGGCAACGACTATAACCCGGTTATTGGTGAATTCTACGTGCAGGACAGGAAAAAATTTGGCGATTACCCGCTGATTGACTTCTTCCTTAATGCCAAGATACGCCAGTTCAGGCTGTTCCTCAAGGCAGAGCATTTCAACTCCAGCTTTACGGGGTATGATTTTTATTCGGCGCCTAACTACCCTTACCGTGACTTTACATTCCGCTTTGGGGTGATATGGGATTTCTTCTCATAATATGTCACTTCATTAAGTTATTGAAAAATATCTAATATCTTTGCCGTCAAATTATTGAATTGGCAATATATATTCCATAAAATGAAATACGCAAAAAATATACTTGAAACCATAGGCAATACGCCACTGGTAAAGCTTAATAAAGTGACCGAAGGGGTTGATGCCCTTGTTCTGGCCAAAGTGGAAACCTTTAACCCGGGCAACTCGGTAAAGGACCGTATGGCAGTAAAGATGATTGAGGACGCTGAAGCAGATGGCCGCCTGAAACCGGGAGGTACCATCATAGAAGGTACTTCGGGCAATACCGGTATGGGGCTCGCTCTTGCTGCTATCGTTAAGGGTTACAAGCTGATTTGCGTGATTTCTGACAAACAGTCTAAAGAAAAAATGGACATACTGCGTGCAGTAGGGGCTAAAGTAGTGGTTTGCCCTACCGATGTGGAGCCTACCGACCCACGCTCATACTATTCCGTATCAAAGCGCCTGGCGGAAGAAACGCCAAATGCGTGGTACGTGAACCAGTATGATAACCCAAGCAACGCCATAGCGCACTACGAGCAGACCGGCCCGGAGATATGGGAGCAAACCGAAGGAAAAATCACGCACTTTGTAGTGGGTGTTGGTACCGGCGGAACCATATCGGGTGTTGCAAAATACCTGAAAGAGAAAAACCCGAATGTGAAGATTTGGGGGATTGATACCTATGGTTCGGTTTTCAAGAAATACCACGAGACCGGCATTTTTGATGAGAACGAGATTTACTCCTACATTACAGAAGGTATAGGTGAGGACATTCTGCCTAAAAATGTTGACTTTTCGCTGATTGACGGCTTTACAAAAGTGACTGATAAGGATGCAGCCGTTTATACCCGCAGGCTGGCGTTGGAAGAAGGTATATTTGTGGGCAACTCTGCCGGGGCAGCCATTAAAGGCCTGTTGCAGCTAAAGGATGAGTTTAAGCCGGAGGATGTTGTGGTGGTTCTTTTCCACGACAGCGGAAGCCGTTACGTAGGCAAGATGTTTAACGATGACTGGATGCGCGAGCGTGGTTTCCTTGATGAGGAGATAACGAAAGCCGAAGACCTTATCAAAGAGCATATGGATAAGCCGCTGGTAATTGTGCGTACCGAAGAATTAGTGAGCCACGCCATTGAGCGCCTTCGCAAATACAAAATATCGCAGATCCCGGTTATCGATACCAATGGTTTTGTGGGTTCGGTTGATGAGACGGATCTGTTCCGCAGCTATGTGGAGGATAAGGATATTGCCGAAAAACCGATACGCGAGGTGATGGGCAAGCCTTACCCAATAGTTAAGGCCAATACATCTATCGAAGAGATATCAAAACTGATTAATAAAGATAACCAGGCCGTGTTGGTTGACCTTGGCAGTGGCAAGCACCACATCATCACCAAGCACGATATTATCAGTTCTATAAAATAATAAGAACTTTTTCTTATATTTGAAAGGGCCGCAAGGCTCTTTCCTGTTTTATGCACTATGGAGTTTACAGCAATAGATTTTGAAACTGCCACTGGCTATGCGCACAGTGCCTGTGCCGTGGGTATTGTTACCGTGAATGACGGCATCATTACCGATGAGTATTACACCCTGATACAGCCGCCCGATAATGAGTACTGGTACCGCAACATTATGGTGCATGGCATAAAGCCGGTGGAAACGCTGGAGGCGCCTACCTTTGATGTATTGTTCCCGGAAATACAACAGCGCCTGGCAGGGCGGAAGATAGTAGCGCATAATGAGTCGTTCGACAGGAATGTGCTGGCCAAGACCATGCGCTGGTATGGCTTGTACTATGACGAGCACGACCTGGCTGAACGCTGGGAATGCACCTGCAAAATATACCGCGCCAAGGGCTACAAGCCGGCCAACCTGAAAGCCTGCAGCCAGCGCCACGGGATTGAGCTGAACCATCACGAAGCACTATCGGATGCGCGGGCGTGTGCGAAGCTGTACATGCTGCACCAGAAAAGCCAGGTTAAGATGAAATTTACGGTTTGATATGAAAGAAGACTTCCTCCACTATATATGGCAATACAAAAAGTTCAGCATGCAGGGATTGAAAACCGTGCAGGGCGATGACATTGCTATTGTAAATAGCGGGCAGTACCTGCAACTGGCGGGGCCGGATTTCTTCAATGCTCAGGTGGTTATCGGGGGGCAGAAATGGGCGGGCAACGTGGAGATACATATCAAATCATCGGACTGGTACATACACAACCATGAGCGGGACGAGGCGTATGACAGCGTGATACTGCATGTGGTTTGGGAGCACGATGCCGAAGTGTTCCGCCAGGACAATTCCGAGATACCTGTTTTGGAACTGAAGCATTATACCGATAAGGCCCTGCTGGAAAACTACAACGCACTTGCTTCGGCAAAATCATGGATATACTGCGAAAAGGAACTGGAAACCATGAACAGCTTTGTGGTGGACAACTGGAAAGAGCGCCTGTTTTTTGAACGCCTGCAACGCAAAGCTTTGCCCATAACCACACTAGCCAAAGAAACCAGCCAGGATTGGGAAGCGGTGCTGTTTTGCTTCATGGCGAAAAACTTCGGGCTAAATACCAATGGCGAAACCTTCTATATGATAGCCTCGGCTATTCCGTTCAACATCATCCGCAAGGAAAGCTTTGAAGCCGAAAACCTGGAAGCATTATTATTTGGTACAGCCGGACTGCTGGCGGATGATTTTGAAGATGTGTATGCGAAAGATTTAAAAGCCAGGTACGGTTACATGAAGCACAAACACCAATTGCAGGACGTTTATGTTGACGATGTACAGTTCTTTAAGCACCGCCCTGATAATTTCCCCACCATCCGGCTGTCGCAGCTGGCACAGGTCTACCATCAGCATCAAAACCTGTTCTCCAAAATCATAGCTGCTGAAACTATTGCTGGTATTTACAACCTGTTCAAAGTACAGGTGCCGCAATACTGGCAGTCGCATTACCGATTTGATAAAGAAAGCCCCACCAAAAAGAAATCGCTCACGCAGTCGTTTATAGACCTGCTCATCATCAATACCATCATCCCGTTCCGGTTTGCCTATGCGCAAAGCCTAGGCAAAGATAACAGCGAAGGACTAATAACACTTATGCAGCAGGTAGCGCCGGAAAGCAATTCCATCATCGACAAATTCCGCCAGTACAAAATGCCGGTGGCTTCAGCTTACGATACACAATCATTATTGCAATTACGTAACGAATACTGCACCCATAAACGCTGCCTGCAATGCGCCCTTGGCCTTGAACTTTTAAAAAAATGATAGTTTGCCAAAATATGCTAACTTTGAAAACTAAACACTAAAACCCAGCACCTAATACCCAATGCCCATAATAACATCAATACGGCATTATTTTGAGCGCAACGGCTTTTACGTATCATCGCGCCTTGCCGACAGGCTGGGTATGCGTGCCACTAATGTGCGCCTGTTCTTCATCTACATTTCGTTTGTAACGGTTGGGCTGTGGTTTGGCGTATATCTTACACTGGCATTTTGGTTAAAGCTAAAAGATATGATTTATACCAAGCGCAGCTCTGTTTTTGACCTGTAATTTCATGAAGCAAAATAATCCAGCCCACTTTACCCGCCAGCAGCGAAAAGGCATCATTGCCCTGCTATTGCTTATGGTGGGCATACAGGCCGGTTATTACATTTATAATTTTACGGAGGCCAATTCATCTGGAAAAACTTCCGCAGAAGAAAAGCAATGGCTGGCACACCAGGCAGAAATTGACGAACTGAAATCCCGCAGGGTAGAGAAGGCATCGGTTATTTATCCTTTCAATCCCAATTTTATCAGTGATTACAAAGGCTACACGCTGGGCATGACGGTGGAACAAATCAATCGCCTGCATCAATTCCGTGAAAAAGGGCAGTGGGTTAACTCTGCCGCCGACTTTAAAAAAGTAACCGGTGTGCATGATACGCTGCTGGCTAAATTGTCGCCGTATTTCAAATTCCCTGACTGGGTCACTAAAAAGCAAAATGAAAAGCCGGAATATAAGCAGGACTACTCTTCGTCAAAATATGGAACTAAGGAATATGTAAAAGAAGAGAAGAAGATAGTGCAGCTGGATATCAACACCGCTTTGGAAGAAGACCTGGATAAAGTGTACGGCATAGGCCCTGCCTTCGCTAAAAAGATAATGCGCCGCCGTGCGCAGCTGGGCGCTTTTGTAAGTATGGACCAGATGGATGAATTTGCCGAATTTTCGCCCGAAGCCATTACCGGGCTTAAGAAGGGCTTTAAAGTGGCCGGTCAGCCGGAGGTAACAAAAATCAACATAAATACAGCTTCACTTAACCAACTGGCTTATTTCCCCTACTTCAATAAAGGTATTGCAAAAGCCATCATCACCAAGCGGAGTATGAAAGGCAAACTGACTAAAATTGAAGAATTGTTAGAAATTATTGATTTTCCTGTTGATAAACAAAAAATAATTGCCTTATATTTGGAATTTTAAAACAAACTAACTAAAATGAATTTCGAATATAACGAAACACAAACCATGATTGCTCAGTCTATCCGCGATTTTGCTGAGCAGCATATCCGCCCGCACATTATGGAGTGGGACGAAAGCCAGCATTTCCCTGTTGAGCTTTTCAAGAAATTAGGTGAGATGGGCTTTATGGGTGTGCTTGTGCCGGAAGAGCTTGGCGGCTCAGGCCTTGGCTACCATGAGTACATTACCGTAGTGGAAGAGATTTCTAAAGTGGACCCATCTATAGGCCTTTCGGTAGCGGCACACAATTCATTGTGTACCAATCATATTCTTACTTTTGGCAGCGATGAGCAAAAAAAGCGGTGGATACCAAAGCTGGCTACTGCCGAGCATATTGGTGCCTGGGGCCTTACCGAACATAATACCGGTTCTGATGCCGGCGGTATGAATACTACTGCCGTGAAAGACGGCGACCATTGGATTATTAACGGTGCCAAAAACTTTATTACCCATGCTAAATCAGGCGACATTGCCGTAGTGATAGTGCGTACAGGTGAAAAAGGAGATTCCCGCGGGATGACGGCCTTTGTGCTTGAGAAAGGCATGCAGGGCTTCACCAGTGGTAAAAAAGAGGATAAGCTGGGCATGCGCGCCAGCGAAACTGCCGAACTTATATTTGACAACTGCCGCGTGCCGGATGCCAACCGCTTGGGCGAAGTGGGCGAAGGTTTCATACAGGCGATGAAAGTGCTGGATGGCGGGAGGATTTCCATCGGTGCATTATCGTTGGGTATTGCCAAAGGCGCTTATGAGGCAGCACTGAAATATGCCAAGGAAAGGCACCAGTTTGGGCAGCCTATTGGTAATTTCCAGGGCATAGGCTTCAAGCTGGCGGACATGGCTACCGAAATTGAAGCATCGGAACTGTTGCTGCACAAAGCGGCTTATCTTAAAAATAACCACAAGCCAATGACTGTGGCAGGTGCCATGGGCAAAATGTACTCATCTGAAGTTTGCGTAAAAGTGGCTAACGATGCAGTGCAGGTACACGGTGGCTATGGTTACACGAAAGACTACCCGGTAGAGAAATTCTATCGCGACTCCAAGCTTTGTACCATTGGCGAAGGTACGACTGAGATACAGAAGCTGGTCATCTCAAGGAGCCTGATGAAAAACTAATTATAGTAGTATTATGATACAGAGCCGGAAGCATAAAAATTTCCGGCTTTTTTATTTTGGAATATTTTTAAAAATAAGTGCGGCAGTTAAAAATAAATGTTTTAAGTTTGCAGCCTTAATGAGAGGAGGTGTCATACTATGTTAATTATACCAATTAAAGACGGAGAAAATATCGATAGGGCTCTAAAGCGCTACAAGAGGAAATTCGACAAAACCGGAGTTGTTCGTCAGCTAAGGAAACGTCAGGCGTTCACTAAGCCATCTGTATCAAGGAGGGCTGAGATCCAAAAAGCATCTTATATCCAGGGACTAAGGGATTCGTTAGAGAACTAGTATTTTCCGGATTTAAAATAATTAACCGTTAGCAGAAAAGTATAACTTTGCTGTTAACGGTTTTTTTATGGCAGAAAGCAAGGCAGCATACAGCGATTATCTTCAGAAGGAAAAAAATTATTCCCTCCTTACGCTCCGTGCCTACCTTGATGATATTACTGCTTTTGAGCAATTCATAAGAAACCGGGACGACGGTGCTGTGCTGGAGGAAGTAAACTACAGCCAGGTACGCAGCTGGATTGTGCAGCTGGTTGATGACGGTATATCCAACACATCAGTAAACCGCAAGATGTCATCCCTTAAATCATTCTATAAATTTCTCCTCAAAACACGGCAGATTGATGTCAGCCCGATGCAAAAGCACAAGTCGCTCAAGGCGGCCAAGAAGGTACAGGTGCCTTTTTCGGAAAAAGAACTGGGCGATGTGGTCACTGTGATTGACCATCCTGATGATTTTGAAGGCCTGCGCGACAGGCTGGTCATAGAGCTGTTCTATACCACAGGCATGCGTCGCGCCGAGCTTATAGGGCTGAAGCTTTCCGGTTATGATACTGGCAATAGTACTATAAAAGTGCTGGGCAAGCGCAATAAAGAGCGCATATTGCCGGTGCTGGGCTGTACGGCAGAACTCATAAAAGCTTATCTGGCGAAACGTGCCAATTTACAGGCGCTGCCTGATGCCGATATGTTAATTGTGAATTCGGCCGGAAAGAAAGTGAGCGAATCATTTGTGTACAGGTTAATAAATCGTTACTTTAGTGTTATCTCCGGGAAGGTAAAAAAGAGCCCGCACGTTTTGCGGCACACCTTTGCTACACATCTTCTTAATAACGGGGCCGATTTAAATTCAGTTAAAGAATTACTGGGGCATGCAAGCCTTTCGTCAACACAAATATACACCCACAGCAGCCTTGCTGAGCTTAAAAAAGTGTATGGCGATGCGCACCCGCGCAGCCGTGGTGGTTCATAAGTTCAATTTTTAATTTTTGTATTATGAAAGTAAATGTTCATGCAGTCAACTTTACGGTTGACAGGAAACTGGTTGGCTATGTACAGGAAAGGTTAAACAAGCTTGAAAAGTATTATGATAAGGTTGTTTATTCGGATGTTTTCTTCAAGCTGGATAACAATGGTGAAAAGGTAAATAAGATTGCCGAGATAAAAATCAATGTGCCGGGCGATGAATTTATAGTCAAGAAACAATGCAAAACATTTGAGGAGGCTGTTGAACTTGCGGCTGACTCTATGGAACGCTTACTTGTAAAAAGAAAACAAAAAATCAGGGCAAAAGCCTAATTATAAAAAAAATTAGGAAAATGTTTTGATTAAAAAATAAAATCTATACATTTGCAGTCCGTTAGAAATAGCGGACTTTTTTATTATTAGTTGCCGGTGTAGCTCAGCTGGCTAGAGCAGCTGATTTGTAATCAGCAGGTCGTGGGTTCGAGTCCCTCTATCGGCTCAAAAGCAACGAATAATTGACGTTCAGGCATTTATTGCTTAAAAATTAACGGTTAGGGGAGATACTCAAGCGGCCAACGAGGACGGACTGTAAATCCGTTGGGAAACCTTCGCAGGTTCGAATCCTGCTCTCCCCACAAATCTTTAATTTTGAATTGTAAGTTTTGAATTTTGAATGGCTCTGCGGGGTTAATTTAGAATTTCTCATTTAGAATTTAAAATAAAAGATAAGTTGCCGGTGTAGCTCAGGGGTAGAGTGCTTCCTTGGTAAGGAAGAGGTCACGGGTTCAAATCCCGTCATTGGCTCAAAATTGAATTTTGAACACTAATTATATAACTAAGATTAAATTATTAAATCATGGCAAAGGAAACTTTTGACAGGTCGAAGCCGCACCTTAACATAGGTACTATCGGACACGTTGACCACGGTAAAACAACTTTGACTGCCGCTATTACTAAAGTATTGGCTGATGCAGGTCTTTCTGAAGCTAAATCATTTGACCAAATTGATAACGCTCCTGAAGAAAAAGAAAGGGGTATTACAATTAATACATCTCACGTAGAGTACGCTACAGCTAACCGTCACTACGCTCACGTTGACTGTCCAGGTCACGCTGACTACGTTAAGAACATGGTTACTGGTGCTGCCCAGATGGACGGTGCTATCCTTGTGGTTGCTGCTACAGATGGTCCTATGCCACAAACTCGTGAGCACATCCTTCTAGGTCGCCAGGTTGGTGTGCCTCGTATGGTTGTATTCATGAACAAAGTAGATATGGTTGATGATGCTGAGCTTCTTGAGCTTGTAGAAATGGAAATCCGTGACCTACTTTCTTTCTATCAGTATGATGGTGATAACGGTCCTGTTATTCAGGGTTCTGCTCTAGGTGCACTTAACGGTGAGCCAAAATGGGTTGATACAGTAATGGCTCTTATGGATGCTGTTGACAACTGGATCGAACTTCCTGTTCGTGACGTTGAAAAACCATTCCTTATGCCGGTTGAAGACGTATTCACAATTACTGGTCGTGGTACTGTTGCTACAGGCCGTATCGAAACAGGTGTTGCTAACACTGGTGACGCTGTTGAGATCATTGGTATGGGTGCTGAAAAACTTACTTCAACTATCACAGGTGTTGAGATGTTCCGTAAAATCCTTGACAGGGGTGAAGCTGGTGACAACGTAGGTCTACTTCTACGTGGTATCGATAAAGCTGATATCCGTCGTGGTATGGTAATCATCAAGCCAGGATCTGTTAAGCCACACGCTAAATTCAAAGCAGAGGTTTATATCCTTAAGAAAGAAGAAGGTGGACGTCACACTCCATTCCACAACAACTACCGTCCTCAGTTCTACGTTCGTACAACTGACGTAACAGGAACAATTTCTCTTCCTGCAGGTGTTGAGATGGTAATGCCAGGTGATAACCTTACTATCGAAGTGCAACTACTTAGCCCAATCGCTCTTAGCGTAGGTCTTCGTTTCGCTATCCGTGAGGGTGGCCGTACAGTAGGTGCAGGTCAGGTTACTGAAATCCTAGACTAATCATTTAGATTAAACTATATAAAGCCGGCCCGGTATTTAGGTATCAGCCGGCTTTTATTAACAAACGGGTGTAGTTCAAGGGTAGAATAGCGGTCTCCAAAACCGTTGATGGGGGTTCGAATCCCTCCACCCGTGCAAAAACAAGATACAATGAAGGTTACTAATTATATATCAGAAGCGTTTACTGAGCTTAAAACAAACGTTACCTGGCCGGAGTGGGCAGAAATACAACGCCTTACTATTATTGTTGCTGTTTTTTCAATACTGTTTGCCCTTCTTACTTTCGGTGTAGACCGTGGTTTTGAAGTTATTGTTGCAAACATATATAGTTTCTTAATAAATTAATTTTTCTTGATGATGACTGATAACAATGTCAAAAAGTGGTATGTGGTTAGGGCGGTAAGCGGTCAGGAAAATAAAGTTAAGAACTACATTGAGACAGAAATAAGCAGGGTTGGCATGTCTGACTACATTTCGCAGGTGCTTGTGCCTACCGAGAAAGTGGTTCAGGTGCGTGACGGAAAAAAAATCAGCAAAGACAGGGTTTATTTTCCGGGATATGTAATGATTGAAGCTAACCTTACCGGCGAGATACCGCACATCATCAAATCGATCACAGGTGTTATCGGTTTCCTTGGTGAAACAAAAGGCGGTGATGCTGTGCCGCTTCGCATAAGCGAGGTAAACAGGATGCTGGGCAAAGTAGATGAGCTTTCAGTAAAAACTGACAATGTTGCAATACCGTTCTCGGTGGGTGAAACCATCAAGGTTATAGACGGGCCTTTCAACGGCTTTAACGGCACGGTTGAAAAGGTAAATGAAGAAAAGCGTAAGCTTGAGGTGATGGTGAAGATTTTCGGAAGGAAGACCCCACTGGAACTGAGCTTTATGCAGGTTGAAAAAGTATAATTTTTGTTACTTATTATAAATCACATCCTCGCTTCCATCTGAAGATGTGCTAATCTTTAAAAGAAATGGCTAAAGAAATTAGTAAAGTAGTTAAACTACAAGTTAAGGGAGGTGCCGCGAATCCATCGCCACCGGTTGGACCTGCTTTGGGAGCTGCGGGCGTTAATATCATGGAGTTCTGTAAGCAGTTTAATGCAAGGACCCAGGATAAGCCCGGAAAAGTTTTACCAGTACAAATTACTGTGTACAAAGACAAATCTTTCGATTTTGTTGTTAAAACGCCACCGGCTGCTATACAGCTGATGGATGCTGCTAAGCTTAAAGGAGGTTCTGGTGAACCTAACCGTAAGAAGGTTGCAAGTGTTACCTGGGATCAGATCAGGGCTATTGCAGAAGACAAAATGGCTGACCTTAATGCTTTCACTATCGAGAAAGCAATGAGCATGGTTGCCGGTACTGCAAGGTCTATGGGTATAACAGTATCAGGAGCAGCTCCTTTTTAATCTTAAACAGAAGAAGAAGACATGGCAAAATTGACAAAAAAACAGAAAGAGGCTGCTTCAAAAATTGAGAAGAATAAACTGTACTCTTTGAAAGATGCCTCTGCATTGATCAAAACAGTTGCTTCTGCAAAATTTGATGAGTCTGTTGACATCGCAGTTCGCCTGGGTGTAGACCCAAGGAAAGCGAACCAGATGGTAAGGGGCGTTGTAACGCTTCCACACGGTACAGGTAAAGATGTAAGGGTACTTGCCCTTGTTACCCCTGATAAAGAAGCTGAAGCTAAAGCTGCCGGCGCTGACCACGTAGGTTTAGATGATTACCTTCAGAAAATAAAAGACGGCTGGACAGATGTTGATGTTATCATCACTATGCCTGCAGTTATGGGTAAACTAGGACCATTAGGTAGGATACTAGGGCCACGCGGCCTTATGCCAAACCCTAAAACAGGTACAGTTACCATGGAAGTAGGTAAAGCCGTAGGCGAAGTTAAAGCCGGTAAAATCGACTTTAAAGTTGATAAAACAGGTATCGTTCACGCAGGTATCGGTAAAGTTTCTTTCGAAGCTGACAAAATCACCGAGAATGCTCACGAAATTATACAAACATTAATAAAATTAAAACCAACTGCAGCAAAAGGCACATACATCAAGAGTATCCACATCTCTTCTACTATGAGCCCTGCTATTGCCCTAGACCCTAAGGCGGTATAATTGGTAGTTAAAAATATTTATTATGACCAGAGAAGAAAAATCAAGAGTTATTGAAGATTTAACTGCACAGCTATCCGGTACTAACGTGGTTTATGTTGCAGATATCTCAGGACTTGATGCTGAAACTACATCTAACCTTAGGAGGGCTTGCTTTAAGGCTGGCATCAAATTAGAGGTAGTTAAAAACACCCTGCTTGAAAAAGCTATGGAAAGCGTTGAGAACAACTACGGCGAACTTCCGTCAGTACTTGTTGGCAACACTGCCATACTTATTGCAGAGAACGGCAATGCTCCTGCTAAAGTTATCAAGGAATTCCGCAAAAGGTCGGACAAGCCTGTGCTTAAGGGTGCTTACATCCACGAAGCAGTATTTACAGGTGACAACCAGCTTGATGCCCTTGTAGCGCTTAAATCGAAAGAAGAAGTTATCGGCGAAATCATCGGCCTTCTTCAATCTCCTGCTAAAAATGTTGTTTCTGCACTTAAATCAGGTGGAAGCACTATTGCAGGTCTTGTTAAAACGTTATCTGAAAGGTAACATCCCCGCGTGTACGCACTAAATAAATTATATATTTTACAAACTATTTAAAACGATAGAAAAATGGCAGATTTGAAACAATTCGCAGAACAACTAGTTAACCTTACAGTTAAAGAAGTTAACGAACTTGCTACAATACTAAAAGATGAGTATGGCATTGAGCCTGCAGCTGCTGCTGTAGCTGTAGCTGGCCCTGCAGGTGGTGGTGACGCTCCTGCTGCTGCTGAGCAAACTGAATTCACAGTAGTTCTTAAAGACGCTGGTGCTTCTAAACTTGCAGTAGTTAAAGCTGTAAAAGAACTTACAGGCCTTGGTCTTAAAGAAGCTAAAGACCTAGTGGACGGTGCTCCTCAAAACGTAAAAGAAGGTGTATCTAAAGATGAGGCAGAAGGCCTTAAAAAATCTCTAGAAGAAGCCGGAGCTGTTGTTGAGCTTAAATAAGCTTACCACGGTTTTAAAACCCAGGTTTAGGCCTTGAGAAGTACTCTCAAAGGCCTAAACCATTTTTCGTATAATAACATTTTATACGCCCTTTACTAAATTATTTTAATCAAAATTTTGTCCATTGATGATAACAAATCAGACTGAGAGATTAAATTTTGCCTCTACTAAAAACATACCTGACTACCCGGATTTTCTGGACATTCAGGTAAAATCGTTTAAAGATTTCTTCCAGTTGGAAACCAAATCAGATGAACGAGGCAACGAAGGTCTTTATAACACCTTCATGGAAAACTTTCCGATTACTGATACACGCAATCAGTTCGTATTGGAGTTCCTTGATTACTTTGTTGATCCGCCACGATATACAATTGAAGAATGTATTGACAGGGGGCTTACCTACAGCGTGCCGCTTAAAGCAAGGCTTAAACTGTACTGTACTGACCCTGAACATGAAGATTTTGAAACCATTGTACAGGACGTTTACCTTGGGACAATCCCATACATGACGCCAAGCGGTACCTTTGTTATCAACGGTGCAGAGCGTGTGGTAGTATCACAGCTGCACAGGTCTCCGGGAGTTTTCTTTGGCCAGTCATTCCATGCAAACGGAACAAAATTATACTCTGCAAGGGTAATTCCTTTCAAAGGTTCTTGGATTGAATTCGCAACCGACATCAACAGCGTGATGTATGCGTATATCGACAGGAAGAAAAAGCTTCCTGTAACTACGCTTTTCCGTGCTATTGGTTTTGAGCGTGATAAGGATATCCTTGAGATATTTGACCTTGCGGAAGAGATCAAAGTTTCAAAAACAGGTCTTAAAAAATATATCGGCAGGAGGCTTGCCGCGCGTGTATTGAATACATGGCATGAGGATTTTGTGGACGAGGATACAGGCGAGGTAGTTTCTATCGAACGTAACGAGATCATATTAGACCGTGATACCATCATTGACAAAGACAATGTTGAAGAAATCATCGACTCTAACGTGAAATCGATACTGCTGCACAAAGAGGATAACAACCAGGCTGATTATGCCATTATCCACAACACGCTGCAGAAAGACCCTACAAACTCAGAAAAAGAAGCTGTTGAGCACATTTACCGTCAGCTGCGTAACGCAGAACCACCTGATGAGGAAACCGCTCGTGGCATTATAGATAAACTGTTCTTCTCTGACCAGCGCTACAACCTTGGTGAAGTAGGCCGCTACAGGATGAACAAAAAACTTGGTCTTGACATCCCTATGGAAAAGCAGGTGCTTACCAAAGAGGATATCATTACCATAGTGAAATACCTTATCGAGCTTATCAACTCTAAAGCGGAGATTGATGATATCGACCACTTGTCAAACCGCCGCGTAAGGACAGTAGGCGAGCAATTGTCTGCCCAGTTCGGTGTAGGTTTGGCACGTATGGCAAGGACCATCAGGGAGCGTATGAACGTTAGGGATAACGAGGTGTTTACACCAATCGACCTTATCAATGCCAAAACATTGTCGTCGGTTATCAACTCTTTCTTTGGTACCAACCAGCTTTCTCAGTTCATGGACCAGACCAACCCGCTGGCCGAGATTACCCACAAGCGCAGGCTATCTGCACTTGGACCGGGCGGTCTTTCGCGCGAAAGGGCAGGTTTCGAGGTACGTGACGTACACTATACGCACTACGGCCGTCTTTGTCCTATAGAAACTCCGGAAGGGCCAAACATCGGTCTTATCTCTTCACTGGGCGTTTATGCAAAAGTGAACGGAATGGGCTTTATAGAAACACCTTACCGTAAAGTAGAGAACGGTAAAGTGGACCTGGAGTCTGAACCGGTTTACCTTAGCGCTGAAGAAGAAGAAGGCAAGATGATAGCGCAGGCTAACATTGAGATGAACGATAACGGAACCATTACCGCTGAGCGTGTAATTGCCCGTGAGGAAGGCGACTTCCCGGTTGTGGAGCCAACAGTAGTACATTATACTGACGTTGCCCCTAACCAAATCGCGTCTATTTCGGCATCGCTTATCCCGTTCCTGGAGCACGATGATGCTAACCGTGCACTGATGGGCTCTAACATGATGCGCCAGGCCGTACCACTGTTACGTCCTGAATCGCCGATTGTTGGAACAGGCCTTGAGCGCCAGGTAGCTTCTGATTCAAGGGTGCTTATCAATGCCGAAGGCCACGGTACTGTTGAATATGTTGATGCTAACGAAATTACCATCAAGTATGACAGGACCGATGCTGAAAGGGCTGTAAGCTTTGACCCGGATGAGAAAACGTACCAGCTTATCAAGTTCAGGAAAACCAACCAGAGCACGAGCATCAACCTTAAGCCTATCGTAAGGAAAGGTGACAGGGTAGCTCCGGGCCAGGTACTTTGCGAAGGCTATGCTACACAAAATGGTGAGCTTGCCCTTGGACGTAACCTTCAGGTGGCTTTCATGCCATGGAAAGGCTACAACTTTGAGGATGCTATCGTGATTTCTGAAAAAGTGGTTCGTGATGATATCTTTACTTCAATCCACGTGGATGATTATTCACTGGAAGTAAGGGACACTAAATTAGGTAACGAAGAACTTACCAACGATATACCAAACGTATCGGAAGAGGCTACCAAAGACCTTGATGAGAACGGTATGATCAGGATTGGTGCCGAGGTGAAGCCCGGCGATATCCTTATCGGTAAGATTACCCCTAAAGGTGAATCAGACCCAACGCCGGAAGAAAAACTGCTACGCGCCATATTTGGCGATAAGGCGGGTGATGTTAAAGATGCTTCTCTAAAAGCTTCTCCGTCACTACATGGTGTGGTTCTTGATAAAAAACTATTTGCGCGCGCTGTGAAAGATAAGCGCAAGCGTACAAAAGATAAAGACGATTTAGGCAAGCTGGAGATGGATTTTGAAGTTAAGTTCAATGAACTTAAGGACAGGCTTATCGACAAGTTGTTTAACATTGTTAACGGCAAAACTTCTCAGGGCGTTATGAACGACCTTGGCGAAGAAGTGCTGCCAAAAGGCAAGAAGTACACGCAGAAGATGCTTTATGCCGTTGAAGATTTTGCTCACTTAACTAAAGGGCAGTGGACTACGGACGATGAAACCAATGCAATGGTGAACGACCTTATCCACAACTACAAGATTAAGCTGAACGACCTTCAGGGTGCATTAAGGAGGGAGAAATTCACTATTACAGTGGGTGACGAACTACCATCAGGCATTTTGAAACTTGCCAAAGTGTACATCGCTAAGAAACGTAAGCTGAAAGTGGGTGATAAAATGGCAGGGCGCCACGGTAACAAAGGTATTGTTGCCAAAATCGTCCGCCAGGAAGACATGCCTTTCCTTGAAGACGGAACACCGGTTGACATCGTGCTGAACCCACTTGGGGTACCATCACGTATGAACATTGGGCAGATTTATGAAACGGTGCTTGGATGGGCCGGATTGAAATTAGGGCGCAAATTCGCTACCCCTATTTTTGACGGTGCATCGCTTGACCAGATTAATGGATTTACTGATGAAGCAGGCATTCCACGCTTTGGCCACACCTATCTTTATGATGGTGGTACAGGCGAGCGTTTCCACCAGCCGGCAACCGTAGGTGTTATCTACATGCTTAAACTGGGCCACATGGTTGATGATAAGATGCACGCCCGTTCTATCGGTCCGTACTCGCTTATCACGCAGCAGCCTCTTGGAGGTAAGGCACAGTTTGGTGGCCAGCGTTTTGGTGAGATGGAGGTTTGGGCTCTTGAAGCATACGGTGCATCAAGCACGCTTAGGGAGATCCTTACTGTTAAATCAGATGACGTTATCGGAAGGGCTAAAACTTACGAAGCAATCGTTAAGGGTGAAACCATGCCGGAACCGGGTCTGCCGGAGTCTTTCAACGTGTTGATGCACGAACTGAAAGGCCTTGGACTGGACATCAGGTTAGAAGAATAATACCACGGGAATGGCGCCACGGTGCCGTTCCCTATTTCTCAATACGTTTTTAATATAATTGATAGTTCATTATCATGACAAGATTAAAAGATAAAAACACGGTTAAGCGATTTAACCAAATTTCGATAGGCCTTGCGTCTCCGGAGTCAATCCTGGCAGAATCAAGGGGTGAGGTGTTAAAGCCGGAAACCATTAACTATCGTACACATAAACCTGAAAGGGACGGCCTTTTCTGTGAGCGTATCTTCGGCCCGGTAAAAGACTTTGAATGTGCATGCGGCAAATACAAAAGGATACGTTATAAAGGTATTGTTTGTGACCGATGCGGTGTTGAAGTTACCGAAAAGAAAGTGCGCCGTGACAGGGTAGGGCACATCAACCTTGTGGTGCCTATTGCCCACATCTGGTATTTCCGTTCACTTCCAAACAAAATCGGTTACATACTTGGCCTTCCGTCTAAGAAATTAGACATGATCATATACTATGAAAGGTATGTGGTTATACAGCCTGGTATTGCCAAAGGGCCGGATGGAGAAACCCTAAACACCCTTGACTTTTTAACTGAAGAAGAGTACCTGAACATACTGGATACCCTTCCGATGGAAAACCAATACCTGGACGATAGCGACCCTAACAAGTTTATAGCTAAAATGGGTGCGGAGTGTATAATGGACCTGCTTGCAAGGATTGACCTTGACGCACTATCATATGAGCTTCGCCACAGCGCTAACACCGAAACATCTAAACAGCGTAAGACCGAAGCTCTTAAAAGGCTGCAGGTAGTAGAATCATTCCGCGAAAGCAACATGAACAGGGAAAACCGCCCTGAATGGATGATACTTAAAGTGATACCTGTTATCCCGCCGGAGCTTCGCCCGTTGGTGCCGCTTGATGGTGGCCGTTTCGCAACGTCTGACCTTAACGACTTGTACCGCAGGGTGATTATCCGTAACAACCGCCTTAAGCGTTTGATGGAAATCAAGGCCCCTGAGGTAATCCTTCGTAACGAAAAGCGTATGCTTCAGGAATCTGTTGACTCGCTATTCGATAACACAAGGAAAGCATCAGCAGTTAAGACAGAATCTAACCGTCCGCTAAAATCACTTTCAGATTCATTGAAAGGTAAGCAGGGACGTTTCCGCCAAAACCTGCTTGGTAAGCGTGTTGACTATTCGGCACGTTCGGTAATCGTCGTTGGGCCTGAAATGAAACTGTTTGAGTGTGGCCTTCCTAAAGATATGGCTGCTGAGCTTTACAAGCCGTTCGTTATCCGTAAGCTTATTGAGCGCGGAATCGTTAAGACGGTGAAGTCGGCCAAAAAGATAATTGACAAAAAAGAACCTGTAGTTTGGGATATCCTTGAAAATGTTATCAAAGGCCACCCGGTACTATTAAACAGGGCCCCAACCCTACACAGGCTGGGTATACAGGCTTTCCAGCCGAAACTTATTGAAGGTAAGGCTATCCAGCTGCACCCGTTGGTATGTACGGCTTTCAACGCCGACTTTGACGGTGACCAGATGGCGGTACACCTTCCGCTTGGCCCTGAGGCTATCCTTGAGGCACAGCTGTTGATGCTTGCATCGCACAACATCCTTAACCCGGCTAACGGTGCGCCTATCACTGTACCTTCTCAGGACATGGTACTTGGTCTTTACTACATGACCAAGGAGCGCCTATCTACTGAAACGAACAAGATTAAAGGTGAAGGCCTTACATTCTATTCGGCTGAAGAGGTGAACATTGCCCTTAACGAAGGCAGGCTGGAGCTTAACGCCCGTGTTAAAATACGTGCTAAGGACTTTAATGAGAATGGTGAGCTTACATGGCAAATCATACAGACTACAGCAGGTAGGGTACTTTTCAACGAAGTGGTGCCTGAAGCTGCAGGATATATCAACGAAGTACTGACCAAGAAGTCGCTTAGGGACATTATCGGTAAGATTTTGAGTGTTACCGATGTGCCTACAACAGCCGCGTTCCTTGATAACATGAAGGATATGGGCTACCGCTTCGCATTCAAAGGCGGCCTTTCTTTCAGCTTGGGTGATATCATCATCCCGGAAAGGAAAGAAGAGCTTATTGCCGATGCGAACGAGCAGGTAGAAGGCATTACCATGAACTATAACATGGGTCTTATTACCAACAACGAGCGCTACAACCAGGTTATTGACGTGTGGACTTCAACCAACGCATTGCTTACTGAGCTTGCCATGAAGAACATTCGTGAAGACCAGCAGGGCTTCAACTCGGTGTATATGATGCTTGACTCTGGTGCGAGGGGTTCTAAGGAGCAGATCCGCCAGCTTACAGGTATGCGTGGCCTTATGGCCAAGCCGAAGAAATCAACTGCCGGTGGTGGTGAGATTATCGAAAACCCTATCCTTTCTAACTTTAAGGAAGGCCTTTCGATCCTTGAGTACTTCATCTCTACGCACGGTGCGCGTAAAGGTCTTGCGGATACGGCCCTTAAAACGGCTGACGCGGGTTACCTTACACGTAGGCTGCATGACGTATCGCAGGATGTTATCGTTAACTCGGTTGACTGTGGTACGCTAAGGGGTATTGAAGTAACGGCGCTTAAGAAAAACGAAGAGATTGTAGAAAGCCTTGGCGAAAGGATACTGGGCCGTGTGGCGCTTCAGGATGTGGTGAACCCACTTACCAACGAGGTGCTTGTAAACGCCGGTGACCAGATAACCGAAGCAGAAGTAAGGGCAATAACCGCAGCGCCAATTGAAGGTGTTGAAGTACGCTCTCCGCTTACCTGCGAGGCTACCAAGGGTATATGTGCCAAGTGTTACGGCCGTAACCTTGCTACCGGTAAAATGACGCAAAAAGGTGAGGCAGTAGGTGTTATTGCAGCACAGTCAATCGGTGAGCCGGGTACACAGCTTACACTGCGTACGTTCCACGTGGGTGGTACTGCGGGTAACATCTCTGAAGAATCAAGCATCATCACCAAATTTAAAGGTAGGCTTGATATTGAAGACCTTAAGACAGTTAAAGGTGAAGACAACGAGGGCAACCAGGTAGATATCGTGGTATCACGCTCTACGGAACTGAAACTTGTTGACGAAAATACAGGAATCGTGCTTAACACGCACAACATACCTTACGGTTCAAGCATCTATGTAAAAGATGGCGAAACTGTAGATAAAGGCACTGTAGTGTGTAAGTGGGACCCATATAACGGGGTTATCATCTCTGAATTTACCGGTAAGGTAGCTTATGAAGACATCGAGCAGGGACAATCGTTCATGGTTGAGATTGATGAGCAGACCGGTTTCCAGGAGAAAGTAATCTCTGAAGCAAGGAACAAAAAGCTTATCCCAACGCTATTGATCTACGGAAAAGACAATGAGCTTATCCGTTCGTACAACCTACCGGTGGGTGCCCACCTTATGGTTGACAATGGCGAAAAGATTAAGGCTGGCAAGATCCTTGTGAAGATACCAAGGCGTTCAAGCAAGGCTGGTGATATTACCGGTGGTTTACCAAGGATTACCGAGCTTCTTGAAGCGCGTAACCCAAGTAACCCGGCTGTGGTATCTGAAATTGACGGTGTGGTTTCATTCGGTAAGATCAAGAGGGGTAACCGTGAGATTGTTATTGAGTCGAAATTCGGTGAGATCAAGAAATACCTTGTGAAACTGTCTAACCAGATATTGGTACAGGAAAACGACTACGTTAAAGCAGGTATGCCGCTTTCTGACGGTGCCATAACTCCGGATGATATCCTTAGGATACAGGGGCCAAGCGCAGTACAGCAGTACCTTGTAAACGAGATTCAGGAAGTGTACCGCCTGCAGGGTGTGAAAATCAACGACAAGCACTTTGAAGTGGTTATTCGCCAGATGATGCGTAAAGTACAGGTGCAGGATCCGGGAGATACCCTGTTCCTTGAAGACCAGCTGATACATACAAGCGACTTTATCGTAGAAAACGATAAGTTGTATGGCATGAAGGTGGTTGAGGATGCAGGCGATTCTGAGAACCTGAAACCGGGCCAGATTGTTTCGCCTCGTGAGCTAAGGGATGAGAATTCATTGCTTAAGCGTAACGACAAGAACCAGGTGGTGGCGCGCGATGTAGTTCCGGCTACAGGTACGCCAATACTTCAGGGTATCACCAGGGCATCGCTTCAAACCAAGTCGTTCATCTCTGCGGCATCGTTCCAGGAAACTACGAAAGTACTGAACGAAGCAGCGGTGGCAGGTAAGGTTGACGGCCTTGAAGGACTTAAAGAGAACGTTATTGTAGGCCACAGGATTCCGGCAGGTACGGGTATGAGGGATTATGATAACACTATCGTAGGTTCTAAAGAAGAATACAATGAGCTTTTAACTCCTAAAGAGGAATACAACTATTAATTATGAGCGACCAAAAACAACAGCCCGGCCAGATAAACATTGAGCTGGATGAAAAAACGGCCGAGGGTACCTACAGTAACCTTGCCATCATCAATCATTCGGCGTCAGAGTTTGTGGTGGATTTTGTGAGTATCATGCCTGGTACTCCAAAGGCGAAGGTTAAATCGCGCATAGTGTTAACGCCCCAGCATGCCAAGCGCCTGCTAAAGGCTTTAGGCGAAAACATCCACCGCTTTGAGAGCGCCCACGGCGTAATCAGCGATACGGAGCAACCCGCCATTCCTTTGAGTTTCGGTCCTGCAGGACAGGCTTAAATAAATAAAACAACCCCTTCAGAGATGAAGGGGTTTTTTAATTGTGAATTATAATAATTAGACATATTATATCAACTGTAAGCGAGTGAAGCTATGCTAGAGCGTAATATATTAATCGATTATATTAATTTCTTGTAAAAAGAAATTGATTTTTTGATTAATGTGTTCTATATCTTGAACTCGATTTACCTTTTCTAAATATTCACTAGTATTTTCTTCAAAAATTTCTCTATTTTTTTTCAAATTTAAGGTTTTAAAAGAGTTTTTGATTTCTGGATAAATAGCTATTAAACTACTTAATTGTTCTATTGTTCGCTCTCTGTTTTTACTTTGTGTACATGCTAAAAATATATCAAAAGCATCTCTCTTTCGCTTACTGTTAGTAAAACAATCAATTTTAGAAAGTATTAATCCAGTTTCATTAAGTAAATTCACCGAAGTATTTTTTTCGCTTCCATCCTTGTCGTCAATATATGCTAGATTTACTTTTGAAAACAACCCCTCAAAATAAAAGTCTGACTTAGGTAATATTATAGATTGCCCCCAATAATTTATCTTCAAAACATTAGACTCTTTAACAGGAAATTCTATTTGCTCAACAAACATTTCAGGTTTGTTTTCGTAAGACCCCGGATGCAATAAATCTACATTATAAATAAATTTGTGACCATTAATCGTTTTTTTCTTTAGCAGTTGAAATGGATGTTTTGCACTTTGCACAAAACCTTTAGAAATAAAGATGTCTATAATATTTTCCAACTCGCCTTTAGTTGCTCCCGATTTAAATAATATATCAACATCTTTTGTCCCCGGATGCTTAATTTCGAAAGAATTTAATATAAATGGTGACCAGCCACCAACAATAATATATTCAATTTTATTATCATTTAAAATTGAACATGTTTCTCCTAAGAGTGATTTTGACCCATCAATTATTGTTTCTAACATTGCTTTTATTTAGTTTTTAATATTATAATTTTTTCCACCCCGGATTTATTCCTCTCATCTCACTTTCAAGTTCATAAATTCGTTTTTCACATGCCTTCAAAAGGTTTTCGGCTTTTGTCATTTCTTGATGCCTTTCGCTTGATGACCTCAATAATTGAAAAGCCGAGGTATCATGTATGTTTCGTTTCGCGTGTTCCAGGTTCTTATAGGCTTGGATAAGTTCGATATTAAGTTCCTTTATCCTTTTTTCAGTAGCGATTCTTTGTTGTTCCAAAAACTGCCTTTCAATTTCATAGCTTCTAATGCCTTGCTCTGTCCTGTAATTTGTGAAAGCTACTATGCCAATGAACAAACCAATTCCTAACAGGATATATACAATCAGTTTTCTTTTTATTCCAAATATCCTTGGTGCTTCATATTCATCGTCATCACTTATGGTAATAGGTGTCGGTGGAATTTGATTTAATACTTCAGATCTTACAGGCGGCGGAACACTCCTAAAATGATTTTTAAATTCCTCAATAGCATCAGCCCTTTGCCAATCCGGCATTCCTTCATGCCATATCAGTGTATCAGCTTTAACTTGTTTAATGGCTTCCTCAAAAGTAAAAGGGCCCTTTTGCCCATCGCCTAAATAAATGTAGTAGTGTTTCATATTTATGATTGTTTATAAGTAAACCTACAAAATTTATGTTAAATTATTGATGCGTAATTTTACCTGTTTTTGTGTTTATAGGTTTACGAAAAATTACCTGTTTGCAGTAAAAGCCCCTTTCCACTTCCGCAATATTTGTGTAACTTTGATGTTCATCAATCAAACACACAAAGAGTCCCCATGTCCGGTATCATCCAGTTACTTCCTGACCACGTTGCCAACCAGATAGCCGCCGGCGAGGTGGTGCAAAGGCCCGCTTCGGTAGTGAAGGAACTGCTGGAAAATGCGGTAGATGCAGGCTCAACCGAGATAAAGCTCATAGTGAAAGATGCCGGCAAAACCCTGATTCAGGTAATTGATAACGGCAAAGGCATGGGCGTAACCGATGCCCGCATGTGCTTTGAGCGCCACGCCACCAGCAAGATACGCCTTGCGGAAGATTTATTTTCGCTGCACACCAAAGGCTTCAGGGGAGAGGCGCTGGCATCTATAGCCGCTATCGCCCATGTAGAGCTGAAAACCAAGCAGGAGCAGGACGAGCTGGGCACGCATTTGGTGATTGAGGGTAGTAAATTCACAAGCCAGGATGTTGCCGTTTTGCCAAAAGGCACATCATTCGCTGTAAAAAACCTTTTCTTCAACATACCCGCACGCCGAAATTTCCTGAAAAGCGATACGGTGGAGTTCCGCCACATCATTGACGAGTTTGAGCGCGTAGCCCTGGCACATCATAACATTGGGTTTGTGCTGTACCACAACGGTAGCGAAATGTTCAACCTGCCGGGCAGCAACCAGCGCCAGCGCATTGTAAACGTGTTTGGCGGGCGAACCAATGAAAAACTGGTGCCCGTGGCCGAAACTACCGATATTGTAACCATACAGGGCTTTGTGTGCAAGCCGGAATTTGCCAAGAAGAACAGGGGAGAGCAGTTCTTTTTCGTCAATAACCGCTTCATTAAAAGCGGCTACCTGCACCATGCGGTGATGG
Organism: Flavobacterium sp.; assembly: GCA_041916875.1. Classification (GTDB taxonomy): domain Bacteria; phylum Bacteroidota; class Bacteroidia; order Flavobacteriales; family Flavobacteriaceae; genus Flavobacterium. The sequence continues at coordinate 219,818 of JAYRYS010000002.1, forward strand.
CGGCTTATGAAGGCCTGCTGAAAGACGGCTGCCAGCCGGGGTATTTCATATACCTTGATGTGCCGCCCAACACCATTGATATCAACATACACCCTACCAAAACCGAAATAAAATTTGATGATGAGCACGCGCTTTATGCCATACTCCGCTCGTCCATAAAGCACAGCCTGGGGCAGTTTAACGTATCGCCCGTGCTGGATTTTGACCGTGATGCCAACCTGGATACGCCGTATAGTTATGAGGGAAAGACGGCCGCAGTTCCCGGTATCGAAATTGACCGGAACTTTAACCCCTTTGCCGACGATAAACCGCTAAGGGCAGCTTCGGCGGCATCGTCATTCACGGCCATGCCGGTCTTCAAAAAAGAGAAGGCACAGTCGTGGGAAAGCCTCTACACCGGCATTGCACCCGCGGCAGAGGAGATTGCCGAGATGCACTTTGAATCGGAGGAGGTGACGGGCTCGCTCTTTAACGATTCTGAAGTGGAGCAGGCGGTGTACAAAACCTACCAGATACACAAAAAATACATTGTGAGCCCTATAAAATCGGGCATGGTAATCATCGACCAGAAGAGGGCGCACCAGCGCATATTGTATGAGCAGTTCCTTACCAACATTACCATTCATCACGCCAGTAGCCAGCAGCTGTTGTTCCCGCTCATTATGTACTATAGCCAGGTAGAGCTGGAGCTGCTTAAGGAAATGCGCGGCGCACTGGAAAATACCGGCTTTGTATTTGCCGAGTTTAACCAAGACCATGTGGTGGTATCGGGTCTGCCGGTAAATGTTGCCGAGAGTGAGGTGTCGATACTGCTGGAAGAGCTGATAAACGACCTGCAGCAGGAAGTGCCGGACAGCAGCTTTAGCCAGACCGACAGCATTGCCAAAAGTATGGCGCGAAGCCTGGCCGTAAAAACCGGTACGGTGCTTACCGAAAAAGAACAGGAAACCATGGTGAACTCGCTTTTTGCTTGCAAGGAGCCGGATGTTTCGCCTTTTAATAAACCAACTTTCATCACCATGAGTGTGGAAGACTTAGATAAACGTTTTGCTATATGATGAATTTGAGTATAACCGATGCGGTTAAACAACTCCTGATTATAAATGTGCTGTTTTACATTGGGTCTTTAATTGTAGGCGAGCCGGCTTATGATATATTGGCTTTGTATTTCCCCGAGAACACCAATTTCCAGTTTTGGCAGCCATTAACGTATATGTTTATGCATGCTAAAACCCCTATGCATATTCTGTTTAATATGTTCGCGCTCTATTCCTTTGGCGTACTACTGGAAAGATTGTGGGGCACAAAAAAGTTTTTGTTCTTCTATATTTCCTGTGGGCTTGGCGCAGCAGCATTGCATATTGCTATAAGTTATTTCAGTTTTAATCACGGGATGGAGATTTTGACATCCAACGGTTTTTCAAGGGAAAGTATTCTTCAGTTACTCAATGAAGGGAAACTGGATACCCGATGGCAGGAGATAATGTCATCAGCGCAGCTGTCAGATTTTATAGGCTCCTATATTTCCCCTACCGTTGGGGCATCCGGAGCCATATATGGGCTTCTTGTTGCCTTCGCGGTTATAGCACCTAATGCTGAATTAGCGCTTATGTTTATACCTGTACCAATAAAAGCAAAGTATTTTGTTCCGGGACTATTGGCATTGGATTTGTTCCTGGGTTTAAAAGGACAATCCATTTTTGGCACAAGTACAGGTATTGCCCACTTTGCCCACCTGGGTGGCGCTCTGGTGGGCTTCATAATGATGTGGTACTGGAAAAAGAACAGCTTTAACAATAACCGCTGGAATTGATATGGGCATAGTTGATGATTTAAAATTAGAATACCGCAGTGGCGGGGTAGTGCAGCGGCTCATTTTCTGGAATGTAGGGCTGTTTGTTGTGCCGTTGATTGTGTTCAGCATACTAAGCCTTTCGGGTATTGACCTTACGGGTATCGACTGGCGCTATCCGGGTGTTGATTATGTAAGCCTTTCATCCAACCCGGCCGACCTACTTTGGAAGCCATGGTCATTAATAACCTATGCGTTCCTGCACGCTGATTTCTGGCACATTTTGTTCAATATGATGATGCTGTTTTTCTCCGGGCGGATGTTCCTCACTTTCTTCACGCAAAAACAGCTTTTCGGGCTTTACATAATCTCGGCATTGTTTGCAGGGTTGATGTTTATAGCCGGATATAATACATTCCCGGTGTTTGATGGTACAGTATCCAAACTGGTGGGCGCATCTGCAGCCGTTATGGCTATATTGATCGCCACTGCAACTTATGCGCCTTATTATGAAGTGCGCCTGTTGCTGATTGGCACCGTAAAGCTTTGGCATATTGCCATTGTGTTTGTTGTTTTAGACCTTATCAATGCCTCGATTGATAATCCCGGCGGGCATTTCGCGCACCTGGCAGGCGCGTTAATGGGTTTTGTTTACATAAAACTCCTGCAAAGCGGCACTGACCTGAGCAAAGGGGTTTCTGCCGTGCTGGACTTTTTTGCCAACCTGTTCAAACCACGTAAAAGCACACCGTTTAAAAAGGTACACCGCAATGCCGCACCGGCTCCAAAACCTGCCAAAAAAGAAAAGGACATTACCCAAAAGCAGATTGACGACATACTGGATAAGATAAGCAAATCGGGTTACGACAGCCTTACCAAAGAAGAAAAAGATTTTCTTTTTAAGGCAGGCAATAACAAATAATACCTTAGATTTGGTAAGGATATGAAAAAGCTTTCATTGTTTAATAAAATAATGTTCTGGCTCAATATAGTGCTTACTGTATTGACGTTCCTGGCTTATATCCTGCCGTTCCTGGCGCCCAGGCTGTTCCCTATACTATCGGTTTTCACGCTGATACTGCCGCTCATGCTGGTGCTCAATTTCCTGTTTTTCTTGTACTGGCTTTTCCAGCTCAAAAGGCAGATGCTGCTCTCCGGCCTGGTATTGCTGTTGGGGGTAACATTCATCAGCAAGTTCTATAAATTCTCAGGCGTGAACCTGGAAGCCGAAAACGGCGACTTCACCCTGATGAGCTATAACGTGCGCCTTTTTAACCTGTACGAATGGATGCCAAGAAAGGGTGTACCCGACAGTATTGCCGCATTTGTTAAGGAACATCACCCTGACGTACTTTGTTTCCAGGAATATACCCCGCGTGAAGATGTAGACTTTGGGCAGTACAGGCACAAGTACATTTATGCCAACGAACATAACAATGCCAAACTAGGGCAGGCTATTTTTTGTAAATTCCCCATTATCAATAGTGGTAATATTCCATTTCCAAACAGTGATAATAATGTGATTTTTGCCGATATAAAGAAGGGGAAAGATACGCTGCGTGTGTACAGTATGCACCTGCAATCTATAAAAATTAGCCCCGATATACACGAAAAGATTGACGAGGAGAAATCAAAGGTCATATTTAAGCGACTGAGTTCGGCATTCAAGGAGCAGCAGGATCAGGCGGAGCTTTTTCAGCGGCACAAGAGCGAGTGCAAATACCCTATGATTATCTGTGGAGACCTGAACAATAGTGCTTTCTCTTATGTGTACCGCAGTGTGCGTGGTAAAATGAATGATGCATTTGAAGAAGCCGGCAAAGGCTTTGGCAAATCATATAACTTTAAGTACTATCCTGCACGTATCGATTACGTTTTTACTGATAAGGACATTATGGTAAAAGAATATAAAACCTTCCAGAAATTTATCAATTCTGACCACTTCCCGGTAATGACGCGCCTGAAGTATAAGCGTGAAGAAACAGCGGAATAGTTACAGTTGCTGATTTTTAAGATAATCTAACGCATAGCGGCCTTCATTAAAAAGCAAATCCAGTATGCTGAGGTTGTTGATAAAACCATGCTTTTCTTCAAATACCTGCGTGTAAGGCTCAAACTGCGAGTTATCCTTTTTACCGTTGGTAAGATAGCGGTAGTCTTCCACATCCGGAACATCATGGAAATACTCTTTGGTTTTACTATACGATAGTTCCATTCCAAGGCAGCTGGAAAGTATTTCCAGTATCTGGAAGTTCAGGTCCATCATAAACGTATGCTTTTTCTCGAATACAGGCCTTATATCATCTTCAAAGTACTCGAAGAAGGGAGAAGACCTATAAGCTGCGTCAAGCGACTTAAAATGCTGTTTCTGCCAGTCAAAAGCATCCTCTATCTTCGTGTCCTTAAACTTTTGGTGCGCCGCCTTGCTGTGCTTCACCGGGATATTGAGCAGCTGCAAACCGTTAGGGCTGTAGATGTACATGCGGTTGCGGTTAGTCTGCTTCTGGAAATTATCCTCAACTTCAAAGGTTATGGCATCAGCTTGGGCTAAACCTACGAAGTGGCTGATTGACGGAAAGTATGTTGGATGCAGGAGAATGTTCATTTGTTAATTTGTGGATTCGTTAATTTGGAAAAGACGGTTATCTGGAAATTTGACTCAATTGATATTTTCGCAAAGCATTCAGCTTGTTAGTTATACTTTCCAAATTTATCCGAATGCTTTGATATTGGCTCTCGGATATAAAACCAAGTTCAAAAGATATAATTATTTGATTAAGGACTTCAAGAGCGGAACCAAAAGCAATATTGGTAAAGTGCGCCTTATCTTTAAAAGAATTTCTTGAAGTACCTTCAGCAAGATTAGAACATATTGATACTGTAGCCCTTCGTAACTGACTTGTAAGTCCGAATTTTTCTGAATCAGGAAAACCCGATGTGATTTTATAAATCACTTTTGTGAATTCTTTTGCTTCTAACCAGACCTCAAGTTTTTCAAACGAATATGTGTACAACAACTATCGAATTAACAAATTAACAAATCGACAAATTAACCTTTTTTAAGTTTCTTTTTTCTGAAGTAGTCGAAAACAAGGTAGCCACCTAAAAGAATCACAAAATACTTAAAGTACGAGACAGGTTCACCATCTCCGCCCACAGTTGTGAAAACGCGATCCCAACGTACTTTTTTGCTGAAGTTTTTCCAGGTCTCGTTTTGGTCAAGGCTCATCCATACAAATACTGCCTTCCCCACCACGTGGTCTTCCGGCACAAAGCCCCAATAGCGGCTGTCCAGCGAGTTATGGCGGTTATCACCCATCATCCAGTAATAGTTTTGCTTGAAGGTATATGATGTAGCCGGCTTGCCGTTGATGATGATTTGCCCGCCTTCAACCTTCAGGTCATTGCCTTCATATTCGCCGATTATTTTTTCATACATCGGCAGGTTATCAGCGTTGATAGCTACCGTCTTTCCTTCTTCAGGAATATATATCGGCCCCATATTGTCGCCATTCCAAGGCTTGTTCTTAGGGAAAATTCCATGCTCAGCACCATTATGCACATAACGCTCTACGGATACGATACCCGGATTTTTCTTCAGGCGTTCGGCAGTTTCAGCAGTCACGGCTTTAAGCATGTATTTGTTTTCGCCAACCTGTCCGCCGCCATCAGTTATCTGTAATTCTTTGGCAAGATAGTCCGGATTAAGACCGCTGCCATCAGTTGTTACAATATAGCTGTATTGCGGCTTTGCCCTGTCAGACAATTGTAATTCCTTGCCATCAATATACACCACGCCATCTTTTATAGAAAGGTTATCGCCTGGTGTGCCCACGCAACGTTTCACGTAATTGGTGCGCTTGTCTATAGGCTTGCGCAGGCCAACCGTTGTGCGGTCATTCATATTGGTGGTAGTATCTGCCGGCCAGTTAAATACTACAATATCATTTTTCTTTACTTTACTGATACCCGGCAGCCTGAATGATGGCAGCTGTGGCCAGTTGAGATATGATTTTTTATTGATAATCGGAATAGTATCATGTACCATAGGGAAAGCCACCGGCGTAATAGGTGTACGGGCACCATAATGCACCTTGCTCACAAAAAGGAAATCGCCCACCAAAAGGGTTTTTTCCAGTGATGATGACGGTATGTTGAAAGGCTGTATTACATAGGTATGCACAATAGTAGCTACCACCACGGCAAACAGTATGGAACTGATGGTGTCGCCACCTTTGCTTTTAGCCTGCAGGCTTCTGTCAGCGCCAACATAATTTACATCGCCTGCGTAGTTAATGTAATAAATATAAAGCCCAAAAGTTACAATGCCTAAGATGGTATCAGCGGTGCTGTTCTTGCCAAAGCTCCTGAGTGTTTCAACCCACACGGCCGGGAACATGATGAGGTTTACCACCGGTATGAACAGCAGGATAACCCACCACCAAGGCCTGTTGATGATTTTCATCAGTATTACGGCATTATAAACCGGTACTGCCGCCTCCCATGGTTTCCTTCCTGCTTTTTGGTACAATTTCCAAGTGCCTAAAAAATGCACTACCTGCAATGCCAGGAAGAATATAAGCCATTGTGTAAGTGTCATAATTATATATTTTTAAAGATATATGTCTGTTTGTGTTTGAAAATGTTACTAAAGGCCTAAAACATCCTTCATGGTGTAGATGCCTTTTTTGCCCAAAAGCCATTCGGCGGCAACTACTGCGCCCAGTGCAAAACCTTCGCGGCTGTGGGCGGTATGCTTTATTTCTATAGCATCAACCTCAGAGTCATACACTACGGTATGCGTGCCGGGAACACCTTCAACGCGCTTGGCATCAATAAAAATTTCGTCTTCTTTCGGGTTGCCTATCGCCCAGCTTGAATAATCGCTGTGGGCAATGATGTCTTTAGCAAGGGTTATGGCGGTACCACTTGGCGCATCCAGCTTTTGGGTGTGGTGCACTTCTTCCATCGTTACTTTGTACTGCTTAAGGCTGCCCATCATTTTGGCAAGGTGCGCGTTCAGCTCAAAAAAAATGTTTACCCCAAGGCTGAAGTTGGAACCGTAAATGAATGCCCCATTTTTCTCCTCGCACAGCTGTGCCATTTCGTGGTAGTGTTCCAGCCAGCCTGTGGTACCCGATATTACAGGTACATTGCCGTTTAAGCAGGCAGAGATATTGCCCACCGCTGCGTCAGGAATGCTGAAGTCAATGGCCGCATCGGCATCTTCAAGGCCTGCAAAACTATCGGCACTGCGTTTGCGGAGCACAATTTCGTGGCCGCGTTCCAAAGCGATTCTTTCAATCACTTTGCCCATTTTGCCATAGCCTAAAAGAGCGATTTTCATGCGGTATCTAAAATTGGTAACTGAGGCAAAGCCCCATGTTGTGTTTGTTGTCTATCTGGTTTTGCTGCAATTGCGGGCGAAGCGTAAGGTTTTCATCCACATTGAACTGCATAAGGTGCGCATCTACGTTGGCATCAATTATGTTCAGCAGGTAAATACCTGCAGTGATAAGCAGCGAAAGGTCGCGGTTCTTTTGGTGGAACCGCTGCCCGCGTATCAGCCTGTCGTTATCAAGCCCTGCCAGCTCACCGGTTACCTCTCGGCCGGCAAGCCTGTCTTTATAGGCATCGCGGTATTCGTGGTATTTGGTGTTGTTCCAACCGTAGTAATAAAGGCTAAGGCCCATACCACCATATACCAGCGGCACTTTCCAGTATTTTTTGTTGTACACCTGCCCAAGGCCCGGCACAATGGCCGAATAAAAGGCTGCTTTTGATGGTGCCAGCGGATCGATAACCCGTGGCTTTGCCGGCTTGGCAACGGTGTCAACATCAACCCTAAGGCCTTCTACCTGTGTTTGTGCCGCTCCCGTAACAGAAAACAGCACTGCAAAGGTGAGTATGAAGAATAGCTTTTTCACTAACCTTGTACAAGTTTAAGGATGCGGTTAAAATCTTCTTCCGAGTGGAAAGGAATGGTTATTTTGCCTTTTCCTTTGCCGTCCACCTTAACATCAACCTTGGCGCCAAAGAAATTGGTTATTACTTTTTTCTGATTGTCTTCAACTTTAAAAGCTGTACCCTTTACTGCTTTGGCAGGTGCAGGCTTCAGGCTGTCCTGGTAAGTTTTAACCAGTGTTTCTGTTTCGCGAACCGAAAGGTTGCCGCTCACTATCTTTTGGTAAATATCAGCCTGCGCATCATGGTCTTCTATGTTGATGATGGCGCGGCCATGGCCCATGGTAATAAATCCGTCGCGAATACCGGTCTGGATTATTGGGTCCAGTTTCAGCAGGCGAAGGTAATTGGCTATGGTAGAACGTTTTTTGCCTACGCGGTCGCTCATTTGTTCCTGCGTAAGCTGTATCTCGTCCATAAGGCGCTGGTACGATAGCGCAATTTCGATAGGGTCAAGGTCATGTCGCTGTATGTTTTCCACCAGTGCCATCACCAGCGATTCGTTGTCGTTGGCTATGCGTATGTAGGCAGGAATAGTTTCCAGCCCGGCCAGTTTGGAGGCACGCAAACGGCGCTCGCCTGATATAAGCTGGTATTTGTTGTAATCCAGCTTGCGTACCGTAATAGGCTGTATAACACCCAGTTCTTTTATGGATGTGCTTAGTTCCTGCAGGGCTTCCTCGTTGAAGTTGCTCCTGGGCTGAAACGGGTTTATCTCTATGGCATCAAGCTCAAGCTCTATAATATTGCCAACCACCTTATCCGCATTTTTATCCTCAACCGATTTGATGTCGTTCTCTGGGTCTTTTAATAATGCTGATAATCCTCTTCCTAAGGCTTGCTTTTTTATTGCTTTTGTCATGAAGTTACTTTACTGTTTTTCTTGATAATCTCTTCGGCAAGGTGCAGGTAATTGGTTGCCCCTTTGCTGGTTGCGTCATAATTGATGATGCTTTCGCCAAAGCTTGGTGCTTCGCTCAGTTTCACGTTGCGCTGTATCACGGTATCAAACACCATGTCGTTAAAGTGTTTCTGCACTTCTTCCACCACCTGGTTAGACAGGCGCAGGCGCGAATCATACATCGTCAGCAGCAACCCTTCAATATCTAACGCAGGATTGTGTATTTTTTGTACGCTCTTTATGGTATTTAATAATTTTCCCAATCCTTCAAGCGCAAAATATTCGCACTGGATAGGTATCACTACCGAGTCTGCCGCCGTAAGGGCATTCAGCGTCAATAGCCCCAGTGATGGTGCGCAGTCAATGAGGATGTAATCGTATTTGTCTTTAACTGATTCCAATGCCTGTTTCAGCATGTACTCGCGGTTTTCCTTGTCTACCAGTTCAATCTCAATGGCTACAAGGTCGATATGCGCCGGGATAACCGAAACGTTGGGTGCGGTACAGTCAATAGTAGCCTCATCGGGCGTGTTGCTGTGCTCCAGTATCTGATAAGTGCCAATTTCAACCGACTCCACATCAATGCCCAGCCCTGAGCTGGCATTAGCCTGAGGGTCAGCATCTATCAATAAAACTTTCTTTTCCAAAACACCCAGCGAAGCCGCCAGGTTAACCGAAGTTGTTGTTTTGCCTACACCACCTTTTTGATTGGCAATAGCAATGATCTTACCCATTTATCCTAATAAATTTAGAACCGTAAAAATACAATTATTTATGGTATCTGAAAATGGAATTTGTTAACATTATTTAGGCAAAAGCCATTAGCCACAAGCCACAAGTCTATGGATTGCGTTACGACTTTTGGCTATTGCCTTTTGCCTTGTGGCTATTTGCTCTTCTTCGCTTTAATCATTGCTTCCAGCATGTCCCACATTTCTTCTGGAATAGCTTCCAGTAGGTTGAACTGGCCGGCACCCTTCAGCCATTCACCACCATCAATGGTTATGACCTCGCCGTTTACGTAAGCCGAAAAATCAGATACCAGGTAAGCGGCCAGGTTGGCCAGTTCCTGGTGGTCGCCCACACGTTTCAGCGGTACTTTTTTAGCCAGGTCAAATTTATCTTTCAGGTCGCCGGGCAGCAGCCTGTCCCACGCACCTTTGGTAGGGAAGGGGCCGGGTGCTATGGCATTGCTGCGTATGCCGTATTTGGCCCACTCCACGGCAAGGCTGCGGGTCATGGCAAGCACTCCCGCTTTTGCGGTAGCGCTGGGCACCACGTAGGCAGAACCCGTCCAGGCATAGGTAGTTACAATATTAAGCACGGTTGATTTTTCCTGTTTGGTATCAATCCAGTGCTTGCCGAAAGCCAGCGTGCAGTTTTTAGTACCTTTTAATACAATGTCAATTATAGTGTCAAATGCGTTGGCCGATAAGCGCTCGGTAGGGGAGATGAAGTTGCCCGCCGCGTTGTTCAGCAGCACATCAACTTTTCCATAAGCATCAAGCACGGCTTTCAGCATGTTTTCCACCTCTTCGTAGTGGCGCACATCACACTGCACAGCCAGGCATTTGCCGCCGGTTTGTTCTTCCAGTTCTTTAGCGGTATTTTGCAGTTTTTCCAAATCGCGGGATGTGATGGCTACCCTGGCGCCCAGTTCCATAAAATATTTGGTCATGGCTTTGCCCAGGCCGCTGCCCCCGCCGGTTACTACTATTACTTTATCTTCAAGCGCGTTATCACGCAGCATTTTATCGGTATAACTCATAATGGATTTTGCTTTGTTTCGGATAAAAGTACAAAATTCCTATGAATGCATAATTTGTTGTATTTCGATAATTATTGTTGAAAATAGTATCATAGGGATAGTGCCAATAAAAAATCATTTCTTGTTACAGAAAGGCCTTTGTCGATTTTAACGAATTGCAGCCAAAGCAAAGCCGAAAAGCCCGGATAATTTTAGTGTGGCGATGCACACCTGCAGGTATTATTTTTTGAAAAGCGATATTATCTTTTTTACAAGCATCACCGCAACAACCGCAACTATGCCTGCTGCCAGGCCAATAAAGAATTCTTTGACAGTTGCCGGGATTTGCGGAAGGAAATGGTGCAGGTATTCCACATTGTGAACAAAAATGCCCCCTGAAACCAACAATAATGCAATGGTGCCGATAACGGCAAGCGCCTTTATTACCAGCGGCAGCAGTTTTACCAACAGCTCACCCAGTGCCGAGAAAAAACCTTTGTTGTTGCTGCGTTTCATAAGGTTGTAACCGGCATCATCCATTCGTACAATCAGTGCTACAAGGCCATAAACACCAATAGTTGCCAGCACTGCCACTATAGACACTGTGATGATTTGTATGTTAAGCGGTTCGTCAATCACCGAGCCCAGGGCAATTATTACAATCTCTACCGACAGGATAAAATCTGTTGTAATAGCCGATTTTATTTTGCTTTTTTCGGCATCGCCCGCGCTTTCTTCAATCACTTCCTCTGCGGAGACCTCCTCGTGTTTTTTATGGAAGAAATATTCCACAATCTTCTCAACACCTTCATAGGCCAGGTAAAACCCTCCGGCAATAAGTATGTAAGTTATTGCAACCGGCAGGAAAAAGCTTAGCACGAACACCACAGGCAGTATGATAAGCTTATTTAAGAAAGAGCCTTTGGTAATGGCCCAAAGCACCGGCAACTCCCGTGATGATAGAAAACCTGTTGCTTTTTCGGCATTTACGGCAAGGTCATCGCCAAGTATTCCTGCTGTTTTGCGTGTTGCAATTTTGCTGGTTACGGCAACGTCATCCATCAATGCCGCTATATCATCTAAAATTGCAAAAAAGCCTGAAGCCATACTATTTTTTTTAAGAAAGCCCAAATTTACAGATGTTATACCATGATGGCAATAGTAATTGCAAACTTTTAACGCGTTATTTTGATGTGAGAATACTTTGCCTATAAAAAACAAAGCTGAACAAAAAAAATGTTCAGCTTTTCCTTGGTCGGGATGACTGGATTCGAACCAGCGACCCCTAGCACCCCATGCTAGTACGCTACCAGGCTGCGCTACATCCCGAAAACGAGTTGCAAATTAAACGATTTTATATATCTCTGAAATGTTTTTGGTGATGGCTGCAAAATCAATGTTAAGGTCGATTAGCTTGCCGGTGGCGATGTCAAAAATCCAGCCGTGTACTGTAAGTCCACGTTCAGCAATGGCTTTTTGCACTTCAGCAGTTTTTATCACGTTGATGCACTGCTCTTGTACGTTCAGTTCAGTAAGGCGGTTGTAGCGCTGGTTTTCATCAGTTATTCCATCAAGCTCTGTGTGATGCAGGCGGTACACATCCCTAATGTTGCGGAGCCACGGGTTCAGTATGCCCAGGTCGGCCTGCTGCATGGCCGCTTTAATCCCTCCGCAGTTGGTATGCCCGCACACCACCACGTGGTTTACCTTAAGCACGCTAACCGCATAGTTGATGACCGACATCACGCTGAGGTCGGTATTAGGCACCATATTGGCAATGTTGCGGTGTACGAATACCTCGCCCGGCTGAAGGCCCATGAGCTCTTCGGCGGTAACACGGCTATCGGAACAGCCTATGTACAATATTTCCGGCGCCTGTCCTTTGGACAGGTTTTCAAAATAGGTTTCACTGGCTTGCAGCTGCTTTGCAATCCATTCTTTATTGTTATCGAAAACTTTTTTGATGTTCATAGGATTTCTTAGTTATTTTTTTTGCTCTAACAACAAAGACTATAAAAAGCACATTAAATATTATTGGGATTAATAATGTAAAAATATAGTTTCCGGCTGATGTAACCGATGTTGTGAAAAAACGATATATTCCAGTGCCAATAATTAATACGTCAAAAAGAGTATAAATAATCAGGCATTTGCCTAACTTGCTAGTTAGTCTCTTTAAATCTTCAGTTTCATATTCAAAAGTTTCCTGTGAAATTTCAGAATAAAATATTATAGAAAAAAATGAAGATGTAAATAACCCTATAGGTGATACTATTGTGATGATGTTTAATACAGGATTTTGTGTATTTGTAAGTACAGATTGATAAGAACCAGAATAAAAAATAAATATTGGAATCAGACAAATTGCGACTCCGATAGTTAAGAAAAATTCCCTGCTTATTAAGTATTTCATCACTCAAACCCGTTAATCAACACCTCTAAAATCTTAATTGCGGCCTCGCTAATTTTAGTACCCGGCCCAAATACCGCAACTGCACCGGCATCAAAAAGGTATTGGTAATCCTGTGCCGGTATAACACCGCCCACAATCACCATAATATCTTCGCGGCCATATTTCTTCAGTTCTTCAATAACCTGTGGCACAAGCGTTTTATGCCCTGCGGCTAATGATGATACGCCCAGTATGTGCACATCGTTCTCCACGGCCTGCTTGGCGGCTTCTGCCGGCGTTTGGAAAAGTGGGCCAATGTCCACATCAAAGCCCACATCGGCATAGCCTGTTGCCACTACTTTAGCGCCACGGTCGTGCCCATCCTGGCCCATTTTTGCAATCATGATGCGTGGGCGGCGGCCTTCCAGCTTCGCAAACTCATCGGCCAGCTGTTTTGCTTTTTCAAAGCTTTCGTCGTTCTTTATCTCTTTGCTGTACACTCCGCTAAATGATTTAATTTGTGCCTTGTACCTGCCGTAAACTGTTTCCAGCGCATCGCTAATCTCACCCAGGGTGGCCCTGTGGCGTGCGGCCTCCACGGCCAGTTCCAGTAAATTCCCTTCACCCGATTGTGCCGAAGCCGTAAGCTTCGCCAGGCATTCCTTCACCTTAGCGGCATTTCGGGTTGCCTTTATCTGCTCCAGCCTTTCTATCTGCTGGCGGCGCACCATCTGGTTATCTACATCCAGTATGTGCAGCGGGTCTTCTTTTTCCAGGCGGTATTTGTTTACGCCCACAATAATGTCCTGCCCGCTGTCAATGCGTGCCTGCTTGCGTGCTGCAGCCTCTTCAATGCGCAGCTTGGGTATTCCGGCCTCAATGGCTTTGGTCATGCCGCCCAGCTCTTCCACTTCCTGTATCAGCGCCCAGGCTTTTTTGGCAATCTCATCGGTAAGGCTTTCTACATAGTAGCTGCCCGCCCATGGGTCAACCGTTTTGGTTATCTTGGTTTCTTCCTGGAGGAAAATCTGGGTATTACGGGCTATCCGTGCCGAAAAATCGGTTGGTAGTGCTATGGCTTCATCCAATGCATTGGTGTGCAGTGATTGTGTACCCCCAAAGGCCGCTGCGGCAGCCTCAATAGCTGTGCGCGCCACGTTGTTGAAAGGGTCCTGCTCGGTAAGGCTCCAGCCGCTGGTTTGGCAGTGGGTGCGCAGTGCGAGCGATTTCTCGTCTTTCGGGTCAAACTGTTTCAGGAGCTTTGCCCAAAGCATACGGCCTGCGCGCATTTTGGCTATCTCCATAAAATGGTTCATGCCAATAGCCCAAAAGAAGGAAAGTCGCGGTGCGAACTCGTCAATCTTCATGCCTGCGGCCAGCCCGGTCCTGATGTATTCCAAACCGTCGGCCAGCGTGTAAGCCAGCTCAATATCAGCCGTGGCGCCGGCTTCCTGCATGTGATAGCCGGAAATACTGATAGAGTTAAATTTTGGCATTTTCCTGCTGGTATATTCAAAAATATCAGCAATTATTTTCATGGAAGGGGCGGGCGGATAAATGTAGGTGTTGCGCACCATGAACTCCTTCAATATATCATTCTGTATGGTACCGCTCAGCAGTTCGGCATTTACGCCCTGCTCTTCAGCAGCCACAATGTAAAACGCCATGATGGGCAGTACCGCACCGTTCATGGTCATGGAAACCGACATCTCGTTCAGCGGAATCTGGTCAAACAGCACCTTCATGTCCTCAACGCTGTCAATGGCTACGCCGGCTTTACCTACATCGCCCACCACACGCTCATGGTCTGAATCATACCCGCGGTGAGTGGCAAGGTCAAACGCTACCGACAGCCCTTTTTGCCCGGCAGCAAGGTTGCGGCGGTAAAAGGCGTTACTTTCTTCAGCCGTTGAAAAGCCTGCATACTGGCGTATGGTCCATGGGCGGCGCACATACATGGTGGCATAGGGCCCACGCAGGTTAGGGGCAAACCCGGCACCGAAATCAAGGTGGTTCAGGCTGGCAATATCATCCAGTGTATAGGTTTGCTTTACGGCAATGCCTTCGGCGGTTACAAATGCGTCCTGCTCCGGCAACTGTGGGTTTTGTGCCGCAGTTCCGGTAGTGAGCTTTATATGTTGGAGGTTTTTTCTCATAAACTATTCGTGTACAAATTTTATATTGTAATCTCCGGCAGAAAAAATATAAATGCCTTGAGGCAGAGCAGAAGTATTGATTGCCGATGAATCATCAATATCGCCGGTAATAAGCGTTTTTCCGTTAGTGTCTATAATTTTGTATCTAACTTTTTCACCATTGCCAAGGTTTAAATTAAGTACATCTTTTACGGGATTAGGATATAAAACTGCTTTTCGTTTTTCTAAAGATTTATTGCTCAATAACCCTGAATCGTACCGGGCTATGTATGGCGCATAGTTTCCTTGGGGCGATGTGTAAGAAGCTGTCCCAAAAACACTTGTGCCCTGAAAGCAACCACTAACAAAAATATAGCCTTGGGGTGACACAGCTATAGATGTAATACTTATATCATAATTATTTGTAGCACTATTATCCAACCACAAAAGCTGCCCGTCAAGGCTAAATACAGATATAAAAAGCGTTTTGTGATTTGGATTATTGTTAGTTACAGAAACCTGGTCAAATGACAGTGTGGGTGAAAATGAATATCCCGCCAGGTATATTTTGTTATTTGTACATATAAGATTATTAGCCGGGCCGTCATAGCTGCTTCCATAAAATTTTTTTGCCCATATAACATTCCCCGAGGGATTGAATTTTACAAGAAAAACATCGGTATAGGTTGGGGTAGAGTTAAATAGTGTTGTTCCAAATTGTATTCCACCACCGCTATACCTGCCTGTAATATAAATGTTGCCAAATGTGTCTAATGCAATGCCTGAAGTATATGCTACTTCATAAGCGTTGTATGAATTGGCCCAAACAATATTTCCTGAAGAATCGTATTTTACGAAATATATGTCATAATTTCCCGTATCGGCTAATTGTTGTGTCCCAAAAAGAAGGCTGCTCACATAGCCACCTGTAACATATATGTTTCCGAAAGCGTCAACGGCAATAGAACACCCCTCGTGCATTACATATCCTGAAGCAGTCCTCATCCAGCTAAAAATACCTTCAGAATTAAATTTTGCAACAAAGAAATCACGTTGTCCGATTCTCTGATAAGATATGTTACCGATTGTAGCACTTTGATAATTTATTGAACCTGTAATGTATACATATCCCAGCTGATCTAACACAATACTATGTGCTGAAAGATTTGCTCCCGAGATTTGCGCCCAGATCACATTTCCTTGTGGATTGAGTTTCATTATATAATTTTGGGATGTGCTGTTTGCATTTTGCTGTAGGAGCGTAACATTATCTATAACCAAATTACCTGAAAATGCACCTGTAATAATTACATTCCCTGAGGTATCTGTTGTTAATGCGGTTAGTGTTGAAGCATTTGAACTGGATTTTGCCCACTGGATATTACCCTGACTGTCATATTTTACAATAAATAATTTTTGATCGTAAGTTTGGAGCGTATTAAAGGTTTGGTTATCAATAGTAATGTTATTCGTGAATGTGCCTCCATAAAAAACATTGCCTTGGTAATCAGTGCTACTGGGCATCGGATTATATGCATTATAGGATGATTGCAGCATTTTTTGCCAAGCCCAGTTGCCGGTTTGGGCACTAACACTTAGTGAAATGAAGCAAATAAACAATATTGTGTATAACATTCTCATCGGCCAATACTATTTTGTTTCTTCACTCTCCAGCCTTTCCTGTTCCATCTTCTCGGCCAGCCTTTTTTCTATTATTGGGGTAACAAGCGTTTTCCTCGGATTCGTTTTCACAAAAGGATACAGTTCCAGGTCATGGCCCATCTTGTCATTCTTGTTGGGGTATTTGTTGGTACCCAGCAAAATTTCCTTGCCCGTATCAAACAATTCCTGCTCTTTGGCAGCGCTTTCCTGTATCTTGCGCTGTATAGTGCTTTCAATTAGTTGCGTGATGAATCCGCCATTCGCCTCAATATCCTTAAACAGTGCCAGCGCTTTTTCGGCAAGCTGCCGGGTAAGCTCTTCAATATAGTATGCGCCGTCAGCCGGGTTGTTCACCTTGTCCAGGTAACTTTCGTTTTTTAGTACCAACAGCTGGTTACGTGCTATGCGGTCACCAAACTCATTGTCCTTGTGGTAGATGGCATCATAGGCCAGGTTGGCTACGCTATCGGCGCCTCCCAGTATGGCGCTCATGCACTCAGTCGTGGTTCGCAGCATGTTCACGTTATAGTCGTACAGCGTTTTATTGCGCTTAGTGGGCGATGCTATGATGTGGCAGTCAAAAGTATGGTCATATTCTTTTGCTATATGGTTAAACAGCAATCTCAACGCACGAAGCTTGGCAATCTCAAAAAAGTAATTGGTGCCTACAGCAACTTGTAAAACTACAGGCTTATTGATGGTAGCTGTGCGGTTAAAATACTCATTGGTATGTGCCAGGGTGTAGGCGATTTGCTGTACTATGTTGGCTCCCGCATTTTGGTATATGCTGCCGTCAACACTTAAAAAGTGTATGTTAGGGCAGGCGATTGAAATGGTGTTGAGGGTATCAAAATCTTTTTCCAGATTTCCGAACCAGTTGCCATCTTTCGCCAAACGCCCTACCGGGTCTAACTGAACATACATGGTGGCATGCCTGTCTTTCGCAATGGCATCAATACGTTTTACGAAATCGATTGAAAGGAAATCCAAATGAAAATAAACCGGCACTGTAGAAAGAGGCAGTGATGCCAGCAGTTTTTCCACATCGGTATTTTCATCTTCAATGGTAAAGCGAAGGGCTTCCGCGCCGCGTTTCAGCGTGCTTAGTGCACGCCCGGCCGATTTCTCCACATCATGCACAAAAATATTCTGGCATATTTTAAACTCCGATGCTTTGGTAGCCACATTGGCTCCATTAGTAAATTCATCAGCATGGTAAAAAGGTTTTACCTTAATGCCTTCGGGGCTTTCCCAAATCAGCGTTTCGTTATAGTCGGCGCCTTTCAGCTCATATTGTATTTGCTGTTTCCATTGTTTGGAAACAACCGGGTCAAATCCTTCAAACAGGTTTTCGCTCATGTCAGAACGGTTTTAGAGTGCTTTTGTTTTTTCGTCGGGGATAGTGTCTTCAAATTCAATGATGTATATATCCTCGTTTTCCCGCTTCATGTAGTATTTTTCGCGGGCATATTTTTCAGTTTGGTTAGGGTCGTTCAGTTCCCTTATGCTGGTACTGTCCTTTTTAATCTCGTTGATGTAGTAATCCCTGTTTTCCTCCAGCTCATCAATCTTCTTGTCCAGCACACGGTGTTCCAGGTACGAATAATTATCAAGGAAAAGTATCCAGGCGATGAAGAAGATAATGACCAATACATACCGGTTCCCGAGAATTTTCAGGATGGGATATTTGTTGGCCACTTCTTTTAGTTTCATACGCTGATGTTAGTGATACAAAGTAAATCAAATAATTATAATTCCCACAATGCGGAATCTGAAATCTGAAATCAAAAATCTGAAATTAAAGGATTCTCTGATTGATAACCGCCCTTACCACATCAATGGCTACTGTGTTGTATTTATCGTTCGGGATGATGATGTCGGCATACGCTTTTGTAGGCTCTATAAACTGCTCGTGCATAGGCTTCAGCGTATTCTGGTAGCGGTTCAGCACTTCTTCCATATCACGGCCACGCTCAGCAATGTCACGCCTCAGGCGGCGGATGAGCCTCTCATCCGGGTCGGCATGCACAAATATCTTGATGTCGCACATATCTCTCAGCTCCGCGTTGGAAAGTATCAGGATGCCTTCTACAATCATTACCTTGCGGGGATGGGTGTGTATGGTATCATCAGTACGGTTGTGCGTAACAAACGAATACACGGGCTGTTCTATGGCTTTGCCGGCTTTAAGGTCTTTAAGCTGGGAAACCAAGAGCTCAAAATCGATAGATCTTGGGTGGTCAAAGTTGATTTTTGCCCTGTCTTCATAGCTAAGGTTAGAGGTTTCCCTATAGTAGTGGTCCTGTGATATGATGCCAACTTCGGTTGAAGGCAGCTCGTTCATGATTTGGTGCACTACTGTGGTTTTTCCGCTACCGGTACCTCCGGCAATTCCTATGATAAGCATTAAGTTGTGTGTTTAAATTTTTTGCAAAAATAGCAATTATGCCAAGGATGCCGAATTTTTAGGGTTAAGATTTGAAGAAGCCGGCGCTAAAACTAAAATTACTTTTATATTTGGAGAAATCATAATACCACAAACCATGAAACGCTGCCTAACTGTTATTGCCTTTATATTTACTCTTGTCCTTTGCGCACAGGAAAAGCCTGAAGTGATATACCACATCAATCAGCAGCATTTTTTTGGGGGTGATGATAAAGGTTATAGCGACATGAAAGGCCTGCAGCAAAAGCTGGGCTATTTGGAACAGCTTGGCATTACTTCTATTTTGCTCCCGCCGGTATATGAGGTGAATGATAAGGGTTACAGTGATAATGACTTAATGGTTGTAAATCCAAAACTGGGGTTGTTGGCTGATTATCGCAACCTGGTAGTGGAGGCGCATAAAAAAAATATGAAAGTGTACCAGGTTTTAAACTTACAGTATGTTGGGACGAATCATAAATGGTTTAAGGAATCGTATAAAAAAACCGCATCAGAATACGCTCGTTTTATTTACTATGCTGATGACAAGAATGAAAAACCTGTTTACCTGAAAGAAAAAAGCGTTGCCGTAAACCTGCACGAGCCTAAAGTGCGCGAATACCTGCTGGGGATGCTGAAGCAGTGGGCAGACCCAAATAAAGATAAATTGTTTAATGATGGCGTGGATGGCTTTGTGCTGGACATGGCCGATAAAACACCCGGCGCGCCTAAACTTATCAATCTGTACGATAATTTCTGGAAACCGCTTATAGATGAGATAAAAGTTTACAACCCGAAGATAAAGATTATGGCTCAGCAGGATATGGAAAGTTTGGCCAAAGGCAGCGCCGAAAGGGCTTTTTCAAAGAGTCTTGAAAAAGCTATAGCTTCATTGGATAAGAATAAAATAATTGCTGTAGCTGATACCACATTTAAAAAATTGCCGGAACCCGGACAGGTTTTATTATATGCTGTGGTGGCTGATAATGCTGAAAAAAACAAAGTAGCAGCGGCTTTGAGTTTATTTATTGGCGGAGTGCCTGTACTGCCATCAGGCCAGGAAACAGAGGCGAAGGATATGGATTGGAAAAATGTAGAAGAACAGGCCAAAGACAATAATTCTACACTGAGTTATTATAAGCAGCTAATTAAAGCCTACAAAACCGACCCGGGCTTATCGAAGGGGAGGTATAAGGAAATTGTAAACAGCAGTAATGATGTGGTTTCGTTTACACGTACCTATAAAAACATTACTACCCTTGTAATGATTAACCTTAGTGGTGTAGAACAGCCGGTAATAATAAACGATACAAAACTAAAGCTTAATGCTGCTAAAGTTATTTTTGGCATTCCGTCAATTGAATTTCCGCGTGGCGGCCGTGGCATTGTGCTTCCACCTAATGCAGTACAGGCCTACCGTATTGTTACGGGTCCTTCCAGGTAAATTTTACAGGTAGTGCGATGCTACCGATGTAAGGTAGGTAACGCGTTTATTCCACTCATCCGTAGTGCTGAATTCATGTGCCGGTATGCGCCATATTTTAGTTTCATAAACGCATTGCCCGAAATTTTCAAGCTCTTTGGCGGTGGCAAAATCTTTCAGCTTTTCCAGCCCGCACATTGATACTATAGCAAAATCAGGTTGTATTTCCAGATTTTGCACAGCCTCCAGTATTGATGTTACACGTACTTTTTGCTCAGTAGGCGATTTGGCTACCAGTAGCACCTTTTTATTTTTTACGGTAAGTATATAATTGCTGCCATCCAGCACTTCCTTTGTAATAGGTTCCAGTACAGGCTTGCCCTGCTCGTTAAAATGTATTTTTTTTATGGCATTTGGTTTCAGGCGTTTACAAATTTCTTTTATGGTTACAGATTTGCCGGAGCTTTTCGCCCCTTTAATAAGCATGTATTTCATGAATTAGTTTTTTGTTGGCGTTTAAATGAGGTATGCAAAAAAGTAAAAAATTTCCTAATATCAATTAAAATATATATAGATAAAATATAGACAATAAAAACGTAAGTATTTGTAAGTCAGTAATTGTTTGTTTTCATTAAAAAAATATCACAAATTAATATTCAAAAAATAGATAATTAACTGTTGGTGAGCATATGAAAGCGACATTAGTAAAAAAAGCTGTTTACAATATCATAAACTTTTGTTTATAGGGCGGCAACCTTAAGGCAACACGTGAAGTTTACATTTGGCCCAAAACATTATTAACCAATATAATAGTATGATGGGATTTTTACAAAGAACACTATGCAGGCTACTGCCTGTTATTGCTTTTTTGATGTGTGGAAGCCTGTGGGCGCAGCTTACCCTGCCTGCCGCATCGCCTTACACGCAGGATTTTAACACAACCCCCGGTGCCAGTGGCACTACCTATCCGCTGGGCTGGATAGCTTATGACGGAACAACTTCAGACAATTCCATGCTGGCAGGAAGTACATCAACCACTACCACCGGGGGCAACCATAATTATGGCTCCAAAATTGGTTTGCTGGCTTCCGGCAGCTACACGGCACCGCTGTACATTAACCTCAATATTAATAATACTACCGGCAAAACGGGGTTAAAAATATCTTATAAGGTTATAAAAATCAGGGAACAGGGCAGGACCAACAGTTTTAACCTTGAAATAAGTACTACATCGGCCACGGCCGGCTTTACTCCTGTTACAGGGGGTAGTTATGATTCGGGCAGCCTTGCACAGGGCAACATAGCCACCTATACCGACCTTGATATTTCAGCGCTTGATGATAAAGCTACAGGAGTTTACATCCGCTGGGCTTATGATGAAATTGGAGGGTCAGGCTCACGAGACGGTATTGCGCTTGATGATGTGGTGCTGAGCTGGAGTACTGCCCCGGTAGTGCCCGATGCCCCGTTGGCTACACCTGCAACCAGTATAAGCAGTACAGGCTTTACAGCCAACTGGAATGCTGTTGCCAATGCTACGGGCTACAGGCTTGATGTTGCTACTGATAATGCTTTTGCCAACCTGCTGGAAGATTATGATAACATAGCCGTACAAGGGCTTTCAAAAGTTGTTGACCTGGGCATACAGCCAAATACAACATATTATTATCGTGTTCGTGCAGAACAGGGTGCTGAAACATCGGCAAATTCTAATACTATACAAACAGCCACATTACTGCCGCCACTACCTGCTCCGCTGGCTATTGATGAAACAGCTGTACTGTCAAACGGGTTTACGGCCAATTGGGAGGCTGTAGCCGGTGCTACAGGTTATTACCTTGATGTGAGCACATCGCCTGATTTTGGTACCATAACGCCGGGCAGTTTTATTACAGAAACTTTTGAAAACATGCCTGCTCCCAATTCTACGCCATCAACCACTACATGGACAGGGGATGGTGGCATTACCTGGACAGCTACACAAAACAGGACCGACAGGGTAATAGGTGTTACTACCGACAGGTTGCTGTGTATGTTTGAAAATGTACCTGCCGATGATGCTTACCTTGAATCAGGTGTTATAACCGGTGGCCTTACCGGTATAACTTTTGATGCATGGAAAGTACTTAACAACGGTTCATACTCAACAATGACAGTTTATGTACTTTCCGGCCCCGGCTTTGCTACACAAACTACAATAGGCTCTATAGATACGCCAAATACCATTGCTAAAAATATTTTTAACAGCGGCCCTATAACAGGCATAACCGGTGATTATAAAATAAGGATTGAAGTAACAGCCAACTACGAAAGCACGCCGGGCAACAGGGCCAGAACAGGTATAAATGATCTTAAATTTGGCGCTGACCAGGTAATTACCCCAAGCTTTGTTACCGGATATGAAGGCCTTGACGTGGGCAACGTAACCAGCTACCTGGTTACCGGCCTTGACCCTAACACTACATATTATTATAGGGTTCGCGCCTATAGCGCTACCCAAACATCTGTAAACTCTAACACCATACCGGTACAAACAGTGTGCGAAGCAGTAGCCCTTCCAACTGTTACAATTACTGAGTTTTGCGGTGCGGCTACCGTGGCCGAACTTACCGCTACAGGAACCGGCCTAAAATGGTACACTGCTGATGCCCCAACTGTAGAGCTGGCTTCAACAGATGCTTTAGCTTCGGGCAACTACCTGGTAACACAAACAGTAAATGGCTGTACCAGTGCGGCTACACCTTTTACGGTAACTATCAATACTATTCCTGATGCACCGGCTGTTACGCCTATGGCAATTTGCGGAAGCGGTACAGTAGCCGACCTTGATGCTACGGGTGATAACCTGAAATGGTATGCTGACAACACTACTACAACCGAGCTTATCGATACAGAAGTACTGATTGCAGGTTCTTACTATGTATCGCAAACCCTAAACGGCTGTGAAAGCCCAAGGGCTGAGGTAGTAGTTACCATAAATACTGTTCCTGATGCGCCTTTGGTTACGCCAATGGCTATCTGCGGAAGCGGTACAGTAGCCGACCTTGACGCTACGGGCGATAACCTGAAATGGTATGCTGACAACACTACTACAACCGAGCTTGCCGATACTGAAGTACTGATTGCAGGTTCTTACTATGTATCGCAAACCGTAAATGGCTGCGAGAGCCCAAGGGCTGAGGTAGTAGTTACCATAAATACTGTTCCTGATGCGCCTTTGGTTACGCCAATGGCTATTTGCGGAAGCGGTACTGTTGCCGAACTTAATGCTACAGGCACTGACCTGAAATGGTATGCTGACAATACTACTACTATAGAGCTTACAGGAACTGAAACGCTTATTGCCGGTTCGTACTTCGTATCTCAAACTGTGAATGGCTGCGAGAGTTTAAGGGCTGAGTTAATAGTTACCATTAACACAATTCCTGATGTGCCTGCGGTTAGCCCAATGGCTATCTGCGGAAGCGGCACAGTGGCTGAGCTTGATGCTACAGGCACTGACCTGAAATGGTATGCCGACAATACTACCACCACTGAACTTACAGGTACTGAGGCGCTTGTTGCCGGTTCATATTTTGTGTCACAAACCGTGAATGGATGCGAGAGCCCAAGGGCTGAGGTAGTGGTTACTATCAACACTATTCCTGATGCGCCTGCGGTTACGCCAACAGCTATCTGCGGAAGCGGTACTGTTGCTGAACTTGATGCTACAGGCACATCCCTTAAATGGTATGCTGACAATACTACCACTACGGAGCTTACAGGCACTGAGGCGCTTGTTGCCGGATCCTACTTCGTTTCACAAACCGTGAATGGCTGCGAGAGCCCAAGGGCTGAATTGGAGGTTACCATCAATACGCTTCCGGATGCGCCGCAAACCGCACCACTTGATTTTTGTGGAAATACTCCGGCTACACAACTTACTGCTACAGGTGCCAACCTGAAATGGTATGCTGATAGCACTACCACAACTGAATTGTTGCCAACAACTACACTAAGCACACAGAGCTATTATGTATCGCAAACCGTAAATGGCTGTGAAAGCCTAAGGGCTGAGGTGGTTGTAACGGTTACTGCCATACCGGCTGCACCATCGGTAGCTAATCCGGCACAGACTTTTTGTAGTGGTGCTACGGTGGCTGAACTGCTGCCTAACACGGCTGAATACAAGTGGTATATTTCTTCATCCGATAATACTGCACTGGATGGAGGCGATGTACTTACCAACGGATTATCGATATACTATGTATCTCAAATAGTAAATGGCTGCGAAAGTACCGGTAGGACTCCTGTGGCGGTTATGGTAAATGTTACTGCCGTGCCAACTGCTGCCCCGCAAACATTCTGTGATGGCGCTACGGCTGCCGAGCTTGATGCTACAGGCACTTCACTTAAATGGTATGCTGATGCTACCACTACCACACAGCTGGCTACTGCAACTGAACTTGCCTCAGGTTCATACTATGTTACGCAAACACTTAACAACTGCGAGAGCGCCAGGGTTGAGGTGCAGGTTACAGTAAACGCACCAACAGTTACCGGTGATACAACTCAAATATATAATGAAGGCGATACACTGGCCGACCTTGACATAACAGGTACCGGAATTGTATGGTATGCTGATGTGCAGCTTACACAGGTACTGCCTGAAACTACGCTTTTGGTACACAATACCACATATTATGCAGTTTCAGTGATTGGTACTTGCGAAAGTGAAGCGCTTCCTGTAAATGTGCAGGATGCTGCGGGTACTGATGGGTTTAACAGGGCTGACCTTAAATACTATCCTAATCCGGTTACTGATGTGCTGAACATAAGCTATAGCGAGGATATCACGTCGGTTACGGTATATAACCTGCTTGGGCAGCCGGTCCTACAGGCTAAGCCAAACGCTAACAATGCGCAGGCTGATATGTCATCGCTTGCGGCAGGGCAGTATATAGTAAAGCTGGTTGCGGGCAACAAAACACAAACTGTAAAGGTGGTTAAGCACTAATCGATTACAGGTTATAAAAGGAAAAGCTCCGCCACTGGCGGAGCTTTTTGTATTTAGTCAAATCCTGTTAATCAAATTCTGATGTAAAGAACAGCTTAACGCTTGGGTATTTGGATTGCGTCATCTGGATAGAGAAATCAGAGTCGGCAAGGAAAACCAACTGTCCGTATTTGTCTTTCGCCAAAAACTTCTGCTTGATGCGCTTAAATTCGGCAAACTCTTCATTCTTTGGGTCGTCTGGCTTTACCCAGCAGGCTTTGTAGGCCGGGAAATTCTCGTAGGAACATTTAGCGCCATATTCATGCTCCAGCCTGTACTGTATAACCTCATACTGCAGCGCACCTACTGTACCAATTACTTTACGCCCGTTCATTTCAAGTGTGAACAGCTGCGCCACGCCTTCGTCCATCAGCTGGTCAATTCCTTTGTCAAGCTGCTTGGCTTTCATTGGGTCGGCATTGTTGATGTAACGGAAATGCTCCGGAGAAAAGCTTGGAATACCTTTAAACGCCATGTTTTCGCCTTCGGTAAGCGTATCGCCAATTTTGAAGTTACCGGTATCGTGCAGGCCAACAATATCACCCGGATAGGATGTATCCACAATCTCTTTCTTCTCGGCAAAGAAAGCGTTAGGGCTTGAGAATTTCAGGTTCTTGTTTAAGCGTGTGTGCAGGTACGGCTTGTTCCTTTCAAAAACACCCGACACAATTTTTACGAAAGCAATCCTGTCGCGGTGCTTAGGGTCCATGTTGGCATGTATCTTAAACACAAAACCGGCAAATTTATTTTCGTCAGGCTTCACCTCACGCGTGTCAGAATCCTTTGGCCTTGGTGATGGGGCTATCTCAATAAAGCAGTCCAGCAGTTCGCGAACCCCAAAGTTATTCAAGGCCGAACCAAAAAATACCGGTTGCAGCTTACCGTCAAGATACGCCTGGCGGTCAAACTTAGGGTACACCTCGTCAATCAGCTCCAGCTCCTCACGCAGCTTCTGTGCCGGCTTGGCGCCGATGATCTCTTCCAGCTGCGGGTTGTTGATGTCTGAAAATGCTATGGTATCTTCAATGTTCTTACGGCTGTCGCCGCTAAACAGGTTGATGTTCTTTTCCCAAATGTTGTAAATCCCCTGGAAATCATAACCCATACCTATCGGGAAACTAAGCGGTGTAACGTGCAGGCCCAGCTTTTGCTCCACTTCGTCCATCAGGTCAAAAGCATCTTTACCTTCACGGTCCAGCTTGTTGATGAAAACCAGCATAGGGATGTTGCGCATGCGGCACACCTGTACCAGTTTTTCGGTTTGTTCCTCCACACCCTTGGCAACGTCAATCACCACGATAACACTGTCAACCGCAGTTAACGTACGGAAGGTATCTTCGGCAAAATCTTTGTGGCCGGGCGTATCCAGTATGTTTATTTTCTTGTCCTTATAATTGAAAGCCAGTACTGATGTGGCCACCGAGATACCCCTTTGGCGCTCGATTTCCATAAAGTCGGACGTAGCCCCTTTCTTTATCTTGTTGCTTTTTACAGCCCCGGCTTCCTGTATGGCACCACCAAAAAGCAGCAGCTTTTCGGTCAGTGTGGTTTTACCGGCATCGGGGTGGGAAATAATCCCGAAAGTACGCCTGCGCTTAATTTCGTCTATAAAATTCATTACCTGTACTTTGGTTTTGTTTAAAATCGGGCAAAATTACGGTTTTATGTTGAACCTACCGCAACTGGAAGATAGTTAAATTGCCCGCTTTTCATAAAAACCATTAAGGCTTCCGTGGCTGATATTGCTGAAAATGTTATTTTTACATCGCTATGCATTTGCTATGAAATGAAAATTACTACTACCATATATATACTGCTGTTATTTTCCTTGTGGTGCGGTAAAGCCTTTGCCCAGCAGGAGCCACAGTACACGCAGTACATGTACAATACCCTTACCGTAAACCCGGGCTATACCGGCTCTACACCCGGATTAGAAGCTACATTGCTGCACCGCTCACAATGGGTGGGGATTGACGGTGCGCCAAAAACACAGGCCTTCAGCATACATTCGCCTATGCGGAATGAAAAGGTAGGGCTTGGGCTAAGTGCAATAAACGACAGAATAGGGCCCAGCGACGAATTTTATGTAGATGGCAACTTTTCCTATACGCTGTTTGTGGGACAGGCAGGCAGGATGGCTTTCGGGATGAAAGCGGGAGTGCGCGTGCTGAATACTGACTGGAGCCGCGGGCGGTACTACCAGGAAGGTGACCCGCTGCTGAATACCAACATCAACAACAAGATAAACCCTACGGTGGGCGCGGGGATGTATTATTATACCGATAAATGGTACGCGGGAATGTCAATACCAAATTTTATAAAATACGATTATTACGACGATATAAAGGAAGATGCCATAGCCAGCAGGATGCACTACTACCTTATTGGCGGTTATGTATTTGACCTCTCGGACAACCTGAAGTTTAAGCCGGCGGTGCTGGGCAAAATAGTATCGGGCGCGCCGGTTACGGTTGATGTTTCTGCTAATTTCCTCATTGTGGAAAAAGTAACGCTGGGGGCATCGTACCGGTGGGACGATTCGGTTTCTGCACTGGCGGGTTTCCATATTACGAAGAATATATTTGCTGGCTATTCCTATGACTATTCAGTCACCGAGCTGCAAAAATATAATAACGGCTCCCACGAGCTTATCCTGAAGTTTAACCTGTGGCCCAAGGCAACGCGTATTATGTCGCCCCGATTCTTTTAAGTATGAAAGCGAGATTATTAGTCCTACTAGTGTTTAGTTGCACAGCTGCAATTGCCCAGCAGAAGCTGAAAAAAGCGGACAGGCTGTTTGATGAAATGGCTTATGTGGAAGCGGCAAAGGCTTATGAGAAATATTATGAAGAAGGCAAAAGCCACAAGCCACAAGGCACAAGCCTGCTGAAAATGGCTGATGCCTACTATTTTACCCGTAATTATGCCAAAGCCGCAAAGTGGTATGGCAAGGCTGAACTGGATGAGGTACATTTTAACCGCTATATTCAATCATTGCGAATCCAAAAGAAATATGCAGAAGCAGATAAACTGGCCGAACAGCGCCTGGCTAATGATGCCAAAGCCTTGCAGCGCTTCCTAAACCAAAAACACTACCTGGACAGCATCACGCAACTAAAACCTGCTTTTGATATCACCAACCTTGCCACTAATTCCCGCCTGGCCGATTTTGGTACGGCGTTTTATGGCGGAAAGATTGTATATTCTTCTGCCAAAGATACCATGGGCACCGGGGGCAGGTATTACAAATACAACAACCAGCCGTTCCTGAAACTGTTTGTGGCCGAGCGGCACCCGGAAGACGGGTCGCTGTTTGGTGAGGTGGAGTTTTTCCCTAAAAGCCAGGCCAACTACCACAATGCCACGCCTGTGTTTGCCGATGCTGAAACAGTTTACTTCAGCGCAAACATTGTAAAATCGTGGGGCGGGCTGGATAATGATGCCAAAGGCACCAACAACCTGCAACTGCTGCGTGGCAAGATAAAAAACGGCAAGCTGGAAACCGAAAGCCTGCCTTTTAACAGCAAGGACTATTCGGTAGCGCAGCCGGCTATCAGTGGCAAGTGGCTCTATTTTGTGTCGAACATGCCGGGCGGGTATGGCGAGACAGATATTTATAAGGTAGAGATAAAATCCGATGGCACTTTTGGTGCGCCGCAAAACCTTGGCCCCACCATCAACACTCCGCATAAGGAAATGTTCCCTTTTGTGCAGAATGATGAGTTGTATTTTGCTTCCGAAGGGCATTATGGCTTGGGCGGTCTGGATGTTTTTAAAAGCACAATCACACAAAACAACTTTACCGAGCCGCAAAACCTGGGCATGCCGGTAAACAGCAACCGCGATGATTTTGCGCTGATCATTTCAGTTGATGGAAGTTATGGGTATTTTTCATCCAACCGCGATGGCGGCAAGGGCGATGATGATATTTACTATTTTACCAAAGTAAAGGATTGCCAACAATTGGTTATGGGCACGGTGCTGGCTAAGGCATCGCGCCGGCCTGTAAAAGGTGCGATTGTAAAAGCTTTGGGTAAAGATGGCTGGGAGGTTTCGGCGGAAACGGATGCTGACGGGTTCTATTCGTTCACCACGCCGTGCCTTGACCTGGCCCTTGAGGTAACGATTGAAAAATTTGTGCCGGAGAAAAAAGATCTGGTTACCGGCGAACCCGAGCAACGCGTTGATTTTGAGCTTATCGGTTATGATGACCTGGTGACCAAAGACAACGGCGTGGAGAAAATTGCCATTAACCCTATTTATTTTGACCTGGACAAGTATGCCATAACCCCGCAGGCCGCTGCCGAGCTGGACAAGGTGGTGTATGCCATGGAGAGTTTTCCCGGGCTTATCATAAAGATAGAGTCGCACACCGACAGCCGCGCTTCGGATGACTACAACCTGGTCTTGTCGCAAAACAGGGCTAAGGCTACGTTTGATTATATCACATCTAATGGCATTGACCCAAAACGCATTGAGAGCGTAACCGGCTATGGCGAAACCCGCCTGTTGAACGGCTGTGCCAACGATGTGCCTTGCAGCGAGGAACAGCACCAGCTGAACCGCAGGAGCGATTTTGTGGTGGTACGCAAATAAGCTTTATAGGTCTAAAATATTTATTTTAAATAAGTTACTATTTTTCAGCGCTGTATCGTTTAATAGGTTACCTTTGGCGCAATTAAATTATTAAAAATGCAAGAAGGTACAGTAAAATTCTTCAATGAAGAAAAAGGTTTCGGATTTATTACCCCGAATGATGGTGGAAACGAAATCTTTGTCCACGTTTCAGGTTTAACAGAAAACATCCGTGAAAACGATGTGGTACGTTACAAAGTGGAAGAAGGCCGCAGAGGCCCAACAGCAACAAACGTAGTCATAGCTTAATACTATAACACTCAGTTTACAAAGCACCCTGCACAACAGGGTGCTTTTTTATTTGCATTAAATTTTTATGAAGTATTGTAAAACAGGTAATTATACGTACTAAAGTTTTGAAGAAAACGTTTAAGTTTGTGAGATGAAAAGATATTACGCTTTACTTTTACTATTTGTAAATTTAGTTTACGCACAGGAAACAAAACCATTATATATTCTCTTTAATAGTAACTCCAAAATGCAACTAAGCAGGAGTGAAAATAAAAGTACAGTTTATGAGGTTTATGATTTTGACATAACTCCTGTTGTAAAAAGTATTACACTATCGGAAGAAGATGGGTATCTCAACAAAAATATTATCATGCCTTCAGGTAAAGCAACTCATATTGCTTTTAAATATGAAAACCATAATAAAGATAATAAACCTGTAAAAGTAAAAGCTGAGGCGGTTGCTAACCGACTTACGTACCATGAAATGCTGCGCTGTGATTTTAATAATCTTCTTGAAGTTCTACAGAAATTTAAAGATGTATATATTATAAATGAAGCTAGTAATAAAAACGGATTTTACGTTGCTAAAAAAGTTACACTTCAACCACAGAAAGCAGGGCTATGAAAAAGGTATTGATACTAATCCTACTATTAACAGTTCTACTAGCGGGTTATATATTTGAAAAAGAATTTATAATTTTAAATCTTAAGGATACTTACTATGTTATAAGCTATTTTATAATTTCTGTTTTTATAGTTGTTTTATTCCTGTTGATATATGCTATAGTTTCTGTTTTCAAAATGGCAAGACGGAGGAAAATGAAAAATACTTAATGACTGTAAAATTATCATTCAAAACGCCCTGTGATGAGGGCGTTTTTTTATTGTTGTTTAATTATCAGATTAATCCTTGCTATATCTTAATGAATTGTTATTTTTGTTGATTGCAAATTTAGCGGTACTGCCATACTTTTTTGTGGCGGTACGCGTTTAGTAAACCAGTATTAAAAAAGTTACAGTTACATAATGAAACTAAAACAGGTTCTTTTGGGTATTTCCCTGTTCATTTCGGCGGCATCGTTCGCGCAGCAGGCAAAAAAAGAAGTTCTTTTTACCGTTGACGGGAAACCTTATTATACAGACGAATTCGTTCGCGTTTACAACAAAAATCTCGACCTTGTTAAGGACGATTCGCAAAAAGACTTAAACAATTACCTTGATTTATTCATTGGCTACAAGCTTAAGGTAAACAAAGCCAACAAGCTGGGCCTGCAGGAAGGGCAGGCCTACAAAAACGAGCTGAAAAGCTACCGCAACCAGCTGTCGCGCAATTACCTTACCGATACTAAGGTAACGCAGGAACTGGTAGATGAAGCCTATGAGCGTTCTAAAAAAGAGATAAAAGCACAGCACATCCTTATCCTTGTTGATGAGAATGCCGCCCCGGCCGATACGCTAAAGGCATATAACAAAGCGATGGACATCCGCAAAAAAGCCATGGCAGGCGAAGATTTCGGTAACCTGGCAGCACAGTTTTCGGAAGACCCGTCGGCTAAAGAAAATAAGGGCGACCTGGGGTATTTCTCAGTGTTCCGTATGGTTTACCCTTTTGAGACAGCGGCCTACAAAACTGCCAAGGGGCAAATATCAAAGCCGGTGCGCACCCGTTTTGGCTACCACCTTATAAAAGTAAACGATATAAGGCCTAACCGTGGGGAGATTACTACTGCCCACATCATGATATTGAAACCGGCAGTAAAAGAGGTGGCCGAGGCTGCCAAAGCAAAGACCACTATTGATGAGATATACCAAAAACTGAAACAGGGTGAAGATTTTGGAGATCTTGCCAAGCAATTCTCGCAGGATAAGTCTTCTGCACCAAATGGCGGATTGCTGAATAAATTTGGGTCGGGCGAGCTTAGCGCATCAGAATTTGAAGATGCTGCCTTCGCACTTCAAAAGCCGGGCGATTTTTCGGCACCTTTCCAAACGCAATACGGCTGGCATATTGTAAAGCTGGTTGAAAAGCACCCTACCAAGTCGCTTGCTGAAATGCAGGCTGATTATGAAAACCGCATCCGCCGCGATGAGCGCTCCAGGCTGATCTCTGCTTCGCTTACCGAAAAACTGAAGAAAAAATACAGCATAAAGAAAGACACCAAAGTATATGCTAATGCGGTAAAAGCGATGAACGGCAACCTGTATTCCCAAACCTGGGAAGCGCCTAAAGAGGGCTTCGGGGCAACTATCCTTACCATTAATAACGACAAGAAGATAACAGCCAAAGAATATCTGGACTATGTAGCTATGCAGCAGCGTGGCGAGCTTACTGCCAAACCGGTAGCCAGGCTGAGCGATATTTTGTTTGAGAAATTTACAGACGAGCAGCTTAACATATATTATAATGATAACCTGGAGAAAGAGTTTCCTGAATTTGCCATTGTTATGGAAGAATACCGGGATGGCCTGCTGCTTTTTGACCTGATGGAAAAAGAGATATGGGAAAAGGCCAAGACCGATACCCTTGGGCTGGAAACCTATTACAATGCCCACAAGGATAGCTACATGTGGAAAGACAGGATTGATGCCGATGTTTTTTCTTCCACCAAAGAAGATATTATTAAAAAGGTGCGTAAGTTCCTGAAGCAGGGCAAAACGGCTGAATACATTAAAGGTCAGCTTAACAAAGATAACAAGGTGGAGGTGATGGAGAAGACCGGCATTTTTGAAACAGACAGCAATGCTGTGCCAAAGCAAGCCAAGTGGGAAACCGGCCTTAGCGATATTATTAAGGAGGGCGATTACTATTATGTAGTTAATGTGAAAAAGTATCTTCCGAAAGGGCCTAAAACGCTTGAGGAAACCAAAGGCCGCGTTATAAACGATTACCAGCAGTACCTGGAAAGCAACTGGGTGGGCAACCTTAAAAAAGAATTTAATGTGCACGTAAACCAGGACGTGTTTGCTAATGTAAAAAAACAGCTGCACCAGTAATGTTCAAAAAAGGTATAGCGCTGTTTAGCCTACTGGCGGCTGTAGTAAGCTGCGGCAAAGCCCCTGAAGCTAAGGATGGCGCTATTGCCAGGGTAAACAACGAGTACCTGTACCGCGAGGAAATTACAGACCTTGTGCCACCGGGAACATCAAAAGAGGACAGCATTGCTATAGTAAAAGCGTATATTGACCGCTGGGCATCGCAAAAACTGATGTATAGTGCTGCAGAAGTTAACCTTGATAAGGAAAAGCAGGCAGAATTTGATGTTTTGGTAAACCAGTATAAGACCGATCTTTTTACGCGTGCCTACCTTGAAGAAATAGTAAAACAGAGTGTTGATACTACGCTGAACGAGGAAGACCTGAAAAAATACTATAACAGTAATAAGCAAAATTTTCGCACGCCCGGCGCGCTGGTTAAGCTCAGGTTTTTACAGGTAGCTAAGGACCATCCTAAATTCAGTACTGTAAGAAGCCGTTTTTTGAGCAGTAGGAAGGCGGATGCCAAGGCGCTGAATGATATGGCTATACAGTTTAAGAGTTATGCCTTTAACGATACAACCTGGGTAGATATGAACGAGGTGTATCGCAAGCTGCCCTTCATAACGCCTGAAAACAGGGACAAGTACATCGGTAGCGGCATATCGTACCAATACCCTGATTCGCTTAACGTTTACCTTGTAAAAGTGGTACGGGTACTGGACAAAAACCAGATTTCGCCTTACGAATATATAAAGCCGACTTTGGCCCAACTTATAATAAATAACAGGAAACTGGAGTTAATAAAGAAATTCCAGGAGGAAATAACAGATGATGCGATTAAAAACAACAAGTATGAAGTTTATAAGTAACAGGCTTGCCCTGTTTATTGCCTTTGCTTTTTTGGCGCTGGGCACTGCTGCCAACGGCCAGGAAATTATTAAGGAAACTACTAAGGATAGCGTAAAGCCTTCTTTCACCACAGGGCGTAATAAGGTTGACGGAGTGGTGGCCGTAGTGGGCGATTATGTGGTGCTGGATAGCGATATTGACATGATGTATAAGGAAATGCAGGCGCAGAATGTATCAACCAAAGATATTACACGCTGTGAGCTTTTGGGTAAATTGA
This sequence comes from Flavobacterium sp., assembly GCA_041916875.1. Taxonomy (GTDB): domain Bacteria; phylum Bacteroidota; class Bacteroidia; order Flavobacteriales; family Flavobacteriaceae; genus Flavobacterium. The sequence goes on from JAYRYS010000002.1 coordinate 254,262, forward strand.
TGGAAGATAAGCTGTATGCCCACCATGCTATTCAGGACAGTATTGTGGTGACTGATGCAGATGTTAATGAAACCATGAACCAACAGATAGATTATTTTGTTGAGAACCTCGGGTCGATTGATAAGGTAGTGAAATACTTTAAGAAGAAAAGTATAGAGGCTTTTAAGCTGGAGCTTTTTGAGCTTATCAAAAACCAGAAGCTGACTGCGCAGATGCAGAAAAAGATTATTGATGAAGTGACTATAACCCCTGAAGAGGTTAGGCAGTTTTTCAACGGCATCAAGAAGGAAGACCTCCCTGTTTTTGGGGCAGAAATGGAAGTGGCGCAGATTGTCATAAAACCCGAAATATCGGATATTGAAAAGCAGGCGGTAATAGCCAGGTTAAAAGAGATAAAGAGAGATGTGATGGAAGGGGCCAGCTTCTACAGTAAAGCAGTTTTGTATTCTGAAGATAAGGGTTCAGGTTCCAGCGGTGGTTACATAAAAATGAACCGTAAATCCATGCTGGTGAAAGAATTTAAGGATGCAGCTTTCAGTACCGAAGAAGGCCAGATATCAGAACCGTTTGAAACCGAATTTGGCTACCACATTATTTATGTAGAGAAAATTCGCGGGCAGGAACTGGATGTAAGGCACATATTGATGACACCAAAAGTTACGCCTGAAGCGCTTAAGAAAGCGAAGGACAGGATTGAGAACATCAGGTCCAAAATCATGGCGGGCGAGATAAGCTTTGCCGATGCGGCCAGGGCAGAGTCTGACGAGAAGGAAACACGAAACAGCGGTGGTCTACTGATGAACCCGCGCACCTTGGAAACTCGCTTTGAGCTTACCAAGATGGACCCGACCATTTATAATGATATATCTGACCTGAAAGACAATGAAATATCAAGGCCGATACTGAATGATGACCCGCGTACCGGCAAGAGCTATAAGATTATGATGGTTACCAACCGCTATGGTGAGCATGTGGCTGATTATGCCAAGGACTATACCAAGATAAAAGACCTTGCCCTGAAAGAAAAGCAGCGCAAAGCCATTGCCAAATGGAGCGAGCAGAAGGTAAAGGAAACCTATGTAAAGGTAAACAAGGAATACACCAGCTGCAGTTTTGTGAACCACTGGGTAAAATAATGTTAGGTAAACAATAAAAATATTTATAAGTTTGAAGCTAAGGGATACCTTAGCTTCAATTTTTAACACCAATAAAATGTCAGACGTAGCAGCTATACAGGATTTAGTACAAAAACAAAAAGCGCTTAAGCAGGAGATAGCAAAAATAATAGTAGGCCAGGACGAAGTGGTAGCACAGATAGTACTGAGCATATTTGCCGGCGGTCACGCACTGTTGGTAGGTGTTCCGGGATTAGCAAAAACACTTATGGTAAATACCATATCTCAGGCACTGGGGCTTGATTTTAAACGCATACAGTTTACGCCTGACCTTATGCCGAGCGACATTTTAGGTAGTGAGATACTGGATGAGAACAGGCAATTCAAATTCATAAAAGGCCCGGTTTTTTCTAACATCATCCTTGCGGACGAGATAAACCGTACGCCACCAAAAACACAGGCAGCACTGCTGGAAGCCATGCAGGAAAAAGCCGTTACCGTAGCAGGTGAGCACCATAAGCTATCCTTGCCCTATTTTGTACTGGCTACGCAAAACCCGATAGAGCAGGAGGGGACCTATCCGCTGCCGGAAGCCCAGCTTGACCGTTTTATGTTTGCTATAAAGCTGGATTACCCAACTTTTGCTGAAGAAGTGCAGGTGGTTAAAGCTACTACTGCCGATACGAATAATAAAGTGAACCCGCTTTTCTCAGCGCAGGAAATTTTGGATTTCCAGCACCTTATACGCCGCATACCGGTAGCTGATAACGTGGTGGAATATGCCGTAACGCTGGTAAGCAAAACCCGTCCCGGCAATGACTTGAGTAACGATTATGTAAAAACTTACCTGGATTGGGGCGCAGGGCCAAGGGCATCGCAAAACCTTATCCTGGCTGCTAAAACACACGCTGCGCTGAACGGGAAATTTTCGCCTGATATTGAAGATGTACAGGCTGTGGCCACAGGTATACTGCGCCACCGCATCATAAAGAACTACCGGGCCGATGCTGAAGGCATAACCGAAGAGATGATTATAAAAAAGCTGTTCTAACCGGATAGCTTTTTTTGTTTTTGCGATGTTGTTAAAAACATGTGGATATTTTTTTGTGGTGCATAATTTTTCAGTTTGTTTTTCGTTATATCTTTATCACACATCCTAAAAAATTATGAAAAAAATATTGCGATACCTTCCTGAGCTATATTTTATGGGCCTCGGGATATTTTGGGCGGTAGAAAACTATGCCGCCAGCGGATACAAGAACTATATAGCCATCATGGTTGTATGGCTTATGTTTATCCAGATTATTTATCAGAACCGCATTGTTGGTCTTATCTATGGCAACCTTACTACGATACTTTCAGGCTATATGCTATTGGCAACACTGTCTGAATTTCGTGAATTTGATAGCCTTAGTGCTGATTCGTTATTAGTGCTGTTGTTTGGTTTCGGACTGTTCCTTCCTGGCTTAGCTATGGGTGGGGCAATGATTTATAAATCAGTAAAAGCCAAGCAGGATTATGATGAAAGTGTGCTAACTGTAAGCTAACTGTAATAAAATCTATCGTTTAAAAAGCTATTTCCTGTAAAATGGGAGTAGCTTTTTTTTATGAAATAAGCACAAATGTTTATGATTTGACAATTTAGATTTGAAATTTTGAGAATTTCTAAATAAACAGCCTAAAAACTTAATATTGTTGTATTATTTTCAGTTTAATAGAATGTTTATAAATAATAATTCCCTGAAACTAAAGAATCGCTAAAAATTTTTTAGTTTATTGAAAGTTGAGTAAATTTACAGACTTTTTACAAACGAACATAATTATAACTTACTATGGCTTTTGATATTGAAATGATCAAAAAAGCGTATGGGACAATGGCAGAACGTGTTGACAAGGCGCGTGAGCTTGTAGGCCGCCCCCTTACACTTTCTGAAAAGATTTTATATTCACACTTGTGGGAGGGAACTCCTTCCAAAGCTTTTACAAGAGGAAAGGACTATGTAGATTTTGCACCGGACAGGGTAGCCTGCCAGGATGCTACTGCCCAAATGGCGCTATTGCAGTTTATGCACGCCGGCAAAAGCAAAGTGGCCGTGCCTACAACTGTGCACTGTGACCACCTTATACAGGCTAAAGTAGATGCAAAGACCGACCTGAAGCGTGCCAAAGAGCAGAGCAACGAGGTTTTTGATTTCCTTTCGTCAATCTCTAACAAATACGGCATTGGTTTCTGGAAACCGGGTGCAGGTATCATTCACCAGGTAGTGCTGGAAAACTATGCGTTCCCGGGCGGTATGATGATTGGTACCGACTCTCACACAGTAAACGCCGGCGGCCTTGGCATGCTTGCTATTGGTGTGGGTGGTGCTGATGCGGTTGACGTAATGAGCGGCATGGCATGGGAACTAAAATTCCCTAAGCTGATAGGTGTGAAACTTACAGGAAAGCTTAGTGGCTGGACTGCCCCTAAAGATGTTATACTTAAAGTTGCCGGTATCCTTACTGTAAAAGGTGGTACAGGCGCTGTAATTGAATATTTTGGCGAAGGTGCAAAAGCCATGTCATGTACCGGTAAAGGTACTATTTGTAACATGGGTGCTGAGGTAGGTGCTACTACTTCAACATTTGGTTATGATGAGAGCATGGATCGCTACCTGCGTGCTACCAACCGTGCTGATGTGGCCGATGCTGCCAATGCTGTAGCCAAATACCTTACTGCTGACGATGAGGTTTATGCCAACCCTGAGCAGTATTTTGACCAGGTGATTGAAATTAACCTTAGCGAGTTGGAACCACACCTTAACGGGCCGTTTACTCCGGATTTGGCTACGCCAATCTCTAAAATGAGGGAAGAAGCAGAAAAGAACGACTGGCCTTTGCAGGTTCAGGTGGGCCTTATAGGTTCTTGCACCAACTCATCTTATGAGGATATTTCGCGTTCGGCATCACTTGCCAAGCAGGTAGCTGAGAAAAAACTGAAAACAAAAGCGAAATTCACCATCACTCCGGGTTCGGAAGTGGTGCGTTATACTATAGAGCGTGACGGTTTTATTGATACTTTTGATAAGATTGGCGCTACCGTATTTGCTAACGCCTGCGGCCCATGTATTGGTATGTGGGACAGGGAAGGTGCTGAAAAAGAGGAGCGTAACACCATTGTTCACTCATTCAACCGTAACTTCTCCAAGCGCGCTGACGGTAATCCTAACACCCTTGCATTTGTAGGTTCTCCGGAGCTGGTAACAGCATTGGCTATTGCCGGCGACCTTGGCTTTAACCCACTTACTGATAAGCTTATCAACGAAGATGGCGAAGAAGTGATGCTGGATGAACCGACAGGTAACGAGCTTCCTCCAAAAGGATTTGATGCTGAAGACCCAGGCTACCAGGCCCCGGCTGAAGACGGGTCTAAAGTACAGGTGGTGGTAAGCCCAACATCAGAGCGTTTAGAGCTGCTTGCGCCGTTTACCCCTTGGGATGGCGAAAACATTATGGGTGCCAAGCTGCTTATAAAAGCATTCGGCAAGTGTACTACCGACCATATTTCTATGGCGGGCCCTTGGTTGCGTTTCCGTGGGCACCTTGACAATATTTCGAACAACATGCTTATTGGTGCGGTAAATGCCTATAACCAAAAAACAAATAATGTGAAGAACCAGCTAACCGGCGAATATGATGCGGTGCCTGCTACGGCCCGTGCTTATAAGGCTGCCGGTGTGCCAAGTATTGTTGTGGGCGACCACAACTACGGCGAAGGTTCATCCCGCGAGCATGCTGCCATGGAGCCAAGGCACCTTGGCGTTAAAGCTGTGCTTGTAAAATCGTTTGCACGTATACACGAAACCAACCTTAAAAAGCAGGGTATGCTGGCGCTTACTTTTGCCAATGAGGCGGATTATGACCTGATACAGGAAAACGATACTTTCAATTTTATTGACCTTAAAGAATTTGCCCCGGGCAAGGCTATCACTATACAGGTAGTTCATGATAATGGTACTACTGATACCATTATAGCCAACCACAGCTACAATGAAGGCCAGATTGGTTGGTTTGTGGCGGGCAGCGCGCTTAACCTTATTGCTGCCGCTGGCGCTGAAGCTAACGCATAACTAAAATATAATTGAAGCAAAAACTCCTCTCATGCAAATGGGAGGAGTTTTTTATTTTGGGGTATTAGGTATTAGGTTTCGGTCTTGAGTTAATATTCAGGATTAAAAATACAAACCGTAACTCACAAACCCAAAACTCGCAACTCGATGATAACTATTCCACCGTAAGCAGCTGGTAATTTTTACTGGAATGAATCAGGGTTGGGTGTCCAGGTGTTCCAGAAAGGTGAGTGGCTACTTTGTTGAATATGTTTTGCGAATTATCGGTATGGTCTATTGGCATATTTATTAATAAGTAGTTTTTAAAATGGCCGGTGCGGGCATGGTTACGGATGTCATCCGCAGCGCCGGTATCCTGCCTTCGGCTCACCAGGCATACTTTGCCATTACCAAGTGCATGTAGTGCTTTTTTTAAGATAGTTTGCGGTCTTTTATTATTTTCCCCCAGTTTGAGCTTCTTTCCTCCCGGAAAGTGAAGCACAATAAAATAATTTTCCATAATTAAATAGTAGGTGATTTGTTTTCTAAAGTTACGTTGCTATCTAAATTTTGGTTTTTTATTTAATAAATAATTAACAAGTTTTGAATGCCATTTTGTAAAATTTTAGGGTTTTTAAATAATCGCCTGTTATAGTTATTACTAAACCAACTTATTATGAAACATCTTACAACTTTATTTTTATTATTATTTTTTAGCCCTCAGGTTAACAGTGCTATCATTTATGTAAAGCCAGGCGGTACCGGAAATGGAGTTTCGTGGTCGCAGGCCTATGGAAACTTAAACATTGCATTGCAAAATGCACAGGCGGGTGATGAAATTTGGGTAGCCCAGGGAACTTATAAACCGGGAACTACTACAGGCGCTTCATTTAAATTTAAGAATGGAGTTAAAATGTATGGCGGCTTTGCCGGTACTGAAACGCTCCTTTCCCAGCGTACAGACGCTACCGGGCATACCACCATATTAAGCGGAGCTATTGATGATAATGTAAAAAGTAATATCATACTGAAAGTACACGGTGCCATGAGCCCTGAAAACCTGTTAGACGGGTTTACAATAAAAGGGGCCGGCAGGGTTATTACAGTGCCAGGATCGGGAGGTGCAGGTGTACAGGTTTTGGTTTCTAAAATAGAATTCAGGAATGTGCACGTTACCGGTAACACAATCACCATGCACAACATACCTGCCCCAAGCCATAGCGATTCGGTAGTAGGGGGCGCAGGTTTTTATGCCCGTGGCAGTGAGGTAAGATTGCGAAATGTAAATATTAGTGACAACACTTTTACGCTAACGTCCGATAATAGTGTAAACCAGAATAGCGGCAACGGCGCAGGCATATTTATCCTTAAGGGGAAAATCAATTATAAAGGAGGCGTAATAGCGCGCAATGTGTTATCGCGTACCAATGTATCTTCCGAAGGGGGTGGGGCGGTTTTCAGGAGTACTGACAGTATATATGCTGAATCGGTACAAGTTTTATATAACAGAGCAGAAGGTAACCAAAATACACGTTCCGGCGGGCTGTGCCTGGTACTTAACAACAAGGTTAAATTGGTAAACTTGTTGTTTCATGGGAATGTCGCTAATGGCGATGGTGATGCCATTTCATTTACAGCAACTACCGCTACCATCATAAACAGTACGTTTGGGTGGCATAATCATGAAAATGTTTTTCCTGATCCGGAAACCATTTTCTTCAGCGGCTCTAACCTGAGGTTTGATAACAGTGTTTTCCTTGAAAAGATAAAAACCAGTGGGACAAATACCTTAGTATATAATAATTGCATATCAAAATATAGCCTGACCGGTACACAAAATAATTGTGTTATGGCAGCTATGGATTTTGTTGCTCCCCAACTGCAAAATTATACCATAAAAGCATGCAGCCCGTATCTGGATTATGGAGACGCATCTTTAAATCCGGCAGCTACAGACCTTAACGGAAACCCACGTGTTGCGGGCACCGGCATTGACCCTGGTGCCATAGAGTTAATAAACCGATGGGCAGATGTAATATATGTTGATGTTAATACCAACAATAAATTTAACGACGGTGCCAGCTGGGCGACTGCCTACAACAGCCTTGAGGATGCACTTGCCTGCAAATGCCAGGTAAATGGAAATACTATCCTACCCGCACAAATATGGGTGGCAGAAGGCACATACCGCACCAAAGGAAAATATGGGCTACATCCTGCACCGTTCCAACTGAATAATAACCAAATAGTTTACGGAGGTTTTGCCAGTGGCGCGTCGTCGGTTAATGACAGGGATGTAACCTTTGTAACCAGGCAGACCATATTGAGTGGAGATCATCCGCAAATTAACAGTTACACGAACCACGTGGTTATGGCTACCGATAAGGACATTACTGCGGAACTTAATGGATTTATTGTGGAGAAGGGCAAAGGCAGGGACGGAAATGCAGACGAAGAAAATGGCGGAGGTATTTTTGTAAAGAACTCTAAAGTTACATTAAAAAATTTATGGGTTAGGGATAATACATCAGAATTTTATGGGGGCGGTATATATCTACATAATTCGGGTGCCGTGATGGAGAATGTAAAAATCAGCAACAACACGGCTGCCAGTTCGGGCGGGGGAATTGCATTTGTACAGTATCAGAATGCTGTAGTGCCAACTTCAGAACTTTCTAATGTAATTATTGCAAATAACCATGGAGGGAGTTTTGGCGGCGGAATATATGCAGAAGGCGGATCGGCGATTACAATTGACGGATTTGATATTTACGACAATGAAGTTACTTTAGGAGGAGCGGCAGCATACTTTTCAAACTATATTGTCAACATGAGCCGGGGCAAAGTTCAAAATAATATATTGCAAGGTGGCTTGGCATCATCCGGAAGTATTGCAATATTTGGGGTGGCACCATCGCAAATCAGCAAGATTGATAATGTGCTTTTCGCCGGCAATCATGGGTATTATGTTTCTGCACTAACCCTGTACAATGTTACCGCAATACTTACCAATTGTACATTTGCGGATAATACCGCTACAATAGGCAACAAACTTTTGGGGATAGATGCAGCCACATTGCAAATAAAGAACAGCATAATAGATTTTCCTGAAAATATACCAAACATTGTATTTAACAGTTTGGTAAACAGCAGCCAGACAATAACAATTGAAAACTCATTAGTCAGTGGCGGTTTAACCCCGGTGTTCAACCAGTTGGGTAGTGTACAACTGAATACCGACCCCGGATTTGTGGACAGGGCCGCAGGAAATTATAACCTTGTAGCCTGTGGGCCGGCGGTTGATGCGGGAAATAATATACACCTAAGCCCTGCTTCGATTGCCGATGCCGAAGGAAAGCCCAGGATCAAAAACAGTATTGTTGATCTTGGAGCGTTGGAATACCAATACAACCAGTTCAGTTTCACGCAGCACCCTTCAGGCCTTACAGTAGTGCCGGATTCTAATGTGGTTTTTGCAGCCACTGTTAGTGCAGCTGATGTTTTGATAAAATGGCAGGTAAGTTATGATAATGGCATGACATGGCATGATATACCTGGCGAAACCGCCTCAACACTTGCTGTAAATGCTGTTTCATTATCTATGGACGGCTATTTATACCGATGCATTGCCACTGATTGTGCTGCCACCGTAACATCATCAACCGCGCTGTTAAACATAGATTCTGCAGCGGGATTAGAGCAATACGATGTTGCCGCAGCTGTTGTTTACCCTAACCCGGCTATAACACAAATAACCATCAAAATGCATGCAGGCTATGAAACGGAGTTAACCATACATGACATCAGGGGCCGCTTAGTATATGCTGAAACCATAGCTCCGGAAATTATAAATAGTGGCAAAGGCATCGATATTTCAGGATGGGCCGGTGGTATTTACTGTATTATAATGAAAAATGAAGCCGGTAGCCAAACCCATAAATTTGTCAAGGAAGATTAATCGGGAAATAATACAGGACTATTCATTTAATCCTAATCCTACCTCCAGACACACTGGTCATTAATCAGCATATAAGGGAAATATTCTTCTTTCCAGGTGTTGCCATCATTGAGTAGCAGGCAAAGGGCATCGCGTTTTTCGGGCATCCCATCAGAATTGTTTACAGTGGCGGTAACATCATAGGCAATAGCACCGGCGCTTATAGTGTTTTGGTGTAATTCAGAAGTAAAATTTTTGCGGAGTTTCTCAATCAGTTCGTTAGTGCCTATTTCGTCGGCATCATCATAAACCACTACATCCTGTACGCCTTCGTCCCGCATTTTGGCACCGAAGGGCGCAAAAGAACCATTTTGCTCAATAAAAGCCGCCGCCCTGTCGAATATGTTTGTTTTAAGTAGTTTTTCGGTTTTTGTCATAATGCAAAATATGCCTATATTCAGTCAATATACAATATTTTAACGCAATAGGGAAAAGTGGGACTTGTATTGCATTCTCTTTCCGTTGCAATCTTTGTACACTAATAAAAACCAATAATCAGTAGCAAAAACCGGTTTGTTGTTGTAAGTACCATCCCAGCCCGTATGGAAAGTGTTGAAACTTTTAAGCATTTTACCGAAGCGGTCATAAATATATAATGCTATAAAATCTTCCTGCTTCAGGTTTTTGATTTTCCAAATTTCATTTTCACCATCGCCATTCGGTGTAAAAAATCTTGGATAATCAGGCAATAGCGTACAGGGTGGTTCACAAGGCTCTATCCTTGCCAAATAATGGTTTCCACGCAATACCGCTGTTCCGGGTTTAAGTACTATTGTTTTGCCCGCCTTCATCCTTATATCGGAGCCGGAATTTAAAGTTATGCGGTAGAAATTAGCCACATCAATACGGTTGGAGACATGATAAGTGTAATTTGAGTACACTTCGGGACCGGATAGTTGCATCTGTGGCTGGCAATCGGACGTAAATTGCCGGTTGATGAATGCCTGAAAATTATTGCTGTTAACCTTAGGTGTAATAGGATATGCATGGCTGTTGATGGTAAAACCACAGGTTGCAGATAGCAGTATGAATATTAGCGCTGCACGCATCATTTTCTTGCCTTTTTTAGTTCATCGATTTCTTTTTGCTGGTCATCCAGTTTTTTATTCAGCTGGATAATATATAAGGTGAGTTCCTCTACTTTTTCTAAAAGGGCCTTATCCATTTCGGCTACGTTAATACCATTTTGCTTTACCTGGGCGGCACTCGGTATGCCTTTAAGGTGACCTTTATCTTTTATATGTTCCTCAACTTCCTGCAAGGTGGCAAGCTTATAATCGTCTTTAAACACGTAATCTGCCCAATCGCTTTTCAAGGCTACTCTCGCTTCTTCCGTCAATATACCTCCGGCTACAAACAAGCTATAATAGCTCACGTCTTCAGTGCCAACAACTCCGGGAAGTACATTAGTGTTTATACCTACCTTACCATTTTTGTATATATGGTCATTTATTGATGTTGGCGTTGTGTTATTTAATTTCAGCCAGTCAACATCACTGCTGCCCGTACCGCCTGTAGCTACGGCATATTGGGCTACATTACCATTTGCATCAGTACCAAGCATAAAGGAAGGTGTTGTGGCAATAGCCAGGTTGGCAAAGCGTATGGTTCCATCTACATGCAAATCGCTCGATGGGTTTTGCACTTTAATTCCCACCTTGCCATTAGTATAAATATCATTATTAATATTTGTTGAAACTGTATTGTCAGGCCTTAGCCAATCAGCATCACTGCTTCCGCCTGTTCCGCCAGCCGGTACAGGATATTCGGCTACATTTCCATTGGCATCAGTACCAAGCATATATATCGCGCCGGTTTGGTTAGGAAGGTCTTCCAGCCTTACTGTACCTTTTGAATGTAAGGCTGATGATGGGTTTTGCACATTTATACCAACTTTGCCGTTAGTATAAATATCATCATTAATTGATGTTGGCAAAGTATTGTCGGGTTTAAGCCAGTCAGCGTTTGATGTGCCCACTCCACCTGCGGGTACAGGATATTCGGCTAAATTTCCATTAGCATCAGTACCCAGCATGTAGGTTGCTGTAGTCTTATTTTGAAGATTGGCAAAGCGTACCGTGCCATCAACATGCAGGTTGCTGGATGGGTTTTGTACATTAATGCCCACATTGCCGTTCGTATATATATTATCGTTGATAGATGTGGCTACAGTATTATCCGGTTTAAGCCAGTCGGCATCATTTGTGCTACCCGTACCGCCGGCAGGAACAGGATATTCATATACATTGCCGTTTGTATCAGTACCCAGCATATAGGCGGCATTAGTTTGGTTTGCCAGGTTTTCAAATCTTACGCTTCCGTTATTGTGGAATTTTGCCGATGGGGTAGTTGTATTGATGCCAACATTACCATTGGCTCGTATGGTCATTAACTGGTTACTGCCATTTTCCCATGCAAATACAGGCCTGTTCACAACATTAGCTGCAGCGGTACCCCACGGGAAAGAACCATTGGTTGGTGCTACAGGATTTAAAGCGGTTCTTAATTCAGCGCGAAAAACCATAATGGGGCTGTCTCCTGTGTCCCATGCAGGTGTAGTACTGGCAAAGTGCCGCAATACATATCTGGTATCAGTTTGCTGGTGCGCCCATATTGATGGGATAAAACTATTATCAAATTGTGTGGAGTTTGTAATCTCCAAAAAATCGGTTGTTACATCAATTACTCCAAAACTTGCTACCCTTTCGGCATTAAATGTTGAATTAGAAATATGTGTGTAGGGTACTTGTGCTAAAGCTGTTAAAGGTAATATAAGTAATAGATGAGCCAGTTTTTTCATAAAGGTAATTTGAAGCAGCAATATATAAAATGTTAAAGGATAATTAAAATATAAATAATAGTTCAAAATGCTGAAATTCTCACTAAAACATCATAAATACTAATGCAAATGTTGAATGAAAAAAATCCGCCCTTTGCAGGAGCGGACTTTCATCATAAATAGGTTGTTTGGTTTGCTTTATTCTAGTAGTAGGTAAACCTACGCACTTTGGCAATGTATTTTGCAAGGCGGATTACCTGGTGGCTGTAACCATATTCGTTATCGTACCATACATAAAGCACTATGTTTTTGCCGTCAGCGCTTACTATTGTAGCATTGCTGTCATAAATTGACGGCTGTGCAGTGCCAACAATATCGCTGGAAACTAATTCGTTGCTTAGGGAGTATTTTATTTGTTCCACCAATTCGCCTTCCAGGGCATAACGCTTCATGATTTCGTTTACCTCGGCAATGGTTGTACCCCTTTCTACCTCAAGGTTAAGCACCACAAGTGATCCGTTTGGCACAGGAACCCTGATAGCGTTTGAAGTAAGCTTGCCTGCAAGCGAAGGCAATGCCTTTGCCACAGCGCTGCCGGCTCCGGTTTCGGTTATAACCATGTTAAGCCCTGCTGCACGGCCGCGGCGGTATTTTTTGTGCATGTTGTCCACCAGGTTCTGGTCGTTGGTGTAGGCATGTATGGTTTCCAGGTGGCCTTTTACCACACCCAATGTATCTTCAACCGCTTTAAGCACAGGTGTTATAGCATTGGTAGTACATGAAGCGGCAGAATAAATATCTACCTTTTCAGGGTCGTATTCATTGTGGTTTACGCCATATACAATATTTGGCACACCTTTACCCGGAGCCGTTAAAAGCACTTTATCCACACCGTTTGATGCCAGGTGGCGTTTCAGGGCTTCTTCAGTGGTGAAAGCGCCTGTGTTATCAATCAATAAAGCATCCTTGATGCCGTAGTTGGTATAGTCAATCTCTTCAGGCGAGTTGGCTGTGATAATGTGTACGGTAGTACCGTTGATGATCAGGGCATTGTTTTCAGGGTCGGCCACTACCGATCCCTGGAAATCACCATGAATGGAATCATAACGTAGCAGTGAGGCACGCTTTTCAAGCAATACTGCATCATTCTTGTCACGCGTTACAATAGCCCTTAGGCGAAGCTGTGTGCCTTTGCCTATCTTGCTCATCATTTCGCGTGCCAATAGCCTTCCGATACGCCCAAAACCGTACAATACTACATCTTTCGGTTTTATTTCCTGGCTGCTTTTTGAGTCACGAAGCTTATCAATAACAAAAGCTAAAGCATCATTATACTTGTCATCTTCAAGGTGGTATTCATACGTAAGCCTGCCAATATCAATGCGCGATGGCGGAAGGTCAAGCGATTCGATAGCACGTGCAATTTCTACAGAGTCGAATACATTAATAGGCTTCTGTACAAATTCACCGGCATATTCATGCAGGTTGATGATGTCGCTTACGTTCCTGTCAATAAGCTGGTTGCGGAAAAGCACAAGCTCTATAGACTTGTCATACCACAAATCGCTAACGATTTTGATGAATTCTACGCCTGCCCTGCGCCTGTCGGCCTGAAAGGAAAGTTCTTTTTCGTATAAAACGTTATTGTTCATTGAGATAGAGTTTGGGTTGTGTGTTATTATGGGAGCAAAAGTATAGATTTCAAACGTTTTCGTAAAGACTTTTTTGATGATTTTGTTGCGATTTGTAAAAAGTGTAATGTTTTGACTAATAAAGATTATTAAAGTATGGTAAACTTGCGTTAAGCCCGATATTTTAATACACATTTTTGCATTTGGATAGTAATTTTATATTGCTGAACGAAAAGAAGAATGAAGATGAAAACTATACTCCAAAAAACCTGCTTTGGGCTTATAGTAGTTGCAGGGTTGTTTTGTGCTGGCGGCGCAAATGCACAAATAGAATACTATGAAGATTTTTCGGCAGGAAACAACGGTTGGACTAATAGTAGCTTTCAAGCCACAACTGATGCCTGCACTACTGCCGGTGCGCTGAGGGCGCGAATTAATGTACAAACTGCAAAGAACCAATATGTTATTTCTTTGTCTCCTAACCTGGGCGTTTCCAACGGAGATGAAATTACACTTACCTATACTTACCGGCTGATGGATTATAATGAGGTACTGCCAACTAAGGCTACTGATGCGGTTGATTTCGGGGCGCTTGTGCTGGAGTATGCCACATCGGCTAACGGGCCATGGAGTGAACTGGACAGGATAACTGTGGCTAATTATATCCCGTCAACCGAATGTATTGAACGCATAACATCTTTTACTCCGCCGGCTGACAGGAATATCTACCTGCGTTTCCGTGCCAATACCGGTACAGCCATTACTACTGATTATTATGTATATGTTGATGAGGTTACCGCCGTGCAGGGTTTGCCGGTATCAGATAGTAGCGGACTGGCAAATACTTTAAAAGTTCATCCTGTTCCGGGATCTGACTACCTCAATATTGAGTATGACGGCTATATAGATGATGTTGCCATATTCAATATGCAGGGGCAGCAGGTTACAGCCATAAATATGGATGAAGATTTCGGAAGGCTTGATATAAGCGGGCTCGAGGCAGGAGAGTATATCATAAAAGTGAAAACTAATAATATACTGAATACTGTAACATTTGTGAAAAATTGAGATTAAATTTGAGAACAAGGGCTAACCATTGATACATTTTTTTTAGTATAGTCTCCGGTTTACCGGGGGCTTTTTTATTTGCTTGAATTTTTTTGAAGCAATGAAACCCACCATAGGATAAATAAGCCCCGCAATGAAGAATATGTAAGGCAGCATTTCCTTTTTTTCAAGGTAAAGGGAATAGGATATGACCAGTAGGGCAGGGCTTTCCAGGTAAAAGCAAATAATGCCGGCATGGCGCGGGCGTATGCGCATTTTCCTCCTGAATAGCAAAATGGCCAGCGTAGTAAAAGCCAGCATCAATATTATAGATGCGGGAAAAAACAGGTTTTTCTTTATCAGGTCGGTTGCTTTAAGCAGCAGGATAAGTACTGTAATAATGTGCAGCGCCTTTTCTATACTGCGCATCCTTCGTTTTTTCATGTTCCCCCATTTTGGCAGCAAAACTATCCTAAACCCATTATGCCAGTATTGCCGTAAGGTTATCATATTGTGCAATAAAAAATCCCTGCTGATTATATCAGCAGGGATTTTACTAACTAATTTAAGCTGTTATTACATTATAAAACGTACCAGCTGCCCGTTTTTGGTAAGCATTTCAACCCTTACCCTATCGTTAGGCCCTTTGTTGCCCAGCAGTGTAGATACGGTTTCAATATCTTTTGCTTTCACGTTGTTAACGCTCAGTATAATGCCATCTTTCAGGTCATCATAATATTCCATATATTGGCCTTCGGTAATATCTTTAATTTTCACCCCAAAGTTGATGTTGAATTTTTTCTTTTCAGCTGCGGTAAGGTCTTCCAGTTCCAGGCCGCTGTAGCTAAACACTTCATTCTTGGTAAGTTTTACCGGCAGTGTAAGTTCCTTGCCATTTCGGTGTATGCCTACGCGAACCACATCATTAGGGCGTTTGGTTACAGTAGCCGCATTAAGGTCAGAAAATCCATTGATGGGTTTGTCATCAATCTTAACTATTACATCGCCTTTGCGAATACCAGCCTTTTCAGCACCGGAGCCCTGCACCACGCTGTTTACATAAAAGCCCTGTGTTTCGGTCACGCCAAATTCTTTAGATGCGGCTGCATTCAGCTCACCGCCCTGCACGCCCAGCACACCGCGCTGCACATTACCAAATTCCATAATATCTTCAATCAGCTTGCGGGTAATATTAGACGGTACCGCAAATGAATAGCCCACATATGAGCCTGTTGTTGAAGATATCATAGTATTGATGCCTATCAGTTCGCCACGGGTATTCACCAGTGCGCCACCGCTATTGCCCGGGTTTACGGCAGCATCCGTCTGTATGAACGATTGCAGGCCGTCCTTGCTCAGGTTACGTGCCTTGGCAGATACTATACCCGCTGTTACGGTTGATGTAAGGTTATAAGGGTTACCAACAGCCAATACCCATTCGCCCACCTTTATATCATCGCTATTGCCAAAAGTAGCATACGGCAGTTTATCGCCGGTATCTACCTTAAGCAATGCAATATCCATTTTAGAGTCCGTACCTACCAGTTTGGCTTTATAGGATTTATTGTTGTTCAGCGTCACCTCAAGTTCCGATGCGTTTTGCACCACATGGTTGTTGGTCACTATATAACCGTCTTCGGTAATTATAACACCCGATCCTGTGCCTACCTGTGCCTGCTGCTGGCCACCGCGGTATCCATAAAAATATTCCATGAGTGGGTTGCTGGGGGTAGTGGTGTAGGTAGTGTTCTTAACGTGTACTACCGTATGTATGGCTTTGTCTGCCGCTTGGGTAAAATCCATGCCGGCTTCGGGTCCATAACCCACTGTCCTTGTATAGTTGGATGGCGGAGCTATTGATAAGGCAGATGAAGGCTTGTCATTATCAAATACCAGTTTATAAGCTCCAAGCGTAGTGGCGCCGCTTAGCATTGCCACCAAAAATAAACCTGAAATCTTTTTCATAATCTAAATCAGTATTTAATTGTTTAAAGGTTAAAATTATTGTTGTTTCTCATATTTCAAATACAGTGCCACGCATCATTTATATTTGTACTTTTGCCTTTATTACTTATAAAAATGCTACAAACCTTTTATAAATACCAGGGCACAGGAAATGACTTTGTGATGGTTGATAACCGTGATAATGCCTTTCCCAAAAATGATACCAAACTCATCGGTTTTTTATGCGACAGGAGGTTTGGAATAGGTGGTGACGGGCTTATCCTATTGGAGAACGTAAGCAGTGCCGATTTTCGTATGGTGTATTATAATTCTGACGGGAATGAAAGCACTATGTGCGGAAATGGCGGCAGGTGCATTGTGGCTTTTGCAAAGCAATTGGGGATTATAGATGATGAAGCCGAGTTTATTGCTGTAGATGGCCCACACCATGCCACAATTGATGGCGACGGAACAGTATCGCTGCACATGAAGGACGTGCATACCGTAACCGTTTATGAGGACTATGTTTTTTTAGATACCGGCTCGCCGCACCATGTAGAACTTGTGGACGATTTAAATACTTTAGATGTAAAGAAAATTGGCTCGCAAATACGCTACAGCGGCATGTATGGCGATAAAGGCAGTAATGTAAATTTCGTTACCCCGCAGGGAACTGACAAATTTGCAGTGCGCACTTATGAGCGCGGAGTTGAAGATGAAACCCTGAGCTGTGGCACCGGAGTAACTGCCGTAGCCATTGCCATGAAAATGCTGGATAAGACCCAGGCAAATACTGTATTGTTAGAGACACCGGGAGGCGAACTTAAAGTAAACTTCACTCAGGATGGGAAGCAATTTACCAACATATACCTTACCGGGCCGGCACAGTTTGTTTTTAAAGGTGAGCTGGAATGGTAACCCTCCACGGAAATAAAGTGATGCTGCGCGCCCTGGAGCCGGAGGATCTGGATTTTATCTATACCATTGAGAACGACGAGAATATTTGGGAAGTTAGCAATACACAAACCCCATATAGCCGTTTCCTGATAAGGCAGTACCTTGAAAATGCACACCAGGACATTTATGAGGCTAAGCAGCTACGGCTGGCTATATGCACACAAACTGATAAAGAAGCCATTGGCCTTATCGACCTATTTGATTTTGACCCGGCCAATAAAAGGGCTGGCGTAGGCATAATTATACACAATGAAATTGACAGGAGCAGGGGCTATGGCAGGGAAGCTTTGGGCCTGCTTTTAGGCTATGCTTTTACCAAACTGCACCTGCACCAGTTGTATGCAAATATTGGTGTAGGCAATAGCGCCAGTGTTTCGCTTTTTACTACTTTTGGCTTTCAGTTCATAGGCATAAAAAAGGACTGGACCAACCGCGGCACGCACTATGAAGATGAGGCTTTATACCAATTGATCAATCAACAATAAAACAGGATATACTTTGAAACTGAGAAGAATTATAGGCATTTTTTCGCTCATTGTGGTTTTGGGCGGAACCATTTATGGCTACATGATGTATAAGAAGGTGTTTTCGGGAAATACAGCTTTCAGCGAAGACCAGGTAGCAGTTTTTATCCCCACCGATGCCACATACAAGCAGGTGGAAGAAATTGTAAAGCCGTACATTGAAAACATGGAAAATTTTAGGTACACGGCCGAGAAAAAATCTTACGTTGCCAATGTGAAGGCAGGTAAATTTATCCTGAAGCGAGGCTCCAATACTAATGAGATAATCAATTCCCTGCGCCAGCCTGTACCGGTAAGGATTTCTTTCAACAACCAGGAAACGCTGCAAAGGGCAATGGGCAGGATAGCATCGCAAATAGAGCCGGACAGTGTTGCGCTCCTTAAGGCTTTTACTGATAAGCAGTTTCTTGAAGAGAATGGCTTTACTGAAGATAATGTGCTGAGCATTTGCATACCGAATACTTATGAATTTTTATGGAATACTTCACCAACAAAAGTGAGGGATAAGCTGGCTAAGGAATACCGTAAATTCTGGACACCGGAACGCAAAGCCAAGGCAGAAGCACTTAACCTTACGCCGCTACAGGTTTCGGCTTTGGCCTCAATAGTACACAAAGAAACGGTTAAAACCGATGAAAGGCCACGTGTGGCCGGCGTGTACCTGAACAGGCTGAACAAAGGAATGAAGCTTGAGGCCGACCCAACGGTTATTTATGCCATGAAAAAACAATCGGGTGATTTTGACCAGGTGATAAAAAGGGTACTGTTTAAGGATTTAGTAATTGATTCCCCTTACAATACCTATAAATATGAAGGCCTGCCACCCGGCCCTATAGCCATGCCTGATATATCTGCCCTTGATGCCGTGCTGAATCCTGAAAAACACAATTACATTTATTTTTGTGCCAGCGTAACCAATTTCGGTTACCATGAGTTTGCCGTTACGCCTGCCCAGCACGAGGTAAACCGCCAAAAGTATGTGGCATGGGTTAACAAAATGGGTATAAAAAGATAATTATTGTAAATAAAATAGTACAGCCCGGAGCGGAAATCATACCTGTTTCGGGCTTTTTAATGCGTTAAAATTAAAAATTTATTAATCTAAAATTTAACTATAGCGGGTTGCTGTAAGACCCTTGTATCAGTACAGTTACGGAAAATTCGTGCAGTATTTTATTTCCCAATGCAATGTTAAATCTCGCACTAAAACCTAATGTGTTGTAAATCAGGTTAATGTTTTCTGTATATTTGCCCCCTGTGAAATTCATAAGGTGACAGATTATGAGAAATAACAAAGCATGATAAAAAAATGGACGTACTTTTTAAGTTTAACACTATTCATAACAATAGTAAGCTCAGGTTTTAAAACCAAAGAAGCAAAACAATTTGGAAAAATAGAGGGGTTTCACCTTGCAGAGGATGAAATTACAAACTACACAGTACCCACTGTTGACGAAACTGTAAAAGTCAACTACAATTTTCCTTTTACCGGTAAATCCTATATCGGTTTTAAGCAGGCAGTAGCCATTAAAGAATCTCAAGGACTTTATAAACTGATTAACCCTTATGGGTATATGGGTAAATACCAGTTTGGGCGCAGTGCGCTACGTGCCTTAGGAATTACCAATACCAAAGAATTTTTGAATAACCCGCGCCTTCAGGAAAGGGCTTTTAAAGCGCTTCTTTCTAAAAACAAGTGGGAATTGAGGGAAGAGATAAAACTATTTGACGGTAAGGTGATAAAAGGCATTAAAATTACTGAATCAGGCCTATTGGCAGCTGCGCACCTTGCAGGAGCCAAATCAGTAAAAAACTTTTTAAGGAGCAATGGGCGTAAAGGTTTCCGCGATGGTTTTGGCACTTCGCTCAAAACCTACATCAAAAAATTTGGCGGGTATGATACTTCCAATATCATTCCGCATCCTGAACCGAAAGTGAGTTTACACTAAAAACAAAAACAGCCTGCTTATGCAGGCTGTTTTATTGTGGCTATAGGGGTAAGCTGCTTTTTAACATGGCACAGCCTGTCCATCTCGCTATCTATAAGTTTATTGGCCTTGCGGGCAAGCCTGCGGCTGAAACTGCGTTTTAGCCTTAGGTAAAGCCCCTCAGGCAGTTTTTGAAGGTGTTCTTCCTGTAGTTCCTTCAGGTAGTCACCATAGCTTAGCCCGGGCCTGAATTCGTCATTAAAAGCATCGTGGGTAAGTATATGCAGGCTGATGATGTCCTGCAACTTCATAGAAAGGTTTTGCGCCCTTCGGTAGTTTTTAAGTAATTTAATCTTTTCTTTTTTTCTCGCCGGGCTGTTATGGTAGGCGTAGAGCGCCAAACCTGTAAGGAATACTAAAGAAATAATTATTTCCGGCAAAAAAGGCATATAGTGTTGGTTTACAAAATGCTAATATACTTAATTATATTTAATATGTGAATGGCATTGATGTTAACTAATGCTTAACGCAGTATATTTAAATAAAAATCGAAATTTAAATAGTTAAAATCGTAAATTGGCGTAAACACTTGTTTGTATGAAAAAATATACCGGAATTTTTAACCTGCATGAAGGGGAAGATGATCGTGAGAAAGTTTTAGCAGGAGTAGCGGGCAATATCAAGTTTAGGGGCGCTAACCTGTGGACACTTGCCTGTGCTATTATAATAGCATCAGTAGGGCTTAATGTTAATTCACCTGCGGTTATTATCGGCGCCATGCTTATATCTCCACTTATGGGGCCAATTGTAGGGGCAGGGTTTGCACTGGGCATATATGACTTTGCCTTGCTGAAAAAATCATTGCGCAACCTGCTTGTGGCTACCATAGTGAGTCTTTCGGTTTCGTCAATTTATTTTTTTATAAGCCCGTTTAAAGATGTGCAGTCAGAGTTGCTGGCACGTACCTCTCCCAATATCTATGATATATTGATTGCCTTTTTTGGCGGTATAGTAGGTGTAATAGCCGTAACGCGGGTTGAAAAAGGAAATCCTATACCGGGGGTGGCCATTGCTACTGCATTAATGCCGCCGCTTTGTACCGCCGGGTATGGCATTGCTACCGCGCACTGGGAGTTTTTTCTCGGGGCGTTTTACCTCTATTCTATCAATTGCGTTTTTATAGGTATTGCTACTTTCCTTTTGGTTAAATACCTTAAATACTCGCCCAAGCAGCAGGTTGATGCCACGCGCCAAAAGCAGGTGCGCAATATTGTTACGGTACTTACGCTGTTAATGTTAGTGCCTGGCGCCTACCTTGCTTATTCATTATACAGGGAGCAGCAGTTCAAAAAAAATACCGATTCATTTATACAATCTAATTTTACCGATAAAGGTTATACCATAGTGTATAAAAAAACAGAATTCAATACAACACCTAAACGTATTGAATTGGCATTCCTGTCCAAACGGTTCGAGAAAAATGAAATGGACAGCCTGAACAAAAAGCTGAACAGGAATAAATATCTCAATGGTTCCCTGCTTGTTGTTCGCCAGGACAGTACGGACAGGTTAACAGCGCTGAAGGGCGATTTGCTGAACCGCATGAAAAGCAGCGAAAATGAAATTAATGAGAAAGATGTAAGGATTGCGCAGCTGGAAGGGCAGATAGCAAGAAACAACTTTGATAATAAAATGCTGCTGAAAGAAGTTAAAACACTTTTTCCTGCCATCACATCATTATCTGTGGCTAATCATACTTTTGCTATGCCAAAAGACAGTACCTCTGCCATGACCGCAGTGCTGTATGGCGGAACCAAAGAGCTGACTACCCAGGATAAGGAAAAGCTGCAAAACTGGCTTACCCAAAGGCTGTCAGTAAAACAGACAAAAGTATTTAAGGCTGACTGATGCGTTTGCGCTTATTGTATGCACTAAGGAGCAAGTAGCCTGAAATACCTGATAGCACAGATGCTACCAATATGGCAAACTTGGCTTCTGCCTGTAGTTCCGGCTGGCGGAAAGAAAGCAATGCGATGAATATGGACATAGTGAACCCTATGCCTCCAAGCAGGCCCAGTCCCAAAACATGTGTCCAGTTGGTTTCTTCAGGCAGTTGCGCTACCTTTAGCTTTACCGATAGCCATGACATAAGGAATATACCCACCGGCTTGCCTATAAACAACCCTAATACAATACCCAGCCCAAGGCTGCTTGTAAGCCCGTCAACCATGCCATCTTCAAAGGTTATATTAGTATTGGCTATTGCAAATATTGGCATTATAAGGAAGTTTACCGGTTTAGCCAGCGCGTGTTCCAGTTTTTCAAGTGGCGATTCACTGTCATCTTCCGTAGTAGGAAGCGTAAGCGCTGTTAGTACTCCCGCTATTGTGGCGTGTATGCCGGAATGGTGTATAAAATACCACATAACCATACCGGGTATAATGTAGGCAAAAATGTTTTTTACACCCAAGCGGTTAAAGGCTATAAGCAGGGCAAATATGCCACCGGCATACATAAGGTAGGTTAAGTGCAGCTCAGTAGAATAAAAAATGGCAATAACCAGTATAGCCATAAGGTCATCAACTATAGCAAGCGCGGCAAGGAATATCTTAAGGCCGTTAGGTACTTTATCGCCAAGAAGTGAAAGTATGCCGAGTGCAAAGGCTATATCGGTAGCCATAGGGATACCCCACCCTGATGCGGTAGGCTGGCCTACATTGAATGTGGCAAAAATAATTGCAGGCACCATAACCCCTCCAATAGCTGCTAAAACAGGCAGTGAGGCCTGCTTTAACGAAGCCAGTTCTCCTTCTACAATTTCACGTTTTATTTCCAGTCCTACTAAAAGGAAAAAAATTGCCATCAGCCCGTCATTAATCCACAGCAGTACCGGGTATTTTAAATGCATAGTGTCATTTTCAAAGCCAAGCTCATAATTAAGCAGTTCCAAAAAGTTTTCACCTTCATTGGTATTGGCTATCAACAGCGATATTGCTACGCAGATAAGCAGTATAATGCCGCCTGCTGAAGACGACCTGAAAAAATTGCGGAATACGGTAAGGTTAATGAGTTTTGCCATGGGTGCAAAGATACTAAATGTACTATAAATTTGGACTTATCCCAACACTTTATAAGCAGGGTCTTCCATAACGTTTATTTCAATTACGGCTTCAGCATTTTTAAGCAATTGCCTGCAATCCGGGCTTACATGCCTCAGGTGAACTTTTTTTCCTGATGAGGCATATCGCTTTGTAAGTGTATTAAGAGCCTCAATGGCCGACATATCTGCAATCCTGCTTTCTCTAAAGTCAATAATCACTTCCTGAGGATCGCCGGCAATATCAAACTTAGACAGGAAAGTTGAAGTAGAACCAAAAAACAAAGGCCCGTATATTTCGTAATGTTTGGTCCCGGCTGTATCAATATAATGCCGCGCCCTAATGCGCTTGGCACTCTCCCATGCAAATACCAGTGCCGAAATGATTACTCCTATCAGTACCGCCAGCGCCAGGTTGTGCAGCCAGATAGTGATGGCCGCCACCAGTATGCCCGTGATGATATCGTGCTTTGGCATTTTGTTGATGATGCGGAAGCTAGCCCACTCAAACGTGCCTATGGCTACCATGAACATAACACCTACCAGCGCTGCAACGGGTAGCTTCCCTATAACCGGCGCACCAAAGAGTATGATAAGCAATATGGTTACTGCAGCAATAATACCCGACAGCCTTGCCCTTGAACCTGCTGTGAGGTTTACCAGCGTTTGGGCTATCATGGGGCAACCGCCCATGCCTGAAAAGAATCCGTTGGCTATGTTGGCCGTGCCCTGTGCCAGGCATTCACGGTTGCTGTCGCCCTTGGTTTCCGTAATCTCATCCACAAGGTTCAGGGTCAACAGGCCTTCTGTCAATCCAACCGCCGCCATAATGAGGGAATACGGGAATATGACCTGTAAAGTTTCAAAGCTGAAACTTATCTGGGGTATGTGGAACGGCGGAAAACCGCCCTGTACTGAGGCGATGTCTTCAACAGTTTTAGTCTCAATGCCAAAGCCTACCACAATCAGGAAAACCGCGATAATAGCCACCAACGATGCCGGTACCGCTTTGGTAATTTTTGGAAATATCAATACAATAGCTACAGTAACAGCCACAAGCCCGGCCATAATATACAGTGGTGTGCCGGTAAGCCAGCTGCCTCCTGATTTGAACTGTTCCAGCTGCGACATAAAAATAATAACCGCCAATCCGTTTACAAAACCATACATTACCGGCTGTGGTACCAACCGTATAAATTTGCCGAATTTGAATATGCCTACCAATATCTGTAACACACCTGCAAGCGCTACCGCCGCAAAAACATATTCAATGCCGTGGCTTTGCATCAGGGCGATAAGCACCACCACTGTTGCGCCTGCACCACCCGATACCATGCCCGGCCTGCCGCCAAGTATAGCGGTTACCAGCCCCATGATAAAGGCGGCATAAAGCCCGGTAAGCGGAGGGAAGCCCGCCAGTATGGCAAAAGACAGCGATTCCGGAATCATGGTCATGGCTACGGTAAGCCCGGCCAGTATCTCATTCTTATAATTTATTTTTTGGGAAAAGTCGAAGAGGTTCATCTTGCGAAGATACGGGCAAAGAATTGAAGAAGCAAAGTAGCAAAGAGACAAAGTTTTAATTTCACTGTGGAAAAGCGGAGAGCATGGCTTGGGCAAAAGCTAAGTAGCTTAATTGCTCAGAAGCTAAGAAGCTTTCCTAAAACTTATGCACTATAAAAATGCTGGGCCTGTTGTGCAAATCTACCTTTTCTTTTTTCCACTGGGCTACGGTTTTGGTTTTGATATACTCTGTAGGCAGGGTGATGTCAGCGGCAATGCACAGGTGCGTATTGGGTTGCAGGGTTGCCAAAAGGTCTTCCACCAGCTTATTGTTGCGGTAAGGCGTTTCAATAAACAGCTGGCTCTGGTTTTTGTCCTGGCTCAGCTTTTCAAAGCTTTTCAGCGCGCTTTTCTTGTCGCCTTTATCAATGGGCAGGTAGCCGTTAAAAGCAAAGCTCTGGCCGTTCATGCCGCTTGCCATCATAGCCAGCAGGATAGAGGAGGGGCCCACCAGGGGTACTACCTGTATGCCTTTTTCATGAGCTATCTTTACAATTGCGGCGCCAGGGTCAGCTACGCCGGGGCAACCGGCCTCGCTCATTAAGCCAACGTTTTTGCCTTCCATGCAGGGTTGCAGGAATGCGTTATGTTCTGATGGCTCGGTATGCTTATTAAGGACCGATAATTTCAGTTCGGGCTGTTTTTTGGTAGGGAGGATGGCTTTAATGAAGCGACGCGCCGTTTTTTCATTTTCCACAATGTAGTGGTCTATGAATTCAATGGATTTTTCCACCGGTTGCGGCAGCACATCCTTAGGGTTGGCATCATCGCCCAGCGGTACGGGCAGCAGGTATAGCTTTCCGGCAGGCATCAGGCGTGTTCTTTTATAAGTTTACCGGCTACAATTTCGCAGGCTTCATCCAGCATGTCATACACTTTATCAAAACCGTCCTGCTCGCTCCAGTACGGGTCGGGCACATCCATGTTTTGTCCGGGATACAATGCATCCATCATCAGTTGTACCTTAGCTTTAGCTTCAGCATTGGGTGCCAGCGCTGTAACATCTTTATAGTTAGAGGCATCCATCACAAAAATATGGTCAAACTCCGTAAAGTCAGATTCCTTTAACTGTCTTGCTTTTTGACAGCTGATGTCCAGGCCACGGTTTTTTGCGGTAAGTACTGAACGTTTGTCAGGGCCCTGGCCTACATGCCAGTCGCCGGTACCGGCGGAGTCAACAAAGAATTTTTCCTTGGGCAGTTTGGATTGCAGGATGCCTTCTGCCAGCGGGGAGCGGCAAATATTACCCAGGCATACCATTAAGATCTTTACCATTTTTTACAGCGATAACTTCTTGTGTATATCGTCTACAAATTTACGGAATTGTTTGTCAGTCGTCACAAGGTTGTCAACCGTTTTGCAGGCATGCAGTACAGTGGCGTGGTCACGGTCGCCAATTTGTGAGCCGATGTTGGCCAATGATGCTTTAGTGAATTTTTTGGCGAAGAACATAGCCAGCTGCCTGGCCTGTACCACATGGCGCTTGCGCGTTTTAGACTGCAGCGTATCTACATCAAGCTGGAAATAATCGGATACCACTTTTTGTATGTAGTCGATTGATATTTCGCGTTTTACGTTCTTTACGAACTTTTCCACCACCTGCTTGGCAAGGTCAATGGTTACCTCGCGGTGATTGAAGGATGACTGTGCAATCAATGATATGATGGCACCTTCCAGTTCACGAACGTTGCTTTTTATGTTCTTGGCAACATACTCCACAATATCTGCAGGCATTTCTACGCCGTCACGGTACAGTATGTTATTAAGGATTGAGATGCGTGTTTCATAATCAGGCTGGTGCAATTCTGCCGAAAGGCCCCACTTAAAGCGGGACAGCAGTCGCTGCTCAATATCCTGCATATCTACCGGTGCCTTGTCTGACGTAAGGATTACCTGCTTGCCGTTTTGGTGCAGGTGGTTGAATATGTGGAAGAAAACATCCTGCGTGCCGGTTTTTCCTGAAAGGAACTGCACATCATCTATAATAAGCACATCGATAAGCTGGTAGAAATGGATAAAATCATTCCTGGTATTGCGCTTTACCGAATCAATATATTGTTGTGTGAAAATCTCAGCCGATATATAAAGGACTGTCTTTTCAGGATATTTGTCTTTAATATCAACACCTATGGCGTGTGCCAAGTGCGTTTTTCCCAGACCTACGCCGCCAAATATAAGCAGCGGGTTGAACGATGTTCCGCCCGGCTTGTTGGCTACGGCCAAACCAGCCGAACGCGCCAGCCTGTTGGAATCGCCTTCAAGAAAATTCTCAAAACTGTAGTTGGCATTCAGCTGCGATTCTATTTTCAGGTTCCTGATGCCGGGTATTACAAAAGGGTTTTTCAGCTCCGGGTTTTTGTTCTGCAAAGGTACGTCAACCTCCTGCGGTTTTACAGGCGGGCGATGAGCACTTGGCAACTGCTCTGTAAAGGGCTGTTTGTTGCCATAAGTATTTTCCATCTTGATTTTATACAGTAACTTTGCGCCGTTACCAAGTTCTTTAGTAAGTGCAACCTTAAGCAATTTCACATAGTGCTCTTCCAGCCATTCATAAAAAAATTTGCTGGGCACCTGGATGTATAATGCGCTGTCAGTCAGCTCAACCGCTTTAATCGGCTCGAACCAGGTCCTGTAGGCCTGCTCCTGAATATTGTCTTTTATAAAAACAAGACAGTTCTCCCATACCGATTGCGCAGTTTTAGTCATAAATCCTGAAATTTTTTTGTTTATAAAGGTTGTCTTACAAATGAAGAAGAAGGTCTCTTCTTCTGTTTTGGGAGAACAAATATGATAACAAATTTTATCAAAAAAAAATTCTGACCGTATTGATTTTATAAAAAAAAATATGTAAGCGTATATTCAGAATTTTAATATAGAATTAACAATATAAAAATATGAATTTTCACGAAATTAATGTACGTGTACGGTATGCCGAAACTGACCAGATGGGAGTGGTGTATCACGGCAATTATGCCGAATACTTTGAGATGGGGCGTGTGGAATGGCTTCGCAATCTGGGTCTTAGCTATGCTGTTATGGAGCAAAACGGCATTATGCTGCCCGTTGTTTCCTTAACATTAAATTATAAAAAACCGGCCCGGTATGATGATCTGCTTACTGTAAGAACAATCCTTAAAAAACAGGAATCGGTTAGGATAGAATTTGACTATGAAATATACAACGAAGCGGGTGAGTTATTAACAACCGGATACTCAATGTTAGTATTCGTAGATATGAAAACCGGACGCCCGGTTTTGCCTCCGGATTACGTTCTTCAGGCTTTAAAAAGTTAAGTTGTTTTTTGTTTGTCGTTTAGTCGACACAGTCTTGTATCCGAAAATCTGACTGTCTGAAAATCTACAATCGAACAATCTAAAAAACGAGCAATCTAAAAATCGATTAAAACTTCATACAAATTACCAAATGCCTCCAGTACTGCGGGGGCATTTTTTTTGCGTGTGCTGATGACCATCTCGCAGTCCATCTCCATTTTTTGGGAAACGATGTCCAGGTTCTTTTCCTTTATTACCCGCATCACTTTGTTCATTACCTGGTAACCAAACTTTAATGTATAATGCAAATCGACAGTTTTTTCCACAATGTCTGATGCTTCCAAAGCCATTTGTGCTGATGCCCTGTAAGCCGAGATCAACCCGCCCACACCTAATTTTATACCGCCAAAATAGCGAACTACAATAACCAGCACATTAGTCACCCCGAACGATTGTATCTGCCCATAGATAGGCATGCCTGCGGTATTGGCCGGTTCACCATCGTCATTAGCGCGGTAGGTAATGGTTTCAGTGCCCAGCTGGTAGGCATAGCACCAGTGGCGTGCGGTATGGTGCTGCTTGCGGATGGCTTCCAGGTGTGCCTTAACCTCATCCTCATGGCTTACGGGGAAAGCATAGCCGAAGAACTTGCTGTTCTTTTCCTTAAAAAGCGTTTCTTCTGAAGGGGCGGAGAGGGTTTTATAGGTATCTGTTTCCAAAGGCTGAATGGTGTGTGGCAAAGATATTTTATATAACTGCAAATAACAAGTGGCTAAAAATTGTTATACTTGTAGTAAAGATTCAAAGTATGAAAGCAGCAAAGTTTTTAACAGTATTGGTAATACTATCAATAGCATTATCCTGCGGGCACAAAGCCGAAATAAAAGAAAAATACTGCGGCGTGGAAATGTCAGGCTTTGAAGTGCTGGACTATAAGAAAATGGGCGACGCGGGGTATAACTATACCAAAGAAGATAAACTATTGCTGGAGCAGCTTACCCTTGGCATCAACGGGCTTTTTAAAGATAAAGAAAAGGTAGAGGTGTACTTTGCCATGAAAGATGCCAATAAAATAGCGATTTATATTGTAGCGCCTGATGATAAAGCCATGGTAGAACAAATCAGTTGTTATATACTCAACTCACAGTTCCAAAACCTCCCGGCCGGCCGGAACATATTGTTTTATACCCACGAACATAATACGCTGGTAGCAGCAGTAAAAACCAAGCCGGCAGCTAAAGTTTAAACATCATCAAGATTGATGATCTTTTTATCAAAAAGATCCACTACATCTTCTTCGCCCAATTTCAGGTTCCATACCTGGAAACCAAGCGCTTCGGCAGCATTGGTGTTAAAGTCCTTGTCATCTACAAAAAGGGTTCGCTTGGGCTGAACCTCGTGTTTGTTGATAAGGTAATAGTAGGCCTCTTCGGCGGGTTTGCGGTAGCCAATTTCATGCGAAAAATATACCTTTTCAAAACACTGGTAAAAGTCGCTGTAGAAGGAGGCACCGGCATCCTGCTCAAATTTTTCAATGTGTATAGGATCGGTGTTGCTCAGCAGGAACAATCGGTAATTTTCAGATAATTTCTGCAAAAATTCCAGTCGGTACAAAGGGAATTCGCCTATTCCCGCATTCCATGCTTCCTTGATTTGCTCCAGGCTGGCATTGGGTATCTTTTGCTGCAGGGCTTTTAAAAAACTTTCTTCATCAATCTTTCCTGTTTCCAGTTTCTTCTCAAGCTTTTCAAGGTCATCGCCCCATTCGGTAAGCCCAAGTTTAGCTAAAGCAGCATCTTTAGCTTCTTTATCCTTATTGATGAAAATATCGCCAAAATCAAAAATTATGGTATTGATCATGATTTCCTGAATAGTGTTAATTCGTCTTTCACTATAGCTTGTTTCTGCACCATCTTACCTGTAAATTCAGGGGCAGGAGTGCCATCGCCAAAAATGACCTCACCCTTAAAAATCCGTGCTTCATCCCACAAACCTGCATCAATAAAAGTCTGCAGAGTTTGTCTGCCTCCTTCAATGATTACCGATAGCAGGCTGTGCCTGTGAAGCACCTCAGCCACATTAGCTGCAAGGTTGCTGTCAAAAGCCACGTTTTCAAAGATGAGATTCTCTAAGTTAGTACAATTCTCTTTTTCGGTCAAGATAATTGTCTTTATTTTTTGATTTTTAACAGAATAGCCTTCATCAATCCTCCCCGTCCTGTCCAATACTATGCGCACAGGGTTTTGGCCGGCCCAATCGCGTACATTCAGGCCCGGGTTATCATCCCGCACGGTTTGTGTGCCTACTAAGATTGCGGCTTCCTCGCTACGCCATTTGTGTACCAGCTGGCGGGAGTATTGACTGGTAATCCAAACGGGTTTCTTATCGGTAATGTCACCCTGAGCTTGTCGAAGGGTACTATCTGAATGTCTGAATGTCTGACTATCTGCTAATCTCTCCGAAGGACTCAAAAACCCATCGGCGCTCTCTGCCCATTTTAGTATAATGTAGGGCCTTTTCTTTTCATGGAAGGTAAAAAAGCGCCGGTTCATGTCACGGCATTCGTTTTCCAGCACACCCACAATCACATTTTTACCGGCTTCGCGCAGTTTGCGTATGCCATTCCCGGCCACTTTTTCATGAGGGTCGGCTGTGCCAATCACAATCTCTGGTACCTGTTGCTGTATGATGAGGTCACAACAGGGTGGTGTCTTGCCATAATGGCTGCACGGCTCCAAACTTACATACAAGGTAGAATGCGGAATCAGGTGCCGGTCTTTCTCCTTAACTGAATTGATGCAGTTCACCTCGCCGTGTGCGCCACCGTAAGGGGATGTGAAGCCTTCGCCAATAATCATGCCCTCATGTGCCAGTACAGCGCCGACAGATGGATTGGGCATGGCTTCCCTTAGCCCGATTTGGGCGAGTTCAAGGCAGCGCTGCATGTAAAGTTCGTGGCTCATAACAATTACAAAGCATCAAAGTTACAAAGTTTAATTAGTTTTGCAGTATGGACTATAACATCAGGAAAATAGAGCTTAAAGATAATGCGGCCGTGGCAGTGGTAATACGCAATGTGCTTGTAGAACACAATGTGCCGAAGGTGGGTACGGCCTATGCCGATGCTTCGCTTGACCGCATGTATGAAACGTACAACAGGCCACGGGCTATATATTTTGTGATTGAAAAAGAAGGAAGAATTGTTGGTGGTGCGGGAATAGCCCAACTTGATAATGGCAGCGAGAGTATATGCGAATTGCAAAAAATGTATTTTTTGCCGGAACTGCGTGGGCTTGGCATTGGCTCTCAAATGATGGTAAAATGCCTGGATGCGGCAAAGGAGTTGGGGTATGAACAGTGTTATTTGGAGACGGTCAATTTTATGAAGGCCGCCCAAAAGCTGTATGTCCGTTCAGGCTTTGAATATCTTGAAGGCCCTTTGGGTGATACCGGTCACAATGCCTGTGATGTATGGATGCTAAAGGAACTATGATGAAGCTTAAAGATTACCGTACATATTTTATAGAAAAGCTCACGCCTATGTATGATGTTATGGAGGCAGAGAGTTTTTTTACCATTACCCTGGAAGAACTGAAAGGCTGGAAACGAACCGACCTGGCACTAAATCCAACAGCGGAATTATCTTCGGCTGAACTGGAAAAGTGGAATGATGTATTGGTGCAATTGGAGCAGTACATGCCAATACAATACATTTTTGGCAAGGCACATTTTTACGGGCTGGAGTTTGCCGTGAATGAAAAAACGCTGATACCACGCCCGGAAACCGAGGAACTGGTGGAATGGATAATTCATGAAAACAAATCGAGGGGGGGGATTTCAATATTGGATATTGGCACAGGCAGCGGCTGTATTGCTATATCGCTGGCTAAAAACCTGCCGGGTGCCAATGTGTTTGCTATTGATGTTTCAGCAGGTGCACTGGCTATGGCCAAGAAAAACGCAGAAAGCAATACTACGGAGGTAACCTTTTGGCAGAAAGACATCCTGCAAACCGAAAGCCTGCCGCAGAAGTTTGATGTCATTGTTTCCAACCCGCCCTATGTGCGCAACCTGGAGAAAGCCGAAATAAAACAGAATGTGCTGGAGCACGAACCCCACCTTGCCCTTTTTGTGGATGATAACGATGCGCTTATTTTTTATCGAAAAATAGCGTTACTGGCTTTATCAAGCCTTACTGAAATGGGAAAATTATATTTCGAAATCAATCAATATCTTGGCAATGAAACCGTTGAAATGCTGGAAAATTACGGGTTTAAAAATGTAGCGCTCCGCAAGGATATTTACGGAAACGACAGGATGGTGAGCTGTACATTGTGAGTTATGGGTTACGCATCAGCATTCAGTGTTATGCGTTTAAAAATATGACTACTGGTATTGAAACTGCAACTGCAACTGAAAACTTTCCGTGAAAAAACTTAATTTCGCCGTATGAACAAAGTAGTACTCATAACAGGAGGCTCGTCAGGCATTGGCAAGTCGGTGGGCGAATATCTCCATGCCAAAGGCTTTACCGTATATGGCACCAGCCGCAACCCGCAGAACGTTAAGGATTCGGTTTTTCCGCTCATCGCATTAGATGTGCGCAATACCCAAAGCATACAGGAAGCGGTGGCACAAGTTATCGCGAAAGAAAGCAGGCTGGATGTGCTCATCAACAATGCGGGAGTTGGCATTACCGGCCCGCTTGAGGAAATACCCGCCGAAGAGATAAAGAACAATTTTGAGACCAACCTTTTCGGGCCTATCGAGGTTATGAAGGCTGTGCTTCCGCAAATGCGCAGCCAAAAAAGTGGACTCATCATCAATATAACATCTATAGCAGGTTATATGGGCTTGCCATACCGCAGTGTATATTCGGCATCAAAAGGTGCGCTGGAGCTCATTACAGAAGCACTGAGGATGGAAGTGAAGGCTTTCGGAATACACATTACCAATGTAGCGCCCGGCGATTTTGCTACCAACATTGCAGCCGGCCGCTACCATGCCCCACTGGTGAAGGGGTCGGCATATGAAGTGCCTTATGGCAATACCCTTGATATGATGAACACACATGTAGATAGTGGCAGCGACCCACGCCAAATGGCTGAAGCCATTTACAGCATCATACAAAGCCCGGCGCCAAAAGTGCATTACAAGGTGGGTGCCTTCCTGCAAAAATTTTCAATAGTGCTAAAGCGTGCCCTGCCTGATAAAATGTATGAAAAGATGCTGATGAACCATTATAAATTGTAGTTTTGCACCGGATTTAGAAACACAACAACTTAACAGATATGAAATTTTTTATTGACACAGCCAACCTTGCACAGATAAAAGAAGCCCAGGAACTTGGCGTACTTGATGGCGTTACCACCAACCCGTCGCTAATGGCTAAGGAAGGCATTACAGGCAAAAACAACATCCTGAAGCATTATGTGGACATCTGCAATATTGTAGATGGAGACGTGAGCGCTGAGGTGAATGCCATGGACCTTGAAGGCATGATTAAGGAAGGCGAGGAGCTGGCTGACCTGCACGAGCAGATTGTAGTAAAGTTGCCTATGACCAAAGAAGGCGTTAAGGCTGCCAAATATTTTTCTGATAAAGGCATCAAGACCAATGTAACCCTTGTATTCTCGGCCGGGCAGGCGCTGCTTGCGGCTAAGGCAGGCGCTACTTATGTGTCGCCTTTCATCGGCAGGCTTGATGATGTTTCGACTGACGGGCTTAACCTGATACAGGAAATACGCGAGATATATGATAACTACGGTTTTGAGACCGAAATACTTGCCGCATCTGTTCGCCACACCATGCACATTGTAAACTGTGCCAAAATAGGCGCTGATGTGATGACAGGCCCGCTTTCGGCAATCACCGGATTATTGAAGCACCCGCTTACCGATATTGGTATCGCCCAATTTATTGCCGATTACGAAAAAGGAAATAAATAATACTGAAAGGCTGCCTGTTGGCAGCCTTTTTCTTTGTGCTTCTATGGCTTGGTGATAAAGGATTTAAAAATCTTCTTCAATAAGCTGCTTGTTGATGGTGCCACCCACTTTGTTGCCCGCCGCCACCGCATTGGCTATAGAGCGGAACAGCGTAAGGCAGTCGCCGGCGGCATAAACTCCCGGTACTGTAGTTTCCAGGCATTTGTCCACCTGTATAAAACCTTTTTCTGTCAGTTCGCAACCCAGCGCTTCGGGCAGCGGGCATTGCTGCATAAAAGGCAGTTGTGTAAAAACAGCATCCACAGCATCCGGTTCGGTATCTTTAAATTGCAGTTGCTTTATTTGCCCATTTTCCCGGATTACGGCTTCAATCTCATTTTCCACTACTATTATGTTGTGTTTATTAAGGCGCTGTACCTCTTCAGGGCTAAGTGTGCTGGTACCATTGGTGTATAATGTAAGGCTGTCGGTCCAGTGGCTTATCACTTTGGCCAGTTCATATCCCATATCACCGTTGCCCAAAACGCCCAGCTTTTTGTTTTTCACCTCATAGCCATGGCAGTAAGGGCAGTGAAGTATGGATATGCCCCAGCATTCGGCAAAACCGTCAATATGTGGTAAGGTATCAGTCACTCCCGTAGCGAATAACACCTTGCGGGAGGTAAATTTCTTATTGTTTTCGGTTATTATCTCAAAGCGTTTGCCGACAGGCGAAACATCAGTAACCGTGCCTTCAAGGAAAGTTACCGTGGGGTATTGCAGCAGCTGTGCTTTGGCACGTTCGGTAATATCGCACGGCCGGCTGCCGTCATTCGTCAGGAAATTATGGGCATTTGGCGTGTTGCGGTTGCAGGGGTTGCCATTATCTATAACAAGCACCCTGCGGGACGACCGCCCCAGCGAGAGTGCAGCGGATAGCCCGGCAAAGCTTCCGCCCACAATTACCACATCTAATAACTGCTGTTCCATAATTTTATGATTAACTATAAAATTATTAAACGTAAATGGTTAGCACGGCAACTTTAACGTAACCTTAAATTACGGGCTATTCAATAATCATTTCACGCAGTTTTTGGCGGTAGGCTTCCAATACTTCGTGCTTAAATATCATGCCATAGTAGCGTTTGCTTTGTATTACGGGAAGATAGGTGGTGTTTGCCATCTCAAATTTGTGCATCACCATTTCCATTGAATCTTCAATAAAAACAGTATGCTCCGGCATGGGTGACATCAGTTCTTCTAATTTGCTGTATTTGAGTTTAAAAGCGCTTAAGAGGATTTGCCTGTTACGGTCAAAATCAATAATTCCTGCCAGCCTGCCTTTATCATCCAGCACAGGGAAAACCCATTGTGTTGTTCCTGCAAGTAAGGATATAATATCTTCCGGCCTGCTTTCGGGTGTAAGCGTTTTCAGCTCAGTATGCACAACGCCCAGCAGGTCGATACCTGAAAGTATATTACGGTCTTTATCAGTAGTATATACCTGCCCTTTATCGGCCAGGTGCTTTATATCCATAGAGTAATTTTCAAACTGTTTGGATACGGCAAAGCTTATCGATGATACAATCATGAGCGGCACCATGAGGTTGTACCCGCCGGTAATTTCCCCAATAAGGAATATGGCCGTAAGCGGCGCGTGGAATAAGCCGCTCAAAATGCCTGCCATGCCCACTATGGTAAAATTGCCCACAGGAATATCTTTTGACAATCCCAGCAGGCTGACAGCCTTTGCTACAAAAAAGCCCAGGTAGGAACCTACAAAAAGCGATGGCGCAAAGTTGCCGCCGTTACCGCCGCTGGCCAGTGTAAGCCCGGTAGCGTAGGCTTTTATCATCATGGTGGCGCCCACAAACAGCAGCACAACCCAGCCGTTATCCCTAAACTGCTCCAGTAGCGTATTTTCCAGTAAATTGGCTGCATTGCCGTTAGATAGTGTCTTGATGCTTTCGTAACCCTCACCAAACAGGGTAGGGAATAAGAATATGAGCAGCGCCAGCGGAATAGCGCCATATAGTGCTTTACGGTAGCCTTTTGCTTTCATGCGTGCAAAACGTTCTTCCATGGCGCGGAAACGGCGTGCATGATATACGGAAACAAACCCGCCCAATATGCCTAACAATACATAATAAGGTATGTTATGGTAATCAAAATGCTGCTGCTGCTTAAAGGATAACAATACTTCTTCATTCAGCACTATGGTTGAAATCAGTGCGCCGGTTGCGGCAGATATCATTATAGGGATAAATGCTGTGATAGTTACATCAGTCAGCACCACTTCAATAGCGAACAGCACACCGGCAATAGGCGCATTAAAGGCTGCTGCTATACCTGCTGCCACGCCACAGGCCAATAATAATATCCGGTCTTTTTGGGAGAGCTTATATTTTTGGGCAAAGTTGGAGCCGAATGCCGCACCGGTGATGGTGATGGGCGATTCCAGTCCTGCCGATCCGCCAAGGCCTACCGTGAGCGAGCTGGTAATAATTTGTGCATACATTTGTTTGCGGGGCATTACACCGCCGCGCTTGGCTACGGCATACAGTATGCGAGAGCTTCCTTTTTCAATACTGCCATCCAGCAGTTTTTTTACCACAAAAACGGTGAGCAAAATACCCACTATGGGCAATATACTGTTGATGTAAGGCAGCTTGAGGTAGCCGTTAATATAATTAGCAAGAAGGAAAACATTGTGGGCAAAACTCTTAAGTACAATTACCGCAAATGATGTGGATATGGCTACAACCACGCACGAAAGGTAGATGAAATGCCTTTCGGATAACAGGCTTTTCATCAGGAAGAACAATGCCTCAAGCCGGCGCAGGTTGTGCCTTAAAAACAATAGGAATTTTGAGACGGTACGTCCGGACATTTATAGGAAAAATATGGTGATTTGCATTAAAATGCTAAGATACCCCATTTATCAGGATTTTTTGGCCTGATTTATAAATTTTTTAATGCCTCGCGCGTACTTAAGGGCTTCAGGCCTGCCCCGGCTACAAACTTCTTTACCGCTTCAGCGTTGGTTTTGGCATATTCGCGCAATGCCCAGCCAATAGCTTTTTGTATGAAGAATTCTTTGGAATGCCTATGCTTTTCGCATTCGCGGAAAAGCAGGTGTTCGTAGGTGTTTTTCTTATACCCCAATTGGAAAAGGATAGCAGAACGGTTGAGCCACATGTTGCCGGAAGATGAAAACCGGCGCACCACTTTTTCCCTCTCTTCAGGGTATTGTTCCAGGTAGCCGCCCAGCAGGTATTTGGATATGGTATCTACACTGTCCCACCAAGAGTTAGTAACCAAAAGGTCTTCAATTAGCCCGATATCCTCTTTCCGGAATTTCTTTTTCAGTTCCTTCATCAGTACCTCAATGGCGCTGTAGTGGTATTCGCGTTGCGGCTTGGCGTAAAGCGCTTTGGCAATTTCCCGCACATTATTTTTCACTTCCTCCTGATGGCTTTGTACACATTGTTTATGCAATTCCCTTCGTAAACCGGTCTTAATTCCATGGAAAGCAAAATGATTCTTCATGTACTTTGCCATAGCTGCAGCGTTTTCTGCAGAGGCGTTGCCTCTGTAGGCAGCTTCCAATGAAATGATGAAACCGCTCATAGCTCAGCCAGTTTTTCTTTGGAAAAAGCCTGTACGGCTTCAAAAAACGCCTTGAATTCGGCTTCAAACTCAGTGTAAAATTCCCTCAGTTCCTTAACGCTGTGCCCCATGCCCGATTTATTTTTGGTGCGGTGGTCCATCTGTACCAGTATGCGTGAAATGCCTTCAATGGTAGCATAGCTGCTCAGCCAGTCATGGGTTATCATGTGTGGCATTATGCCTTTGGTACGCTCGGTAAGTACATGCTGATTGTTCTTCAGCAGGCTATAAAAGTATTGGGCATAATCCTCCAGCGGTTGGGTGTGGTAATCGGCCCAGTTTTTGGCCAGGAAATGGTCATAAAAAATATCCACGATTACCCCTGCATAGTGGTGATAGGTAGGGTGAAGGCGCCTGGTGCTCTGCCTGAAAACCGGGTGGCTGTCGGTATAGCTGTCAATAGCGCGGTGCAGCAATATGCCTTTCTTTATATCGGCTGGAAATTCTTCAGGCTTGTGCCCGTGTATGGTATCGGCCATAAAGTTGCCGATTTTCACCATATCATCCTCACCGGAAAGGTATATGTGCGCTAAAAAATTCATTCTCCTAAAGTAAAAGGAAAATTTCAAACTACAAGCATCAAATTCCAAATCTGTGCTTAAAAACAATCTGAAATCTGAAATCTAAATCCTGAAATCTATATATTTGTTACACCAAAAACAACCCATTTTATTTATGACACTAATCAAATCAATCTCAGGTATCCGCGGCACTATCGGTGGAAAAACCGGCGACAATCTTACACCTGTTGATGCTGTTAAATTTGCTTCGGCATACGGCACCTGGCTGAAAGGCTATTCTAAAAAAGATAAACTTACCGTGGTTATTGGCCGCGATGCCCGCATTTCCGGGCCTATGATACATAACCTCGTAGTGAACACACTTATTGGGCTGGGTATTGATGTGGTTGACCTCGGCCTGAGCACAACGCCTACTGTGGAGGTTGCCGTACCTTTGGAGAAAGCAGATGGCGGCATTATACTTACGGCCAGCCATAACCCTAAACAGTGGAACGCGCTGAAGCTGCTTAACGAAAAAGGCGAGTTCCTTAGTGGGGCTGAAGGTGCTAAGATTTTAGAAATTGCAGAGAACGAAGCGTTTGATTTTGCCGATGTGGACAGCCTGGGCGAAATTACATCGAACGATGCGTTTATGGATATACATATTGATGAGGTGCTGGAACTGCCGCTTGTAGATGCCGAAGCAGTTAAGAAGGCCGGTTTTAAAGTAGTAGTTGATGGCGTGAATTCCTCAGGTGGTATCATTATTCCTAAGCTGTTGGAGCAGATGGGTGTTGAGGTGGTGAAGCTGTATTGCGAACCCAACGGGCATTTCCCGCACAACCCTGAGCCGTTAAAAGAACATCTGGGCGATATATGCGAACTGGTGGTGAAAGAAAAAGCGCATTTTGGCATCGTGGTAGATCCGGATGTGGACAGGCTGGCTTTTATTTCTGATGACGGCGAGATGTTCGGAGAAGAATATACCCTTGTGGCTGTGGCCGATTATGTACTGAGCAAAACACCGGGCAACACGGTGAGCAATATGTCATCATCGCGTGCGCTGCGCGATATTACCGAAAAGCATGGAGGTACTTATGAAGCCAGTGCGGTAGGCGAGGTGAACGTGGTGGAAATGATGAAAAAAAACAACGCCATTATAGGCGGTGAGGGCAACGGTGGCATTATATACCCTGAGCTGCATTACGGCCGCGATTCACTGGTGGGCGTGGCATTGTTCCTTACGTACCTGGCCGGGAAAAATATGAGCGTGGCTGAACTGCGTGCTTCGTATCCGCAGTATTACATGAGCAAAAACAAGATTGAGCTTACCCCGCAGATTGATGTGGACGCGATACTGGAAGGTATGGCTGCCAAATACAGCAATGAGCAGATTGCAACCATTGATGGTGTAAAGATTGACTTTGCCGAAGAATGGGTGCACCTGCGCAAATCGAACACCGAGCCTATCATCCGTATTTATACCGAAGCCAAATCTCAGGATAAAGCCGATGCGCTTGCGGTAAGGATTATTGAGGAGATAAAAGCCGTAGCGGGAATTTAATCCGGTTGCGGGTTGAGAGTTTCGGGTTCAGTTACAATGAGCCGGCTAAATATTGAACTAATCGTCCATCATAATAGTAATAAGTCACACTGAGCTTGTCGAAGTGGACTTATTACTATTTTTTTTATTCATATACAACATGTGCGGTAAAACAAGTGACTTCGACAGGCTCAGTCTGACTGGATGGAATTTTAGTAAAGGACTTCGACAGGCTCAGTCTGACTGGTATGGAACTTCAGTAAAGAACTTCGACAAGTTCAATCTGGCTGAAAACTGAGACTGCGACTGAAAACTAATTACTTCTTCACTTCTTTCTGATAATACCACGTACTCACATACTCATACATGGCAATTTCCGTGTACATGGATTTCATTGATGATGGCCACCAGTGATACGGATTGGCTCTGGGCTCGGTACGGCTGATGAAATTGGTAGGGGCAGGTATGGGCTGCATACCCATATCAGTAAAAATCTTCATGGCGCGGGGCATGTGTATGGCGCTGGTTACCAGTACGAATTTTTTGCCGGTGCCGAAACGTTTTTTGTAGGCCCCTGCTTCTTCCCAGGTGTTTTTAGGCTTTACAAGCATCAGGGTATCTGCCGGGCTTACCCCAAGGCTCACTGCAGCCTTTGCCATGGCTATGGCATGTGGCGAATTATTCGTCCTTGAAAATCCGGAGAAAACTATTTTTCCCTTATGGATATTTTGCAGCCTGATGCCTTCGGCTACACGGTCAAGCACCGGGATGGAGAGGCGCTGCAAAGGTGGCAGCTGCGGGTCGTTCACGTGGGCTGCTCCCAGTACCAAAATATTAAGGGTGCTGTCTGCGGAAGCGGGTTTATAGATATCATACCGCTGCTCCAGGTCGCGCACCATGTAGATGGGGAAAGGGGATATGGTAAAAATGAACAGCACCAAAAAAGCGCCTATAGCCAGTATTTTTGCCAGCTTGATACGTTTCAGCAAAAAGGCAATGACGGCAAAAAGCAGGTAAATCCAAAAATGGGCAAGCGGGCTTATAAGGTTGTTCATACAGTAAGACTTTACTGTAAATATAATCCTTTCTTGCAGTCAATTCCCTAAAGAAAAGTTATAAAAAAGCGAACCCCTGCCTACCACGGTCAGGGGTTCTAAAAATAAAAAACAAAATGAAACTACTCAACTACGAGTTTCTTCGTGATTCCTTCAGAAGTTTTTACAAGGTAAACCCCTGAAGCGAAATTGGATGTATTTATAGTAAGTGCATTTTTGGCAGCATGTATCAGCTTGCCGCTATAGTCATACACTTCAATGTCGGCAGCGCGGTTAAAGTAAGCAATGCCGCGTGTGGCCGGGTTAGGGAACACCACAAAAGTTTTAGGCTCATGGCTGAAATCGCCTGTGCCAAGATTGGTGGTATCTACCTCAAAAATGGTAAGAGTACCGCTTATTTCGTTGGCAACAATTACATAAGGTTTGCCATTCGGGCTGTCAGTGGCTTTAACAAATGTTACGCCTTCAGGGCCGTGGTCGCCGGCAAAGGCAGATGTGCTGCGGCTGTTCTTATAGTCAACAAAAGCAACATTATTAGGGTCTGTCACATCATAAACCATCACACCGCCCACACGCTCCAGGGTTATAAAAGCAAACATTTTGCCTGCAATCTCAGCTACGGTCACGCCTTCCGGCTCAGGGCCTTTGGCGCGGCTACGGCTCTTAGGGCTATTACTCTCGCTGTCAGAGTTGAAAAGCATGCTGATGGATGGTGCAGATGATGTATACATCTCAAAATCATCGCCGCTGTCATAAACTATCTGCCTGGTATCAGCATTAAAAATGGAGAACGAACGTGTACCCACCGAATGTATCTGCTCAAACTCAGCATCGCTATCTGTATTGCCATTCAGGTTGGTAACCCTCATACGGCCTGCGTTGTGGCTCTTTTTAAGCATGGCAGCATGCGGGAAAAGGGCAGTGTCCAATCCGTAGCTTGCAGCGCCTATGGTTGTCCTTTCTTCAAATCCTGTATATTCCTTCTCATCACCTTCGTTGGCAGTGATTATGTAATTGGTACCGCCAACATTATAGTTGGCAGCGCCATCAGGAATAAAATAGGCTTTAATAGGCCAGTTGGCAATAAGTACTTCATTATTGTTGTCTGATATATCAGCTCCATTGCCAGGCAGGCTCAGGTCTTTGGTGCCCAGTGCCCATATTGAGGTGATGGTGCTGGTGTTCAGGTTGATTTCAGCAATAGCGTTGTTTTCCTGCAAAGTAACCCATGCTTTTTGAGAGTCGGCGCTGGTAGTAATGTACTCTGGCTCAAAATCCTGCGACATAGTGCTGGTTGATTTCAGCTTGCGTACGCCCGATGCTATAAGGTTAGCCTCGGCAGTACCGCCATTGTATGCAGTAAATAATAGCGTGGTTACGTTAGCTTGCGTAAGTGAAGCAATACCACCGGAAATATCAATAATGCTTACTGAACCTTCCGGGTCAATGCTGTAGTCGCTGTTCGGCTGGCCTTCATTAGCAGTAAGTACCTTCAACCCATCCGGAGAGAAAGAAATATTATCAGGCAATGCGCCTACAGTTACCTGCTTTTGGAAAACGCCATCAGTATTGAAGAACACTACCGAACCATCAAGGTGTTCCTGTGCGTTGGGAGATGCAACAGCCACAATGCCATTTTTTACTGCTACGCTGGTAACACCACCGTAAGGGTTCATGTTGATGGAATTCACCACCACCGGTGCTTCAGGATTGGCAAAATTTATAACATCAAGGTAACCTGCTACGGCGCTGGTAGTGAAGAGCCTTTGGCTGGCAGGATCGTGTACTACAATCTCGCAGGTACTGTTATTACTGCCCGATGGGTCAAAGCTGGTAACATAAGTAAGCTGTAGGTTCTGATTCGGTACAGGTGCAAGCCTGTCATTATCTTTAATGTATATGGTAGCAAGGGTTTCGCCGGTTATGGCTACGCCGTTGGCATTCTCAAGGCTAAGCACAAAGTATTCTGCCTGCTGCTCTTCAGTAGTGTCATCAATGATTGGTATATTGATGGTTTGCGTAAGGCTACTTGCACCTGTAAAGTTCAGCGTTTGTGTGGTATAGGTAAAGTCATTCGCATCGGCTGTGCTGAAAGGAGCGCCTTTCAATACCACATCAACCGAACCTGTTGCCGGGCTAGTCAGCGTAAGGTTAAAGGCCAGCGTGCCGTGGTTTTCGTTCACCACTACAAAATCGGTAGCAAACTTAACCGTAGCTGAAGGTGGCGGAGTAGAAGTACCACTGCTAACGGTAAAGTTGTCAAAACGGTTGTTTCCGCCGGTACCACCAGGGGCTTCCGCAAATTCTACTTTTAACTTTAGGTTCGCATTGTTATCGGCAGCGGTAATAGCAGAAAGGTCAAGTGTGGCCAATGTGGGGTCGCCGTCAACCGGTAATATATCTGCAAGGAAAATGTAGGTGGAGCCATCAACAGAATAATACCATTTTTGCGTACCTGCGCCCTGTCCTGAGCGGCGGGTTGCAAATTTTACAACAATGTTATTATAACCTGTGGAAGGGATTGCAAATACCAATGCGCCTCCTATAGGGTTATTAAACCGCAAATGCGTACCTGAAGGGTCACCGTTTTGCGCATTGAGATTTTGCACATTAAAATTTTGGTTCACGCCATTGGCAAAGTCAATAAGGCTGGAACCTCCTGCAATGTGCGTAATTGATGCTATGCCTGCCGCAGAAAATGTTGGTGTGGTTAGCGTCGCAACTGAGGAAGCATTGTTGAAATTCCAATAATGCAATACATCCTGTGCATTTACTACTTGTGTTATTGTGCAGAGCATCAATACCATAAGTAGTTTGGTGTAATT
This sequence comes from Flavobacterium sp., assembly GCA_041916875.1. Classification (GTDB taxonomy): domain Bacteria; phylum Bacteroidota; class Bacteroidia; order Flavobacteriales; family Flavobacteriaceae; genus Flavobacterium. The sequence goes on from JAYRYS010000002.1 coordinate 297,723, forward strand.
TTTAATCATTAGTTGTGTTGTTGGTTTGATAATAGGCACAAAAATCTATAGTGCAGATTAAATAAACATTAATCGCGCTATAATGAAATATTAAGATATACAGGACAATGTTGTTTTACGGTAAATCTATTGTAAAGTGCTTAACACGCGCTTAACAGGAAAATTTGGGCTAAATGATTTTGGCTGTTAACGGAACGTGAAAGGATGTTTAATCCGAAAATCGTTGGCGTAACTTTGAGTAACATTAAAACAGAAAGCCATGAAAAAGATTGTACTATCATTGTCAGCACTATTTGCAGTTAGCCTGGCCTCAGCACAAAGCTATCCGAAACAACCGGACAAAACCGTGGTTGAATATGTAAACTACTACCAAAAGCCGGCTGAAAATCCAAAAGAAGAAGTGAAGCAGGAGGAAGCGCAAAATGCAGATAAAAAAACGGAAAAACAGCCTGCTGTAAAAAAAGAAGATAACAAGATTGAAAAGGCTACCAGTCCTGCAATACTGAACAGTAACAGGAAGAGTGTAGCAGTTACCGAAAGAGCAGAGAAATAAATTCCAAAAAACAAATCCCAAATTACAATTGCATTGTGCAGGTTTGTAATTTGGGATTTATAATTTAGCGCTTTCCGGTTTTGGGATTTGCTGTTTATAATTTAAAATTATAATTGCTCCATGGCATTAACAATAGCCAGGAAATCATCTGCCTTGAGCGATGCCCCGCCTATAAGCCCACCATCCACATCCGGTTTGCCGAAAATCTCACGGGCATTGTCAGCCTTTACGCTGCCGCCGTATAATATTGATGTTTGTTCTGCAATTGCTTCACCCACATTGTTACGAAGCAGCGTCCTTATAAATGCATGCATTTCCTGCGCCTGCTCCGGTGTGGCGGTTTCGCCGGTACCTATGGCCCAAACGGGCTCGTAAGCCAAAACGATGCTGCTCCAGTCGGCCTCGCCAAGGTGGAAAAGCGCTTCCCTCAGCTGGGTTTCCACCACATCAAAATGGCTGGCGCTTTGCCTTTCGGCCAGCTCTTCGCCAAAACAAAAAATAACGGTAAGGTTGTGCTTCAGCGCGGTATTCACCTTTTCGGCAAGCAATGCATTGGTCTCGCCAAAATACTGCCTTCTTTCCGAGTGGCCCAAAATCACGGTGTTCACCTTTATGCTCTTTAGCATGCTTACAGAAACTTCGCCTGTGTAAGCGCCGCTTTCGGCCTGGTGCATGTTTTGTGCAGCAACTATAATGCTGGTGCCGTGCGTTTGCTCCACAGCGGCCTGCAGGTTAATAAAGCTTGGCGCAATCACTATTTTGGTAGCGGTAGTTTCCGGTTTTTTAGATAAGATATCGTCAATCAGCGCCTCGGTTTGCTTTATGTCGTTGTTCATTTTCCAGTTGCCGGCTACAATCTTTTTTCTCATTATTTCAGTTTTTTAAGTGTCGCAATCAGTTTTTCATCATCGGCCTCAATGGCTTTAAACAGCGCTATCTTGCCGTTCTTATCTACCACCATGTAACGCGGAATCCAGTCCAGCTTTATGCCTTCGCTAAAAGCGCCTTTCTTCATGTTGTTGCCAATGTGGTAGTTTTCGCCATTCACCTTGTTCTTCTCAATCCCTTTCTTCCATGACTCATCGGTCTTATCGTACGACAGGAACAGGTACACCACATTAGGGAACTGCTTTTGCAGCTCGTGCACTTTCGGCATGCCTTTTACACAATCCGGGCACCAGGAAGCCCAAACATCTATCACCACGGTTTTGCCTTTGTATTGCGCCAAAATGTCTTTAAAAGCCATTTCTTTACCATCAAGGCTTGTCATGGTAGAGTTTAGCGTTTCGGCAGTAAAGGAGGTTTCCTGCGCCTGTGAGCAGGCTATCATGGCTACCAGGAAAACAGGCAGCATAAGGATTTTTTTCATTATTGTTGTTTTTATGAGTGTAACAAATTTAGGGATTAGCAGGTTTATAATATTGTTTAACTGAAATTATTTATAAATGATGCCTGTAATTAATGCTGTAAAGCCAAGAGGAATGCATCCTAGTATAACTTGTAGAAATCCTTCAAGCCAAGTTGATTCTAATGATTCCTTATCATTCAAATAATTGGCTATCCTCGACCCAAAATAGAAATGCCGATTATATTTTAGTTGTATAATTTTATCAAAAATGTAATATAGAATCAAAAAAATAAATACTGCTAATGGTGCTATTGTATTTCTTTTTTCAGCCATACTCCAACTGTCATTAGGTATAGCAACGCTTATTGCAAATAGAATTATAGTTAATATAAATATTTGATTGTATGCTTTATTATTTCTGAGTACTCTATAAATAGGTGAATATACAATATGGAATAAAGGTATAGTATATGATACGAACACAATTATCCCGAAGAAGAAATACAGTAATTTATCCATAACTACTCCAGCCTTATCCTTGGGTCAAGGTACGCGTAAATGATATCTACAATAATATTGATGATGACAAAAGTGGTAGCGATGACCAGTACCGAGCCCATAATTACGGGCAGGTCCAGCGTGTTGAGCGCTTCAACCACTTCTTTTCCCAGGCCGTTCCACCCGAAGATGTATTCTACAAAAACCGCCCCGGCCAGCATGGAAGCAAACCACCCTGATATGGCCGTAACCACAGGGTTAAGCGCATTTTTCAGCGCATGCTTTCGTATGATGAGGGCTTCGCTGAGGCCTTTAGCCCGTGCGGTGCGAATGTAATCCTGGCCCATAACTTCCAGCAGTGAGTTGCGCATGAGCTGTATTACCACACCCAGCGGGCGTATGCCTAACACTACTGATGGCAGGATGATATTTTTCCATTTGATGTACGAGCCTTGGCCGAAATCATCCACTTCATAAAGGCTTCCTGTCATGTCCAGCCCCGTGTAGCGGTGCAGCAAAAACCCGAAAACCCACGCAAACAATATGGCTGCAAAAAAGGAAGGCAGGCTCATGCCCAGCGTGCTGACGAGCGCAATGGTACGGTCAACCCACGTGTCTTTATACAGCGCCGAAACAATACCCAGAAATATCCCGATGATGATGGCTATCACAATAGCAAAGAAAGCCAATACTATAGTGTTGGGCAGCGTATCGCCAATAACCTGCGTTACCTTTTTGCCGCTTTTCTGGAAGCTTTCGCGCAGGTACGGTGTTTTCAGAACCGTGGTGATACTGCCTATGGTAAATAACTTTAGCGCGGTGTATTTATCTTTCGCCAAAAAAGTGTAATCGTTTTTATTGGTGCTGTGGAAAGAAATGACAGACAGGTCGTTAAGGTAATACAGGTACTGAGTGGTTACCGGCTTGTCGAACCCGTATTTCTTTTTGATGATGGCCAGCTGCTCACTGTTCTCGTTCTGGTCCAGCATCATGCGGGCCGGGTCGCCGGGCAGTACTGTAAACAAAAAGAATATCACCGTAACTACCCCAAAGAGTGTCAGCAGCGCGTATCCTGTTTTGTATAATAAGTACCTAAGCAATTACTTTTTATTCGCTTTAAGTGAGTTATATGCTACTGCTATGATGCCTATACCTGATACGGTTAAAAGTATATAGCCTGAAATACTGAGCAATGACACACCTAATATAAAAGGAGTGTCTTGCGGACCTGCTATTACGCCGCGCAAACCTAAAATCCAGGTGGTGCCAAAAATTGCCATCTTCATCAGTTTGCTCTCTTTCATGACCTACTTCAATTGTATAAATTCAATATCATTCCAATGCGCCTTTTGTTTGATGGTGCCTTTTTTAAGGATTACAATACTTGGATTGGCCCTTTCGATGGTTTTCAGTGTAGTGGCATCACAGAAATAATAGTCGAACGTAAGCCCGTGCTGCTTTTTCTTTTGCGCGATAACATCAGTGCCCGATGCTGTTGCCCCAATCACCTTATAACCTTTGGCTTGTGCCTCTTTGCTGAATTTTTCCAGTTTGGCTAAGCCTTTATCGCTGGCTTTTTCCAGGTCGTACGATATCAGCATGATCAGCTTTGGCTCATTCAGCAGTGCTTCGGTTTCGTTATTGCCGTTAAGTTCCAGCGAAAAATCGTGTATAGGCGGCACGTAGCCCTGCTGTATCAGCTTGTCCTTACGATCAATAAATTCAGCATCAGCCGGAATTTTGTCTAGCTCTTTATCTGTAAATTCTTTCTGTACGCCATTCACTTTATAAATAAAAACCATCTCGTATTTGGACTGTGGCGCTCCTTCCGGAATTTCCATCCCTTTCTTTATGTTGGTGCCAACCTTGTAAGCCCTGAAATCAATCACAGGCAGGTGAGCCAGAACAAAATAGGCCAATAAACCGCAAAGCGCCAGGCTTGAATATACAGTAAGGGCTACCGGGAATTTGCCAAATACAGGTTTAATATGTTTTCTGTTGAAAAATATCACCAATATCAGTACCAGCAATACCACATCTTTAGTAAACGATTGCCATGGGGTTAGCTTCAGCGCATCGCCAAAACATCCGCAATCGGTCACTTTGTTGAAGTAAGCCGAATAGAAGGTAAGGAACGTAAAGAAAACTATCATGAGCAGCAGGCTCCACAGCGTGAATTTGCGCTTGTAGCCTACCAGCAGCATTACGCCCAGCACTACTTCAAAAATTACGATTACTACGGCAAGCGCCAGAGCGTAAGGTATAAGGAACTCCAGGTTAAGCACTTCGGCATTAAAATATTCCTGCAGCTTGAAGGAAAACCCAACCGGGTCGTTCAGCTTTATCAGCCCCGAAATAATGAACAGTACCCCAACAAGAATCCTGCAAATGTTTGTAAGTATTTTCATAGCGTATTGGTAAGGTGTTATATTTTTTTCATTAGTATCAATGCAAATACGGCATAGTTTATCATGTCCTGGTAGTTGGCATCAATGCCTTCGCTCACCAGTGTTTTGCCCTTGTTGTCCTCAATCTGTTTTACGCGCAATAGCTTCTGCAAAATAAGGTCGGTTAGTGAGCTTACCCGCATATCGCGCCATGCCTCGCCGTAGTCGTGATTCTTGGCTTCCATCAGCGTTTTGGTAAGGTGCACTTTCTCGTCATACAGCGCAGTGGCTTCGTCAACACCCAGGTCGGGCTGGTCGGCCACGCCTATATCCAGTTGTACCAGCGCCATGATAGAGTAGTTGATGATACCTATGAATTCCCCGGTTTCGTCCTCGTCAACCTTGCGTACCTCGTTTTCCTGGAGGCTGCGTATGCGCTGTGCTTTTATAAAAATCTGGTCGGTTAAAGATGGCAGCCTCAGTATTCGCCAGGCACTGCCGTAATCCTTCATTTTGTTGATGTAAAGCTGCCTGCAAATGGCAATAACGCTATCGTATTCCGCGGAAGTATTATTCATTAAATAGTATCTTTGCAATGAAATTTTTTCAAATGTAATAAAACACCCTGCCAAAACCAAAGTGCGGGTTTAAAAACTGCTAACATGCTTATCAACTGCAAAGGCCGGCTGGTTGACCTCTCTTCACCTAAAATTATGGGCATACTGAACTGCACACCTGATTCTTTTTATGACGGCGGCAGGTATAAAAATGAGACGGAACTGCTACGCCAGGCCGAACGCATGCTTGCCGAGGGAGCTGATTTTATTGATGTTGGCGCCTATTCTTCCAAGCCTAATGCCGAATTTGTAACCGAAGACGAAGAGCTGCAACGCGCCGTGCCGGTGGTGGAACTGTTGCTGAAGCATTTTCCTGATGTGCTCATTTCTATTGATACCTTCAGGGCGGAAGTGGCTAAGGAAACAACAGGGGCGGGGGCGGCTATAGTGAATGATATTTCGGCCGGGTTGCTGGATGATGCCATGTTACAAACCGTGGGGAAATTAAAAGTCCCTTACATAATGATGCACATGCGCGGCACACCGCAAACTATGGTGAAGCTAACGCAGTATGACGATATTGTAAAGGAAATGCTGATGTATTTTTCGGAAAGGATTGCCGCGGCGAGGAAGGCTGGCATTAAAGATATCATAATCGACCCCGGATTTGGTTTTGCCAAAACACTGCAACAGAATTATGAAGTTTTGGGCAAGTTGGAGTTGTTCCAAATGGCCGGGCTGCCACTCTTGGCCGGGATGTCGCGTAAGTCTATGATATATAAATTGCTGGATATCAACCCACAGGAATCGCTTAACGGAACTACGGCACTCAACACGCTTGCACTTACCAAAGGAGCTAAAATACTGCGTGTACATGATGTGAAAGAAGCGGCGGAAACAGCGAAATTGTGGCAGGCAATAGCCAAAAGCCACTAGCCAAAAGCCCACTGTTACTCACTTGTGGCTTACGCCTTGTGGCTTGTGCCTACTGATGATGATAAGGCTCCCCCTTCAAAATCGTAAACGCCCGGTACACCTGCTCAATAAAAAACAGCCGCACCATTTGGTGGGAGAACGTCATGGCAGAGAGCGATACCTTACCCTGTGCCTTGGCATACACAGCATCTGAAAACCCGTAGGGCCCGCCGATGACAAATACGAGCGTTTTGATGCCGGAGTTCATCTTCTTCTGCAATTCTTCGCTAAAGCCAACACTGCTGAAGTTTTTGCCGTTTTCGTCCAAAAGTACCAGCTGGTCGGTAGGGGAGAGTTTGCTTAAAATCAGCTCGCCTTCCTTTTCCTTTTGTTGTGCCTCGCTCAGGTTCTTTATATTCTTAATGTCAGGTATCACCTCCAGTTCAAACTTAATATAAAAGCCCAGCCGCTTGGTATAGTCGTCTATCAGTTGTTGCAGGTTTTTATTATCGGTCTTGCCAATGGCGAGGAGCTTAATGTTCATGCGTAGGTTGGAAAGTTTAGATGTTGCAAAGTTATAAAGTTTTGGATTTTTAGATTGTTCGGTTTTTAGACTATTTCCAGTAACGCTGAATTTGTCGAAATGAATGATTGCTTTGAGCGGAATCTTAACGCCAAACGTCAAAACAATAAACAAATACACAAAATCCCTATCTTTGCGTATGCCTCATTTCATAGAAGTAATCTTGCCGCTCGCCCTTCCCAAGGCATTCACTTATGCCGTCAGCCAGGCAGAGTATGATTATATCGGCACAGGCATGCGCGTGGCCGTGCCTTTCGGAAAAGGCAAAATATACACCGGCCTGGTTATTGAAAAGCACCAAAACCCACCGCAGCTCTACCAGGCAAAGGAAATACACCAGATACTCGACGAAAGCCCTATAGTTACCCCAACCCAGCTACAACACTGGCAGTGGATAGCCTCATACTACATGTGCAGCATAGGTGAAGTCTATAAAACCGCTATGCCAGGCGGATACCTGCTGGAGAGCGAAACTATCATCACTGCGCAAAAAGAGTTCACTCCCGCAGAGACCGACCTGACCGATGACGAATACCTGGTGTACGAAGCGTTACAGCAGCAATCGGCACTCAAGGTGCAGGAAGTCGCCTCCATCCTCAATAAAAAAACAATCCTTCCCGTAATTAATAGGCTTATTGCCAAGAATGCTGTATCGCTACAGGAAGAAATCAACGAAAAATATAAGCCCAAGCTGGTGCGCTACATCCGCCTGCAACCTGAGTTTACAGAACAAGAACGGCTGAATGAGCTGCTGGAAATACTTTCGCGTGCGGCTAAACAACGCGAAGCGGTATTGCAATATTTTCAGCTGCAAGCAAGGGAAAAGAAGCCTATCACCGCCAAAAAGCTTACCGAAGCAGGGGTAACTTCAGCCGTGATAAAATCATTGGTGGAGAAAGAGATATTTGAAGAATACCACCTGGAGGAAGACCGTGTGCAGTTTGAAAGCGATGACGATTCCGGTTTCTCGCTCAGCGAAAAGCAGCAGGAGGCTTTTTCATCGATAAAACAAAGCTTTGAAAAACACCCGGTAACGCTGCTTCATGGCATAACTTCCAGTGGCAAGACGGAAATATATATTAAGCTTATTGAAGAATACATCGCCCGAGGGGAACAGGTACTGTACCTGCTTCCTGAAATTGCCCTCACCACTCAGTTAGTAGTGCGCCTCACGGCCTACTTCGGTAATCAGGTGGCGGTGTTCCATTCCAAATATTCCAATAACGAGCGGGTGGAAGTGTGGCAACAAGTGCTGCAAAATTCTGATAAGGCCAAGATTGTCATAGGCGCGCGTTCGGCTTTATTCCTGCCTTTCCAGAGCCTTGGGCTTATAGTGATTGACGAAGAACATGAGCAAACCTTTAAGCAGCAGGACCCTGCGCCACGCTACCATGCCCGCGATGCCGCCATAGTACTGGCTAATTCATTCGGGGCAAAAGTGCTGCTGGGTTCGGCCACACCGGCCATTGAAACGTATTTTAATGTAAACAGTGGCAAATACGGCTATGTAGAACTTAAACAGCGCTACGGCAACGTTATCCCGCCCGAAATAGTTTTGGTGGACCTGAAGGATAAATACAAGCGCAAACAGATGACAGGCCACTTTAGCGATGAGCTGATTGAAGCTATTGCCACAACCCTGAGCGAAGGCAAGCAGGTTATCCTGTTCCAGAACCGCCGTGGGTTTTCGCCATGGGTGGAGTGCCTTACGTGCGGGCATGTGCCGCAATGCCCACAATGCGATGTGAGCCTTACCTACTACAAATACAAGAACCAGCTGCGCTGCCACTACTGCGGTTACAACATTGCCAAACCCACGCACTGCCACCAGTGCCATTCGGCTGACCTGGACACCAAAGGCTTTGGTACGGAACAGATTGAGATGGAATTGAAGGAGCTGTTTCCTGACAAGCATTCCTGGCGTATGGACCAGGATACTACAAGGGGCAAGTTTGGTTATGAAAAAATAATCGACTCGTTTAAAAACAGGGAGATAGATATTTTGGTAGGTACACAGATGCTGGCCAAAGGGCTGCATTTTGACAACGTGAGCCTGGTAGGTATCATGAATGCCGATAACATGCTGTACCAACCTGATTTCCGTGCATTTGAGCGCGCTTACCAAATGATGGTGCAGGTAGCAGGCCGGGCAGGCCGTAAAGGCGCACGCGGCAAGGTTATGATACAGACGTATAACCCGCTGCATAACATAATCCGTCAGGTTACGGAAAACGATTATGAAGGCATGTTCCGCGAGCAATTGTACGAAAGGCACATTTATAAATACCCGCCGTATTACAGGCTGGTGCGCCTAACGCTGAAGCACCGTGATTATGAAAAGCTGAAAGATGGCTCCATGTGGTTGTACAATGTACTGTCTCAACAGCTCAACATTCCGGTTTTAGGGCCTGAAGAGCCTGCTATAAGCCGCATACGAAATGAGTTTATCCGTACCATAATGGTAAAAATACCGCAAGGTGGCACACTGGGTGGCACCAAAACTGCAATACAAAAAATACTGCACAGCTTTGATGCAATCCCCCAATATAAATCAATTAAAGTGTCAATAAATGCTGATCCGTACTAATTGCCGGGTTTATTCAATGCCTTGGCGAGCTCTTCTTTCTTGTTGCGGCTCAGTGGTATTTTGGTAGTGCCAATTTCGGCAAACTTGCTGTTGAAGCGCTGTACCTTATTGATGTTTACAATGTAGGACTTGTGCACCCTCAGAAAACGGTCTTTCGGCAGTTCGCTTTCAAAAGATTTCATGGTGCTCAGTACCAGGTGGTTTTCGTCTTCTGTAATTATTTTTACATAATCGCCAAAAGCTTCAATCCAGTTGATTTTGGAGATGAATACCTTGAAATTCTTAAGGTTGCTTTTTACAAAGATAAATTCGCCGTCGTCTTCCGGGCCGTCCTTTTTCATCTGGTGCAGGTCAATAGCCTTTTGCACAGCTTTATTAAAGCGTTCTTTGGTAAGCGGCTTGTGCAGGTAATCGATTGCCGCATAGTCGAAAGCTTTAAGAGCATAGTCGGATTTGGCGGACACAAATATAATCTGTGGCCGTGTCTTGAGCCCGTCAAGAAGGTCAAAACCACTCTGTACAGGCATTTCTATATCCAGAAAAAGCAGGTCAACCGGCTTATTCAGGATGCAGTTGCGTGTTTCTGAAGCGTTCGAAAAATCACCAACAAGGTTAAGGTCCGGATGTTCGTTAACCAATTTGGCCAGGGTGATTCTTTGAATTGTGCTGTCGTCAACAACTACACAGTTAAGTTTCATTTTTTAGTAAGGTTTGTAAAGGTTCAGTAATTTGGTTTTTGGTTTTGGATGTTTTACAAATATAAACAAAATTAACATTCGCGGTGCTGTATAAATTATAAAATAACGCTTGCCGGGTAAATAAAAATCACTATTTTTGCACCCAATTTTTATAACAAATAAATATTATTAGTATGAATCACTATGAAACTGTTTTCATCTTGAATCCCGTTTTATCTGAAACCCAGGTAAAGGAAACAGTGAGTAAGTTTGAAGATTATCTTACTTCAAGGGGCGCAAAGATGGTAGCTAAAGAAGATTGGGGCCTAAAGAAAATGGCTTACGAGATCCAGAACAAAAAAAGCGGCTTTTACACGCTTTTCCAGTTTGAAGCACCGGGAGAAATCCTTATCGGTTTTGAAACTGAATTCCGCCGCGATGAGCGCGTAATGCGTTTCCTTACTGTAGCTCTTGACAAGCACGCTGTATCTTGGGCTGAAAGAAGAAGAGAAAAACTTAAAACTAAAGCAAACTAATTATGTCTATAGAGCAGTCAGCTAAAGGAAAAAAAGACGGAGATATCAGATATCTTACGCCTTTGAACATAGAAACGAACAAGCAGAAAAAATACTGCCGTTTCAAAAAATCAGGCATCAAATATGTAGATTACAAAGATCCTGATTTCCTATTGAAGTTTGTTAACGAGCAGGGCAAAATCCTTCCTCGTCGCCTTACCGGTACCTCTTTGAAATACCAAAGGAAAGTATCTGTAGCTGTTAAAAGGGCACGTCACTTAGCATTAATGCCATATGTGGCTGATTTATTAAAATAAAAAGGAGGCAGTATTATGGAACTTATACTAAAACAAGACGTACAGGATTTAGGGTTTAAAGACGATGTGGTTACAGTAAAGCCGGGTTATGGCCGTAACTTCCTTATCCCTCAGGGTTTTGCCGTAATAGCAACTCCTTCAGCTAAAAAAGTATTGGCTGAGAACTTGAAGCAACGCGCTTTTAAAGAGCAAAAAATAGTAGATGACGCTAAGAAAACTGCTGAAGCACTTAAAGCTGTTGAAATAAAAATTACTGCTAAGGCAGGTGGCGATAAGCTGTTTGGTTCAGTAACCAATGCTGATATTGCTGAAGCTCTTGAGAAGGCAGGACAGCCAATCGAGAAAAAATACATCACTTCTGGTATCGTTAAGCGTACCGGTAAATACAGTGCAAGCGTAAGGCTTCACCGTGATGTGATTGTTGACCTTCCTTATGAAATTGTTGCTGAGCAGGCTGCCGCCGCTCCTGCAGCTGCACCGGCACCAGCTGCTGAGTAATTTCAGGAAATATTGTATAGAGGCCCCGGATTTTTTCGGGGCTTTTTCTTTTAGGAGCTTCTTAGCATCTTAGCTTTAGGGCTTTCTATCTTTACTTTAACCTAAGGGCTAAATAGCTCTTTTTAGAAGCTGCTAAGCATCTTAGCTACTGAGGTTCTAAATTTTCAGGTTAATACAATTAGCTAATAAGCTTAATCTCTAAGTAGCTCAACAGCTTTAAAAAAATGAAATACACAAGACTTACCAAAGAACAGTTGGAAGAACTGCATCCTGAATTTACGCGTTTCCTGGCATCGCAGTCAATAGATAAAGCAGAGTGGGATGCCCTTAAGGCTGAAAAGCCGGAGGTGGCCGAGCAGGAACTGGATGTATTCAGCGACCTGGTGTGGGAAGGTGTGCTGGCACAGGCACAATGGCTGGAGCACTACTCTAAAAACCATATTTTCCTTTTTAAAATGAATAAGGAAAACATGGAAAGCATCATCATACACGCGCACGGCGCACCGGCAGATTTCCTCACGGAAGAAGGCCTGATGTGGCTTAATGAAAATATTTTTGCAAAAGAGGTGAATGTAACCCGTGGCCAAAAACCTTTTGGTGAAGACCGCAATGCAGAGATTTTCAGCCTGATACAGCAAGGCGCTACATTGAGTGACGGCACACTGTACAAGCAGCTGGAGGATATGTTTTAGAACAAAGCTACGGAGTTTTTGAGCTTAATTGCTCAGCCGCTAAGAAGCTCTCCTAAACCACCATCGTCCTGCCGCTGCCGAACCAGCCGCCTTTTTCAAAAATAAAATCAATGCGGCCCAGGTTAAGGCCATAGCAGCCCACCTGGTTTACCATCACCTCTTTACCGTCAAGGTTTTTGGCAATGTAAGGTTTGGTGAGGAAGGTGTGTGTGTGCCCGCCAATAATCAGGTCGATATTTTTGGTAGTGCGCGCCAGTACCAGGTCGGATATTTTTTGCTTGTCGTTATCATAGATAAACCCAAGGTGCGAAAGGCATATCACGATATCGCATTTTTCGTTCATCTTCAAAATACGGCTCATGTCCTGTGCTACCTCAATAGGGTTGCGGTACACGGTTTCTTTGTAAAGTTTCTTATCTACAAGCCCCTGCAACTCAATGCCCAGGCCAAAGATGCCAATCTTCACGCCATCTACCGTAAATATCTTGTACGGCTTCACAATGCCGTTTAAGACTGTATTCCTGAAATCATAGTTAGCAGTAACAAAGTCGAATTTGGCATGCGGCAATTGCGCCAGGAAACCATCAATCCCGTTGTCAAAATCATGATTGCCCATAGTAGCCAGGTCATATTTCATCATGCTCATGATTTTTAACTCCAGCTCGCCGCCGTAATAGTTGAAGTAAGGCGTACCCTGAAACACATCGCCCGCATCTAGCAGTAGCGTATTGGGGTTCTCCTTCCGTATGCTGTCCACCAAAGCCGCCCTGCGCGCCGCACCACCCATGTTAGGATACTTGGGGTCATCAACAGGGAATGGGTCAATATGGCTGTGCACATCATTAGTGTGCAGTATTGTTATCTTTTTGGTTTCAGGAGCAAGGTCAAAGCTGCTTAGCGATAATCCGCCCATGGCAAGTGCCGTGCCTGCTGCCGTTTTTTGTATAAATTCTCTTCTTTTCATGCTCTTATTCTTCGCTAACCCTTATCGTTTTATTCACCTGCACGGTATCCACATCCTTAAAATAATCAATCAGCAGGTTACGTAGCTTATAGTTCATATCGTAGCTGGCCACGCCTTTTTTAAAGAATGCCATATTATCGCCGCCGTTACTCAGGTAATCGCTAGTGGCTATGTAATATATGCGGCTATTGTCAATTGGCGCGCCATTTACAGTTATGCTTTTCACTGATCCGTCCTTGCCTAACATTATCCTCATGCCGGCCAATGGGTGCGGTTTCTTTTCCTTGGCGAAATACTGCGCAATTTCCAGCAGGTTTTCTCCCTTCATTGCTATAATAATCAGGCTGTTCTCAAACGGCATCACCTCATAAGCGGTGCGGGCGGTAACATTGCCCTGTGGCACTATGGCACGTATGCCCCCATGGTTTAGCAGGCAAATGTCAACATGCTTTTGCTGCTGTGCAAAAAACAGCTTATCGGCATACTGAAAGGTAATATCAGCCATCCAGTTGCCAATCGGCGTCTGCCACTTTTCTATTGATTTGCTCTTGTCCAGCGTTTCGGGGTTGTAGGCCAGCACGGCATCCAGGTCCTGGTCTATATGTGTGCGGTAAGGTGCTACAAAATCCTCAATGTCCTGCCGGGCGGGCTGCTCGGCGTTTATCGGTATTTTTTTTCCTTCTATCCTGGTGTTTTTCAGTCCGGTAGAGCAGGAGGCTGCGCCTAAAAGCGATACGAATAAAACAAAGCGGTATAGTAATGCGTTGTACTTTTTTTTATATATGATTTGTGAAGCCACTTATTTGATTTAATTTTGTAATTCAACAGTAAAAGTAGTATGTTTTTAAAGTTTATTAAAGATTTCGGCCTAAAAAAAAACATTAAGAAAACATTAGCCCAGTATAAGCCCATATCATCACCAGATGTTGTGGCGACTGTAGGGATACTGGTTGACGAAAGTTATTTTGCCGATAAGCAGGCACTGATTGACGACCTTGCAGCCAACGGCATCAGCCCGCAAAACGTGAAAACGCTGAGCTTTAAGGAGCGCATCAAAAAGAAAGAGATTGTAGATTGCGGCCACTATACCCGCAAGGATATTACCGGCGACGGCGCGTTTACCAAGGACGATGTAGCGGCATTCATCAATACACCTTTTGATATGCTCATCAGCTATTATGATGTAGAGAAGCCGCCTTTGGTTTGGGCCACGCTGAAATCTAAAGCGAAATTTAAGGTAGGGTTTGCCACTGTTGATAAAAGGCTGAACCACTTTACCATAAGTACTGTTGCAGAAAAGCACGCAGAATTTATATCGGAACTGTTCAAATACTTAAAAATACTAAACAAAATATAACCATGCAGGCATTGATTGGCACCGGCGTAGCCCTTGTAACACCGTTTAAAAAAGATTTTTCGGTAGATGTGGAAGCGCTGAAAAAAATAGTGGATTACCAGGTGGAAGGCGGTATAGAATACCTTGTGGTGCTGGGTACCACAGGCGAAGCCGCTACACTTACCAAAGACGAAAAAGAACTGGTGATACAAACCGTGATTGAAGCCAATAACGGCCGGCTGCCGCTGGTTTTGGGCGTGGGCGGCAACAATACTGCAGAAGTGGTGGAGGAGCTTAAAAGCCGCGACCTTTCAAAATTTACGGCTATATTATCAGTGTCGCCATATTACAACAAACCAACACAGGAGGGTATTTACCAGCATTTTAAAATGGTGGCTGAAGCATCGCCAATACCTGTAATCCTTTATAACGTGCCGGGCAGGACGGCGAGTAACATGCTGCCGTCAACCGTAGTGAGGCTGGCGAAGGACTTTAAAAACATTATCGGCATAAAGGAAGCTGCGGGCGATATCGTTCAGGCCATGAAGCTGATACAAAATGCGCCGGAAGGCTTCCTTGTGATATCGGGCGATGATATGATAACGTTGCCTATGGTACTGGCCGGTGGGGCAGGGGTAATCTCGGTTATAGGCGAAGGCTTCCCGAGGCAGTTCAGCGATATGGTGCGCCTTGGTTTACAGCGTAAGGTTGACGAAGCCTACAAGCTGCATTACCTCCTGGCCGACAGTATTGACATGATATTTGAGCAGGGCAACCCGGCGGGCATCAAAACCGTATTTAAGGCGCTGGGCCTTAGCGAAGATACTGTGAGGCTGCCGCTTGTAAATGTAGATGAAAACCTGGAAAGCCGCCTGAAGGCTTTTACGGCATCAGTGCAATAATTACGGCAAAGCACAATATTTGCCCATAAATACAGTTAAAGAAGGTGCCTACGGGCATCTTTTTTTGTGCAACAGGCTGGCTGAAAAAAGATTTTGTATTCTCTAATTATTAACTAAATTTGCAGTTGCTTTAAAACAGCCCTGCTGTAGCGGCAAAATTTTTATGACAAACATGGCAAGATACTTCTACATACTTTTCATTGCAGTACTTATTACATCGTGCAGCCCTTACCAGAAAGCTTTAAAATCAGACGATATAAAGTTTAAATATGAGATTGCCGAAAAAATGTACAACAAAGGCAAGTATGAAAAGGCAATAAGGCTTTTTGAGCCGATAGCACCATCTTATAAAGGAAAGAAAGATGCTGAGCCATTGTTCTATATGTTTGCACAGTCATATTACAAAACAGAGCAGTACTACCTTGCAGGCTACCAGTTTGAAAGCTATAGCGCCGGTTACCCACGCAGCGATAAGGCTGAGGAAGCTTCATTCCTTGGGGCCAAGAGCTACTACTTCCTGTCGCCACGCTACTCGCTGGACCAGGTAGATACTTACAAGGCTATTGACAAGCTGCAGGTTTTTATTGATACTTACCCTAACTCGCAGTACATGGCCGAGGCCAACCAGCTGGTGAAGGAACTGAGGGAAAAACTGGAGAAGAAAGCCTATGAGATAGCCAAGCAGTACAATACTATTATGGATTATAAGGCGGCTATCAAAACGTTTGATAACTTCCTTATTGATTACCCGGGTACGCCTTACAAGGAAGATGCCCTTTATTATAAATACGACTCATCTTACCAGCTTGCCATAAACAGCGTGCCGGAAAGGATGCAGGAAAGGCTGGTGATGGCCAAAGGCAACTATGCCGCGCTGATGAAATTCAGGCCGGAAACCAAGTACAAAAAACAGGCCGATGAAATGCTGGCCAAAATTGAAGTTGAATTACAAAAATTTTCTAAATAACGAGTCATGGATTTAAAAAAGACAACTGCTCCCGTAAACACGGTTACCTACAACAAAAGCAAGATAGAAGAGCCTACAGGTAACATTTATGAGGCAATCACGATTATGGCGAAGAGGGCGAACCAGATTAATGGTGAGATAAAGAAAGAGCTGATTGAAAAGCTGGAAGAGTTTGCTACTTACAACGACAGCCTTGAGGAAATTTTTGAGAACAAAGAACAGATTGAGGTTTCTAAATTCTACGAAAAGCTTCCTAAGCCGCATGCACTTGCCGTACAGGAATGGCTGGAAGGCAAAGTTTCTTACAGGGAAGCTAACAAATAATATACACTGCCATGTCTGTTTTACGCGGTAAAAAAATCCTGCTTGGTATATCCGGCGGCATTGCCGCATACAAAACAGCTGCATTGGTAAGGCTATTCATAAAGGCAGGCGCTCATGTACAGGTAGTCATGACGCCTGCCTCTAAAGATTTTATTACCCCCCTCACACTTTCCACACTGTCCAAAAATCCGGTGCATTCTTCTTTTTATAACGAGGAGGATGAGAATGCCGTTTGGAACAACCATGTGGAACTGGGCCTTTGGGCCGATCTTTTCATCATTGCGCCTGCCACGGCCAACACCATGGCCAAGATGGTTTCGGGCAATGCTGATAACCTCCTTATAGCAACCTACCTTTCCGCCAAATGCCCGGTGTACTTTGCCCCGGCTATGGATTTGGATATGTACAAGCACCCTTCAACTTTAGATAGCTTCAACAAGCTTACCTCCTACGGGAACATTATGATACCTGCCGAAAGCGGCGAGCTGGCCAGCGGCCTTTCAGGCGAGGGAAGGATGGCTGAACCGGAGAACATTGTTGCTTTTATTGAGAAAGACCTGGAAAGCAAACTGCCCCTTCGCGGAAAAAAAATACTGGTTACTGCCGGCCCCACATACGAAGCTATAGACCCTGTGCGTTTTATAGGAAACCACTCCACCGGAAAGATGGGGTATGATATTGCTTTTGAAGCGGCCAACCAGGGCGCTGAGGTGATACTCGTAAGCGGGCCAACGCACCTGGCGCTGAAACATGATGCAGTGCAGGTACTACGGGTACAGAGCGCGCAGCAGATGTATGATGCCTGTTATGCCCATTTTGATACTGTTGATGCTGCCGTGGCCGCCGCTGCCGTGGCCGATTACAGGCCAAAGCAGGTAGCTGAACAGAAGATTAAGAAAGACGACAGCACGCTGACGCTGGAGCTTGAAAAAACGAAAGACATACTCGCATCGCTGGGCGGGATAAAAAAACAGCAGTTCCTGGTGGGCTTTGCGCTGGAGACCGAAAATGAAATTGAGCATGCCAAAGCCAAGATCAGGAAAAAAAACTTAGATTTGATAGTCCTTAACTCACTGAATGATGAAGGTGCCGGTTTTGGCAAGGCAACCAATAAGGTGACGTTTATTGATAAGGATTTCAACATAGAGCCACAGGAGCTGAAAAGCAAGGAAGATGTGGCAGCTGATATTATTAACAGGATAAAAAAACATTACAATGCATAAATGGTTCGCTATAGTATTGCTTATGCTGGGCTTTACCGCCGGCGCGCAGGAGCTTAACTGCGATGTGAAGATTAACTTTGAGCGCATAACCGATGCCAACACGCAAATATTCAAAACGCTGGAAAGGGCGCTGAGCGATTTTGTGAACAACACCCGCTGGAGCAACCGTACCTTTGCCCGCAACGAGAAAATTGACTGCTCTATGTTCTTCAACATATCGGCGTATGAGAACAACGCGTTCTCGGCCACACTGCAGGTACAGTCTTCCCGCAGCATATTCAACTCTACCTACACATCGCCTGTACTTAACTACAGCGATAAGGATGTAAGTTTTAATTATAACGAAGGGCAGGTGCTGTTTTACAACGCCAACAGCTTTGACAGTAACCTGGTATCGGTAGTGGCGTTTTATGCCAATATGATTATAGGGCTGGATGCCGACTCGTTCCAGCTGAATGGCGGTACCGATGCCTACACGGCGGCGCAAACCGTGGTGAGCCTGGCGCAATCCAGCGGTTACAAAGGCTGGAACCAGGGCGAGGGCGGCAACCAGAACCGTTACTTTATGGTGAATGATATCCTGTCTAACACCTTTGCACCGTTCAGGGAGGCGCTTTACCAGTACCACCTGCAGGCACTGGACCAGATGGCCGATAACCTGAAGAAAGGCAAAGAGGGGGCTGCTTCGGCAATCAAAACATTATCTAACGTGCATAAGGTAAGGCCTAACGCTTTCCTTACGCGTATGTTTTTCGATGCCAAGTCAGACGAGATTGTAGGTGTATTCACAGGCGGGCCAACCATACCGGTATCGGAAGTGGTGGAAAACCTGAACCGCATATCGCCGCTTAACTCTAATAAGTGGAGTAATATAAAATAGTATATTTGTGTTTTAACTGCGGCACATGCTACAAACACTGTATATAAAGAATTTCGCTCTCATAGAGCACCTCCATATCGACTTTTCCAACAGGCTTTCCATCATCACCGGGGAAACGGGCGCGGGCAAATCCATACTGCTTGGCGCGCTGGGGCTGGTGCTTGGCCGCCGTGCCGACCTTACTTCCCTTAAAGATAAAGAGCAGAAATGCGTGGTGGAAGCGCACTTTAAAATAAGCGATTACCCGCTGAAGGATTTCTTTACCGAGAACGACCTGGATTATGAGGAGGTAGCCATCATCAGGCGGGAAATCCTCCCGTCGGGTAAATCACGCGCGTTTATAAATGACAGTCCCGTGAACCTGGCCGAATTGCAAGAACTGGGCGATTTCCTAATCGACATACACTCCCAACAACAAACTCGCGAACTAAGCGACGAACAATACCAGTTGCAAATACTGGATGCCGTAGCCAACAATGCTGAAAACATAACGGTTTACAAAAAACAACTTTCGGGGTACAAGCACATCCTTTCCGAACTTAAAAAGCAGCAATCGCAAAAAGATACCCTTGCCAAAGAGCAGGATTACAATACCTTCCTTCTGAATGAA
Source organism: Flavobacterium sp. (assembly GCA_041916875.1). Taxonomy (GTDB): domain Bacteria; phylum Bacteroidota; class Bacteroidia; order Flavobacteriales; family Flavobacteriaceae; genus Flavobacterium. Next base: position 317,056 of record JAYRYS010000002.1, read on the forward strand.
CTGCTGTCGGCCGGCCTTAAGGCAGGGGAGCAGGAAGAGATGGAGCAGGAGCTGGAAAAGCTGGGCAATGTGGAAATGATTAAGGAGGCGCTGGCCAGGGCGCTATCAATAGCGAATGAAGAACAGATAGGCGTACTGCAAAACCTGAAGGAGATACGCGCATCGCTGCAAAAAATAAGCGGGCTTTCGCCGGAATACAACCAGCTGTTGGAACGCATCTCCAGCCTGCTGATAGAGTTTGACGACATCAATGGTGAGATTGAAGCTAATGTGGAATCGCTTTCGGACGACCCGGAACGCCTGGAGTTCATCAACCAGAAACTGCAGCTTATATATACCTTACAGAAAAAGCACCAGGTAGCTACCGTAGCCGAACTTTTAGCGATACAGGAAGAACTGGATACTAAGGTGGTGATGGCCGATGAGCTGGACGGAACCATTCAAAAACTGCAACAGGAAGCTGAAACTGCCAAAGCAGCGATTGATGCTACGGCAACTGCCATAAGCAGCAAGCGCAAGGAAGCCGTGCCAGTGCTTACCGATAAGATTACCACCATACTCGCGCAGCTGGGCATGCCTAATGCAAGGTTTAATTTTGAAATTAACTTAACCGACAGTTACCATGCTACCGGGAAGGATGAGGTGCAGTTGCTGTTTTCGGCTAACAAGGGCACTGATTTCGGGCTGCTGAAAAAAGTGGCATCAGGCGGGGAAATGTCACGCATTATGCTGGCCGTAAAAGCCACGCTGGCGGAATACTCCAAACTCCCCACTATTATATTTGATGAGATAGATACAGGCGTATCGGGCGAGGTAGCCAACAAGATGGGTGACATCATGAAAGCCATGAGCCGCAACATGCAGGTATTTGCCATAACGCACCTGCCGCAGATAGCCAGCAAAGGCGACTGGCACTACAAGGTGTACAAGACCACGCAGGCCGATACCACCATATCAGAACTGAAGCAGCTGGAAGGCGAGGAAAGGGTGCGCGAAATTGCCGAAATGCTATCGGGCAGGGATATTACCGATTCTGCCCTTAATCATGCAAGGGCGTTGCTGAACTGAAAAAACAGCCTATATTTGCCTATATAATTGCATTATATTTTTTTTACTGTAAAATTTATTCCAGTTTATGATCATAGAACCCAGAATGAGAGGATTCATCTGCCTTACCGCACATCCGGCGGGAGCGGCGCAGAGCGTTAAGAACCAGATTGAATATGTAAAATCCAAAGGGCATATAGAAGGTGCTAAGAAAGTGCTGGTGATAGGTGCATCTACAGGCTTCGGGCTGGCTTCAAGAATAACCAGCGCATTTGGGTCGGGTGCAGCAACAATAGGCGTATTTTTTGAGAAAGAACCTGCTGAAGGCAAAACCGCATCACCGGGATGGTACAATTCTGCCGCATTTGAAACAGAAGCCCACAATGCCGGACTGTATGCGAAAAGCATAAACGGCGATGCTTTCTCTGATGAAATAAAACAAAAAACCATAGACCTTATAAAAGCCGATTTGGGCCAGGTAGACCTTGTTATCTATAGCCTGGCATCGCCGGTACGCGTTCATCCTAAAACGGGCGAAACACACCGTTCTGCCCTAAAGCCAATAGGAGGTGTATTCAGCAATAAGACGGTAGATTTCCATACCGGTAAGGTTTCTGAAATTTCTATTAAGCCGGCGGAAGATGGCGATATAGAAAATACAGTTACCGTTATGGGCGGTGAAGACTGGGCCATGTGGATGGATGCCCTTAAAGGTGCCGGTGTACTTGCGCCGGGCGTTTTAACGGTTGCTTACTCGTATATAGGGCCTGAACTTACCGAGGCGGTGTACAGGAAAGGTACAATAGGGCGGGCTAAAGACCATCTGGAAGCGACCGCATTTGAAATTACTGACAGCCTTAACGATATTAACGGCAAAGCCTATGTTTCGGTAAACAAAGCATTGGTAACGCAGGCAAGTTCTGCCATACCAGTAATACCGCTTTACATATCACTGCTATATAAAGTGATGAAGCAAGAAGGCGTGCACGAGGGCACCATAGAGCAGATGCAGCGCCTTTACCAACAGCGCCTGTTTACCGGGAAAGATGTGCCTGTTGACGAAAAGGGCAGGATAAGGATTGACGACTGGGAAATGCGTGAAGACATACAGGCGCAGGTAGCTGAACTGTGGAAAAACGCCGATACTGATACCCTTGCCGAAATAGGCGACCTTGAAGGTTACCGCAAAGATTTCTACAACCTTTTTGGATTTGATGTGGAAGGCGTGGACTATAAGGCTGAAGCGGACGAAATGGTGCAGGTGGAGAGCATAAAAGCAAACTAAACTATTACATAATGTATAATTTACTAAAAGGTAAACGCGGTATTATTACCGGGGCGCTGGACCAGAATTCCATTGCCTGGAAAGTAGCGGAGAAAGCCCATGAGGAAGGCGCAACGTTTGTATTAACCAATGCACCCATAGCCATGAGGATGGGCGAGATTAATGCGCTGGCCGAAAAAACGAACTCTAAGATAATACCGGCAGATGCTACCAATACTGAAGATTTAGAAAAACTATATACTGAAGCGCAGGAAATACTGGGTGGAAAGATTGACTTTGTGCTGCACTCTATAGGCATGAGCGTAAACATACGCAAGAACATACCTTATACAGAAAGCAACTACGATTACTTTATGAAAGGCATAGATGTATCGGCCATGTCACTGCACAAAATGCTTAGCGTAGCCAAGCGGCTTGATGCCATTGCCGAAGGCGGCAGTGTGGTGGCGCTTACTTATATGGCGGCACAGCGTACCTATCCTTTCTATACCGATATGGCAGACATAAAGGCGATGCTGGAAAGCATAGCGCGCAGCTTTGGCTATCACTATGGCGTGGAGAAGAAAGTTCGCATCAACACCGTATCGCAATCGCCTACTAAAACCACGGCGGGTACAGGCATTAAAGGCTTTGGCGATTTTTATGACTTCGCCGATTCTATTGCTCCACTTGGCAATGCCGATGCAGAATCGTGTGCAGATTACTGCATAACGCTTTTCAGTGACCTTACGAGGATGGTAACCATGCAAAACCTTTTCCATGACGGTGGATATTCCTCAACCGGGGTAAGCTCAGAAATTATGGAACGCCTGGGTTCAGAATAAACCATAGAAAATAAATTTTAAAAGCCTCCGTGAACACGGAGGCTTTTCTTTTTAACTATAGATTTATTCTTACAAAAGATAATTTTTTGAGTTATATATATTACAAACATATTGAGTATATGGCAAAAAATCATAAAAAACATTGCAGATTAAAAAATATACCGATAGATTGTTATATTTGCTTGTTAAAATAAACTTAATTATCTATGAGTCAAATCTACCTTTTTGCCGGTGGGGCTTCAAGCCCTACAGGGGAAAAACAGCAGGAAGATCCGTTTACGGCCAAATCACCGGTCCGTAGCAAGTGGAATTTCCTTACGGTTGTCACTGCCGTAATGCTGTTTTGGTGTTTGGGCAGCTTTAATGCATTTGCCCAGACAACGTATTATTCCAAAGCTGCGGCTACGGATTTTACGGACGTGAACAGCTGGGGAACTGCAACTGACGGTACAGGTACTGCACCGGCGGCTATTTCCAACGCTGATAATTTTATTGTTGCAAACAGTGCAGCGCTTACCTTGTCAGGCAACGCAACTGTAAGGCAGCTTACCATTAATGCTGGTAGCCTTACTATAGGTGCCAACACGCTTACGGTTAGCAAAGCAGGAGCTTTTGATTCCAGCTTTGTGGTAAACACAGGCGGTTCACTAACCCTTGGTGGTACAGGTTTGCTTGCTGTAAACGGTAACGTACTTTTTGCATCAGGCAGTACCTTTATCCAAACCGGCGGTACACTATCGGTAGATGGTAATAACGGTGGTGGTACTACGGGCAGTGTGGCTTCGGGTACACCGCTATTCGCTATAGGTACAAGCGCAACAACTTATGCTACAGGTACAATGAGCCTTACCGGCGGTAAGATTATTATTGTTGACCCGCATGCGGCTACAACATCTACCCAGTCATTCTACGTTGCACTTGCAACCAATGCCATGAACATTACGGCAGGGCTTAACCACACTATACAAATGGGTGATGGTGTATCTACCGATGCTGGTGGTAACGCTGTGGGCTTTAATGTGGATATGTGGGTGAGCACGGGTGCTTTGAAAACAGGCAATTATGTTATCAATACACTTGGTGGAACCAACAGGCACGTAACCCAGGCTTATAAGGTTATTGTGGGTGGTAACCTTACAGTTACTTCGGGCGAACTTCGCTTTACAGTTACAGGCCCTTACAATGTGGCCGGTAATATATATGTAGATACCAATGCTACTTTAACCACTTCGGTTACATTAGTGCTGGGTGACGGTTCGTACACCAGCAGTACTGCACTTACCAATTCGCCATCTTTGGTGCCACAAACAGTAAGTGGCCCTGGTACATTCAGGAACTCAACAACAACCACTACGGCTAACTTTGCCAGCTTAGGCATTAACAATACAAGTGCTGCCGGTGTAACTTTAAATGCTCTTAGCAGTGCAGGCACTCAGCCGGCAAACTCAATATCAGTAAGTGGTACGCTTACCTTTTTAGCAGGTAAAGCCACTACTGCACCGGGTTCGCAGGCAGTTTTGGGTATATCAGGCACAGTGGGTACTTTGTCATACACTTCGGGAGGTTTTACAACAGGCAGTGTATTTGGCAGGTGGTATAATGCCGGTTCTACAGGAACATCATTTACGGCAGGTTCTGATGCTACATCAGCAACGTCGCGTTACCCTTTTGTTAACGCTGCAGGCCAGGGCAGGTCAGGTTGGATTGAAAGGACAACTCCTACTGCAATAGGCCTTATTGCCATGACTTATAATGAAAGCGCAGGCTATTCAACTGTAGCCTTATCAGATGCGGGAACTCCGCTTGATATAGTAGGTAACGATAGCTGGGCGCTATCAATCCTTAGCGGTACTGCAGCTTCTGCGTCAGTAAAAGTTCAGTTCCAGGCACCGGGCATGTTTGGCGGGCCTCTTGCTTCGGCAAGTACAAGGGTAGTGCAGGGCAGTACTTTTGTAGGTACGCACCAAAATGGTACTGTAACCCCGGGTGGGCAAAGGACAGGTATTTCTTTAACCGACCTTGTTGCTGCTCCTTTCCAATTAGCTATATCGTCAGCTGATATACCTTATGTATCAATAGCAAGTGGCGACTGGAACAACGCGGCTACCTGGAATAAAGGTACAGTGCCGGGATGTACTGATGTTGTAAATATTGCTGATGGACACACGGTAACGGTAAACTCAGCAGCCAATACGGCTAAAAATGTTGCAGTTGCTGCTACAGGTACATTGGTTATCGCTTCGGGTGACCTGACTGTGGGTTGTACTTCAAACAATGCGTCTTTTACCAATAACGGTACACTAACCGTATCAGGCGGTACGCTTAACATAAACGGTAATATGGTGCATGCTGCCAGTTCTACATTTAACCAGTCTGGCGGTAACATTAACGTAGATGGTAACAATGGAGGTGATACGGCTACATCAGTAGCTTCAGGTACAGCACTTGTAGCTATGAACAGCAGCAATGTAAACTGGACAGGCGGTATGCTTACCGTAGTTGACCCGCATGCTGCTACAACAGCAACCAATGCAGTTACTTATTCAAACACCGGCAACGCTAATGCTACTGCTATGCATACACTGCGCTTTGGTAATGGTGTATCTACAGATGCCGGCGGCAATGCTGCGGGCTTCAGGATAAATACTTTTTCAAGTTCAGGAAGGCTATCTTTAGGTAATTTGCAGCTTAGCACTCTGGGAGGTACTAACAGGCTTGTAACTACTTCATTCAGTATGGGTGTTAATGGTAATGTTACTATTGATGCCGGTAGCGAATTCAGGGATTCAGGCAATGCTTTGCATGTTTCAGGAAACGTAGTAAACAATGGTACTTATGTAGGTACATCTACACTGGCATTTCAAAGTTTCCTAAATGGTACGGCAGCTGCTGTGGCTAATGCACAGTCACTTTCAGGTTCAGGTACGTTTGCCAATGCGGCTACAGCACCTACTGCTAATTTAGTTTCGCTTACAGTAAACAATAGCGCAGCAGCAGGAGTAACACTAAATGTGCCTGTGGCGCTTAGCGGTACGCTTACACTAACTTCAGGTGTAGTTAATACTACTACAGCTAACCTGCTTACTGTGCAGTCAACATCAGGCACAGCAGTAACAGGTGGCAGCATGACTGCTTATGTAAACGGCCCACTTGCCAGGACAATAGCTTCAGGCAACGCAGCCACTAACTTTATTAATTTCCCGGTAGGTAGGGGTATGGCTTATGCGCCAATAGCGCTGGCTCCTGTAACTACTGCGGCTACCGTAATAAAAGCTGAAGCTTTTGATACCAATACCGGTACTGCCAATGCTTCAATCATTAACCTTGCTAACAACAGGAGGTGGGAAACATCGGTTGGTTCGGGTACTGTAACCAGTACTAATGTAAGGATAGGCGATGCTAACCTTGTTGATGGTAAAATACCTGTAACTGCACCGTCAGCTGCCGGAGAATATACTTCAACATTTGGCAGCCTGGCTACATTTGCCCCTGGTACTGCCCCGGCTGTACCAACGGTTACTGCTAATGCAGGCATACCTATTGCAAACTACTCAGGATTTGTATCGTATGCCAACTCTAATGTATGTACAGGTACACCGGCTCCTGGCCTTACTATTGCTTCTACGAACAATATTTGTGCAGGCGCTACGGTAAACCTTTCGGTTGAGAATATAACAACAGGTTCGGGTGTAAGCTACCAGTGGCAAAGTTCTGCTGATGGTATAGCTTATGCTGATGTGGACAGTGCAACAAGCGCTACACTTACTGTAACCCCTACAGCAAATACTTACTACCAGCTGAAAGTAACCTGCAGCGCAGGCCCTTCAACAGGTACTTCTACACCTATACTTGTGGCATTTGCCAACAGTGTTGTAACAACAACACCGGCTGCACGCTGCGGTTTAGGTACAGTAACCCTTGGCGCTACACCAAGCGTGGGTGCTACAATAGCATGGTTTGATGCTGCTACAAACGGTAACCTTATAGGTACCGGTAACAGCTTTACAACACCATCTATCAGCGCTAACACCACTTACTATGCATCGGCTCAAAGCAGCAGTGCCGGTATGGCAACTGTGGGTAACGCCACTACGCTTACCAGCGCTACATCTCAGCCTACAGCATTTTGTAACCGTTGGCCAAGCTACTGGAGCCAAACCATATATACAGCTGCTGAACTTAAGGCGGCAGGCCTGTCAGCTGGTGATATTACCTCTATGGCTTACAACATCACTACTCTTGGAGATGGTGCTACAAATGCTAACTTTACAGTGAGCATTGCAACTGTTGGGGTAAATAATTTTGCCAATACTACATTCCTTACTACAGGCTTTGCTACAGTATTTGGCCCGGAAACCTATACGCACACAGCTACAGGCTGGCAAACCATAAACTTCAGCACTCCTTACACTTGGGACGGTGAATCAAACATTGTAGTTGAGGTAAAAATGAGTGGTGCGGATATTACTAACAACTCACAAACTTACTACACTGCCACTACGGGCAATACAGTGTTGTGGCAAACCAGCTTTACAGGCTCAACCACTACAGGAACATTGTCAACCAACAGGCTTAATGTAATGTTTGGTGGCCAGGTGGCATGTAACTCTGCAAGGGTTCCTGTACTGGCTACGGTAAATACACCACCTGTACTTACGCTTAGTGCTGCAACTACAACTATATGTAATGGTGAAACTTCATCTGCTATAACGCTTACTTCAAACGCGGCAGATTATGATACCTATGTGTGGTCTCCATCAGCAGGAGTTAGCGGTAGCGCTTTAACAGGGTGGTCGTTTGATCCTTCTGCAAGCACTACCTATACCCTTACAGCATCGCAAACTGCAGGCAGTATGTGTGTGGCAACAGCTACGGTTGATGTAACAGTTAATACTACTCCGTCAGCCGTTTCAATAGCGTCTGTTCCTGCTGCTAATTGTACTAACACAGCTATTGCGCTTTCTGCAACCGGCGGTACTATAGATGTTACAGCTACTATTGGCAATGCTACTACACTTACGGGTGATACTGAGCAGCCAACAGCTTTTAACAACCGCTGGACAAACTATACCATGCAGACTATTTATACAGCTGCTGAGCTTAACGCTATGGGAATACATGCTGGTAAATTGAATTCATTGGCATTTGAAGTGGCTACACTGGGCAGCGCTGCTACCAACAGTAACCTTACTATTAAAATTGGTACGGCTGCAGCTACATCATTTGCTAATACAACATTTGTGGCAACTACTGGCTTTACAACAGTATATGGGCCGCAAACATTTACCCACACTGCTACCGGCTGGCAAACGCTAATGTTTGATGCGCCATACGAATGGGATGGTACATCTGACATTCTTGTAAATATTACAATGGGCGGAGCCAACTCTTCAAATAATACACAAACGTATTATACCCAAACTACCGATAATACAGTGCTATGGGCAAACAGCGTTAGTGCCAGTACAGGTACATTATCAAACAAAAGGCTTAATGCAAGGTTTACAGCTACCAATGCTGCTGCCATTACATGGTCTCCTACTGCTAACCTGTTTACCGATGCTGCTGCAACTATGCCTTATGTAGCAGGTACTAATGCCGCTATGGTATATGTAAAATCGGCTACGGCTGTAAACACTACTTATACCGCTACCTCTACTTCTACGTTAGCAGGAAACTGTACTGCAAGCAATACAGTTGATGTAAATATTGCTGATTGTGGTATTGTTTGGGGTAACCTTCAATGGCCGGCAAGTGCAACTATTACTACCTGCGGTACTGAAACTGCTTATGGGCAGGTGTACAAGGGTGGCGTAACTGAAGCTGCCGGACAAGGCGCAGGCATGATGGCATGGGTAGGTGTTTCTACAACAAATACAAACCCAAATACATGGGCTGAGGCTGACTGGCACCAGGCTACATTTAATGTACAGGCGGGTAACAATGATGAGTTTAAGTATGATATGACAGGCCTTGCTGCCGGTACTTACTATTATGCATTCCGTTACCAATACCAAACAGGAGATTTCTACTACGGCGGATATAATGCCGGTGGTGGCGGTGCCTGGGATGGTACTAACAATGTGAGCGGTGTACTTACGGTTAATGCTGTTGCTGCCCCGGCTGCTGCGGCTACGCAAACTTTCTGTAACAGCGCTACTGTGGCTAACCTGGCTACAACGGCTGGCACAGGTATTAAGTGGTATGCTGATGCTACAGGTGGTACTGAACTTGCAGGCACAACTGCACTTGTAGATGGTGAAAACTATTTTGCATCGCAAACCGTTAGCGGTTGCGAAAGTTCTGCAAGGACTGAAGTGGTTGTAACAATTACTAACCTTACGGTTACTGATCCGGCTGATGTTACTGTTTGCAACAGCTACACGCTTCCTGCACTTACTACAGGTAACTACTTTACTGCAACGAATGGTGGTGGTACACAGCTTACCGCAGGTGATCAGATTACTACTAGCCAAACCATTTATGTTTATGCTACCAACGGTACTTGTACTGCAGAGCAAAGCTTTACGGTAACAGTAAACAACTTTACTATTACAATACCTTCAGATGTGGTAGCGTGTAACAGTTATACACTTCCTACACTTGCTACAGGTATTTATACCAGCGAAGCAAATGGCCAGGGCGACCTTATACCTGCTGGTACTGTTATTATGGCTACCCAGACTATATATGTATATGCTGAAAACAATACTACACCTATGTGTACTGCTACAGGAAGCTTTACGGTAACTATAAACACAGTAGCTGCTCCAACAGGTGCTGCGCAGCAGGCTATAAACTCTGACCCGGCTGATGCTACTATTGAAGATATTGTAGTAAACGAAACCGGTGTACTATGGTTTGCAACCGAAGCTGAAGCTCTTGCAGGTACTCCTGCGCTTGCTGCCGGTACGCAAATAACTGCCGGTTCTACATATTGGGGTATCCTTGTGGATGGATCATGCTTTAGCGCACCGCTTGAAGTATTGATTACCCAGGTAGCAGGTATCAGGGATGTTGATGGTGCTTCATTCTCTTATTTCCCTAACCCGGTTAAAGATGTGCTTAATGTAAAATACTCTTCAGATATTACATCAGTAGAAGTATTCAACATGATTGGCCAGAAAGTATTGAACAAAAACATCAATGCTGCCGAAGGTTCGGTTGATATGTCGCAACTTGCTGATGGTACTTACATAGTAAATGTAACTGCCGGTGGCGCTGTGAAGACTATTAAAGTAGTGAAAAAGCAATAATTTTTATTGCTGATAATTATCACATATATAATTAAGCCGCCTTCGGGCGGCTTTTTTAATTTCATTATTTAGCAATTAAATAAAAATTAGTACTTTAGGCACACTAAATATTAACGAATCTTTATGAAAAGAACAATTACTACTTTACTTCGGTTAAGTTTGTGTGTGCTGGCTATGCTTTTTGCATTGCCTTCCAGCGCCCAAACCGGTACCATTTCAATTGGTAGTGGTACGGCAAACTCAGCTCAGTCGCTGCCGGTTTACACCTACTACTATTACACGTATTCCCAGCAAATCGTTAAGGCATCAGAATTTGCTGCCGGTGATGGTGCTGCCGGGCCAATTTCTAAAATCAGGTACTACCTGAGCACAGCAGAAACGCCATTGGCCAACTGGAATAACTGGACTGTTTATATGGGGCATACAAGTAAAACTTCGTTTGCGTCAACTACAGACTGGGAACCGCTTGCCAACCTTGAGCAGGTTTTTACAGGAACTGTTACCCAGGTAGCAGGGCAGTGGATGGAAATTACATTCAACACACCTTTTGTTTATGACGGTACGAGCAATATTATTGTAGCAGTTGATGAAAACTCATCGGGCTATACTGATAGTTTTACTTCTACCTATTTTGGTTCATATACCGGCGCAGCTAATACCGGTATATATTATGCCAGTGATGGCACCAACCCTGACCCGGCCACACCTCCTACAGGAACAAGGACGGGAACCTTGCCAAGAATACAGTTTGTAGGTACATTGACAAATTGTATTAAGCCAACAGGTGTGCAAACGCTTTCGCTTACACCGGCATCGGTAACGTTGGGCTGGACACCACCGGCAGTAGTTCCCGCTGAAGGTTATGAATATGTGCTAAGCACTACCAATACGGCACCTGCCAATTCTGACACAGGAACAGATGCGCCCTCAGCATCGGTTGTTTTGCCTGTTAACCAGGCCACTACTTATTATTTCTGGGTAAGGAGCAAGTGTTCATCTGCTGATAAAAGCTCATGGACAACGGCTTTCACCTTTACAACACCTTGTGATGCAACCAACGTTCCATATACTGAAGACTTTGAGTCGGTTACCGTTCCTGCACTACCAGCTTGTACATCAATACAAAATGCCGGCTTAGGTAATAACTGGACAACTAACAGCCCTGCAGCTTATGGTTTTACAACAAAAGCACTTAGGTATAATTATAGTTTTACCTATGCTGCCAATGCGTGGTTCTATACAAGAGGTGTAAACCTTACAGCAGGTACATCATACAGGATATCTTATAAATATGGCAATAGCGGTAATACAACTTATGTAGAGAAACTGAAGGTAGCTTATGGTACATCGCCTTCTGCAGCTGCCATGACAAACCCGCTGGCTGACCATCCTAATATCAATAGTAATGTTGCGGTAGATACTTATATAGATTTCACTCCAAGTGCAACAGGTACTTACTATTTTGGTTTTAATGCCTATTCTGATGCTAATAAGGACAAGCTATATGTAGATAATATTACAGTAGATGTTTCTCCAACCTGCCTTGCTCCAACAAACCTTCAGGCTATGGCAACAAGTGCATCTTCAATAGATATTAGCTGGAGTGCCCCTGCAACAGCGCCGGCTAACGGTTATGAGTATTACGTTTCTACTGATGCCCTTGATGCCCCGCTTCCGGCAACAGATGGTACTGATGTGCCTACAGGTACTTCAGCAACCTATGCAGCTATGGAAAATACAGCTTACTATATTTGGGTACGCAGCAAGTGTGCCGGAGCCGATGTAAGCCAGTGGGTAGGCCCTGTAGCAGTTGCTACACCATGTACTGCAACCGATATACCTTATATGGAAGATTTTGAATCGGTAACGCCACCGGCATTGCCTGATTGTACTACAGCTGTTAAAACCGGTGCGGGCAACATTTGGGTAACCAATGCCTCAACAGTTGGCGGCTTTAACAGTAATACACTACGCTATAACTATACCTATGCAGGTGCTGCCAACACATGGTTCTTTACCCAGGGTATTAACCTTACAGCAGGTACATCATACAGGATTAGCTATAAGTACGGAGCTTCTTCAGCTACTTATATAGAAAAACTGAAAGTAGCTTATGGTACTTCAGCTACCGCAGCCGGTATGGTTACCCAGCTGGCAGATTATCCTTCAGTATCAGGAACTACATACAATACAGCTGGTATTGATTTTGTTCCGGCAACATCCGGGGTATATTACTTTGGTTTCCAGGCTTACTCAGCTTCAGGCCAAAACTACCTGTATGTTGATGATATTATGGTTGACCTATCGCCAAGCTGCCTGGCCCCAACAAACCTTCAGGCACAGGCAACAAGCCCGTCTTCAATAGATATTACCTGGAGCGCCCCTGCAACAGCACCGGCTAACGGTTATGAGTATTACGTTTCTACAGATGCGTTTGATGCCCCGCTACCGGCAACAGATGGTACTGATGTTCCAACCGGTACTTCAGCAACCTATGCAGCTATGGAAAATACAGCTTACTATATTTGGGTACGCAGCAAGTGTGCCGGAGCTGATGTAAGCGAGTGGACAGGCCCTGTAGCAGTTGCTACACCATGTACTGCAACCGATATACCTTATGTGGAAGATTTTGAATCGGTAACGCCACCGGCATTGCCTGATTGTACTGCGGCGGTTAAAACCGGTGCAGGGAATATTTGGGTAACCAATGCTTCAACAGCTGGCGGCTTTAACAGTAATACACTGCTTTATAACTATACCTATGCAGGCGCTGCCAACACATGGTTCTTTACCCAGGGTATTAACCTTACAGCAGGTACATCATACAGGATTAGCTATAAGTACGGAGCTTCTTCAACTACTTATGTAGAAAAACTGAAAGTAGCTTATGGTACTTCGGCTACCGCAGCGGGTATGGTTACCCAGCTGGCAGATTATCCTTCAATATCAGGTACCACTTACAACACAGCCGGTATTGATTTTGTTCCGGCAACATCTGGTGTATATTACTTTGGTTTCCAGGCTTACTCAGCTTCAGGCCAAAACTACCTGTATGTTGATGATATTATGGTTAACCTATCGCCAACCTGCTTTACTCCTTTAAATGTACAGGCTCAGGCAACAGGTTCTTCTATAGATATTACCTGGAATGCGCCAACCCCTGCACCGGCAAATGGTTATGAATATTATGTAGCAACTGATGTTATGGATGTTCCTGGTGCGGCAACTGTAGGTACTGGTGTGCCTGCAGGTACTTCGGCAATGTATCAGGGAATGTCTAATACCCAGTATTACATTTATGTGCGCAGCAAATGTACAGGTGAAGATAGCGAATGGAGCCAGATGGTAAGCGTAACTACACCATGTGCCGCTACAGATGTTCCTTACGTACAGGATTTTGAATCGGCTACAACTCCGGCTCTTCCTGAGTGTACAACTGCCCAGAATGCAGGCACGGGTAACAACTGGACTACTAACAGTCCTGCTGCTAATGGCTTTACTTCTAAAGTGCTTAGGTACAGCTATAACCTTACTAACGCTGCCAATGCTTGGTTCTTTACCCAGGGTATAAACCTTACAGCGGGTGTTACTTACAGGATATCGTACAAGTATGGCAATAGTGGCAACACTACTTATATTGAAAAACTGAAAGTTTCATACGGTACATCAGCCAATGCTTCGGCAATGAATACTTTACTGGCTGATCATAATAATATCAACAGTAATGTACCGGTATCAACATACGTTGATTTTACTCCGCCAACAACAGGTGTGTATTATTTTGGTTTTAATGCTTATTCTAATGCCAACCAGGACAGATTGTATGTAGATGATATTACAGTTGATACTACTGCGGGTGCAGGCAGCCATAGCCTTGGACAGTTTACTTACTATCCTAACCCTGTTAAGGATGTGCTGAACCTTTCCTATACATCAGATATTACATCAGTTGAAGTGTTTAATATGCTTGGGCAGAAAGTTTTAGGCAAAAAAGTTGATGCTTCGGAAACATCGATTGATATGACACAACTGCCTGATGGAAATTATATTTTGAATGTATCAACTGCTGATGCTGTAAAAAGCATTAAAGTTGTGAAAAAACAATAATTATTAAGGAAATAATTCTTAAAAATTATATTCAATTAAAAAGAGCTGCCAAATTTTTGGCAGCTCTTTTGGCATTTAACATGCATATCTTCAAAAAGTTTCCTATCTTCGTTAACTAAATTTTAAATAAAAAGTCTAATGAAAAAATCTACTTTTTTACAAAAGGCCTTTTCAACAGTAAATAGCGGCACTTGCCTGTTATTGCTGGGGTTGATGTCTTTTGGCGTGTATGCGCAAAAAGTACCCGGCCGCGTTTCTCAGCTAAATGAGAAATGGCAAAAAGGCGGGGTGTACGAAGGTTACAAGCCGGAACAGGAAGATTTGTCCAAAAGGACTAAAAATTCCAAGCATTTTCGTAATGCAAACGGCTCGTACACTGCACAGGTGGGCAGCACAATGCACTACCAGGACAACAATGGTGCGTGGCAGGATATAAGCCTGGCCATAGTGAGAACCGGAAACGCTTTTGTAAACGAAACCAACTCGTTCAAAAGCCAGTTGCCTTTAAAAGCAGGCACTGCGGTAAACATGAAACTTAACAGTGCAGTAAACTTTGCATGGTGGGCCAACCCGCAAATGCAGTTTGTAAGCAATGGCGCTGTAGTTAAAACTGTAAACCCGGCTAATGTAGCGGGTGCAGCATCAAAAGAGAAAGTTCAGTACCCAGGCATGTACCCGGGCATAACTGAAGAGTTTGTTATGCTTAAAAATGGTATTGAAAACAATACTATTATTAGCGAGCTAACTGCAGATATTGCTTCTATGCCAAAATCTGCCACAATGCAAATGAAACAGTTTATCCCGCTTAAAGCCGGATGGAAAGTTCAGGATACTAAAGGCAATGTTATGACTTCAGGTTTTGATACCGAAGCGTTCCATATTGCTATTCCGGGCACTGAAGATGGTATTTACTTTGGTTCAATCATTGCTTTTGATGGTAAGCTGACTAAAGAAAAAGCCATGATGCTTTTATCTACACCTGAAAATAAAAGGACAGCGGCTGACAATGCTATGCTTAAAAACAGCATTTATATTGGACAGTATGCGGTAACTTTTGTAAATGGAGGTATTGAGGTAGCGGCTAAAATGCCGGTAGAATGGCTTAAGGCCGCAAACAGGCAATTCCCTGTTACTATTGACCCTGAGGTTACTATTATACCGCCAAGCATTACAAGTTCATTCCGTACACCGCTTAGCCACTGGTATGGTTTCCAAAGGCATGCTGACCTTTACCTGGCCAGTGAGCTAAATATTTCTGCATCACAAATTACAGCTGTTGAGTACTATAAGAGTGGCACACAAACTGCCAGGACAAAACCAACCACTGTGTACATGAGGACAACTTCATCAGCTACGTTAGGTGCTGCAGCTTGGAATTCAGCTACATATATTGGCGGGCTGACTCCTCTTTTTGATGGTAACACAACACAGGATAATGTTCCCGGCTGGAAGATGGTAACGCTAACAACGCCATTTACCTACACAACGGGTAACCTTGTGGTTATGGTTAAAGATATTTATGGTGGCAGCGGAAGCGCACAGTATTTTGATGAGTCAACTACGGTGACCGGAAGGCAGGCTTACAAAAGGCAGGATACTACTGATCCCGGAGACGCTACGGATGTAGCAATTGAAAACTACCTGCCAAGCATACGCCTTACTTATACACCACTTAATGTTACATGTGCAGCGCCAACAAACATTGTTTTCCAGAATACTACTTCTACAGGAACAACGGTGCAGTGGGATGCCCCTGCTTCAGCTCCGGCACAAGGTTATGAGTATATTGTAAAAACCACCCCGGCAATACCTGCAGATGATGCTACCGCTGATGGTACTACAATGCCAGGTGTAACTACTTTTAATGCAACTATGAACGCTAACACTACTTACTATGTATTTGTTCGCAGCGTTTGTAGCCCTACCGAAAAAAGTTTCTGGGTTTCAGCCAGTGTTACTACCCTTTGTGCAGCAATACCTGCACCTTATACTGAGGCTTTCACTTCAGGTGCCAAGCCTTCATGCTGGTTCAATGCATCTACTAATGGTGCTGCCAATGCGCTTTGGAAATTTACCGGTGCTGCTGATGCGCCTAACAATACAAGGGCAGCCGGAAGTTATGCATGGGTTGATGGGTCTGATCCTGTAACTGATGTTACTGATGTAACTCTTACATCGCCACAGATAGACCTTACGGCTCTTAATAACCCTAGCCTGACATTTGATTATTTCAGTAATAATACTGCTGCTGCTGCTACGGCTAACAGTACATTGACTGTAAGTGTGTTTAATGGTACGGTTTGGACACCGGTTTATACCAATAACACAAACAACCCGCAGTGGAGAACGGTACGCGTGCCGCTTACCGCTTATGCCGGTATGACAATAACTGTACGCTTTGTTGTTGATAAGACTACAGCAACAACCGGTACTGCAGCTAATAACGACATTTTGCTTGATAACTTTGCCGTACAAGATGCGCCTGCATGTGCTGCACCAACCGAAATTCTTGTTTCAGGTGGTGTAACTACTGCTGATGCAAGCTGGGTAGCTCCTGCGCCTGCGCCTGCGGAAGGTTATGAGTATGAAGTAAGGACATCTGGCGCTGCTGGAAGCGGTGCTACAGGCCTTGTAACATCAGGTACTATTGTAGCCGGTTCTACTTCTCAAAACATAACAGGCCTGCCGGGCCTTACTGCACAAACGCTTTATATAAGGAGCGCATGTGGTGCAGGTGTATTTAGCGAGTGGGCCAGTGTGCCATTCACTACAATGCCGGCTAATGATAATTGTGCAGGCGCTATTGCCCTTACAGTTAACCCTGATTACAGCTGTGGCGTAACTACTGATGGTTCTACAGTAGGCGCTACGCTTTCAATGGCTGCAACGCCATGTTTTGGTAACCCTGATGATGATGTTTGGTTCTCATTTGTAGCTACCAATACCAATCATAGGGTAACAATTTCAAATGTTGTGGCAGTTACAGGTACATCAACTGATATGTATTTCCAAGTGCTTTCAGGTGCTTGCGGAAACTTGTCATCTGTACTATGTTCTGACCCTAATACAAATGACCTTACAGGTCTTACGGTAGGCAATACATATTACATAAGGGTGTATAGCTATGGAAACACAACCAGGAATACATTTAAATTATGTATTGG
The DNA here is from genome assembly GCA_041916875.1 of Flavobacterium sp. GTDB lineage: Bacteria > Bacteroidota > Bacteroidia > Flavobacteriales > Flavobacteriaceae > Flavobacterium. The sequence goes on from JAYRYS010000002.1 coordinate 334,739, forward strand.
CACACCGCCACCGCCACCTGCAAATGATGATTGTGCCGGTGCAATTGCCCTTACTGTAAACCCTACGCTTACCTGTACAGCTACTACAAATGGTACTACCCTGAGCGCTACCAACAGTATGGCTGCAACGCCATGTTTTGGTAACCCAGATGATGATGTTTGGTTCTCATTTGTAGCTACAGCTACACAGCACAGGGTAACGCTTTCAAACGTAGTTGCTGTAGATGGAACATCAACTGATATGTATTTCCAGGTGCTTTCAGGCGCTTGCGGTTCTACAACTTCTGTACTTTGTTCAGATCCTAACGAGAATGTTGCTACCGGGCTTACCCCTGGCGAAACCTATTATGTAAGGGTATATAGCTATGGTACTACAACCAGGAATACATTTACAATATGTGTTGCTACATTGCCTGCACCACCTGCAAATGATGATTGCGCCAGTGCAGTTGCATTGACAGTTAATGCTGATTTTTCTTGTGCAGTAACTACAAACGGAACTACTGCCGGTGCTACTAACAGCCTTGCAGCTTCACCATGTAATGGTAATCCTGATGATGATGTTTGGTACTCATTTGTAGCAACCAGCGATAAGCACAGGATACTTATTTCTAACGTTGTATCGGTTATTGGTACAAGTACAGATATGTATTTCCAGGTACTTAGTGCTTCTTGCGACGGTTCAGGTACATCGGTTCTTTGTTCTGATCCTAATGATAATACCGCTACAGGCCTTACACCGGGTGAAACTTACTTTGTAAGGGTTTATACTTATGCTGCCGGTAGTGGCAATACATTTACTATATGTGTTGGTACTCCTCCGGATCCACCAGTTAATGATGACTGCGAAGGTGCAATTGCTCTTTCAGTTAACCCTGATTTTGCTTGCGGTGTAACTACTGCAGGAACTACAGTTAGTGCAGGCCTTACAATGGCTGCAACGCCATGTTTTGGTAACCCTGATGATGATGTTTGGTATTCGTTTATAGCTACAGCTGAATCTCATAATGTAACATTATCAAATGTTACTGCTGTTGTAGGAACTTCTACTGATATGTATTTCCAGGTGCTTGAAGGTGTTTGCGGAACATTCACTTCAAAACTTTGTTCTGATCCTAACAGTAATACAGTTACAGGGCTTACTCCTGGTGAAACTTACTATGTAAGGGTGTATACCTATGGAGCCGGCAATGCAGCTAACTTTAATATATGTATAGGTACACTGCCTGATCCGCCGACAAATGATGACTGCGAAGGTGCAATTGCACTTACCGTAAATGCTGATTTTAACTGTGGTATAACAACCAATGGTACAACCGCTGCTGCAAGTAACAGTATGGCTGCTGCTCCATGTAATGGTAACCCTGACGATGATGTTTGGTATACATTTATGGCTACAGGGCCTGTACATACAGTAGCCCTTAGCAATGTTACTGCTGTGGTAGGTACATCTACCGATATGTACTTCCAGGTACTAAGCGGTGCATGCGGTGCTTTAAGCTCAGTAGTATGTTCAGATCCTAACAACACTACACTTACAAATCTTAATGCAGGCGAAACTTATTACATAAGAGTATATACTTACGGAGCAAACAATGCTGCTAACTTTACTATATGTATAGGAACACCGCCACCGCCACCGGCTAACGATAATTGTACGGGTGCTGTTGCGCTTACAGTTGGTTCGGTATTTGGAACCAACCCTGTTGTAGCTAATAATGCCAGTGCAACCAACTCTACAGGTATGACAGGTACACTTTGTGTTGATAATACTATTGGAGGTGATGTTTGGTACAGTGTAGTAGTACCTTCTTCAGGAAATATTACTGTTGAAACCGGTGCTAATACAGGTAGTGGCATTACAGATACTGTACTTGCACTTTACAGCGGTTCTTGCGCTGGTACACTAACGCTTATTGAATGTGACGATGACGACAGTGTTGATGGTGCATTCTCTATAGTTTCACTTACCGGGAGAACTCCTGGTGAAGTAATCTATGCCAGGACATGGGAATACAATAATGATGCTGTAGGTACTTGGAAAATATCTGCTTATGATGCCAGCGCAGGTATCGGCGACTTTGAATCAGGTGCATTCAGGCATTATCCAAACCCTGTTAAAGATGTACTTAACCTGAGTTCAGTAAATGAGATAACTTCAGTATCTGTATTCAATATGCTTGGGCAGCAAATGTTAGTTAAAAATGTTAACGCTAGTGAAACAAGTGTTGATATGTCTCAACTTGCTGATGGTGCTTATGTTGTTAATGTAACTGCAGGTAATAGTGTAAAAACTATAAAAGTGGTTAAGAAACAGTAACAAGAGTAACATTTTAACATTCATTTGTTAATTTTAACATAAAGCCGTCCTTTTGGACGGCTTTTTTTATTTCAGGTTTAAAAAAATAATTATCTTAGGGACAGCTAAATAATTAAACCTTAAACCTATATGAAAAAAAATTACCTTTTTAAGGCAAGGATGCTATTATCTGCATCCATGCTTTTGTTTGGGGCCTGGAGTGCGCACGCGCAGTTTCCGACTCCGTATTGTGAAGCAGAATTTCCAGATGGGGTAGAACCTATAACGTTGGTAAATTTTGCAAGCATTAACAATTCATCTGTAAATACTCTTAATACTGATGATATGCAGGATTTTACTGCAATTAGTGCTACTGTTACCCCTACAGCCATTTATCCGATTACACTAAAAGGTAATACCGGTGGCTCCTGGACTAATTATTTCCGTGTATATATAGACTGGAATAATGACAATGACTTTGACGATGCAAACGAATCGTATGATATTGGAACTATTTACTCCTCAACTGGTTTAGATAATAAACAGGCTACCGGCAACATATTAGTGCCTGCAAATGCAACCGCCGGTAACAGGAGGATGCGGGTGGTTAAAAAATATGCAAACTACGGTGATGCTTGTAATACAACAGGTTTTGGACAAACCGAAGATTACACCCTGATTGTAACCGATCCGCCTGCTTGTGCCGCTCCCACACCTTTGAGCCTTGAGGATGCTAACCCTTATGATCTTACTGTGGCATGGACAGCATCGGTATCAAATCCTACTGAATACCAATATGAACTGCGGACTTCCGGCGCTGCCGGATCAGGAGCTGCCGGATTGGTAAATTCCGGCACTTCAACCGTTACCAGCAATATGTTTACTACCCTTGAGGTTGATACTGATTATACCTTTTATATAAGGAGTAATTGCGGGGGCACATATAGCGACTGGATTAGCCTGGCTGTATCAACAATACCGGTGCCGCCTGCAAACGATGAATGTTCAGGAGCTATTGCTCTTACTGTTAACCCTGATTATAACTGCGCAGTAAGTATGATGGGTACAACTGTGAGCGCTACTGAAAGTATGGATTCTGACCCTTGTTATGGTAATCCAGACGATGATGTTTGGTATTCGTTTGTAGCAACATCAGATACCCACCTGGTTTCATTAACCGATATCATTGCTGTTGATGGCAACTCAACCGATATGTATTTCCAGGTTCTTTCAGGTACTTGCGGTAACCTTACATCAGTTGAATGCAGTGATCCGAATACATCAGTTATTGAAGACCTTACCCCGGGTGAAACCTATTATGTAAGGGTATATAGCTATTATGACTCGCACAATACCTTCTATATATGTATAGGTACCAATCCGGGTCCACCGGCAAATGATGATTGTGCCGGCGCTGTAGCCTTAACCGTTAACGCAGACCTTAACTGTGCCGTTAAAACATCAGGTACTACAGTAGGTGCAGGCGAATCAATGGGTTCATCACCATGTTATGGCAACCCAGACGATGATGTTTGGTATTCATTTGTAGCAACAGGTGAGTCACATCTAATCACTATTTCAGATGTTTCGGTTATTGAAGGCTGGAGCACTGATATGTATTTCCAGGTACTTGAAGGTACTTGCGACGGACTTAATTCAATACTATGTTCTGATAACGATTCTAACATAGCAGGCGGGCTTACCCCTGGCGAAACCTATTATGTAAGGGTGTATAGTTATTATGGAGATTCAAGGCAAAACTTTAAAATATGTGTAGGTTCGCTTCCTGCTGCTCCTGCCAATGATGATTGTCTTGGTGCGGTAGCACTGACTGTTAATGCTGACCTGAACTGTACAGCTACTACAAACGGTACTACTATGGCTGCAACTAACAGTATGGACGAAGACCCATGCTTTGGTAACGCTGATGATGATGTTTGGTACTCATTCGTTGCAACTGCTGATGCTCATTTAATAACAATATCAGATGTAACTGCAGTTTTGGGCTGGAGTACCGATATGTATTTCCAGGTGCTTGAAGGTACTTGTGATGCTCTTAGTTCATTGTTATGCTCTGATCCAAATGCTAATACGGTTAGTGGGCTTATCCCAGGCGAAACATACTATGTAAGGGTATATAGCTATTATAATGATTCAAGGCAAAACTTTAAAATATGTGTGGGCACGCTGCCGGCAGCGCCGCTTAATGATGATTGCGCTAATGCAGTAATGCTAACTCCAAGTGCTGACTTAAACTGTGCCAACATTGTAGCCGGAACAACTATGGCTGCCACTAACAGTATGGAAGAAGACCCATGCTATGGTAATGCAGACGATGATGTTTGGTATAGTTTTGTAGCTGCGGCTGAAACACATATTGTATCGCTAAGTGAGATTACTTCAGTAATTGGCGGAAGTACCGATATGTACATACAAGTGCTTGAAGGTACATGTGATGCTTTTACTTCGCTTGAATGTTCTGATCCTGAAAGTGTAACTGTAGAAAACCTTATTCCGGGTGAAACTTATTATATAAGGGTGTATAGCTACGGTACCGGTGCCTATATGAACTTTAATATATGCATTACCAGCGTACCATCAGACCCTCCTGTAAATGACGATTGTGTGGGAGCTATTGAACTTACCCCTGGTGCTACCTTTGCAACCAGCGTTGCTGAAATAGGCTCAAATGGTGCAGCCAGTACATCGACTGATGGTACTGATCCTGACTGTGCTTCATTTAGTGGTGGTGATGTGTGGTATACTGTAGTTGTTCCTGCTTCGGGTAATATTACTGTAGAAACCAATAGCAACCCCGGAAGCGCGCTTACTGATACCGGCCTTGCGCTGTACAGCGGAACTTGCGGAGGAACGATGACGCAGATAGAGTGCGATGATGATGATAGTGATGATGGTAATTTCTCTAAAATTTCACTTACCGGCAGGACTGAAGGTGAAACCATCTTCATCAGGGTGTGGGAATACGGCGGAGGTACTATAGGCACATTTAAAATTGCTGCTTATGATGCTTCATTGTCAACCCAAAGTTTTACATCTGGCACGCTTACACATTACCCTAACCCTGTAAAAGATGTTTTAAACCTTTCTTACACTTCAGAGATTAGTAGTGTTAATGTTTATAATATGCTAGGCCAGCAGGTAATTGCTAAAAAAGTGAATGCCAATGAAACGGCTGTTGATATGTCTGCCCTGTCTCATGGTGCATATATTGTAAACGTAACTTCTGGGGACAGCGTGAAGACGATAAAAGTTATTAAGAACCAATAAAAATAACATGGCATAATACATTTGTTATTTTTAACATAAAACCGCCCTATTTGGGCGGTTTTACTTTTTTTTCTTACATGGGTGATAAGTATTTTACTTACCTTAGGTGAGCTAAAATATTAAACCTTAAACCACTATGAAAAACAATTACTTGTTAAGGGCAAAATGGCTCTTATCAACATGCGTATTTTCACTCATGGCATGGTCAGCCTCCGCACAGGCACCTGGTAATGATGATTGCGCAGGGGCGGTAGTACTTACCGTGAATCCTACTTTTGATTGTGCAGTGAGCACACAAGCAACAACCATTGATGCCACCGAATCATTTCCGGCTGATTGCGACGGTGATGCCGATGATGATGTTTGGTTCCAGTTTACTGCTACGGGGCCTAACCACACAGTAAACCTTTTAAATATCACTTCGCCCGGTAATGGCAGTACAGATATGTATTTTCAGATATTTGAAGGTACTTGCGACGGCACATCATCTGTCTTTTGTTCTGATAGCGATACAGATCTTGTACAGGGGCTCACTACAGGGCAGGTATACTATGTAAGGGTGTATAGTTATTATAACTTTGACAGGCAAAATTTCAGTATATGTATAGGTAGCCCGCCGCCACCGCCTGCTAACGATGAGTGTACAGGTGCTATTGCTCTTACTGTAAATCCTGATTTTTCATGTTCTTCGTCGGTTGCAGGTACCACTACAGGGGCTACGCAAAGCATGGCTTCTGATCCTTGTGATGGATATCCTGATGATGATGTTTGGTACAGTTTTGTTGCAACGTCTGACATGCATCGTATTGTACTGAACGAGATTGAACCTGTAGTTGGTTGGAGTACAGATATGTATTTTCAGGTGCTTGAGGGAGATTGCAGCGGATTGGGTTCGGTAATCTGCTCTGATCCTGAAGAGGGGACTGTAGAAAATCTTACGCCAGGCACAACTTATTATATAAGGGTGTATAGCTATAGTACCGCAGCATACCAAACTTTTAATATTTGTGTAGGTACGCCACCGCCGGCGCCTGCCAATGATGATTGCGCCGGAGCAGTAATGCTGACGGTAAATCCTGATTTTGACTGTGCAGCTACTACAGCGGCAACTACTGTAAGTGCTACTGAAAGCATGGAAGAAAACTGTAATGGAAACCCTGATGATGATGTTTGGTTTTCATTTATAGCTACCGGCGAAACGCATAGTGTTAAACTAATGGATATTGAAGCCGTATTAGGCTGGAGCGAGGACATGTATTTTGAGGTTTTTGATGGCGATTGTGATGCCAATACATCGCTTTTCTGTTCCGATAATGATATGGATCTTGTAACAGGCCTTACTGCCGGGCAAACTTATTACCTTAGGGTTTATAGTTATTTTGATGATTCAAGGCAAAACTTTAATATCTGTATAGGTACGCCACCACCGGCACCTGCCAATGATAATTGTGATGGCGCTATAGTGCTTACTGTAAATGCTGACCTTGATTGTGCTGTAAAAACATCTTCACAAACTACAGGTGCTACGCAAAGCATGGATCCTGATCCTTGTTTTGGCGAGCCTGATGATGATGTATGGTTCAGTTTTATAGCAACACAGGATGCACACAGGATTTCTCTTACCAATATCGAACCGGTAATAGGGTGGAGTACTGATATGTATTTCCAGGTATTGGAAGGCGGCTGTGGTGCCCTGAGCTCAGTTGAATGTTCTGATGACGAAGCTGCAATTGTAGCTAACCTTGTACCGGGTAACCTTTATTATGTAAGGGTATATACCTATGGTACAGGATATGCATCTTTTGATATATGTGTAGGTACTTTGCCTCCTCCGCCAACCAATGATGATTGTGATAGCGCTATTGTTCTTACTGTAAATCCGGATATAGATTGTGTGGCTGCTACAAGTGGGGCAACTGTTGGGGCTACCCAAAGCATGGATGCAGACCCTTGCTTCGGTTCTCCTGATGATGATGTATGGTTTAGCTTCACGGCAACTTCAGAATCTCACATGATTTCTTTATTCGATACCGAAAGCATAATAGGCTGGGGTGGAGATATGTACTTCCAGGTATTAACAGGAACATGTGATGCATTGAGTTCTGAAATATGTTCAGATGATGATACAGCCATTGTGGAAAACCTTATACCGGGAGAAATTTATTATATACGAGTTTACACTTATGATTCAGGAGCATACAGTACTTTCAAAATATGTGTAGGAACTATACCGCCACCACCGGCAAACGATAATTGTGCGGGTGCTGTATCCATTACTGCGGGTGCAGAGTTCAGCACTAATGATATTGTAGTTTCAAATGCAGGTGCAGGAGATTCAGATGCAGATGACCCGGATTGTGCCAATTATCAGGGGGGCGATGTTTGGTACAGTGTTGTAATTCCTGATTCAGGAAGCCTGACCATCGAAACACATTATAATGATAACAGCCAGTTATTTGATACAGGAATGGCAGTGTACAGTGGAGATTGTGATACCCTTTCAATGATTGAGTGCGATGATGATGATAGTGATGATGGCAACTTCTCGTTAATTGAGCTTACAAACAGGACACCGGGTGAAATTATTTACATCAGGCTATGGGAATATGGAGGAGATTTACTTGGTACCTTCAGGCTGTCGGCTTATGATGCTTCTTTATCTGCCGAAAGTTTTACACAGGATTCTTTCAGGCATTATCCTAACCCCGTAAAAGACGTTTTAAACCTTTCTTACACTTCCGAAATTACTTCGGTGGAGGTATATAACCTTCTTGGTCAAAAAATGCTTTCTAAAACCTTTAATGCAACCGAAACTGCAATTGATATGTCAGCCCTTGCTGATGGCGCTTACATAGTGAATGTGACTGCAGGCGATACGGTTAAAACCATTAAAGTGATTAAGAAACAATAAATATCGCTAAACTAAACCTTTTTGAAGGCCATCGGTATAAACCGGTGGCCTTCATTACTTTAAAGTGGTTATTTTTTAATGTAAAAATGTAATAATCAGTGTATTTTAACTTAATGTGATTATAATTTTATATTTTTATAAAAATTCAACTACTTATGAAAAAAATTACTACCAAAAATTTTACTATGAAAAAGAAGCGGCAAGGTAATGAATGGGCATTTTCCTTACTGCTTGCTTTGTTTGTATCTGTGCTTGCATCAGCTCAGGTAATGTTGATTGATCCTGCCGGAGATGGCGGGTTTGAAACCGGTAATACGCTTGCCGCTAATGGCTGGACGGCAGTAAATGCACCTAATGGCAACCGCTCATGGTACATTGGTACTGCCCAGGCCGGTTATACTGGGGCGCGAGCAGCTTTTATTGGCAACAACAATACCACTATAGGTACCGCAACCGGCGCAAGGACAGTGCACTTATATCGTTCCATCACTATACCTGCGGGAGCTGAGGATATTCAGCTTACTTTTAAATATAAGCAGGCTGTAGCTGATTATGTTGATCCTGATTTTTACGACTACATTGCCGTTTACCTGAGCAATACGCCGCCAACCAACGGCAATTTCCCGGCCGGCAATCCTGTTTTTGGGCCATTTCCGGAGGTAAGCGTGCCTAATTTTGAACAACAGACGGTAACGCTGCCGGAAAGCCTGGCAGGTACAACTACCAACCTGATTTTTACTTTTAATGCAGATAATATAACGCCACATGCCTATGGTGCACTTGATGATGTTTCGCTAACCTATACAATGCCTGCCTGTTCTGCTCCTGCAGGGTTAATGGTTACGGCTACTGCCGGTGATGCAACATTAACCTGGAACGCCGCATCAACAGTTCCTTCAGGAGGCTACCAGTTTGCGGTAACGCCAACCAATATGCCGCCTGCTGCCACAACAGGAACAACATTGCTTACAGGCAATGTGGGCAGCCTTATGGCCAATACCCAATATTATGCCTGGGTAAGGAGCGATTGTGGGGGGGCGTTCAGTACATGGAGAATGGTGGAGTTTGATACGCCTTGTGCAGCAGTTGATGTGCCTTATGCAGAAGATTTTGAATCGGCAGATTTGCCCGGACTACCCGATTGCACTACCACCCAAAACGTAGGCCAGGGGAACGACTGGGTTACTGATTTTCCTGATGATTATGGTTTTACCACCAACGCATTGATGTATGAGTATGACAGTGATGAACCTGCTGATACCTGGTTTTTTACACGAGGCGTAAACCTTACAGCGGGCACATCGTACAGGATTAGCTATAGCTATGGCACGGCCGGGTTTGAGGAAAAGCTTAGTGTGCATTATGGTACTTCGCCTCAGGCCGCAGGTATGGCAACACAATTGGCTAACCATCCTTCAATAACTGATGATACGCAGGCTGCATTTAATGAGGTAGATTTTATACCTGCTACCACCGGTGTATATTATTTCGGTTTCCATGCTTATTCTGATGCCGATATGTTCAGGCTTTTTGTAGATGATATTATGGTTGATGTTTCACCTTCATGCATTGCGCCAACTAATGTAACTGTAAATGCCACTTCAGCTGGGGCAACCATCAATTGGACAGCTGCATTAGGTTCGCCGGCAGCAGGATATGATTTTGCTGTAACCCAAACCAATATGCCTCCCTCAACAACAGAGGATACTACGGGTACCAGTGGCAGCGTTAGCATGCTTTCATCACAAACCCAATATTATGCCTGGGTAAGGAGCGATTGCGGAGGTGGCGATGTAAGCCAGTGGGTTATGGTTGAATTTATGACACCATGCAACGCAACAGATGTTCCTTATATTGAAGATTTCAATTCTGTAAACGCGCCTGACCTGCCGGGCTGTACAATGATTGAAAATGCCGGAAACGGTAATGACTGGACAACCGAATTTCCTGATGATTATGGTTTTGATACCAATGCCCTTGCTTATGAATACGATTCTGATGAACCGGCCAATGCATGGTTTTTTACCCGTGGGGTAAACCTTACTGCCGGTACCGAGTATTTTTTAAGCTACAACTATGGTACGGCCGGCTTTGATGAAAAAATGGATGTTTACTATGGCACATCAAGTAATGTGGCAGGCATGGCAACACAGCTGGCTGATCATCCTCTGATTACTAATGATACGGCACCTATTAACAATATTGTAAACTTTACGCCTGCAACCACAGGGGTATATTACTTTGGTTTCCATGCCTATTCTGATGCAGATATGTTTTTCCTTTTTGTTGATGATATCATGGTTGATGCGGCGGCCGGCGTTAACCAGTTTGGCATTTCGGGCTTTAGCTATCATCCTAACCCGGTTCAGGACAAGCTGAACCTTAAATATACTTCAGCAATGGAATCGGTAGCGGTGTATGACCTCCTTGGGCAGAAAGTGATGGAGAAGGAAATCAATGCTACGGAAGCAGTGCTGGATATGCAACCGCTTGCTGATGGCGCTTATATTGTAAATGTTACTGCCGGTGGCAACGTTAAAACCATCAAAATTATCAAAAAGCAATAAGCACAACGTTAAGCTTACCTAAAAAGCCGCCTATACGGGCGGCTTTTATATTTTTTAGGATTAACTTTGTTAAAAATTGTATTATGTTTTTTTCATTGATTATACCGGTATATAATCGCCCTGACGAAATTGATGAGCTGCTGGCCAGCCTTACCACACAAAATTATAATGATGATTTTGAAGTGGTGATAATTGAAGATGGCTCTGCTATAAACTGCAAAAGCGTTGTAGAGAAGTATGAGGCACAGCTCAATATTTCGTATTACTACAAGCCCAATAGTGGCCCCGGCGATTCGCGCAACTATGGTATGCGTGTGGCAAAGGGCAATTATTTCATCATACTCGATTCAGATTGTATTATACCTGCGGGCTATCTGCGTAGCGCCGCTGAAAACCTGGATAGGGAATATGTAGATTGTTTCGGCGGGCCGGATGCCGCGCTTGATTCATTCAGCGATGTACAGAAGGCTATCAACTTTGCCATGACATCCTTCCTCACTACAGGAGGTATAAGGGGCAAATCAGAAAAGATTGAAAAATTCCAGCCCAGGAGCTTTAACATGGGTATTTCACGCCGGGCGTTTGAAGCATCGGGCGGGTTTGGCAACATACATCCGGGTGAGGACCCGGACCTTTCTATCCGCCTTTGGAAACTGGCTTACAAAACTAAGTTATTTGCTAATGCCTATGTGTACCACAAGCGCCGTATAGATTGGGAAAAGTTTCATAAGCAGGTTAATAAATTTGGCAAGGCACGGCCTATACTGGACCTTTGGCACCCGGAATATAAAAAGGCTACTTTCCTTTTCCCTACGCTATTCCTGGCCGGATTTGTGTTTTCTCTTATAGTATTGTTAATTAATGTTACACTTCCCGTGTATCTTTATATTTTGTACCTGCTTACGGTTTTGGTACTGTCATCATTGCAAAATAAAAGCCTGAAAATAGGTTTATACTCTGTAGTGGCGGTTGGTATCCAGTTTTATGGATATGGCTTGGGATATGCTGAATCGTTTTTAAAAATACACTTGCTAAAAGCAGTGCCACAGGATGCTTTTCCCGAACTTTTTTTTAAAAAATAATGACAAAGATTATTGGTCTTACAGGTGGTATAGGCAGTGGTAAAACTACTATTGCAAAATATTTTATATCCCTTGGTGTGTCAGTATATATCGCTGATGAAGAGGCTAAAAAAGTACTTTACCTTCCTGAAGTTGCAGAGGAGGTGAGGAGCGCTTTTGGAGATGAAGTTTTTACCAATGGTGAGCCTGACAGGAAAAAGCTCGCTGCAAAGGTGTTTTCTGACCCTGAAAAGTTACAGCTGCTTAACGGAATTATTCACCCCAGGGTAGGGCAGCATTTTCAGCATTGGGTACAGAGCCACGCGGGTGAAGATATTGTAATAAAAGAAACAGCAATATTGTTTGAAAGCGGCAGTTATAAAGATTGTGATGCTGTAATACTGGTTACTGCGCCTAAAGAAATAAGGATAGCAAGGGTAATGGCAAGAGATGGCGTTTCGGAAGCACAGGTTTTGGAACGCATGGCCAACCAGTGGGATGAGGAGGAAAAAAAACAAAAAAGCGATTATGTTATTGAAAATATAGTGCTTGATGAGGCTCGAGAGCAGGCAGGAAATGTCTTAAAAGAATTAAAAAAACATAAAAATAAGGCCTGATGTTAATGTTTGGTTAATATTTTAAAGCCCTAAATGTTAAAATGTTAAATTTGTCGTGATGAATAAAACAAGGTTTCGCTTACTGGTTTTCTTTATGAGCTTGTCTCTTATAGGGATAATACTGGTGCAGCTATACTGGGTAAATTCATCCCTTAAAAATAATGACGACCAGTTCCGCTACCACATGCAGCGCCTTTTAGGTAAGGTAAGCAGTAAATTGCAGGAACAGGAAGCAAGGGAGTTCTATGACATATATAACAGTTACCGCGATAGTGTTGGCAGGGAGCCATTAAGGGAGGACCTGTTGCAGTATTACCGTAAAAAGCTGCGCCGAAATCAAAGCGTTATTTATTCTTCCAGTGTTACCCAGAGTGATTATGATGATATTTACAATGATATCAGTAATCAGGAAAACATTCAGGATATTGTAGGAAAAAAGAGTAATAACGGCAAGGTTATTGATAGTTTAAGCTCTCAGAGGCATGAGTACGATTCGTATGCCAAATTTAGGTTTGAAAAGCTGCTGAAAGATTATACCCGCCTGAAAACAATTGACGAAAGGGTATCAAAATCAAGGCTTGAAGCGATGCTGCGGGATGAGCTGAAACAGAATGAAATTACCACGCCCTTTGAATTTGCTATATATAATAAAGGGCTTGCAACAAAAATACGGTCGGCTAATTTTAAATGGGATCCAAGCGTTTCCTTTGAAGTGCCTTTCCTGGCGGAAGATGATGGGCATTCGGATTACAGGCTTTTAATAAGCTTTCCTGAGAAGCAGGGGTATCTGTTCTCATCAATTATCGGCATCACATCGCTGTCGTTGATTTTTACGCTCATTATTATTATTGCATACCTGAGCGCCATCAACCAGTTGATAAAGCAGAAGCAGATATCAGAGATAAAGACTGACTTTATCAATAACATGACGCACGAGTTCAAAACACCCATTGCAACCATAAACCTTGCACTGGATGCCATAAAGAACCCGAAAATATTTGAAGACAGGGAAAAAGTGCAACGCTACCTGCAAATGATAAGGGATGAGAATAAGCGTATGCACGCACAGGTTGAGAATGTATTGCAGATATCAAAACTGGATAAAAAAGAGCTTGATATTGTAAAAGAGCAAGCTGATATACATGATGTTGTTGAAGATGCTATAGAACACGTTCATTTGATTGTTGAGGCCCGGCATGGTATATTAACCAGGCATTTTGATGCACAGCGTACCACAGCGTTGCTAAATGATGTGCATTTTACCAATGTGTTGGTAAACATACTGGACAATGCCATTAAATATTCGCCTGACGAGCCTGTTATAGATATATATACTGAGAATGTGAAGGATTTTATCCTGATTAAGATACGCGACAGGGGACTGGGAATGTCTAAAGTGACCCAGAAAAGGATTTTTGAAAAGTTCTACAGGGAGCATACGGGCGACATACACAATGTGAAAGGGCACGGGCTTGGCCTGGCTTATGTAAAACGGATTATTGAAGACCACAACTGCCACATTTATGTGGAGAGCGAAAAAGGAAAAGGAAGTACGTTTATAATAAAAATGCCACTAATAAATTAACAATATGGAAGAAACACACAAAAAGATTCTTTTGGTGGAAGACGACCCGAACTTCGGAGCCGTACTGAAAGATTACCTGCTTATCAATGATTTTGATGTAACCCTTGCCAAGAACGGCATGGAAGGCTTTGAAAAGTTCAAAAAGGACAATTTTGACCTTTGCATACTTGACGTAATGATGCCTTATAAAGACGGATATACACTTGCCAGGGAAATAAGGGAAAAGAATAAGGAAGTGCCTATTATTTTCCTTACAGCAAAATCTATGAAAGAAGATGTGCTGAAAGGATATAAGGTAGGTGCTGACGATTACCTGAATAAACCGTTTGACAGCGAAGTGTTATTGATGAAGATTAAAGCCATCATACAGCGCAAAGCATCGGAAACCAAAACGGATAACTCTAAATTTGAATTCCAGATAGGTAAATTCCACCTTAATTCAAAACTTCGTTTCCTTACTTTTGAGAACGATGAGCCAATCAAGCTTTCTCCAAAAGAAAACGAATTGCTTAAAATGCTTGCGTTACATGAAAATGACCTGATGCCAAGGGAACTTGCCCTTACCAAAATATGGAGGGACGACAACTACTTTACATCAAGGAGTATGGACGTATATATTGCCAAGCTAAGGAAATACCTTAAAACCGATGAGGATGTTGAGATACTTAACATTCATGGCGAAGGCTTCAGGCTGGTAGTTAAAAACAAAGTAGCTGAAGAAAAAGAAAGCTAAACAAGGCATTGCCCAAATATCTTATTCCCCTTTATGCGGATGGCGACCTGTGCGGGCCTGCCTTTGCTGAAGGGGATTTTTATTAGAATTAGGAATTAGGAATTAGGTATTAGGTATTAGGTTTTAGGTATTAGGTATTAGGTATTAGGTATTAGGTATTAGGTATTAGATTGTAATTAACCATCAAAAAATCCAATAATCTAAAATCTACTTCCAGTTGAGTTCCAGAGCAAAACACGGCTTCTCATCTTTAATGATGCTGAAGTAGGTTTGTTTTGCTTCGGTTCCGCTGTAAAGCTGCACGCTGTCTCCCAGTTGCAGTTCGCGCAAATAGTTCATGTCAAAGCTTTGCAATTGCTGTTTCAGTATTGGGCGGTGGTCTATGGCATCCAGGCACCACTCCAGGTATTTTACATTATTGGCGTGGAACACTATGTCCAGATCGCTCAATACCACCTGTCGCTCTGAATGCATTTCTGCTTCCCGCTGCAAATTCACTTTTTTAAACGATTCTGCTGTTGGGTACCTGTCAGGATATTTCTCAAAATGCTCATGGGGCAAGATAAGGGCTTCTGCTTTTCGAAGTTTTGTATTAAAAACCGCCCAGTAAGTAGTGCTGCCAATAATCTTTTTATCGCCCACATACATTTCCAGCGCACGTATGGAGCGTGACCCCTGCAAATCGTGTATCCATGTTTTTACGGTTACCACATCGCGCCATTTGGGTAGTTCGTCAATCTCCACCCGCATGCGGCTTAGCACCCAAGCCTGGTTATGCTGTTGCATATCAGTAAAGCTTAATCCACCCATTTCGGCATGGTAGCCTGCAGTAAGCTGCAGCAGGTTACAAAGCTCAGTATGCTTCAGCAATCCGTTGGGTGTACATTGCAGGAAATTGATTTCCCAGTCATGCGAGTATATGGATGTAAAATCAGGTGATATGGGCATTACAGTTATTTTCTATACAATTAATAATATCCTGTGGCGAAGTTTTAAAATCAAACCACATGGCGCCTTCAGTACGATTAAACCACGTCATCTGGCGTTTGGCAAACCTGCGGGTGTTTTTCTTTATCTCTTCAATGGCAAAATCCTGGGTAATCTCACCATCAAAACAGCTGAATAATTCCCTGTAGCCAACCGTTTGCAATGCATTTAGTTTTTTGTGTGGGTATAGTTCCCGGGCTTCTTCCACCAAACCGTTTTGTACCATAAGGTCAACCCGTTGGTTTATGCGTTCATACATAAGCTCCCTATCAGTTTCCAGACCAATAATTATCGGCGTGAATCTTCGGCTGTTTTTTTTGATATTCAGGAAGGATGAGTAGGGGCGGCCGGAGCCTATGCTAACCTCCAACGCACGCATAAGACGCTGGGGATTCTCTTTCGCTACGCGTTCATAATGTACCGGGTCAAGCCGTTGCAGTTCAGCCTGCAGGTATTTAATGCCTTGTGCTTCATAATTTTCAATAAGCTTTTCCCGTACCGATGGGTCAATTTCCGGGAAATCATCAAAACCTTTCAGTACGGCATCAATGTACAGTCCTGATCCGCCAACCATCACAGCAAAATTGTTGTTTTGGTAAAGTTCATCAAGCTTTGCTATGGCTTCGCGTTCAAAATCGCCTACGGTATATTCTTCAAAAATGGATTTGTTTTGGATGAAGTGGTGTTTTGCGGCAGCCAGCTCATCATACGAAGGAACCGCGGTACCTATTTCCATCTCCTTAAAAAACTGCCTGCTGTCTGCCGAAATAATATCACATTTAAAATGCCTTGCCACCTCAATAGCCAGTGCGGTTTTGCCTATGGCTGTGGGGCCGATTATGGTGATAAGATATTTTTTATTCTGATTTTCCATTATAAACGTTCGCCGCAATTGTAGCAGTATTTAGCATCATCTCTGTGATTGTAAGCGCCACAATTAGGGCAGGACTGTGTATTTATATCCACTTTGTTCTCTTTCATAAATTGTGCAGTTACCAAACCTGTAGGTACCGCAATAATGCCATAACCCAATATCATTATAATAACCGATACCAACTGCCCCAAAGGGGTTATGGGTGTAATATCGCCAAAGCCTACGGTAGTTAGGGTTACTATGGTCCAGTAAATGCTTATAGGTATGCTGGTAAAGCCGCTTTCCGGGCCTTCAATCATGTACATTAGGGTGCCGAGAATAATGCACGAAACCAACACGCTAAAAAGGAATACCGCAATTTTTACTCGGCTTTTCTTTAAAGCTTCTACCAACTGGTTGGCTGCGCCTACAAAGTGTACCAGCTTCAGTATCCTGAAAATGCGCAGCAATCGTATGGCACGTATGGACAGGAATACCCTTGATCCCGGGAATACCAGCCCAACATACATAGGGATGGTTGCCAAAAAATCAACAATGCCGTAAAAGCTGAAAACATACTTCAGGGGCTGGCGCAGCGCTATGAGGCGGCCAATGTATTCCAGCGTGAAAAATATAGTGATGATCCATTCTATAATGTACAGCTCATGCCCATACCTGATGCGGATGGAAGCAACGCTTTCCAGCATTACGGCCACAACGCTGATGAGGATGAGCGAAAGCAGCATCAGGTCGAAAAACTTGCCGGCAGGGGTATCGGCCTCATAAATTACTGTATGAAGCTTGTCCCGGAAATCTTTAGTTTTTATTTGCGGTGAGGCCATATACCAAAGATACTAAAAGCGCAGTATTTTAAGGGCTTTCTTTTTGCCGATATAGCTGTGTATGATGTTTTTTATATCCTTGTTGTTTTCCATAGGGATAAGGATATTCTTTAAAATATCAATATTGTTTACCTGGTAGTTAAGGTTGTAAAAAGCGTATCCTTTATATTCTCCCTTTTCAATAAGTACTGCGCTGCGCTCTTCAAGGGTACGCCCACGGTCCACAATCACCATAGTGCGGTTATGGAAACTATTGTTGTTAATAAATTCTGTAACGCGGGTATTGTACTCTTCGGCAGGCTCTTTGCCACAGCACGCGCCGTTGCATTTGCCAAGGTCAAACTGGAAACACTGGCCTGTTGAGGTGCCTTCCAGGTTATTCAGTTTTTGGCACAGGTTGTATTTGGTAGTAATTTTCAGTAATGCGTTACGGCCTTCTGCCAATCCTGCAAAGGAAACCACTTCTTTTTTTCTTCCATCGGTTTTTTGCAGTTTCAGCCGGATAAAGCCTTCACTATCTTTTTCAGTGTAGATGGATAGCGGGTAAACGGTTTTTTTCTGGGCACGGTTATATACCGGCTTGTTTACCTTTATTTCCTGGCATTCCTTAAGCAGGGCTATGAGTTCGCTGCCGGTTTCTTCGTAAGTTATGGTAAAAGCCTCACACTGTATTTTTTTTGATTTGCGCGATGTGCCCGTAAAATGCTGGTTGAGCCTTTTTTTGATGTTCCTGCTTTTGCCAAGGTAAATCAGGTCGCCGTTTTCTTTATAGATATAATACAGCCCGGTAACTGAAGGGATGCCATTTAGCAGATCCAGCAGTTTGGGTGAAATGCCTTTTTTGGAATCGGTTTTTATAAGGCTTTTCAATATTTCCTTTTCCACATCTTTAGAAAGCAGTAGCTTAAAGAGCTGTACGGTTGCCAGTGCATCGCCGGTGGCGCGGTGCCTGTCGCTCATAGGTATGCCCAACGCGCGAACCAGCTTGCCCAGGCTGTGCGATGGCTGTTCGGGCATCAGTTTTTGAGATAGCTCTACGGTGCAAAGCGTTTGGCGCTCAAAAGTATAGCCCAGCCTTTCAAACTCGGTGCGCATTACCCTATAATCAAACTGTGCGTTGTGCGCTACTATAATGCAGCCTTCGGTAATTTCAACAATACGTTTTGCTACTTCATAAAACTTAGGGGCGCTGCGCAGCATAGCATTGTTTATGCCGGTAAGCTTCACAACAAAAGGCTGTATGGGTTTTTCAGGGTTGATAAGGCTTATGAACTGATCTACTACTTCATGGCCATCGTATTTGTATATGGCAATCTCGGTAATCCCTTCTTCGTTATACTGTCCCCCGGTGGTTTCTATATCAAGTATTGCGTACAAAAGCAGATGAAATGTTTAAGTTGCAAAGGTACAAAGTAATGAAGTCACAAAGTTATAAAGGTGTAAAGTTTTAGGCGTTGCAAATCCAAATTAACGAATACACAAATTAACAATTTACCGCATCCCAAAAATACTGCTGCCTATGCGTACCATAGTCGCACCGCATTCAATAGCAATTTGGTAGTCGCCACTCATGCCCATAGAAAGGGTTTCGGGTTCAAAGTTTTGGGTTTTGGGTTGTTGGCTCAGGTTGTCAAAAATGTTTTTAAGGTGGGTGAATTCTTTCTTTACCTGTGCTTCATCATCGGTAAAAGTTGCCATGCCCATCAGGCCTCTTACCTTTATATTCTGCATTTGCTTAAATTCGTCCGATTCTAAAAGCTCATTAAGCTCTGCTTCATCCATTCCGAATTTGGTTTCTTCTTCGGCTATGTGTATTTGCAGCAGGCAGTCAATCACCCTGTTGTTCTTTTTGGCCTGCTTGTTTATTTCTGCCAGCAACTTCAGGCTGTCCACCCCATGCACCAGGCTAACAAAAGGCGCCATGTATTTAACCTTATTGGTTTGCACGTGGCCAATCATATGCCAATCAATATCTTTTGGCATCTGTTCCCACTTCTCCGTCATTTCCTGGATTTTATTTTCCCCGAAAATGCGCTGTCCGGCATCATAAGCTTCCATCAGGTCGGCCACCGGCCATGTTTTGCTTACCGCAACCAGGGTAACGTGTTGTGGCAAAGATGATTTTATGCTGAGGAGGTTGTTTTGTATTGACATAAAGTTTAATTTCAGGTTGTTATATCACGGTCTGAAAATCTGCAAGTCTGAAAATCCGACTATCTAAATCTCATACACCACCAGCCCGCTCCTGAACTTCGGCTCAATGTAGGTGCTTTTTGGTGGCATGATGAGGTTATTGTCGGCCAGTTGCTTTATCTCATCAATTGATGCAGGGTACAGCATAAAGCCCACTTTGTAATCGCCTTCATCAATCGCCTGCTTTATTGCTGTAATAGGCTTATTACCGGGAATATACTCTATGCGTTCGTCATTCCTCAGGTCGCCTATGCCAAGCAACGGTTGCAGCACTTTATCATATAAAATCTGGGCATCCAGCGATTCCTGGACTGTGCTGTATTGCTTGTCTTTCAGTTCCAGTGAGTAAAAGTCACCATCAAGGTACATCCCGAAATGGAACTTTTCCTGCGGTTTCCACAACTGCTGGCCCATATTTTCCACTATGAAATCAGTATTCAGCTTTGCAATGAAATCGTTTTTGCTTAACCCGTTCAGGTCGTGTATAATTCGGTTGTACTCGTATATCTTCAGGTCGTTTTCCGAAATCAGGAAACTCATAAAGTAATCCAGGTTTTTGTTGCCGGTTGCCTTATCTTCCTCATACAGCATATTGGCCGAGGCTGATCGGTGGTGACCGTCAGCAATATACAGGCTTTCCATTTTGGCAAACTGTTCCTGTAGCCAGGCAATTTCTATCTCATTTTTAATGCGCCAAAGGGTATGCGTTTCACGGTTCAGTGAGGTAAAATGGTACAGCGGGCGCTTGGTTTTGCGGTGGCTTTTCCATTGCTCCAGCGCTGCATTTTCAGGATAGGTAATCAGTACCGGCTCGGTATTAAAGCCTGTCTGGTGCAGGTAATCCTTAAACAACTCCACGCGGTATTGCAGCGTGTCCTCGTGTTTCTTTATAATGTTGTTCTGGTAATCTTCAATAGATGCTGCGGCAATCAAGCCCGTAAAGGTGCTGCTCCTGGTCTTTATCTCATACAGGTAAAACACCGGCTTGCTTTCCTTTTCCAGTATCTCATCGTGTTTAAACTCCACATACTTGCCATGCACCTGCTTGAACCGTTTTTCAAAAGATGACTTTTGCAGGTTTACATACAGCGGGTTCAGCACGTGCAGGAACGAGAAAGGGTTATAGTCCAGCTGAGAGGCCAGTTCGGCCGGAGTATACTCATCATAAGAGCGCGAGGTTACCAGGCTTACTTTGTCTTTTGCGGGTCGGACAGCTTTAAAAGGGATGATTTGTGCCACAGGTTGAGGTTTTTACACAAAGATACACAGAGAAGGCACAGAGATTCACAAAGAATTTATAAGGTAAATAAACCTCAAAGGTTTCAAAAACCTTTGAGGTTACTATGTGAATTAATCTGAAATCTAAATTCTGAAATCTGAAATTATTTTTTATACGCTACCTTCTCAGCTTTTTTGCTCTCTGAATAATCATAGAAGCCTTCACCTGATTTTACGCCCAACTTTCCGGCACGCACCATATTAACCAATAGCGGGCATGGTGCATACTTAGGGTTTTTGAAGCCATCATACATTACATTCAATATTGAAAGGCATACATCAAGCCCAATAAAGTCAGCTAGTTGCAGCGGGCCCATAGGGTGCGCCATGCCGAGTTTCATTACAGTATCTATTTCATATACGCCGGCCACGCCATTGTAAAGCGTTTCGATGGCTTCGTTAATCATCGGCATCAGGATGCGATTGGCTACAAAACCCGGGTAGTCATTTACTTCTACCGGCACTTTGTCGAGCTTTTCAGACAGGTCCATGATGGTTTGTGTCACCTCGTCGGATGTATTGTAACCACGGATGATTTCTACCAGTTTCATGATAGGCACCGGGTTCATAAAGTGCATGCCGATTACCTTGTCCTGCCTTGTAGTTACGGCAGCAATCTGGGTGATGGATATGGATGAGGTATTGGTAGCCAGAATAGTTTTTTCATTGCAAAACTCGTTCAGTTGCTTAAAGATATTCAGCTTCAGTTCTACGTTTTCGGTAGCAGCTTCCACCACAAGGTCAACATTCACCACACCATCTTTAAGGTCAGTATAGGTTATGATATTGCCTATGGTGTTGGCTTTGTCCTGCTCGGTAATGGAGCCTTTGGCCACCATGCGGTCCAGGTTGGCAGCAATGGTTGCCATTCCCTTATCCAGCGATGTTTCAAATTTATCAATAAGCCTAACGTTGTATCCGCTTTGCGCAAAAGTATGTGCAATGCCGTTGCCCATGGTTCCGGCGCCAATTACTGCTATGTTTTTCATTATAAGTTTGTATGTAGTGTTTGTTTGTGTTTTGTTTAGGGATTACTTGTCAAAGCAATCGATGATCTGGTAAGCAATGCGCAACGCTTCGGTACCGTCTTCCAGGGTAACAATAGGGTCAGTATTGTTGTTTATGGCATCGGCAAAGGTTTCCAGCTCATCCAGTATGGCATTGTTTTGGTGCACATCCGGGTTGTCAAAATATATCTGTTTTTTGATGCCTTCTGCGTTTTGAAGTATCATGTCGAAATCGCCCGGTGTTTCAGGGGCATCTTTCATTTTTACCACTTCGCAAACCTTATCCAGAAAATCAACCGATATGTAGGCATCCTTTTGGAAGAAGCGCGACTTACGCATGTTTTTCATCGAAATGCGGCTTGAAGTTAGGTTAGCCACACAGCCATTTTCAAATTCAAGGCGGGCGTTGGCAATATCTGGCGTTTCGCTGATTACCGAAACCGCACTGGCGTTGATGTGTTTAACTTTAGACTTCACGACACTCAATATAGCATCAATATCATGTATCATCAGGTCCAGCACCACAGGCACATCAGTACCGCGCGGGTTGAACTCTGCCAGCCTGTGGGTTTCCACAAACATAGGGTTCTGTATCATGTCTTTGGTAGCTATAAACGCTGGGTTAAAACGCTCTACATGGCCTACCTGGCCTTTTACGTTGTATTGCTTTGCCAGGCGTATAATCTCTTCCGCTTCTTCAACCGTGTTAGCTATAGGCTTTTCGAGGAATACGTGTTTACCGGCCTCAATGGCTTCCTTCGCACAGTCAAAATGCGAAAGGGTAGGGGTTACAATATCCACTACATCCACAGCTTGTATCAGCGCCGTTATGGTGTCAAATTTTTTATAGCCAAATTCCTGGGAAACTTTATCTGCGTTTTCGCTGTTTGGGTCATAAAAGCCCACCAATTCATACTTTTCTGATTGGTTCAGCAGGCGAAGGTGGATTTTGCCGAGGTGGCCGGCACCCAATACTCCAACTTTAAGCATAAAAATATATTTTAAACAAAAATAGCATTATTTGGTTTCAAAATCCAAAATAGGTTTCAAATTTTGGACTTAACGTTTAGGTATTCTTAACACAATGATTTCGTTTCGCAATACCGAAATGTTTGCTATTTTAGCCAAAAATCTAATTCCACGCTTTGAAAGATACTGCCAAACACCAGGGACTTCGAAACCAGCTTGTAACCGTTTTGGAACAAAAAGGAATAACCGATAAAAATGTGCTTGCGGCTATAGCTAAAGTGCCGCGCCACCTTTTCCTGGAGTCGTCTTTTGAAGATTATGCCTACCAGGACAAGGCTTTCCCTATTGGGGCCGGGCAAACCATTTCGCAGCCTTATACGGTAGCTTTCCAGTCGCAACTGCTTGAGGTACAAAAAGATCATAAGGTGTTGGAAATTGGTACCGGATCGGGCTACCAAACTGCCATTTTGCATGCCATGGGTGCCAAGGTTTACAGCGTGGAAAGGCAGAACGAGCTATTCAAAACCACATCGCTTTTATTGCCGAAACTGGGCATACGGCCCAAGCACCTTTCTTTTGGTGATGGCTATAAAGGCTTGCCCAATTTTGCCCCTTTTGACAGTATTATTGTTACGGCAGGCGCACCCATAATACCAAAACCGCTTATGGCACAGCTGAAAGTGGGTGGCAGGCTGGTGATTCCGTTGGGTGAGGATAAGCAGATAATGACAATGCTGGTGCGAAAAACCGAAACCCACTTTGAAAAGCATGAATACGGAGAGTTCCGTTTTGTACCGCTGCTGGAGAATAAGAATTAAGTTATTGTTGGTTTAGTTGTTTGTTGTTTGTTGTTTGTTGTTTGACGTTAAGGCGATGGTTGCCTAAAACCTAACACCCAGCACCTAACACCCCAAACCCTATTTAAACTCTTTCTTTATCCTGTCCAGGTCGCGCTTAGTGTCGCGCTCTTTCATAGTTTCGCGTTTGTCATAATTCTTTTTACCACGGCAAAGGCCAATATCAAGTTTGGCAATACCTTTTTCGTTGGTAAAAAGGCGAAGGGGTATTATAGTTAAACCCTTATTCTGCACACTTTTTTCCAGGTTTTTCAGTTCTTTGCGGTTCAACAGCAGCTTGCGCTCACTTTTGGGCATGTGGCTATAGCTGCGGCTAAAAGCATATTCTTCAATATTGCTGTTAATTACAAAAAGCTCATGGTTTTGGAATTCGCAAAAACTTTCAGCAATTGATGCCCTGCCCAGCCTGATGGATTTTATTTCAGAGCCGGCCAGTACCATGCCTGCGGTGTACGTTTCCAGCACTTCATATTCAAAGCGGGCTTTGCGGTTTAGTATGTTTACCTGTTTTTGCATAAGGATTGCAAAGGTAAGCACAATACTTTAATGCCACAACACTACATTTTCACCAGTTCGTGGGTTATTTTATCGCCAGTAATGGTTACAATGTACAGGTTGCCGTATTCGTTTTCATTAATATCTGCATAGGCCTTTTTGCCCAGCAGGTCGTTAATGTATTTGGGTATAGTATTACTGTGGCCAACAACTATAATGTTTTTGCCTTTATTTTCTTCTGCAATTTTCTTCAATGAAAAATTATCAGGCTCGTATGTCATAAAATGTATTTCGCGCGAAGTTCCGGGCTCAGGAAGTGCAGACATATATGCTGCAGTTAAAGATGCGGTAAGTATTGCGCGTTTAAGAGGTGTAGTGTAGTAGGTGTTAATGTCTTTATTTTCAAAGTAAGCCCCCCATTTCTTTGTTCTCTCTTTACCGGCTTCAGAAAGTTCCGGATTAACAGAATTGTCAGCCTTTTCGGCATGGCGTATCAGGTATATTGTAGTGGTTTCCTGTGCCATGGCATTAGCACAAATAATAAGGATGAGCGTAAGGAGTATTTTTTTCATAAGGTTATGGTTTATATGTAGTTACTCCAAATGTACATATTATTACCTTTGCCCAATGCAAAATTTCGATCCTAAAAACCCGTTGCACGGTATTACCCTGAAAAAAATACTGGAAGACCTGGTGGCCTATTATGGTTTTGATACTCTTGGCGAACTGATAAAAATCCGCTGCTTTAACCATGACCCAAGCATAAAATCAAGCCTTACCTTTTTACGAAAAACCGAGTGGGCCCGTAAGCAGGTGGAAGAGCTTTACATCCGGACACAGCCAAAATTGCATGATATGGATAAATAAAAAATCCTGCTCGCACGGCAGGATTTTTAATGCTTTAAATGAATGAAGCGGATTACTCTACTGTATCCAAAAGGTTTACAGCGTTGCGGGCAACATTTCCGGTACCATCCTGCAGGATGTCAATCCCAAGGATTTGGAAAGGGCGCTCAATCTGGTTGCCGTTAAAGTCCAGGTAATCCATTACCAGTTCATCAAAACTGTCAGGGTGAAGGGTAATCGACACACTGTCAGTCAATTCATTTTCAATAATGAAACTTCTCATTCCGTCATAGGTAATTTTCTCCATATATAGGTGTTTTTAGTTGTGATAAAAATACCATATAGCTAAATATATATAACAGGAAAAGTGTTAAATGTTTGGAATTTAACACAATAAAGAAATTTCTGCCAAAAATGTAATTACAATTTAATTACGGAACTCCACAATCCCTTTGCCCGCGTTGCCTGATTTTACTGGACTATTTTCAGTTACGTCCCAATTTATATTGCTGAATTTATCTTTAAATACCTGTAAGTCACGCTCAAAGTTTGTGCCTACAAATATTCTTGGCGTGCCGGGAGTGGCTACATCGTTGTAGGTAAATTCTCCTATGTAAGTAATGCTTCCTTTCTTAATTTGGAAAGGAATAGCAAATTTTCCGCTTGAACTTACCATTCCGGTAGCACCTATATGATCCAGGTAATTGTACTGCGTAAAAGCATAATTGCCCGGTTCGCGCTCTATGGCAAACAGATAGGTTTTGCGGTTGTTTATATCGCCTGTAAATGCCCTTTCATTGCCTTCACGGGCCTTTATGATAATTTTACCAGCATTGGCTTTCATAAACTTTTTATCACCTGAGGTGGCCTCATAAAAAAAGCGGTAAATATCATTCACCGGCTTATCGCCAATAAATGTAATTGTTCCTATAGCCAATCCTTTGTTAGATTCCGGAGTAAAATTTTGGGGTGGTATGGTTTCGGGTATGCTGCTGCAGCTTGTAGCCAATACAAGTATTGCAATTATTAGTAGTAAATTTTTCATAGCATGTTGTATTACGTAAAGATAGTAAAAATGAGGGGAAATAAATTTTGTAATAGTAGCTTGGTTTCAAACGTTTGAGAAGATAATAATAAAAAATACTTATCTTATTATTGGTTTAAATTATTGTTTATTAATGTGTTACGGGCGTTGTGTTGGTAAATTTGTACTCTCCAAAATCACCGTCTATGGATAAATTGATAAATTATGAGTTTCTGGCTAAGCTGGAAGTTGAAAAAAAGGTTTCGTTAATACCTGAACCGGATGATACACGCGAAGGTATACTGCACGTGCTGGATATAACTGCGGATGTTGTAAATGAGCTGGATAAAAGCCTTGCGCAACTCTCAGAAGAATATATAGCGCAAAATGATGTTACACAATATCAGCTTGTTTCTATACACCGCATTAATGCCAAATCACTTTCATCGCTCCTTTCAAAAGCGTTTGCTGTTGAAGAGGAGGCCTGAAAGTACAGGTAGGGTTTCAATCTTGTCTTACCTTTAACTGTTTTATTTACTATATTTAAGTTTATGAAACAAAGTGCAGGTATATTACTTTACAGGATAGTTTCAGGAAACACGGAGTTTTTCCTGGTGCATCCGGGCGGGCCTTTCTTTAAAAATAAAAACGAAGGCTGGTGGACTATCCCCAAGGGCGAACCGCAAGAAGATGAAGAATTGCTTGCTGCAGCCATCCGCGAGTTTGAGGAAGAAACCGGTTATAAACCTGCGGGGCCGTTTACCGAACTATTGCCCATCATCCAGAAAGGCGGTAAAAAAGTGCATGCCTTGGCGTGCGAGGGCAGTCTTGATGCTGATGCGATTACCTGCAATGATTTTGAAATGGAATGGCCCCCAAAATCAGGAAAGAAGCAATCATTCCCTGAAGTTGACAGGGCAGGGTGGTTTGAGTTTGACGAAGCCGGCCGTTTGATAAACGTTATGCAAAAAGATTTTTTGGTGCAGCTATTGCAAATCTTGTCCTGAAGCAGGAGAGTCTTCCGGATTTTGAGGCAGTGGCAATTGATATTTGTCAAGGTATTTTTCCAATAGCTTGCCCTGCTTAAAACTCAGCTTCCAGATAATTTTATTGGTAATAACGTGGCACCACAGTTCTATGTAAAAATTACTGATGGCATACAGCAGTTTTTTTACTTCACCTTCCATACAGGCATCTATCAATACACCTTCCTCCCAAAGCAGGCGGTACTGTTCCGTTTCATTCAGTTGCTTGTAATCGCTCAGTTTCATACTCCTAATTTACGATATTTCCGTCGGGCTGCAATGCCCTTACCATAAAACGCATGCTATGTGATATTAGTATTACTGTTTAATAACCTTGCTTAGGTAAGACTTGTTAAATATTAAGGATTAATTAGCAATTGGTTGGCTAAATTTAAGACTTGTAAACCCTAACTTGCATCATGTAAACGTTTAATAATTAATGTTATGAGACTATTGCTGCTGCTTCCTAATTTTGTGCTTATGGCTATATCGGGCTACAACCTTACTGCCAATACAATGCTGAA
Source organism: Flavobacterium sp. (assembly GCA_041916875.1). GTDB lineage: Bacteria > Bacteroidota > Bacteroidia > Flavobacteriales > Flavobacteriaceae > Flavobacterium. Next base: position 362,700 of record JAYRYS010000002.1, read on the forward strand.
TAATGAAACTAATTTTTTTCCATATACATTGCTACATTTGTTGGTAATGCTTATCTGCCTTGTATTTGTAGTCATGATAGTTCGCTCAGCATTTACTATAGAGTACAATGAGGCTGAAGATATGCTGGCTGAAAGCGAAACAACATTGAAAACTTTAAATATATAATGTTCAGGATATTTAATAAAATGATATAACAAAACAGCCCTGGAATTCCAGGGCTGTTTTGTTATATCACTAAAAAGCTCCTTGTTCAGGAGCTTTTATACTTTATATGGTAATCAGTTTATCCTATTTTTTCCTCTCTTCTTTTCGCGAAAAAGTAAAATGCAAATGCTATACCTATCAGGGCAAGGTAAATAAGTTTTCCGTTGATTGGTGTTGGCTCAGGGTCATTACCTTCAAGGTCGCCATCAGGGTTATCAGTACCCGGCTGGGCAAAGGCATAAAAATCTCCTATTAAGAAGAAAGCGAGAAGATATAATTTCAGTAAACTGTTTTTCATAATCTCAAGGGGGTTTATTTATAAAGTTCAAAAATAGAGGTTATTTTGGAATAATAAAAGAAAATAACATATTTTTTAATAATTGTTTTATAAGTTAAACTTATGATAAATAATTAGTTGTAATGTAATTTTACGGTTAAGTTTTGAATAATTAACAATAAATAAGTTTGTTTATAAATAAAAATGGAAGCAATGTGTTTGCTTCCTATTTCTATTTTTTAGTAGCGAAGACGGGAGTTGAACCCGTGACCTCAGGGTTATGAATCCTGCGCTCTAACCGACTGAGCTACCTCGCCATTATTATACGGTTATTACATCCTTGAATGCGGGTGCAAATATAGTATTAAATTTAATGGTTGCAAATATATTTTTCGAAAAAAAAATATTTTCCAGAATCCCTTTTTTATAACTGTTAATTATTATATATTTCCCGAAATTTTGATACTGATGGACGAAAAAATAAAATACGAGCTGGAGTTTCCAATAACTTCTTCACCACAACTCCTTTACCAATATATATCTACACCTTCTGGCCTTCAGGAATGGTTTGCTGACAATGTGAATTCCCGTGGCGAGCTGTTTACCTTTATTTGGGATGACCAGGAAGAGAAAGCCAGGATGGCTTCCAAAAAAACCGGCGAAAAAGTAAAGTTCAGGTGGGTGGACGAAGATAATAACGACAGTGATTATTATTTTGAATTGCGCATATTGGTGGATGAAATTACTAAAGATGTATCTCTTATGGTAGTGGATTTTGCCGAACAGGATGATGTGCAGGAGTCTAAACAGCTTTGGGAAAACCAGATTTCAGACCTTAAACATGTTTTAGGTTCGGTTTAAAATATTTTAAAGCCTTATATTTGCCCTGAATTTTCAGGGCTTTTTTTATGATTAATTATAACGGCACATTAGTGGCCGATTCAGGTTTGGCACTTCATCAAAACCGGGCATTTTTGTATGGCGACAGCGTATTTGAAACAGTAAAGGTGCTGGACGGTAAAATACTTTTTCTTGAAGACCATTACTTCCGCCTTATGGCCTCAATGAGGATATTGCGTATGGAAATACCCATGCACTTCACCATGGAATATATGGAAGAGCAGGTGATGAAACTGATTGCCGATATGGATGCGGCAACGTCCTACAGGGCAAGGGTATCTTTTTTCAGGAAGCAGGGAGGCTTTTATCTTCCGGTTGATAATAACGTAGAATTTATCATTACTGCCGAACCGTTACCAAATGCCTTGTATATTATTGATGAGGAGGATTATGAGGTAGATCTTTTTAAAGACTTTTATGTAACAAAGCAACTGCTGTCAACGCTGAAAAGCACTAATCGGAATGTGCAGATAACAGGAAGTATATTTGCACATGAAAATGGCCTGCAAAACTGCCTTTTAGTGAATGATGAGAAAAATGTAATAGAGGCGCTGCAGGGTAATTTATTCATGCTTACCGGCAATGTATTGGTTACGCCTCCTGTGGCTGACGGCTGCCTGAATGGCGTTATGCGCAGGCAGGTTCTGGAGCTGGCTAAAAAAATAGATGGGATAGAAGTGCTCGAATCATCTATATCGCCTTTTGACCTTCAAAAAGCTGATGAGTTGTTTATAACCAATGTAATTATAGGTGTGCAGCCGGTTACAAAATATCGTAAGAAAGACTATGGCAATGCTTTTGCTGCCGGTTTGGTAAATCGTTTAAATGCTAAGATAAGGCTGGGTTAGTTAAATGTAGGATTTTCCGGTGCATTGCTCCAGATAAGGTATTCCCCGCCCAGTTCCATAATTTTTTCTTTCCAAAAGGAAGCGCTTGATTTTCCTATAATTTTGTTTTGGTAACTGTTTTCAGAAACTATCCAGGCATTCTCTTCCAGCTCGTCTTCCAACTGGTGTGCGTCCCAACCGGTATAGCCCAGAAAAAACCGGATGTTGTTCTTTTTTATCAGTCCCTGGTTTATCAGTTCTTTTGTAGATTCAAAATCACCGCCCCAATAAATCCCGTTTGATATTTCAATGCTTTCCGGTATAAGATCCGGCACATTGTGTATAAAATATAAGTTGTCCTGTTCTACGGGCCCGCCATTGTATATCTTAAAGCTGCCGTGTATTTCCGGGATCAGGTCCTGGATGGTATATCCAAGAGGTTTGTTAAGTATAAATCCTACTGATCCTTCTGCATTATGATCGGCTAATAAAACTACAGACCTGTTAAAAGAAAGATCTCCGATGGTAGAGGGCTCAGCTATCAGCAGGTGCCCTTTTTTTGGTTTTAGTGAAATCATCTTTGGTGCAATTTGAAATAAATTTAACTAAAAAATACTCACTTCCAAAATATATTTGTAAAGTTTTTTCAAAAAAAAGCCTCTCCGTTGCGGGAGAGGCTTGATTTTTAGATTTTTGTCGGTAACAAATTATTTTGCGTTAACAGAACCGTCTAATTCAGCTCCCGGCTTGAATTTTACTACATTTTTAGCAGCAATCTTAATGGTTTTACCAGTTTGTGGATTTCTACCTTCCCTGGCTGCCCTGTTAGAAACTGACCATGAACCGAAACCTACAAGTGATACCCTTTTACCTGAGTTAAGCGCACCGCCTACGTTGCTGATGAAAGACTCTAATGCTTTTTTTGCTGCACCTTTAGATATTCCTGCGTCGGCAGCCATTGCGTCGATTAATTCTGATTTGTTCATAATAATTGTTATTAATTGTTTGGTTAAAATTATTGTTTTTTTAATCCTGTCCTACAAATTTAATAGGAAAATCAAACTACGCAAGTATTTACGGCACTTTTCAGCCTGATTGTTGATAACTTTAACTAAAATGTTAACAATGGAACTTGTTTTATCCGAATAGTTGTCAATATCAGTGTTTGCAGGGCTTAATGCGCTATTGCATCTTTGCTCAGCTCCATGCCGTTCAGCAATTCTGCTGCCGTCATTTTTTTCTTACCGGGAAACTGTAATGATTTTATGTGAATATAACCATCACTCACTGCTGCTTTTATCTCTTTTTTGCCGGTTATTATTGTCCCCGCATCATGGTGGTGGTTGGCTTCCTCAAAACCCGACTCATATACTTTCACATTCCACTCCTGGCCTTTGTCTTTCACAAAGCACCATGCAGCAGGGTAGGGGCTAAGCCCGCGGATAAGATTATGTACCTCGCGCCCCGGCTTTGCCCAGTCTATTTTACAATTATCCTTATTCAGTTTGTATGCTGTTTTTATATCGCCTTCGGTAGGCTGTATAGTGGTTTCGGCTTTTCCTGTTTCTATCAGTTTTACGGTTTTCAATACGGTGTCCTGCCCAAGCGCCATCAGGCGGTCGTGCAGTTCGCCGGCGGTCTCGTCAGTGCTAATGGCTGTTTCTTCTTTCAGTATCATAGCGCCGGTATCAATCTTATCATCTATGAAAAAAGTGGTAACACCGGTAACATCTTCCCCATTAATCACCGCCCAGTTTATAGGTGCCGCGCCCCTGTATTCCGGCAATAAGGAAGCATGCAGGTTAAATGTGCCCAGCTTCGGCATTTTCCATACGGCTTCCGGCAGCATCCTGAAGGCTACCACAATTTGTAAATTGGCATCAAGGCTTTTTAGCTCTTCCAGAAAATGAGGGTCTTTAAGGTTGGTGGGCTGCAACAGGTTCAGGCCTTTTTCCAGCGCATAGTCCTTCACTGCCGAATATTTTATTTTCTGCCCCCGGCCGGCCGGCTTGTCAGGCGCGGTTATCACCCCAACTATGTTATAATTGTGCTGGTACAGGGTATCCAGTATGCCCACGGCAAACTCCGGCGTGCCCATAAAAACAATGCGTAATGGCTCCATTATATAATGCTGTATTGATTGTTATTGTTGATTTTTATAAAATTATTGTCCAGCAGCAATTGCAATGCGGCTATGGTTTCGTGAGCCGACAGTTTCAGTTCCTGCTCTATTTCTCTCGAACCGGCGGCTGAGTTTTTCAGCAGGCCCAGCACTTCCTTAGCAGTATCTTCCGGTTTGCGAATGGTTTTCTTCCTGTTGATGCATACCGAGCACATTCCGCAATCCTCCTGTGTATCCTCGCCAAAATATTCGGTTAGCAGGCGGCTTTTGCAATGCGTGGCATCGGTCATGTAATGTATCACCGCATCCAGTTGCTGTATTTTTATCTCGTTCTGTTTCTCCAGGTATTTGGCAATACGGTTGATGGTGAGCTCGTCTTCCCGAATCTCATTAAAGGTGATGGTGCTGTCATTCCCTGTGCTTCGGTAACTTATGATTTCTTTCTGCTGAAGCCTTTGCAGGAGGTTGGTAAATTCTTCCTCGCTCACTTTTGCCTTTTTGCTAAGCTGGCTCACGTTCAGCGCTGTTTCCATATCAAACACGCCGGCATAATTGCGCACTATGGCAAGCATCATCTCCTCATCGGCCGGGTTCAGGCTGTTGTAGCGTATCACTTCCTTGCCGGGTATGAGAAACTGTACATACACTTTTTCCGAAAATTCCCTGGATAGAGTCAATATGCCCTGCCTGTCCAGAAACTGCAAAGCATTATACGTTTTGGTAGGGTGGAGGCCGTACTGCCTGCAAAAATCGTTGAAGTTGAATGGGTGCGTGGTGTCAATCCCTTCGCCATAGGCTATCTGCAGGTAACTGTTCAGTTTGCTGTAGGCGGCTTTAAGGAATGCCCTGTCGGGCAATGCTTCTATATACTGGTTCTTGCTCTGGATGATATCAGACGGATTGGCCAGCATCACGGCAAACGATTTTTGTCCGTCGCGCCCGGCACGCCCTGTTTCCTGGTAATAATTTTCCAGGTTTTCGGGCAGCTGTATGTGTATCACACTACGCACATTGGGCTTGTCAATCCCCATCCCGAAGGCATTGGTAGCCACAATTACCTGCGCTTTTTCTTCCATCCACAGCTGCATGTTGGCGTTCTTTTCCCTTGTGGTAAGGCCGCCGTGGTAATAGGTAGCTGTAAAGCCGAGCGATTGTAGCTGGCGTGCCACATCATGGCATGCTTTGCGGTTGCGCACGTAAATGATAGATGGTTCCGGGTTTTTAGTAAGCACCTGCTGTATCCGGAAAAGCTTGTCTTCCGCCTCGGTTACAAAATACGCTATATTCTCCCTCCTGAACGACTTTTTAAACACGGCCGGGTTATGTAGCCCAAGCTGCTGAATGATGTCGTCCTGCACACGCTGTGTGGCTGAAGCGGTCAATGCTATAAACGGTACGCCGGGCAGTTCTTTCTTCAGGTTGGATATCTTCAGGTACGCCGGGCGGAAATCATGCCCCCACTGCGATACGCAATGCGCTTCATCTACCGCCACAAGGTTTATGGGCAGCTGCTTTATGCGCTCCACCACCCAGTCAGATTGAAGCCTTTCCGGCGAAAGGTAAAGGAATTTGTAGTTGCCGTAGCGGCAGTTGTCCAGCAGGTCGCTCAGCTCGTCGGATGAAATGCCGCCGGTAAGCGCTATGGCTTTAATGCCGCGTTGGGCAAGGTTGTTTACCTGGTCTTTCATCAGTGCAATGAGTGGTGATATCACAAGGCACAGCCCTTCCTGCATTATGGCCGGTATTTGGAAGCAAATAGATTTGCCACCGCCTGTAGGCATAAGCGCAAAGGTGTCCCTTCCGCTTAGCACGGCTTGTATTACCTGTTGCTGCGGTTGCCTGAAGGTATCGTGCTGCCAGTATTTTTTAAGGATATCAAGCGGCTGCTGCATAGTATTAGGAAAGATGCCCTAAGATAAAAAGAATTCTGTTATCAAGGGTGTCTTTCGGCACTTCAATTAGTTCGTAGCCGTAATTGCGGTAGGTTTCGGTAAGGTGTTCCGATATAAGCTTGGCCTGCTCGTAGTTCTCATAACGCGCGTCATCGGCGGTATATATTTCTTCCCACGGCGGCAAAAAGAATATTTTAGTGTATTTATGGTCTTTGCAGGCATCGTCAAAAAAACCGGGGTAGGCATCGCCTATGTAGTGCATATAGGCCAGCACATCGGGTATGCCACGGTCCAGGAACACTACATCGCTCTCCTCGGCCATCGCGCTGTGAAATTGCTTTTTGCGACCTTCCAGCAATAGTTCGCTAAAAAGCAGCGGCTTTTCAAGAAACAGTTGCTCAATGCCCTGTTTGCGCGCTTCAAGGGTTACCTCGCGCGATATTTCAGGGTAGCAGGTGTAGCCCTTTTCCGTCAAACCGTCAATAATCGTGGTTTTGCCAGATCCCGGCCCGCCTATTATTACAACTATTTCTTTGCCCACAGTTTAAAAAATAAGCGGCAAATTTACTTAAACATTCCTGATTATAAAATTATTTTGGCGTGGTATGTCCTCATCCGGCGTTAAATTTTTTTAGTGCTTATCTTTGCCTTCCCAATCCTGCATAAAATGATTATAATAAATAAAGATTCGGCTTTCGCCTTAGATGATATCCTGTTCACCTTCGCCCTGGCATCGGAAGCGGCTGAGGTTTTCAACGCACATAACAAGCTGGTTACCGGCATAGGCAAGGTAAACGCTGCCTACCGGCTTACTAAGGCCATAGCTGATAAAAAACCAAAGCTGATAGTAAACCTTGGCTCGGCAGGGAGCACACATTTTGCCAAAGGCGATGTGGTGTGCTGTACGGCTTTTGTGCAGCGCGATATGGATGTGCAGGGGCTTGGTTATCAGAAATACGAAACACCGCTATCAGGATTGCCTTCAGTGCTGGAGTATGGATTGGCTATGGACGGATTGCACACGGCTACCTGCGGCACCGGCGATAATTTTGAGATGGGGCACAGCTGTACCGATTATAATGTGGTGGATATGGAAGCCTATGCACTGGCTATGGTAGCCATGAGCGAGGGTATACCTTTCCTGTGCCTGAAGTATATTTCAGATGGGGCGGATGACAATGCTGCGGAAGACTGGACAGTGCAGGTACACAAGGCAGCCATGGCTTATGGCGCGATATTAGGCCTGGCAAAAGAGCAGCTGGCCTAATAGCAGCAAAGGGCAGGCAAAGCACAAACCTTTGTTAAACCCTTTCTTTTCAAGGAGTGGGGTATGTATCTTAGCAGAAATACAAAATTTGCTAAAATGAAAAATACACGCTTACAACTTGTTACCGCCGGAAAAAACAAGCAAGCCTACCAGTTTGCTTTTAAAAGGAAAGATGCCATAATGAGGAACATCCAGATTATAATTGCCTGCATCATTGCTTTTGTGGCAGGCTCAGGCCTGTATGAGATTTTGAAATAAACCTTTTTTTCGATTAAAATAAAAAAGCACCGTGTTATCGCACGGTGCTTTTTAGTTGAATTAATAATTATTCCGTTGGGCTTATTTGCTCTCAATATACTCTTTAAATCCAGCAATATCGCTTTGCAGTATGCGCTCAAAAACAGGGGTAAGCAATCGGGCACCTGCAGCCCCGGCCACACCCAGCGGTGCATGGTAGGTTATGGTCACCTCTATATCGGTAGAGCCTATATTGTCCTTAAACTTCACTTTACCGGCATTGTTCACGGTACTGCCCGGCATAGAGTGCCAGCTTAAAAGCTCGTTAGGTTCATCCATCAGTATCTCGGCTTTCCAGCTTACGGTTGTGCCCAGGCCTCCCGGTATTTTAGCCTTCCACTCGCTGGTGTACTGGTCCAGCACCATTACGCTGTCAAGATGTTGCATAAACAGTGGCAGGTTTTCCAGCTTCCTCCAGGCTTGATACACTTTTTCTACAGGTGCGTTTACAGTAAGTGATGTTGATACCGAAACGTTACTCCCTTTCAGCTTATCTGCATTTTCTATCAGGTCATACGCAGGGCAGTAGCCGCTTATAGCCCTGGCCAGTAAACCGCCGCCGGTAACTCCTTCTACTACTTTTTTGGCCTTACTCTTATTATTAGTAAAAGCGCGGTACAGCAGGTAGCCACCCACTGCCGCCGCAATTACACGCTCTGTTTTGCTTACATTAACCCTAAGTCCGGGGATAATGCTTTTTTTATGCTTGTGCAGGTAGCTGTCAGCCTCATTTATGTTAGATACTGATGCATAACGGTTAGGGTCAGTACCGGATGAGTCGTATTTTGAAAAATTCCTTTTTGATGTGGCGCTATAACTTTCGGTTCCTGCAGCCTGATTTTTATGTGGTTCCATAGTATAAGTTTGTTTATGATGATTAGTACTATAAAACTACCTAATAAAAGGCTGTAGCAGTTATAATTATGTTGTAAAGTAATCTTAATGTATGGTTAAAAAAGATTGATATGGGCAGAGCTTCAAGTTGTATAACTATTAGCATAAAAAAAAGCTGCCCCATACGGACAGCTTTCATTATGTTTTGAGGGACAGAATTAATCCACACGCTCAATCTTAGCGCCAATAGCCCTTAGCCTTTCGTCAATGCGCTCATAGCCACGGTCTATCTGGTCACCATTTTGTATGGTGCTGGTGCCTTTGGCCGATAGCGCCGCAATAAGCATGGAGATACCCGCCCTGATATCCGGCGATGACATGGTGATGCCCTTAAGCTGAGATTGGAAATCGTGGCCTATAACTACAGCCCTGTGCGGGTCGCAAAGCATTATTTTAGCACCCATGTCAATTAGCCTGTCCACAAAGAAAAGACGGCTTTCAAACATTTTCTGGTGTATAAGCACACTGCCTTTTGCCTGCGTAGCCACTACCAGAACAATACTCAAAAGGTCCGGCGTAAAGCCCGGCCACGGTGCATCGGCAATTGTAAGCACCGATCCGTCAATGTAATTTTGTATCTCATAACCATCTTTATGTTCCGGTATGTAAATATCATCGCCCCGGCGTTCTATAGTAATGCCCAGCTTGCGGAACGTGTTAGGGATAATGCCCAGGTTGTCCCAGCTTACATCTTTAATGGTTATCTCGCTACGGGTCATGGCGGCAAGGCCAATCCATGAGCCAATCTCAATCATGTCCGGCAATATCCTGTGCTCGCAGCCACCCAGGCTGTCCACACCTTCAATCGTAAGCATGTTTGATCCTACGCCTGTAATCTTTGCACCCATGCTGTTCAGCATTTTGCAAAGCTGCTGCAGGTAAGGTTCGCATGCGGCGTTGTATATGGTGGTAGTGCCTTCGGCAAGCACGGCAGCCATAACAATATTGGCCGTACCGGTAACCGATGCTTCATCAAGCAACATATAAGTTCCCTGAAGCTTTTTGCCTTCGGTTTCCACACCATAAAAATAATCTTCCTTATTGTAGCGGAATTTTGCCCCAAGGTTAATGAAACCCTCAAAGTGGGTATCCAGCCTCCTGCGGCCTATTTTGTCGCCGCCTGGCTTAGGAATGTAGCCTTTACCGAAACGAGCCAGCAGCGGGCCTACTATCATGATAGAGCCGCGAAGTGATTTGCCCTCTTCCTTAAACCCTTCTGATTCAAGGTAAGCCAGGTTAACCTCATCCGCCTGGAAGCTATAAGAGCCATGGCCCAGTTTTTCAACTTTCACCCCAAGGTTTTGCAACAGCTTTATCAGCTTGTTTACGTCAATAATGTCGGGTATATTGCTAATAGTTACTTTTTCAGGTGTAAGCAACACAGTACAAAGTACCTGTAAAGCTTCATTTTTGGCGCCCTGCGGGGTTATCTCGCCGTGTAATTTTACTCCTCCTTCAATTTTAAATGTTCCCATGCAGCGTTAGGTGATTAGGATTTTCTGTTTTTGTTATTCTGGTTATTTTTTCCGTTAGTGTTCCTCTGCATTTTCTGCTTCGGGTTGCTGAACTGCGTTTTGTTCGACATTTTCTTGTTCACGCGCATCAGGTCGGTCGTGTTGCTCAGCTCCTCGTTGGTCTTGGAAAGGTTTATCGTTCCGCCCGATAGTTCCATAAGGTGCTCAAATATCACTTCATCAGTTACCGTATCTTTGTTCCAGCTCAGGTACGATTTTTTCATGTGGTTGGCTATCACCATAATGAGCGCATTCTTCATTTCGCCGTCTTCCCACTTGTTGGCTACATCAATCATGTATTTTATGTTGTTGCCGTAAAATCGGTATTTTGGGAAATTCTGCGGGTAGCCCAATCGTTCCGGTTTCTGCGCCAGCATTTCTTTTGAAGGGATAGGGTAGGGCGAGTCCACATCAAGCTTAAAATCGCTCATAATGAACAGCTGGTCCCAAAGCTTGTGCTGAAAATCTGGCACATCGCGCAGGTGCGGGTTCAGGCTGCCCATTACAGTTATAATGTAACGAGCTGCTTTGTTGCGCTCATCCCTGTCTTCCAGCGCTACAGCCTGCTCAATCAGCTTTTGCAAGTGGCGGCCGTACTCCGGGATAATAAGGTGGGGCCTTTCGGCATTATATTCAAGAAACGTAACCGCTTCCTCGTTGTTATACTGCATAATCAGTTATTAAAGGGATATAATGCCTTCTATTTCCGAAAGCTCAATGTATTTATCAATCACGCTCTGCGCACTCTTCATCCTCACGTTGATGGAAACGCTGGTGTACTTGCCGGTTTTGGACTGAGTTGTTTCTATCACTGCGCCCATCTGGTCAAACGCATCTTCAATCTTCACCACCTTCTCATTGTCTGACGGGACTATGAATTTAAACAGGTACTCCGCAGGCCACACGGTAGAGTTGGTAAGCTCTTCTTTCAGCCGTTGGTAAAATTCTTCGGTTTTCTTGTCCATTTACAAATAAAAATAAAGGCAAATATACAATTATCCGCCTGTATAATAGTATCTATTTAGCGTATGGTAACACAATTTTTAAATTGTTAAAATTTTTTATGCTTTGTAAGCAACCTTTGCGGTTTTGGCGCATCTATTGAATAATCAATAGCAATCATCAAAAATCATCAATCAAAAAATGAACAGGTTATTATCATTACTATTTTTAATGCCCTTTGTGGCAACAGCACAAAATACCTGCGCTACAGCTGTACCCATAACAACCGGCACTTATACAACAGGTGTTATTGACGGTACAATTATTACGGGCAACAATGTATGCTGGGGCCTTACCAGCCAGCTGGGCACTCATGCCGAATGGTACACCTACACACCCACGGCTGATGGCATGGCCACTATTACTACCAATTTACCTGCTAATGATGGGGTAACTCTCAGCAATAACATAAAGTTGAATATACATACGGGTACTTGCGGTACTTTGGAATGTTATGCTGCCAATGGGCTTATATTTGGCGAAGGGCCTTATTTTGCTGAACTTACTTTTGAGGTGCGTACCGGTATAACCTATTATATATCTTTTGACGATTTTTATTCCAATAAAGGTGTGCAGTTCCAGCTTTCGCTTGCTACCCCTAATTGTGCAGCAACTGTGCCGCTTACCGAAAATTTCAGTACACATTTGGGTTTTACCTGCTGGAGGCCTTTTGGGGGCGATAGCTACCAAAGATGGGTTTACCATGATGGTATGAACCTGGATCCTGACCCACAACATGACCCTGTTGCAGTGGCTTACCCAGCGCTTGATGGTAATGCCCCAAAAAACGAATGGCTTGTTTCATCCGGAGTTTTATTTGAGCAGGGAAAAAGCTATACTATTAGCGTAAAGTATAATGCATTAATTTTTAATGGGCAGGCTGCTGCGCCAAATGAAAGCTTCCGCACCGTTATGCTAACCGCACAGGACCCTGACCTGGCTATTGAAACCGAATTAGGTATAGTAACCGGCATAACACAGCAGGGCGCATTTGTACCGCCTTATAACGGCGAACTGGCCACTACGGTAACCTATAGTTTTAGCCCGGCTGCAACAGGCAATTACCATATAGGCTTGCATACCATATCGCCGGCTACCGGTGGTGCACTGGTTATTTATGAGGTAAAGGCAGACGAGGCGCTCTCTGCTGAAAGTTTTGATGATAATAGTTTTGTGGTATATCCTAACCCTGTAGGCAATCTGGTTTCCATCAGCAATACAAATGGTGTTGCCATCAATGCTATTCGCATTACAGATCTGAACGGGCGCACTATCCAGTCGCAAAATTCGGCTGAAAGCATAGATGTATCGCAGTTGGTTCCGGGTATGTATTTCATCAATATTATACACGAAGGCGGTACCTTCACAAAAAAAATTATAAAGGCATAACCACGAATTTAAATTGTAGGTTGTTTATTGGTTGCCGCCACAGGTTATTGCCTGTGGCGGCTTTTTTATGGGGTAGTGTAAATGAGGAGTACCGAAACCACCGATGCCATTGCCATAAATATATAACTGTAAAATACCAGCCGGTTCAGCCGGCCGGGTGTCCTGTATAGCCGTATAACTACAAAAAGGATACTACCCATAAGCAGGTTCAGGAATATCCAAATCATGAACACCTTACTAAGCTGCCTGTCGGCCGCTCCAAATACATTTATCAAAGCTACAGTAAGCAACGTGCCATATACCACCAGCCAGATACAATATACCGCAATAAGGGTATGAAAAACAATATGCCTTATGTCCAGTCTTTTCATTTAGCTATAATAACGCGGCCTAAAGCCACAGATTATAAATAAATCCCAAATTAACATCAAAAGCTTTTATGCACAACTATTTTTCCCGTAACTTTAAGTTGTTTTAAATGAGTTATGGATTTATTCACCAACCCTGAAGCTGCCATAAACCTGCTGCCTTATGATGGCGAGGTGATATATTGCGGCACGGTGCTAAGCCAGGAAGAAGCCAACCGCTATTTTGAAATTTTGATGGGCACCATACCGTGGCGTAATGATGAGGCAATTATTTTCGGGAAACATATTGTTACCAAACGTAAAGTAGCATGGGTAGGCGATGAAAGTTTTGCTTATACCTACTCTAATACCACTCGGCAGGCTATTTCATGGACAAAAGAATTGCTGAAATTGAAACAATTGGCAGAGGAAGCAGCGGGGACTAAATTTAATTCCTGCCTTCTTAATTTATACCATAATGGGGACGAAGGAATGTCCTGGCACAGTGATGACGAAAGGGAGCTGGGCGGGGCAAATACGGTAATTGCATCGCTAAGCCTGGGGGCAGCACGCAAATTTAGCTTTAGGCATAAAATAAATAAAGATAAAATTGATGTAGTGCTGGGCAATGGTTCCCTCATCATCATGCAGGGTGCCACACAGCGTTATTGGCAGCATAGTTTACCTAAATCAGCTGTGGTAAAACACCCCCGCATAAATCTTACTTTCAGGACCTATAAAATGTAATTAATATTTAAATATCAATGTTTTGCAGAAACTTTTGTTATAAATTGTAATGTATGTTAACAAATATTTAATAATTTTAACGCCGCTTTATATACAATGTAAAGCGCATTTACTTACCCCATAAGTATTGTTTTATTTAATTTTTGATGCAGATGAAGTTAAGGGATTTTAAAGAATGGGTCAATAAACTATCAGAAGAAGAACTTGATAAAGACCTAATGTACAACTCTATTGATTATGGTATTTCGGGAAATGTAAACGAAATAACCAAGTCTGACGATAACCTTTATTTTGTAGGTGATGATCCGGCACTTTTGCACACTAAAGGAGATTTACTGAAGCGTGGCTTTACTGATGAACAAATAAAAAAGTTTGAAGTAGAAATACCTGAAGGTTGCTATTACATTGAAATCAGCAACGAATACAGCATTATAGAAAGGTTTTTGCAATAATACCTTTTTGTTGGCTTAAGCAGCAGGAGTTTTATGCATATTTGGTAAATTAGCGTTCACCAAATTTATATGCATACCATATCATGCCTAAACATGTACTTACCATAACACTTAACCCCACTGTAGATAAAAGCAGTGCGGTTAATGCTATAAAGCCTGAAAAAAAACTACGCTGCGAAAAACCGAAATACGAACCCGGCGGCGGCGGTATCAATGTATCGCGCGGGCTGAAAAGGCTGGGGGTGGAATCCTCAGCGTTCTTCCTTTCAGGCGGGCGCACAGGCGAACTGCTGGAATCTCTTCTTCAAAAGGAAGGCGTAAAAGAACTTCCGCATAAAGTTGCTGCCGAAACCCGTGAAAATTTTATAGTTGTTGATACTTCCAGCAATGAGCAGTACCGTTTTGGTATGCCCGGCGATGAGATTACTCCTGATGAAGCCCATGCTATTGCCAAAGCAATACAAGCCAGTAACCCTTTTCCTGATATTGCCGTTATAAGCGGAAGCCTGCCGCCGGGTATCAGCCCGAAGTTTTTACGCGATATGGTGAAAAATCTTAAAGCAGGTGGTGCCAAAGTAATAGTAGATACGTCGGGAGATGCACTAACCGAAGCATTGCAGGAAGGCGTGTACCTGATAAAGCCAAATCTGGGTGAGTTGAGCAGCCTTTCAGGCAGGGGTGAACTGGATAACGATTCTGCCGATGAAGCTGCCAAAGAACTGATTGATTCCGGAAGGGCAGAGGTTGTGGTTGTTTCTATGGGGCCACAAGGCGCTTACGTTGTTACTAAAAATGAAACAATACACGTACCGGCACCATCGGTAAAAAAGCTAAGCACTGTAGGTGCCGGTGATAGTATGGTGGCAGGTATGGTATCGGTATTGGCTAAAGAGGGTTCAGTAACCCAAATTGCACGTATGGGCGTAGCCTGTGGTACCGCCGCAACAATGAACCCCGGCACAGGCCTCTTTAAAACTGAAGATGCAGAGCGGTTGTATAAATGGCTAAATAGGTAGTTGTTTTAAGTAGCGGGTTCTAAGTTTCGCGTTGAGCAGTCTGAAAGTCTGAGAGTCTGTAAATCGAACAATCGAATAATCTAAAAATCGAACAATCCAAATTTTACATTTTTATTGGCATTTTCTTACCAAAATTTTAGAAGTATAAGAGGCATCTTTGTAATGCTAACCAACTAAAACTTTTTAATGCCATGAAGAAGAACATCGACCTTACTACTATCAAAAACTTTATCCTTACCAATGCCCTTAACGGAAATGTGATGCTGATGCTTCACCCATCCAACTTTGAAAAGCTGATTACCAAAGGCGGCAAAAAAGTAAAATCATTATGCGTTGCCGGAGTTAACATCATTGCTGATAATAACAATGAGGTGAGCGAAGACGAAATTGATATCCTTGAAGTTAAATTTAATTAGGAACAATCATGAGAACCGCAATCAGCTACGAAAGGGTACAGGAATATGTTTTGGAAAACGGCCTTACCGAGAATGATACTATAATGCTTCACCCGTTTGATTATGACGTGGTAGCGACCGAATTTATAATTGAAAATAATCTTGTGATGTACCGCCCTGTTGAAGTTTTAGGCACCAGGATAATTGAAGATACCAGCGGCGAAGTGCGTAGGCATGATATTTTTGTAATGCCACTTGCCGCATCATAGTACCCCCAACTACATATATACACTTTGAAAAACCATCCCCTAAAAAGGATGGTTTTTCTATTTAGATGTTTTTTGGTCAGGCCATAAAAAAAGGGATGCCAAAATAGCATCCCCTCATCAGTATTAAATCAGGTTTTAGTTGGATGTCAATGCTGTATTAGTGCTGCTTCCGGTTGAAAATACACCACTCAGGTAACTGTCAATGCAGTTAAGGTCGCCCTGGGTTTTGTCATCACTTTTCAGTGCGCCTTTGTACAGGTAATGCTTTTCGCACGGGTTAGCAATAGTCCTGGCCTGCATAGGGCCAAATTTTTCCAGGATTTTAAAGTTGGTCACCTTCACTACATACGAGTCCGGGTTTACCACAATGATAAAATCAAACTTGCAGTCGTTTTTCATCAACCCGGAGCCCGACTGGCAAGTGTTGGTTATCTTTTCTGCCTTGCCTTTATAGATGTTGTCCATGAAAGAGGCCACCTTAAGATTGGGCTGCTTATCAAGCATGGCTACAATATTGGCATTATCGGCCGGGAATGATTTTTCCCATACAATGGCTGAACCGTTGGCCCTAAAGCCATCCTGTGCAAATGCCGAAATTGGCAGCAACAGCGTTAAGAGTAATTTTTTCATAGCGTAAATATGTTTAAGGGTTAAACAATTTCCTTATATAAATTTACGGCTAATTGCAGGGGTAAAAAAACTTATGCGCGCATTTAAAATTACTTTATGACATTTGCTTAAATAAAGGTTAAAGCCTTGAGCAACAATCCCACCGCTAAGGGTGGGATTGAAAATTAATCTATAATATTCAGCAATTTTATGCCTATTACAATGCCATTGTTGCTGTGTCCGCCCTGGTAGGACTTCACATAGTCTAACCTAAACATCCTGAATTTGCCAAAGCCCACATTGTCAAACCCGGCGGTGAATTCATGATACGGCTGGTAGTCAGGTGTGGAGAGGTGATGGTAGCCTACTACAAGGTTCCACTGCAATAAATTAAGAAGCGGTATCTTGTTCATGATGTAGCCTTTAAAGTCGTGCTCTATATGCGCTTCAAAATAGCGGTCGTTGGTGCTGTGGGTATAGTATGGCAATAGGTTGAAAACGTTCAGGTAGCGGTTGGCTGTGCCTATGTGTGTCTGGTTGCCGTTAAAGTGCTTATAATCCACAAACGAAATGCCATCAGCATTAAAGAATTTGCCAGCCTTCAGGTTAATGCCCAGGTCGCCTTTATTGCCCAGTGTTACGCTATACACAGCACGTGCGGCAATAAAATCAAAATCATATTTCTTTTCGCTTCCGCCAAAAGCCTTGTCGTATTGGAACGAGATGGTAGGGTAGTTGCCGCTGCTCACATTGATCTTGCCATCAGGGCGGGTAATGTATTTCTGCCCGAAGCGTATAGTGCCGCCAATGCTACCTTTCCACAAGTGGTGTTTTTCAAAGGCCGGTGTGGTGTAATCATATGGCGCCAGCGGATTATTGCTGGTATAGTCACCATCATTTTTTATCATTACATAATCAGTGTTATTAAAAAGCGGTTTCCTGCGCGAATATTCTACGCTTCCAAACATATTCAACCCCGTAAACACTTCCTGGCTGTAGCTTATGTTGGCAAAGGTTTTATCATACAGTTTCATGTAGTTGTCCTTAAAATACAGTGAGCTTACAGTATTTATCAAACGTGTTATTGGTTCACTCTGGTTAAACTGCATTGCTGCGCTGCCCCCGCTTATGCGCAGGCTGGCATAGTTGATGCTGTTGAAACGGTGGTAAAAAGTACCGGTAGCCCTAAGCCTGTCTTCAGCAAAACCATAGTTCAGGTTAGTGCCAATGTAAGTACTCTTGCCACTTTCTTCATCATACTTGCTGTACGAAAATCCTGTGCCGAAATTCCAACCCTGCACGGTGTTAAAGCTTAGTGTGCTGATATCCAGCAATCCATCGTAACGCCAGGTAGTTTTACGATAAGAATCGCGATAGGAATAACCCTTAATTATCTTGAAGATGTTGAATTTATTATTTTTCTTATCAATAGAATCCAGGTAAGTTTTAGAAGTGCGAAGTGTTTGCAGGCTGTCTTTTTTTACATAATCGTTGGCTTCTTCCACAGTTAGCGGAACAGGGCGTGTAGCCTGCCAGTACAAGGAATCTTTTTTGTTAGAGTCTTTCTCTACATATACTATTTCCTTGCCAAAAGTTTTTTTGTCAAACCTGTCATGGAAAATATAATTGGTAAACACGTGCGTAAACTTGCCGGTAAACTTAATCCCGAAAGCTCCTGCAGTAAAATCAAATGTCTGCGAGTTTTTGGCCCATATCCTGTTAGATGTATTGTAGGTATAGTTTTGCTGCAGGTTAAGGTTTTCCAGTATAGGCTGCTGCATGCGGTAGCCTTTAATGTCCACATCAATGCCATATATGGCCCAGCTGCCGTCAACAATGTAAATATGCCCTTCAAAAACAGGCTCCTTGTCGCGCCTTGGGACAAGTTTTATCTTGTGGATTTCGTTGGTGTTATCGTCATAAAAGCTGCCTTCATACACAAACTTGTAATAGTTGAACGCATTATTGGCCAGCGGTGAAACCATGTTGATACCAAACTCCACATAATTGTTGTAAAAATTATAGTGGGTGGATAGCGCAGTGTTATAACTGAAACCATTGTCATTGCCGCTTATTTTAGATGCAATAACGCGCTCTTTCAGGTTATTGGGCTGCTCAAAAGTAATTTTGGAAACTGTTTCCGAAAGATAGATGATTCCCGTACCGGTTGAATCAACCATACCGTCCAGGTCGCCCACTTCCATGCCCATTATTTTTTTGGGCAGGTCTTTCACACGGAAAATACCTTTGGAATAAAAATCGGCTTCAAACCTGCCTGTACGGGCAGAATTCTCTTTTTTGTGGGCAATCGCTTCCCGGATAATAGCATTCGCCGGATTTTCTTTATTGGAAACCACTACTTCCTTAATTTCATAGGCTTCGTCTTCAAGTGTTATATTCAGTGTATGCGGAAAGCTAACTATGTTTACCGGTATTTTTTTAGTCTTATACCCAAGTGATTGAAAAACCAGCGTATACTGTCCGCTATTTTTCATCATTAGCTCATACTGGCCCTCATCATTGGCGGTAGTGCCCGTGTACGTATTCTCAATACCTACATTTACAAAGGGTATAGGCTGCCCATTGGCATCGGTTACTTTTCCTTTTACCTGTGCCTGAACAAGTGATACAGCTAAAAGAAACAAAACTGTGAAAAATTTGTGCATGTGTGTTTGGTGATTATTGGTTAAAAATGCTTTGCACTTACTTAGACGCTAAAAAATATGCAATGGTTGTATGAGAGCCGTTATATCATGAACTTTAGGCCAAAAACAACCCCATCGCGCAAGAAGCCGCCCTGGTAGGCCCGCACATAGTCAACCCTCAAAAAGCGGAATGCGCCAAAGCCCACATTGTCAAAGCCTACGGTAAATTCATGGTACGGCTTGTAATCAGGGGTGGTTATGCTATGGTAGCCTATAACCAGGTCCCAAAGCAGGGAATCAAGCAGCGGCACTTTATTCATTATGTACCCTTTAAAGTTATGTTCAGCATGCAACTCCAGGAACGAATTATTGGTACTGAGCGAATAATACGGCAGCAGGTTAAAAACGTTGAGGTAATTTTCTGAAACACTCACATGCGTCTGGTTGCCATTAAAATGCTTAAAGTCAGGGAAGGCAATCCTGTCCGCCCCGAAGAATTTACCGGCCTTAAAGTTTACGCCGAAATCGCCTTTGTCATCCAGCGTGGCAGTATAGGTGGCACGCATGGCAAGAAAATCATAATTGTATTGCTTTACATTGCCGGCAAAAGCCTTTTCATAGGTTAAGAATATTCCGGGATCAGCACCCTCGGTTATGGCGGTGTAGTTTTTATTGTCGTTTTGGCGGTAATAGTAATTATCACGTTTAAAACGGTATGATGCGCTTATCCTGGCTTTGGCAAGGCTGTGTTCCACAAATGGCTCAGAGGTGTAATTGTATGGATCCAGCGGATTATTGGACGTAAACGGCTCACCATCCTTAAAAATCACATAATCCGTATTGTTGAAAAGTGCATGCCTTTTGGAATATTCCAAACCAGTGTGCATGCTTATTTTTTTAAAGAGGGTGAAATCATGCGTTACCCGTGCAAACCGCTTGTCATACAGCTTCATGTAATTATCCTTAAAGAACAACGTACTGATGCTGTTGAACAACGGCGATATAGGTTCCGACGGGTTAAATTGCTCAATCCTGTTACCGCCCGAAAAATTGAACGTACGCTTACCTATGCGCAACGGCAATTCGCCCCAAACCCGCAGCCTGTTCTCGGCAATGCCGTAATTAAAATAGGCGGTAGGCGAGAAGCTGCGTTTTTTTACCGTATCGGTTATCGACATCGAAATTTTTGTATCCAGGTTCCAGCCCTGCACCGTGTTATGGTTGGGCAGGTTCAACACACCATCGTATTTAAAATACCTGCGTGGCTTGCTGTAAGTATAGCCGCCCAGCACATTCCAAATCTTGAATTTGTTCTTCGCCCGCATGATGGAATCATTGTTTACAACAGCCTTCTTCTTGTTTTCATAAATGCTGTCTTTCTTGATGTAATCACCACGCTCTTCCGCCGAAAGCGGTACCGGCCTGTTGGCTTCCCAGTAATCATTTCCTTTTTTGGAGGCATCTTTTTCAAAATCGGCAAAGCGGTAGTTGAACGTACCTTCCTTAAACGCTTCCGGAAAGGTATAATTACTGTACACTTGTGTGTAATGCCCATGCACGCTCATGCCGAACAAGCCCGCTTCAATGTCAAATGTCTGCAATGTTTTGGACCAGATTCCGTTGGCCGAATTGTAGGTATAGGTTTGCTGCACTTCCAGGCTTTTCATGGCGGGTTGGCGCAGGCGGTAACCTTTAACGGCCAGTTCCACGGCATACAGCGCCCAGCTGTCATCCACAATATAAATGTAGCCGTCAAAAGTAGGTTCCTTATCCCGGCGTGATGTCACTTTTATTTTGTTCACCTGGTTATTGTACCCGTCAAAAAAGCTGCCTTCCAGCGTGTATTTATAATAGGCAAGCGCATTTTTGCCGATTGGCGAGATCAGCCGTGTCTCCGCATCGGCAAATTCCAGGTAATCATCATAAAAATTATACTGAGCCTCGCGGGCGCTGTTGTAGCTGTACTCGCTGCTTTGCCCGCTCATTTTAGAAGCTATTATTTTTTCCTTGAGCTTATTAGGATGCTCAAAGCCGATGTGCGATACGGTTTCGCTCAATGATATGATGCCGCTACCGGTACTGTCCAGCGAACCTTCGGGCACTTCCAGCTTCATGCCCATAAACCTTTCGGGGATATTTTTCGCTTTAAATACACCTTTGGAATAGAAATCTGCCTCAAACTTTGCCGTTTTCTTCAGGTTCTCTTCACGGTGCGCTATCGCCTGGCGGATGATGGCATTGGCAGGGTTTTCTTTGTTCGATACCACTACTTCTTCCAGCTCGTACGATTCTGCTTCAAGGGTTACGTTGAGTGTGTAGGGCAGGGCAGTGATGTTGACCGGGACTTTTTTCGACTTAAAGCCGATGGACTGGAATACCACTACATAACTTCCTGTTTTGTTTAGGGCCAGCTCATAAGCGCCGTCATTATTGGCCGATGTGCCGTTATACGTGTTCTCCAGTGCAATGCTTACAAAAGGTATGGGTTGCCCATCGGTTGATTTTACTGTGCCTTTAATTTGGGAATGTACAGTAACAGATAGCAGCAATGCTATCAGCAAGGTAAGGTGTTTGTGCATAGGTTGTTTGGTTTAGTTGTAAACTAAACGCAATTAGCACTTTGTTTCTTACAATTACAAGTAAAATATTTTGCCTTTGGTTGGCAATCCTTTAGCAACAGTATATAAATATATGCGCTACATTTGCTGCAAATACAGATGAAATATGGCCAGGAAGTTAACCGAAGCAATCATAAGGAAAGATACCACAATAGCTAAAGTGCAGTTTGATAAGGAATGGTTTTATTCCATAAAAGACATGGAAGATTACCTGAACGAAGACCTTTCAGCCGTGGAAACGGTTACACTGCCTATTGTGATTGATGGTGAGGAATACCTGGTGAAATCAGCCACATGGGAAGACATACAGCGCGCACTGGTAAAAGAACCCCTTGAAGATTTTCGTGATAGCGTACTAAGGAAAAAGAAATAACAATTTCCTTAAATTCCAAATCTCAAAATCCAAAAATCAAATCCCATTTGGCCAACTTAACGAAAAACAACTTAACGACTTAACCTTATTCCAGTATATCCAGGAAAGTCAACCCGAAAATAACCCCATCGCCTTTAAAGCCGTTTTCATAAGAGCGTACATAATCTATCCTCAAGAAACGGAATTTGCCCCAGCCTACATTGTCTAACCCTACCGTAAATTCCATGTACGGGTTGCGTTCCGGTATTGTTAGCAAGTGGTAGCCTGCAACTAAATGATAATTTAGTTTGTTGAGCAGTGGAACCCAGTGGGTAAGGTAGCCTTTAAAATTATGTTCCAGGTGTGCTTCAAAATACTGGTCGTTAGTGCTATGGTCGTAATAGGGCAGCAGGTTAAATACGTTGAGATAGCGCTCTGATTTGCCAATATGCGTTTGGTTGCCGTTAAAATGCCTGTAATCTACAAACGAAATATTATCAGAATTGAAGAACTTCCCGGCGCGGAAACTCATGCCCAGCTCTCCCTTATTCCCAGCGGTAACATCATAAGTTACGCGGGTGGAAAGGTGGTCAAAGTTATAATCGTCAATGCTGGAGGCAAAGCCTTTTTCATATTTTAGGAAAATACGCGGGTATTTATCGCTCGGTACGTTGAATTTACCGTCAGGCCTTTTTATATATCGCTGCCCGAAAACTATGCGCGTAGCCAGCGATGCCTTGTAGAGATGGTGCTTTTCAAACGCCGGGGCATCAAAATCATCCGGCAGCAGCGGGTTGTTGGACAGGTAGGGCTTTTGCGCATCTTTCAGTGTAGAGAAATTGGTATTGTTGAACAGCGATTTCCGCCTGGTATATTCAATACTGCCTAAAACGGTTAACCCGTTCACCACTTCTTCCTGGTAGTTAAGCCGAAGGAATGTATTGTCATACAGCTTCATGTAGTTGTGCCTCCAGAACAGTGTGGCAATACTGTTCACAATACGGTTTATGGGGCGCTCCGGATTGAACTGCTCTATGCTGCTGCCCCCGCTCAAGGTAATGATGCGGTTGGTAAAGTTGCTGAACTTTTTAGAAATGGTGCCTGTGGCGCGGAAACGCTTTTCGGCAAAGCCATAGTTCAGGTCGGTACCTATGGTGTAATACGTTTTGTTTTCCGGATTTTTTTTGGTGAAGTAAAACGATGGCGCCAGGTGATATGCCTGCACAGTGTTGAACCCCAGCCTCCTGATGATGCCGGAATAGTTGATGTTCCAGTTTTCATAACTGTTATAATAAGTGTATCCCAAAACAGGCGAATGCCACTTGAAGCGGTTGCGGTTATGGTCTATAGAGTCCAGGTAGGTTTTAGATTTTCGCAGTTCCTTTATGCTGTCTTTTTTGGTATAGTCGGCCACTTCCTCATCGGTAAGTGGTATGGGACGCGAAATACTCCAGAAATCGTCATCTTTTTTATTGGATTCTTCAGTAAAGGTCAGCACCTCATTGGTAAATGTCTTTTTGTCAAAATTCGGCTCAAACACAAAATTGCTGTACACATAACTGAACCGCCCTGAAAAACCTATGGTAAATATTCCGGCTTCAAAATCCAGCGTCTGCACATTCTTGGTCCATATCCTTTCGGTAGTGTTATATCCGTAGGCTTGGTGTATGTTCAGGGTATTCAATATGTCCTGCTTTATCTGCTTGCCGGTAATGCGTACATCAACCGCATATATGGCCCAGCTTTCATCCACAATGTAAATGTACCCGGTAAAAGCCGGCTCATTATCACGTTTTGGGGTAAGCTTTATTTTGTTGATGAGGTGGTTCTGGCTGTCAAAAAAAGTGCTTTCAAGCGTAAATTTATAGTAGTTAAAAGCATTATCGGCAATCGGGGAAACGACATTAACCTCAAAAGGCAGGTAATTTTCATAAAAATCAAACTCTGCCGCACCGGCATTATTAAAGCTAAAGCCGTTATCATCACCGCTCACTTTGGAAGCAATTACCTGCTCATTGATCTTGCCTGGCTTTTGGTATTTTACGTGAGAAAAAGTTTCTGACAGGTATATTACACCGCTTCGGGTGGAGTCAAGCTCTATACCGAAATCACCTAAATCCTGACCTAATATTTTTTGAGGGGCATCTTTTACCCTGAATATTCCACGGGAATAAAAATCGGCTTCAAACTTTGCTGTTTTTTCTGAATTGGCTTTCCTGTTAGCTATAGCTTTTTTTATGATAGCATCAGCCGGATTATCTTTATTAGATATAACAACTTCTTTTATGGTGTAATTCTCGTCTTCAAGCACTACGTTTAGCGTGTACGGAAGCTGGTTTATATCCACTTTAACTTCACGGGTTTTAAACCCAAGCGACTGAAATATTATAGTATGCGTACCTTTTTGTTTAAGGCTCAGGGTATAAAGCCCGTTTTCGTTTGATGATGTGCCGTTATAGGTGCCTGCCACCACCACGCTGGCAAAGGGTACCGGCTCACCGTTTTGCGATGTTATTTTGCCGGTTACCTGCGCTGTAGCGGGTAAAGCTATTATAAACAGGAGGATAAGATACAGCTGTTTCATGGCACTTACGGTAAAAGTGATTGCAAGGCCAGCTCATAGCCTTTAAGGCCAAAGCCGATGATAACCCCTGCCGAAACAGGCGATAAGTACGACTGGTGCCTGAAGGACTCTCGAGAAAAGGTGTTGGATATGTGTACTTCAACCACAGGTGCGTTAACGCTTTTTACCGCATCGGCAATACCTATTGATGTATGGGTATAGGCACCGGCATTCAGTATGATGCCTTCGTGCGTAAAGCCTGCTACCTGTATTTTGGTGATTATTTCACCCTCAATATTGCTCTGGTAGTACTCCAGCTCCACATTAGGATATTTGGTAGCAAGCCCATTGTAATAGTCTTCAAAGGTTTGCCTGCCGTATATGTCCGGCTCGCGGGTACCCAGTAAATTAAGGTTTGGCCCGTTTATAATAAGTACTTTCATTCGTCAGTTTTTGTAAAAATAATCATTCATTTTTTAGCTCCAATAGGCTCTAACAATTAATTTAACATTTGTGGGAGCAAAAAAAATCCCGCACAGGGCGGGATTGATTTATATAGCTATAATTGTATTAGAAAATATAGTAACCTAATGATACCTGGAATACGGCATTCTTGCCTTCAAAAGTATTATTTACATCATTAAAGCCTATGGTATAGCGTGCCTGTGCAAACAAACCTTTTATGATTTTCAGTTCCACACCACCGGCAGCGGCAATGTCAAAAGAGTTGTTATCATAGGCATCACCGGCCGATTTAAACGGGTTATCGTCATTTACCAGGAAGGAAAATTGCGGCCCGGCCATAAGGCTAAGCCTGTCTTCCAGCAGGTAAAATTTTGCCATCACCGGAACAGAAATATAATCCAGTTTTAAGTCTTCATCCTCAACCTTTGCTCCCTGAGACGAGTACAAACCTTCTATCTGTAATGAAAATGTTGGTACAAAGTTTAGCTCCAACGCTGCACCGGCATGCCAGCTGGTAATATTATCAGCATTGTCAGCGCCATTAATACCGGCAAAGTTAGCACCTGCCTTAAAACCAAAATCTATACCTTGTGCCTGCATGGTA
Organism: Flavobacterium sp.; assembly: GCA_041916875.1. Lineage (GTDB taxonomy): Bacteria > Bacteroidota > Bacteroidia > Flavobacteriales > Flavobacteriaceae > Flavobacterium. Next base: position 388,368 of record JAYRYS010000002.1, read on the forward strand.
CCCAGTCCGGCAAAAAGGGCAACAAGTAAAAATATCTTTTTCATCATCTTATAATTGTGTTACACCTTAAAATATATAACCTACTGATAGCTGCACTACCGAGTTCTTCAAATCCACATTTTCCGAAAGGCGGCTAAGCCCGGCATTATAGCGTGCATTTACAAAAAGGCCGTCGGCAATAAAAAATTCAAGCCCACCCACAACACCAAAGTCGTACGTTTTGCTTTCCAAAGGCTCTACACTGTCTGACTCACTTATAAGTAAACCAAATTGTGGCCCGGCCTGCACGTTAAAACTATCGGTAAAATATATTTTAGCCACTACCGGTAGTGTAAGGTAATTAAGCTCATAATCATTATCTTTTGTTTTGGCCCCCTGATGGGTGTACAAAAATTCCGGCTGTACCGAAAGGTGTTCAAAAATCTTAAGCTCTGCCAGTGCTCCCACATGAAAACCTGTAAGGACATTAAAATCATTTGAAGCATCTCCCCTGAAGCTGGCAAAGTTTACACCGGCTTTAATACCGTATGATTGTGCATTGGATGAAGCCATGCAGCCCAATAAAATAATGGCTGTAAGAAATATTTTTTTCATTTATATTATTTGGTTAATGATTGGCGCAAAGATAAATATAATACAAATGAAATATGTTAAGGAATTAATGATATTTTTATGTTTTTTATGAGAAATATTGATTAAAAGATAATAATACTGATAATATCATAATTTGATTAAATTATTGATTTTCAATATCTTACCATTTATCTTACAAATTGATGATTGTTCAGAAACCTAAGCATAACTATTTTCTTGTTAAATAATTCGTATATTTGCGGCTCGTAACCAATAAAATTTAACACAAAATGAAAAAAGTAATTTTATCTGCAGCAGCTTTATTTGCTTTTGCATTTGCTAACGCACAGGAAACTACAACTGAAGCTCCTGCATTCGGATTCACTAAAGGTAACATCTTTGTTGAAGGCAACCTACAGTTCAACTCATCTAAAGAAGAGCAAGATGGTGTTGAGTCAAAAGAAAACAACTTTAACTTTAACCCAAAAGCAGGTTATTTCATTACAGATAAATTTGCAGTAGGTGTTGAGCTTGGAATAGGCTCAAGCAAAACTGAAGATTCTGCTCCTGGCGTACCAACTGACGAAACTAAAACAAACTCTTTCGGTGCAGGTGTTTTCGGACGTTATTATTTCCTTAACCTTGGCCAAAGGTTCAAAACTTATGCTGAAGCTGGTGTAGGTTTTGGTGGTACTAAACTTGAAGATAATGGTACTGACGTATGGAAAGACAAAAACTTTAATGTAGGTATTGATCTTGGTATCAACTACTTTATTACTGACAGGTTCGCTATCAACTTCGGCCTTACTGACCTTCTTTCTTTCAATTCAGGAAAGCGTGAGTTTGAAGATGGTGTAACTCCTGAAATCAAAACAACTACGTTTGAAGGTAACTTCAATGTATTCAATAACTTCTTTGATACAGCAACGTTTGGTTTGACTTACAAATTCTAATTACTACTAGGTTATATGAAAAAACCTCCCATTTGGGAGGTTTTTTTGTTTCTATCAGTTTGCGGATTAGAATTTGTATCCTACACCTAGCTGGAATACTGAGTTATTTACGTTAAGGTCATCAGCAATATCGCTAATACCCTGGTTGTACCTGCCGTAAGCAAATAGTCCCATTTCTGTCTGGAAGGTTAATCCACCGGCTACACCAAACTCAAAAGTGTGGGCAGATTGCCTTATTGGTGATGGTGAGTCACCATCATCTCCTGTTGGGTTAGTATCCCACTCATCGTTTACAAGGAAGCTGAACTGAGGGCCTGCCTCAAGGCTCAATCCTTTCATTACATAAACTTTGGCAAGAACCGGTACGTTAATGTAATCAAGCTGAAGTTCTACATTACGTGTTGATATCGGGTCAAGCACATTACCTGTTGCATAAACCTGGTCGTATTCTGCACCCTGGCCTGAATAAAGCGCTTCAACCTGCAATGAGAAAATTTCTGCTAAAGGAAATTCAGCCATCAAACCTACGTGGAAACTTGTCCTTGAATCAGGGCTTTCGATATCGCCATTAAGTGTTGCGAAGTTAACCCCGCCTTTTACACCCCAGCTAAAAGCCATTGAGTCTTTGTTGCTTGCGTCTTCCTGTGCGTTAGATACTGCTACAGCTCCTAACATTAATGCACTTGCCGAAATAATTTTAAATAGTTTCATCGTTAATTAAGTTTTAGTTTTGTATGTCAAAAGTATTTCAATCATTTTTGCACTATTACCAAAGAATTCTTAATTCACAAAACTTTAACCCTGTATGAAAAGTTGGATTAAATTGTTAACCGATTATCGTTCTTACCTGAAAATTGAGAGGGGATTGTCTGACAATTCAGTTACCAACTATGCTTTTGATGTGCAAAGGCTGGCAGATTACCTTTCTGAAAAACAGTTGGATATTTCACCATTAAATATTAATGACGAAACCATACAGCAGTTTATTTACCATATAGCTTCAGAGCTTAACCCGCGTTCCCGAGCAAGAATTATTTCCGGCCTTAAGAGTTTTTTTAACTACCTTGTTTTTGAAGATTACCGTAAAGATTCGCCCATGGAGCTTATTGAAGTGCCTAAAATAGGGCGCAAGCTGCCCGATACGTTGTCAACGGCTGAAATAGACAGCCTTATAAAAGCAATAGACCTTAGCACTAATGAAGGCGAGCGCAACCGTGCTATGCTGGAAACATTGTATAGCTGCGGCCTTCGGGTATCTGAGCTGGTTACCCTCAAACTATCGGACCTGTTTTTTGATGAAGGCTTCCTGAAAGTTACCGGTAAAGGCAATAAGCAAAGGTTTGTTCCCATAGGCTCTTTCACGCAAAAGTATATTAACCTGTATTGCAATACACAGCGTAATAAGCTGGATATACAAAAAGGCCACGAAGATACTTTGTTCCTAAACCGGCGCGGTAAGGGGCTTACCAGAGCCATGATTTTTACTATAATACGCAGCCTGGCCCATAAAATTGGCCTGCACAAAACCATAAGCCCGCATACCTTTAGGCATTCTTTTGCAACGCACCTGCTGGAAAACGGGGCTGACCTCCGGTCTATACAGCTTATGCTGGGGCATGAATCGATAACCACAACTGAGATATACATGCACCTTGACCGCAAATTTTTAAACCAGGTTTTAAATACTTATCATCCAAGGCGGTAACGGTTTCGCAAAAATTTTCGTAAAAACATTATTTGTTATAAAACTAAGTTTATTTTTGTATAGCAGTTATTTATCAAGCTCCCGGTTCCGCAATGGAAAAATTGAAACAGTTTTATAAAAATCTTCTAGAACAGGTACCCGATGTTATATTCCAGATGGTACACCGCACTGATGGCACTAACTATGTAGCCTATATAAGTGAGCGCGTTAATGATCTTTATGAATTGACTGTTGATGAAATTATAAACGATATTAAATTATTATATCAGGACCGTATTTTAAAGGAGGATATTGAAACGGTTGTTTCCACACTGCAGCATAGTATTGCCACCGGAGAAAAGTGGGAAACGGAATTCAGGGTAATGCTTCCGGTAAAAGGGCTTAAATATTGTAAAATGAATGCTACGCCCCAGCCTCAGCCTGATGGTACCATTCACTACTTTGGCCGCGTTACTGATATTACCGAACAAAAAGAACAGCAAATAAAGCTTAGGAAGAGCAGTGAAACGATGGAGTTTGCCCTTGATGCAGCCTCCGAAGGTGTTTGGGACTGGGATATGAATAACGATATAGCGCACCTAAGGCCACAGTCAATGAAAATCATAGGCCTTGATGGCTATTGGAGCGGTTCTCCGTTATTTTGGACCGACCGTATTCATCCTGATGATGCAGGGTTGAGGGAAAAAGCTAAAAAGAAAGGTTTTCACAAACAGGATACTGTATATGAAAGTATTTACAGGATTCGTACCGAAGATGGAAGATACCGATGGGTGCAGAGCCGGGGCCGTTCGGTAGAGTTTGATGCTAAAGGCAAGCCAACTCGTGCCGTGGGCATACATAAAGATATTACCGAGATACGTGAAAAAGAGATTGAGCTTGCCAATACCATAAGCATCATCAGCAGCCAAAACAACAGGCTCAGCAATTTTGCGCACATAGTATCGCACAACCTGCGCTCTCACGCCAGCAACCTCAAAATGCTTATTGACCTTTTTAAAACAGCCGGGGAAAAGGAAAGGCAGGAAATGATGGAACACCTTGAGTCTATTTCTGATGGGCTTTCAGTAACCATCAGCCATCTTAAAGAGCTGGTTGAGATACAATTTGAGGTTAAAACCACAAGAGAAAAACTTAACCTGCGGTCCTACCTTAAAAATATCCTCAACATTTTGCATAATGAAATAACCAAGCATGGCGTTACTATTGAAGTTAACATACCGCTTGACGTTACGGTAGACTATAACCCTGCTTACCTTGAAAGTATTTTGCTGAATTTTACAACCAACGCCATCAAATATTCCAGCCCGGACAGGAAACCGATGCTAATGTTTGATTTCAGCATAGTGGATGGTAAAAAGATATTATCGGTAACTGATAATGGATTAGGTATAGACCTGAAAAAGCATAAAAACTCGCTTTTCGGCATGTACAAAACATTCCATAAACACCAAAATTCAAGAGGAATAGGCCTGTTCATAACCAAAAACCAGGTGGAGGCCATGGGCGGAAGGATAGAGGTTACCAGTGAAGTGAACAGGGGTACTACATTTAAAATATTTTTTAATGAAGAAGATTGAGACGCTGTATGTGATTGACGATGATAAGATATACCACTTTTTGTTTAAGAACCTGCTTAAGCAAAATGGTATAAACGTTACCACTATGTTTTTTCCTAACGGGCTTGAAGCCATTGAGCATATAAAAAAAGTGCAGGATGGCCAATTGCCTGACCTTATATTGCTTGATGTGAACATGCCCATAATGAACGGCTGGCAGTTTCTTGACGAATATTCCCGCATTGCAGAGAATTTGTCTAAAAAAGCAGAAATAAATATGATCAGTTCCTCCAATAACGAAGTAGATATTAACAAATCCCGCGATTTTGGAAAATTGGTTTCCAACTATTACCTTAAGCCAATTTCTAAGGAAGATTTAGGTAAAATTTTTCCAATATAAATTTCCTTTATAATGAGTATAGAAAAAAACAATCATATATTTGTTGCGCAGGAATTATTTAGATATAATTTTGCTTAACGGTGTTAGATAATCTACACTAATTAAAAAATGGGTAGCAAAGAACGTATATTAAGGCAAAAAGAAGAAACCCGCTCCAACATTATTACTGCCGCCAGGCAAATAGTGAAGGAGGAAGGGTGGCAAGGGCTTAGTATGCGTAAAATAGCCGACAGGATTGAATATACTGCCCCTATTATTTACGAATACTTCGCTAACAAAGAGGCCATTTTACAGGAGTTAACCGCTAAAGGATTTATTCTGCTTGCCAAAGAGCTGGAAGCAGCTAAAACGGAAGCGGGTAATGATGCTGCAGCGCAACTGGAGGCTATGTGGCTGGCGTATTGGAACTTTGGGCTTAAGAACAAAGAAATGTACCAGCTGATGTATGGCGTGCAAATGACGTGCTGCCAGCAAAGCACACCGGAGAGCGATGCTCCGTATGACCTTATCAGTTCAGCTATTGCAGAGCTGATGAACGAACCCGATCCTGATTCGGATGTTATAGTGCAAAAGTACTTTACATTCTTTTCGGTAATGCATGGCCTTATTTCCATCAACATGCTTGGCGGCGGACTTTCTGACGATATAAACAAGCAGATTTTGAAGGATGCCATTAATGGCCTTATCCGTTATATCAGGGACTAAAATTTTTTTCCGGATTTACTTAACAGTGATAAATAATTTAATAATAGTAATCATGAAGTAGCGCAAATTTTTTTCATCAATCACTTAACGTTGTTAAATGGTTTTTACATTGTAAAGCCAGCGTTAAAAACTCAAATTTTTTTACTCAATAACTTAACACCATTAAATAATTTAATATCATTATGAAACGATTAATAGCAGTAATAGTTTTCATCATTGCCACCGGGTCGCTTATTTACAGCTGCACCAAAGGCAATGGCGCACCGGCCCCGGCACAGCAGGCTATAGCCGTACCGGTACTGGACATAAGCTCAGGCAACGCGGTTACCTATAGCGAATATCCTGTAACCGTTGAAGGCCGCACCAATGTAGAGATACGCCCGCAGGTTGACGGCTACCTTGATAAGGTATTTGTAGATGAAGGCGCTTTTGTAAGTGCAGGGCAGCCATTATTCAAGATAAATGACCACAGGTATGCAGAAGCGCTGAACAATGCCCAGGGTGCCCTTAATGCAGCTGAAGCCGCGCTTATCAATGCGAAATTGGAAGTTGAAAAAATGACCCCGCTGGTTGAAGGTAAAGTAGTGGCGGAATACCAACTGAAATCGGCCAAAGCATCGCTTAAAATTGCTGAAGCCAATAAAAAACAGGCCCAGGCTGCCGTAGGTGCTGCCAGGATAAACCTTGGCTATACATTAGTTACCGCCCCGGTTAACGGCTACATAACACGACTTCCTAAAAAACAGGGAAGCCTGGTGTCAGCAGCCGACCCAATGCCGCTTACCGAACTTTCGGATATTGCCGAAGTTCACGCTTACTTCTCGCTGAGTGAGTCAGACTTCATCACCTTCAGGGAAAAGAACGCCGGCAAAACGCTGAACGAAAAAATTAAAAACCTTCCGCCGGTAACGCTGGTATTACCAAACGGCACCGCCTATGAGCATACCGGAAGGATAGATATGGTAAACGGCCAGTTTGATAAGACTACGGGGGCCATTACCCTTAGGGCAAGTTTCCCAAATGCTCAGGGGCTGTTGCGTTCGGGCAACACCGGCCGGGTAAAGCTGGGCATTACGCACGGCAACACGGTTACTGTGCCGCAGGCCGCCACGGTTGAAGTTCAGGATAAGATATTTGTGTACACGGTTGACAGTGCCAACAAAGTGGCTAAAGTGCCGGTTACTGTCTTTGGCAAATCAGGTACTGATTACCTTGTGAAAGACGGCCTTAAGGCCGGCGACAGGATTGTGTACAAAGGCTTTGAAGGCCTGCAGGAAGGCGCCGTGGTTAAACCTGAAGCCGTATCGGCTGAAATAGCTTCCAAATAATTGCATACCAGTAACTTAAGCAAATCATACCATGTTTAAAAAATTTATAGACCGGCCGGTTCTGGCTACGGTCATATCCATCCTATTGGTTATTTTAGGGGTCATAGGCCTGGCAAAACTGCCTTTGCAGCAGTTCCCTGACATCGCTCCTCCTGCCGTTCAGGTTACCGCCCTGTATCCCGGTGCCAATGCCGAAACCGTACTGCGCTCGGTAGCGCCATCACTGGAAGAATCCATCAACGGTGTAGAGAACATGACCTATATGAGCTCAACCGCCAGTAACGACGGATCGCTTGTAATCACCGTATATTTCAAGCTGGGCACCAACCCTGACCAGGCTGCGGTAAACGTGCAGAACCGTGTGGCGCAGGCTACCAGCCAGCTCCCCGCTGAAGTTATCCAGGCAGGTGTAAACACGGCCAAGCAGCAGAATAGTATCATTATGGTTATTGACCTGTTTGCTGAAAAAGACGGCGCTTACGACCAAACGTTCCTTTCCAACTATGCCAACATCAACATTATTCCTGAAATCAAAAGGATTCCCGGCGTAGGGCAGGCATCGCTGTTTGGCGGCAGTAAGGATTATTCTATGAGGGTGTGGCTTAACCCATCTAAAATGGCCACATACGGCATTACGCCGCGTGAGGTTATGGGTGCCATACAGGACAAGAACCTTGAGGCCGCACCGGGTAAGTTCGGCGAGAACAGTACCGAATCTTTCGAGTACGTTATTAAATACAAAGGAAAGCTGAACAAGCCGACGGATTATGAGAACATCATAGTGCGCACTAATACTGATGGTTCTATTTTGTACCTGAAAGATGTGGCGCGTATTGAGTTTGGTTCTTACACCAACGGCAGTTTTTCAAGGCATGATACGCATGCCGGTACCAACATTATGGTATTGCAGCTGCCGGGTTCTAACGCCAACGAGATTCAGGTAGCTATCGACAAGCTGATGCAGAAGGTATCTAAAAACTTCCCGACAGGTGTAAAATATGAAGTGATTTATAACACCAAGGTAATGCTTGATGCATCTATCAGCCAGGTAAAATCAACACTTATTGAAGCGTTCCTGCTGGTGTTCATAGTGGTGTATATCTTCCTTCAGGATTTCAGGTCCACGCTCATTCCTGCCATTGCGGTTCCGGTAGCCATATTGGGTACGTTCTTCTTCATGTCGATTTTCGGCTTCTCTATCAACCTGCTTACGCTGTTTGCATTGGTATTGGCCATCGGTATTGTGGTGGATGATGCCATTGTGGTGGTCGAGGCCGTCCATGCCAAAATGGAGCAGGGGCAGGAACCTAAGGAAGCCACGCTTTCTGCTATGAGTGAAATTACCGGTGCGCTTATTTCCATCACGCTCGTTATGTCGGCCGTGTTCTTGCCGGTTGGCTTTATGGAAGGTTCCGCCGGGGTATTCTACAGGCAGTTTGCGCTTACGCTTGCTATAGCCATTGTTATATCTGCAGTAAACGCGTTAACGCTGAGTCCTGCACTGGCAGCATTATTCCTTAAAAACGTGCACCCGCATTCGCATGAAGAAGGCGCGCACAAACCGGCTAAGAAAACCACATTTAAGGAAAGGTTCTTTGCAGGCTTTAACGTTGGCTTTAATAAAATGACCAGCCAATACCTGGGCAGCCTTCGCTTTTTGGTGAAAAACAAATGGCTGAGCCTTGGCGGTTTGGCAGTAGTAATACTGGCAACCGTGTGGATGGTGAAGAAAACGCCGTCAGGCTTTATCCCGTCTGAAGACCAGGGCTTTATAGCCGTATCTATGGCGATGCCGGCCAGTACCTCATTAGAGCGCACTACCCAGGCATTGAAAGAAGCTGAATCTTCATTAAGTTCAGTAGGGGCGGTGCAACACCTTGTTACCCTTTCAGGTTTCAATATGCTTACGCAATCGTCAAGCCCATCGTTCGGCGTGTTGTTCCTTAACCTGAAACCGCTTAAGGAGCGTGGAGAGATTAGCGATATCAATGCCATTATGGACCAGGCAAGGCAAAAGCTTGCTACTGTAAAAGGCGCTAACTTCTTTGTGTTTACCTTCCCAACCGTACCGGGTTTCAGTAATATCGATGGATTGGATTTCGTGTTGCAGGACCGTACCGGCGGCAGCCTGGAGAAATTCAGCGGCATTGGCAATAACTTCATCGGTGAGCTGATGAAACGCCCTGAAGTTGCCGTAGCATTCACGCCATTCCGTGCCGATTATCCGCAATACGAGATGGAGGTTGACGATGCTAAGGCCGAACAACTGGGTGTGAGCGTTAAGGACCTGATGCAGACTATGGGTGCATTTTACGGAAGTTCGCAGGTATCTGACTTTAACCGCTTCGGTAAATATTACAGGGTGATGGTGCAGGCTGATAAGGACACCCGCGCCACACCGGAATCGCTTACTGGTGTGTTCGTAAAGAACAGGCTGGGCGAAATGGTACCGGTAAGCACACTGGTAAAGCTGAAAAGGGTGTACGGGCCTGAAAATGCCTCACGCTACAACCTGTTTAATTCCATGACGGTGAATGCCATACCAAAACCGGGCGTTAGTACCGGTGATGCCATCCGCGCGGTGGAAGAAGTAGCTGCGCAGCATCTTCCACAGGGCTATACGTATGAATTCTCGGGTATGACCAGGGAAGAAATCCTTTCCGGAGGCCAGTCGGTAATCATCTTTGTGTTGAGCTTACTGTTCGTGTACTTCCTGCTGGCAGCACAGTACGAAAGCTACATCCTCCCGCTGGCGGTTATCCTTTCCATACCAACAGGTATCTTCGGGGTATTTGCCGCCATTAGTTTCACGGGTATATCCAACAACATATACGTTCAGGTAGCATTAATCATGCTCATCGGCCTACTGGCCAAGAACGCCATCCTTATTGTAGAGTTTGCCGCACAGCGCCGCCGGGCAGGGCACTCGCTACTCGCATCAGCTCTTGAGGCTGCCAAGCTAAGGCTAAGGCCAATCATCATGACATCGCTGGCGTTTATTGCGGGTATGATACCGATGATGTTTGCCACAGGGCCGTCAGCGCAGGGTAACCACTCTATCAGTATTGGTGCTGCGGGCGGTATGCTTTCGGGTGTAGTGCTTGGGCTGTTCATCATACCGGTACTGTTCATCGTATTCCAGTACCTGCAGGAAAAAATTTCCGGCGCACCGGTACAGCCTTCTGCAAACGGCCAGTTAAAAAATAAAGAGCAATTAGAGTTAGTCAACTAAATATATCCCCAAAAATGTCTGTTTCGGCACGGAGGAAACCACAGGTAGGTTAATTAGGTTTCTTCTTTGCCCGAAATGGATGGGGTATCACAACTTTTATAAAACCACCATGAAAAAATATAATATAGGCCTTTTGCTTGCCTTGCTCCTGATAGTTATAGGATGCAGCGTATCAAAAGACATCTCAACGCCCAATCCTGAACTGCCACAGGCATACAGGAATGCGGTTGAAACCGATACGGCAACCATAGCCGATATAGAATGGAAACAGTTTTTTCCTGACCAAAACCTCCAGGAACTGATTGGTAAAGCTATTTCCAATAATTATGATATGCAGGCTGCCATGAAAAATATTGAGGTAGCCCGCCAGATGCTGAAACAGTCGAAATGGGGCAATGTGCCGAAGGTAGGATTGTATGTACAGGCTACTACAACTATACCGTCTGAAAACAGCCTGAACGGGCTTAGCGCCAGAAACTTTTTAGGTACATCCCACGTTGAAGATTACAATGCAGGCGCAACCCTGTCCTGGGAAGCCGACATCTGGGGTAAGATAGGCAGCAGGAAGCGTGAGGCTTTATCGCAATTCCTTGCCACTGAAGAAGCCCGTAAGCTTTTGCAGACGGATATTGTGGCCGGCGTGGCCCAGGGCTATTACAACCTGCTGATGCTTGATGCCCAGTTGGAAGTTGCCAAAAAGAACCTTGCCCTTAGCGATAACACGCTGCGTATTGTAAAAATGCAGTTTGATGCCGCACAGGTAACATCATTGGCCGTAGAACAAACCGAGGCGCAAAGGCTGCGTGCCGCACAAATTGTCCCTTTGGTAGAGAAGGAGATAGCGTTGCAAGAGAATGCGCTGAGTGTGCTTGCCGGTGCACTTCCGGGAGAGATAGCCCGGAATGCAAAGCTGGACTTAGTGCCACTGCACGAAAAACTGACAACAGGCGTACCGGCATCCATTCTAAGCCGCAGGCCCGATGTAAAAGCGTCTGAATATGAATTACAGGCTGCCAATGCAAGGGTAGGGGTGGCAAAAGCATCGATGTACCCGGCGCTGAATATAACCGCGGGTGGCGGGCTCAATAGCTTCCAGGCCAGCAATTGGTTCAATATGCCATCGTCGTTATTCGGTATGGTGGCCGGTGCCGTAGCCCAGCCGCTGATTGAAGGCCGCAGGCTGCGCACCCAATACGAGATTGCCAAAACCGAGCGCGAAAAAGCGGTAATCAACTTCCGTAAATCGGTACTTGTTGCAGTGGGTGAGGTATCGGACGCTTTGGTGAGCGTAGAAAAATTAAAAGAAGAGCAGGCACTGGCGGCCAGCCGCGTGGCAACCCTGCAAAAAGCAACGAACAATGCTGACATGCTGTTTAAAAGCGGTATGGCAACCTATCTTGAAGTGATTACAGCGCAAAGCAATGTATTGCAGAGCGAGCTTGACCTCGCCGCGCTGAAACGGGACCAGCTTAATGCAGTGGTTTACCTTTACCGCTCATTAGGAGGAGGCTGGAGATAATGGTGTTTTTGTTTAAGTGGAAAAAGCTGCCCTTTTTGGGGTGGCTTTTTCTTTTTTATTAAGCTGCTTAGCTGCTAAGCGATTTAGCTTCTGAGCAATAGAGCTGCTACGACGCTAAGATTCTATCCTAAGATTGTGATAGGCCTGATATTTATAAGGCCTTTATCTTTTGCCTTGGCTCTATGAATATAGGATTGTATTTATTGGTTTTTATACTTTGCCCTTGGCTTCAGCCAGGGGGCTATGGATAACAATGAATTGGCTTTTACCAAATATAAAAGCTCAGTAGCTTAATTGCTCAATAGCTCAGCAGCTCAATAAAAAAAGCCACCCGAAGGCAGCTTTCATTTTTTTGCTAAGAAGCTAAATCGCTCAGGAGCTTATTTAGCTATATTAACCGCGCGGGTTTCACGTATTACCGTGATTTTCACCTGGCCCGGGTAAGTCATTTCGGTCTGTATCTTGTGCGATATCTCAAAAGAAAGGTTAGCAGCCATCTCGTCGCTTACTTTTTCGCTTTCTACAATCACACGAAGCTCGCGGCCTGCCTGTATAGCATAAGCGCTCTTAACGCCGCCAAAACCGTAGGCAATATCCTCAAGATCCTTAAGGCGCTGTATGTAAGAGTCAAGTACCTGCCTGCGTGCGCCCGGCCTTGCACCCGAGATAGCATCACACACCTGTACAATAGGTGACAGCAGCGATTTCATTTCAATTTCATCGTGGTGGGCACCAATAGCGTTGCATACTTCTTCCTTCTCACCATATTTTTCAGCCCACTGCATACCCAATAGTGCGTGTGGCAGGTCACTTTCAGTATCAGGCACCTTACCAATATCGTGAAGTAAACCGGCACGTTTGGCAAGCTTCACGTTAAGGCCAAGCTCGGCAGCCATAAGGCCACATAGTTTAGCCACTTCACGTGAGTGCTGTAGCAGGTTCTGCCCGTAAGAAGAACGGTACTTCATCCTACCAACAATTTTTATCAGTTCAGGGTGCAGGCCGTGTATGCCAAGGTCAATCACGGTACGCTTGCCCACTTCAATAATTTCGTCTTCAATCTGCTTGGAAGTTTTGGCAACCACTTCCTCAATGCGTGCCGGGTGAATACGCCCGTCTGTCACCAGCTTGTGCAGTGCAAGGCGCGCCACTTCCCTGCGCACAGGGTCAAAACACGAAAGGATAATCGCTTCCGGGGTATCATCCACAATGATTTCTACGCCTGTGGCAGCTTCCAGCGCACGGATATTACGCCCTTCGCGGCCAATGATACGGCCCTTAACGTCATCCGATTCAATGTTGAATACCGATACGCAGTTCTCTACCGCTTCCTCAGTACCCACACGCTGTATGGTGTTGATGATTATTTTTTTAGCCTCCTGTTGTGCTGTAAGCTTGGCTTCTTCAATTGTTTCCTGTATGTGCGCCATGGCGCTGGTCTTGGCCTCTGCCTTGAGGCTTTCCACAAGCTGGTCTTTGGCATCTTCTGCTGAAAGGCCCGAAATCACTTCAAGCTGCTCTACCTGGCTTTTGTGCAGGCGGTCAATCTCCTGCTGCCTTTTGTCAAGGTGGTCCACTCGTGCGCTGTAATCGGCCATTTTAGCCTCAAGCTCATCGTTTAGTTTTTTGTTCTTGGCCAGTTCGCCCGATACCTGCGATTCCTTATCGCGGGTTCTTTTTTCTGCTTCGGCTATTTTTTTATCGCGTCCCAGTATTACCTGTTCGTGCTCTGCTTTCAGCTCCAAAAATTTTTCCTTGGCCTGTAGTATCTTATCTTTTTTGGCAGCTTCTGCTTCGTTTTGTGCGGCTTTAAGTAATGAAGCGGCATCTTTTTTAGCGCTCTCCAGCAGGCTTGCCGCGCTTTTCTTTTCCAGGGTTTTTGCTATCCCGAAACCTATTCCTAATCCTGCTATGCAGGCAATGATTATTAATAATGTTGAATCCATAGTTAGTTTGCTTTGATATATAAAAAAAGCCTACATTAGAGGGTATTGTATAAACTCGAAAAGACAAGTTTTGAGCTAACCCGCTGTTCAAGGATCTGCTCATGGCAGCATGCTATAGTAGCGGCGATTCGCCCATTTTAAAGAATTGGCGTTGAGTTTATCAAATATGTACTAATGTAGGCAGTATTTTCTGACGTATGTTAAAGAACGTATTGTATTATCTGGAGAGTATCCCGTCAATTTTTTCATTTAGCTTTTCCAGCCTTTCCAGTGCGGCTTCCACATCGGCAGATTTGTCTATCTGCTTCTGCTCCACCTGTGCTGCAAATTGCAACGCGCACATGGCCAGCACATCCTGCTTATCCCTTACCGCATAGTTTTCTTCAAACTGCTTAATCATGGCATCAATTTTTTTGGAAGCGCTCCTTAGCCCTTCTTCCTGCTGAAAATCTACCGTAAGCGGGTACACCCTGTCAGCAATTGATATCTTTATTTTAAGCTTGTCATCCATTGGCTTCCTAATCAGAAAGTTGTGCTATGCAATAATCTATTTCGCGGATCAATGAATTTATCTTGAGTTTTGTTTCTCTCTTGTTGTCGTCACTGCCCAGTAATGAATTGGCCATCTTCAGCGTTTCGTTTTGCTGCTTCAGCGTAGCTATTTCTTCTGCCTGCCTGCTTATTACCGATGCCGACCCGGAAATCTCGTTTTCCAGTTCCCTGTTCGCCCTTTCCAGCCGCTCCAGTTTTTGGGCAAGCTTATCCAGTTTAAACTCAAGGGAATCAACTAATTCGGTTAATCCGCTCATGGCAGTCAGTTTTCATTACATGATTTTACAAAGTTAATATTCCTTTGTTCATTTACAACCCTTTCACGAAAAAATGTTACAAAATGTTTCGTAACGCTGTAATAAATTGCGCTGTAAGCAGTTATAAGTTTACAGTTGACAAGCCTTGTTTTTGCCTTAGGTTTTACCTATTTTAGCGTAATGAGATTATCTGCCTTACTATTATTTTTTACATCGCTGGCATTTGCACAGCCCAATTATCCGCAGGATTATTTCCGCTCACCGATGGATTTGCCTGTACACCCTTCAGGCACTTTTGGCGAGCTGCGGGGCAACCATTTCCACTCCGGCCTCGATTTCCGTACCAAGCAGAAAGAAGGATACCCGGTATATGCTGCCGCTGCCGGTTTTGTGTCGCGCATCAGGGTATCAGCTTACGGTTACGGTACAGCTTTGTATATAGACCATCCTAATGGTTACACCACTGTTTATGGGCATTTGCAAAAGTACGCCCCAAAAATTGAGGAATATGTAAGGGCTAAGCAATACGAAAAACAGTCGTTTGATGTAGAGTTGTTTCCTAAACCCGGAGAAATAATACTTACCAAAGGCGAACTGGTGGCACTATCAGGCAATTCAGGCGGTTCTGGCGGGCCGCACCTGCATTTTGAGTACCGCGATACTAAGACGGAGATGATTATCAATCCGTTGCTTTTCGGGTTGGACAAAAAAATGAAAGATACCAAAACACCCGCTATACATGGGCTTAGGGCGTACCCGCTGAGCGATGATGCCGTGGTGAACGAGAGCCAGAAACCTTATGTGCTGAACGTAAAGCTGCAAAAGGACGGCACGTACATAGCCGATAAAATATACGCCAAAGGCAAGATTGGGTTTGCCATAAGCGCTACTGATAAATCTACAGGAAGCAGTGGCAATAATGGGATTTATAAGGTAGAGTCTTTCTATAATGGTTCTCCGGGATATGGCTATACGTTTGATACTTTTGCGTTTGATGAATCGCGCTATATAAATAATTTTATTGATTATGCGCACTATTACCTTACCGGGCAGCGTTTTCAGAAACTTTTTGTACGCAGGCCATACAACCTGTCGCTGGTAAAGGGCAACAAGACCAACGGCCAGTTTGATGTGGTGCCCGGAGAGGTGAAGAACTTCCGTATTGAAGTATCCGACTTCCATGGTAATAAGGTGGTCATCAACGGCAGTATTGAATATTCGGACAAGCCGGCATCCATCACCGAAGTAAAAAAAATTACACCCTACCTGGTAAAGGCTGGCACTGACCATAACTATACCAATGGTGATGTATCGGTATTTATACCCGGCAGTGCTTTTTATGATGATTTTTACCTTGATTTTTGGGTAAAGGATTCCGTGCTGCACCTGCACAATCCCATAGTGCCGGTACATACTTTTGTTGAAGTGTCTTTTGATACATCTCACTTGTCTAAAGAGGTGCTTCAGAAAACCTTTATAGGGGGCTTTAATGGCAAAAGGATTTTTTATAATGACAGTAAATTTGAAGATGGCAAACTGGTAGCCAAAGTAAAGCAACTTGGCGATTACCGGTTGATGCAGGACAACACGCCGCCAAAAATATTTGCGCCAAGCTTTGAGGAAGGCAAATGGCTGAGCGATAAGGAAGCCTTGAGCATGAAGATAAGCGACGACATGTCCGGCATTGCCACGTTTGATGCATGGCTAAACGGTAAGTGGGCGCTGATGCATTACGATTATAAAACAAAAATAATATACCACAATTTTAGTGACGGCATCTGGACGGATGGTAAAAACGAATTAAAAGTAACGGTTACAGATAATGTGGGAAATTCTTCTACCTTTGAAACACATTTTTTCAGAACACAAAACACAGCGCCTGTTGAAAACAATTAAAAAGCTTTTAGCGCTCCTGCTTATACTGTTAGGCACCACTGCCTTTGCGCAGCAAGCCAAGCCCATAATGCTGGGCGTTATACTCGACGAAAACAACCAGCCTATTGAAGGCGTGAACATTTATTATGCCGATATTGAAGGCACGGTGCGCACGGTGACCGACCGCACCGGCTTCTACAAAATAAGCCTGCCTATAAACCGTAAGGTTATTGTTTGGTTTGAGCACGTAAGCTTTAAGCGTTCAATGATTGAAGATGTTATACTTGGCCCTAACGACCGTTTTGAGTTTAACCTTGTTATGGCTACCGGCACCACCGAAATGAAGGGTGTGGTTATTGAAGCCGGGTCTGGCCGTAAGAAAGTGGAGGGCCTCACTACCATAGCCCCTGAATTGATACGCAACATACCGGGCGCCAATGCCGGTGTTGAAAATATTTTGAAAGTATTAGGCGCCAACTCCAATAACGAGTTGAGCACGCAGTATTCCGTACGCGGCGGTAACTATGACGAGAACCTGGTGTATGTTGAGGATATTGAGATATACCGACCTTTCCTTATCCGCTCCGGGCAGCAGGAAGGGTTGAGCTTTACCAACACTGCCATGGTAGAGAATGTAGATTTCTCTGCCGGGGGGTTCCAGGCGCGCTATGGCGATAAGCTATCTTCAGTGCTGGATATCACTTATAGGAGGCCAAAACGCCTGGGCGCTGCCCTTGAAGCGAGTTTCCTTGGCGGAAGCCTTACGGTTGAAGGTATCTCTAAAGATAAGAAGTGGAACGGGCTGATTGGCGCACGCTACCGCGATAATAGCCTGCTGGTAAACAGCCAGGATACTGAGACTAACTTTAAGCCAACGTTTGCCGACATACAGGCGTTCCTTAACTTTAACCCGACTGAGAAATTCGAGTTGAGTTTTTTGGGCAACATATCGCAAAACAAATACCATTACCAGCCCCTTACCCGCCAAACCAACTTCGGTACGGTGGATGACCCAAGGGCACTGCTTATTTTTTATGACGGTCAGGAAAAGGATGAATATGAAACCTACTTTGGTGCGCTGAAGGCAACCTATAAAGTGTCTGATAATTTTACGCTGAAAGTGATAGGTTCGGTGTACCACACGCAGGAGCAGGAACATTTTGATATACTGGCGCAATATGCCCTGGGCGATGTTGATACCAGTCTGGGTAGTGACTCTTTTGGCGATTGTGTTAACTGCGAGGCTGCGGGCTCACAGCTTACCCACGCCCGCAACAACCTTGATGCACTTATACTGAATGGAGAGGTAAAAGGCTTGCACGATATTGGCAGCAATAAAATAGAGTGGGGCTTTAAATATACCCGCGAAGACATACGCGACCGTTTGGTAGAGTGGGAGGTTATCGACTCGGCCGGATATTCGGTTAACCCACCACGGGAAGATTTGCCGGGTAATGACCAGCCTTACAACCCGTACTATGGCCCACTGGTGCCTTTCAATAGTGTGAGGGCTACCAATTTTGCGGAAATCAATAGGTTTTCAGGCTATGTGCAGTGGAGCCGCAGGGCAAAGCTGGGCGAAGCCGATATTTTTATGAATGCCGGCGTGCGTGCCCACAACTGGCAGGTTACCGGCAGGAACATCAGCGGTGACAGCCAGACTACCTTCAGTCCGCGTGCACAGTTTGCCATAAAGCCCAAATGGAACCGCGATATGCTGTTCCGCCTGGCAGGGGGCTTCTATCACCAGCCGCCTTTCTACCGCGAGTTGCGCGACAGGAATGGCGTGGTGCAGCCTGATGTTAAGGCACAGCAGTCCATCCACATCGTTCTGGGCAATGACTATAGCTTTAAAATGTGGGAGAGGCCTTTTAAGCTGGTTTCGGAAGCTTACTACAAGATGCTGAACGATGTTAATACCTACACTATTGAAAACGTGCGCATACGCTACCAGGCCAATAACGATGCAAAAGCCTATGCTTACGGCGTTGATGTACGCATGAACGGCGAGTTTGTGCCGGGCACGGAATCATGGTTGAGCTTTGGCTACATGAAAACGGAAGAGAACATCAACAATCGTGGCTACATAGCCCGCCCTACCGACCAAAGGCTGAAATTCGGTATCCTGTTCCAGGACTATGTGCCTAACATCCCTAACATAAAAATGTACCTTAATCTGGTGTACAATACAGGCCTGCCGGGTGGTTCGCCATCGTATGCTGACCCATATGTGTACCAAACCAGGCTTAACGATTACCGCCGTGCTGATGCCGGTTTTTCGTATGTGTTTACCGATGGCAAAAAAGAATACCCTAAAGGGCACTGGCTGGGATTGTTCAGGGAACTATCGCTTGGCCTTGAGATATTTAACCTGTTCAATAACCAAAACGCCATAACCAACACCTGGGTGCGCGATGTGTACAGCCAGGCACAATATGGCATACCCAACTACCTTACCAGCCGTGTTTTCAGCCTTAAGCTGAATGTAAGGATATAATTATTGCAACATTTTACTTATTTTTGGTAAAGCAACAGCACTGAATCATACTTATGAAAAGATATATTATAGTATTGGCTGCCCTGGCAGGATTATTTGCAACAGGCTGCAAGGAAGAGCATGAAAAGCCTAAAGTAAGGTATGAAGATACTAAACAGCAGAAACCACAGGTTGCGGCTAATGATTCGGCAGATATAGAAGTAGCTGACCTGCCGGTGCTGATGAATGGCACCAAATACCTGATTCATCCTGTGGGAGATATTCGTGTATATGATGCTACTAACAGGAGTTATGGCAGCAGCAGGACCAACAGTTCTGTCAGCTATGCTATTTCCAATTACAACCAGTACGAGATTACAGGCTATTTTGAGAACCTTAAATTTCAGCATATAGACTCTACCGCTATGAGGCCGCTTACCGATAAGCCGGTGCAGATACAAACGGCTACCTACCTGAACAACATTGCTGATCGGCTTAAAAGGCAGGTGCTGGTATATACATTGGTAGATTCTGATACCAACCGTGATGGTAAAATAGATTCTAACGATATCCGCTCATTATACATTAGCGACATTAGCGGTAAAGGTTTCAAAAAACTTTCCAGCGATATGCAGGAACTTATTGACTGGAACATTATAGAAGCACAGAACCGCCTGTACTTCCGTACTATTGAGGATATCAACAAGAATGGCGCTTTTGATAAGAACGACTTGGTGCATTACCATTTTGCCGACCTTGCCTCACCGGAATGGACGGTTTCCAACTACGAACCTGTAAAGTAATTACTATTTCTTTTTGCTGGCTTTTGCAAGCGGATTATAGTCCAGGCAAAGCTGTAGCCAATACCGCAGGTCTTTATCGGTTTTCATGCCCGGCTCGGTAACATATATGTACCCTGCCATGGATTTTCCGGTAAACTCCATAGGTATTACATAGTTTTTTTCCAGCGCTTTTTCATATTCCGCTTCACCAATCCGGCACAGCATCATATCTTCATCGTTTTTTTTATCAATGTGGGTGGCACAGCACATTTTGTCATCAACCATAAAACATATCCCGCGGAACATCTTTTTCTCAATAAAAGGCGCATTTTTCTCCAGGAAAAATTCCCTTATGCGTTGTACGGTTTCTTCGTTATAAGCCATTTTTTGATTGTGATTGTTTACTGCAAATTAAATCAAAATTTCGCTTTCAAGGTCTGATTTTTCAATGGTGAAATTAAAGCCCAGCTGTTCCATGAGCTGTATTACCAGGTTTTTATACCAGTTTTCGGATTTCGGGTGAATGTATATCCGCTCAATCAGGGCATTGATGTCTACATCAACTTTAAGCCCATCATTGATGGTTCGGTCAGATTTACGCAAATCGGAAATTATCCTTACCTCGCGCTCATACTGAAAACTTTTCCGCTTGAAAAGGAATGGAAAAAAATCATTGTCAAAAGGAATATACTCCTTCTTGTAGTCAATATATTTCACTTCGCCTATGTGCTGCTCAAAATCCGCCTCAGGCGCCAGAGCATCCCGCAGCCGCTGCACAGTGCTTTGTATGGCAAGCCCTTCATTATTCTTTGTAAAAATCTGCCACATGGCATACGATTCATACTCATTGATGTGCCAGCTGCTCACTACCACGTTCTTGCGGTGATTTTTGTAAGTATCAAGGAAACCCGGCTTGTGTTCCGAAATTTTCTTGAGTTCCTCAAAAGTAGGCTCGCTAAAAGTGCCTTCGTACTGGTCTTCAAACTTATCCGACCGCGACATGAACAGCCGCCTGCACAGCAGCAGGTCCAGGAATTTAGACAGGTCCAGGTACTTCCACACTATGGTGTCGCCCGGCGGCGAATCGATATTTTTGTGCTGTAGGTACATTGTTAGCCGGCAATTGTAGATTAAAAGTACAAATGTTATTTGAAAGGCGCGGTTAAAATACCGTTATTCCTGCTTAAAGGTTACTGCACAATATCCCGCAGCTGCGAAAAATGGTTTATGGCATATGTAGCCACACCGGCTTCCGGCTCTCCCTGTTTGTAATACAGTACGGTTTCAATACCAAGCTCCTTAGCCGCCTTAATTTCCGATTCCGGGTCGTCGCCCACTACAAGCACATCTGCTGCGGTGTAGCCATTACGTTGCATTATGTCGGCAAACACTTCTTTCTTGCTGCTTTTGGTAGGGTCAACCACATGTATTTCCTTAAAGTCAGGCTCAATACCCATTTGCTTTATTTTGCTCAACTGCATTTTAAGGAAACCGGTAGTCACCAAAAAGCGATCTGCATCAATGTTCCTGGTTTCCGGGTAATCGTCAAAAGTGGCTATGGTCTCGGTAAATTCTGTAGCTTCCTGCAGGGCTATGGCTTTTGTGGTGATTTCATCACTCAGCCCAAAGCGTTGTGCCACCAGCCTGAAAGGCGTTACCATCATAGCCTTTTTTATGGCATCAATCTGTGCTTTGTCAGGATGCTCTTCCGCTATCATTGTCCAAACCGGGGCAAACAGCTTTTCGCCGATTGCGGTTACAGGGTATATGGTATTGTCAAGGTCGTAAATTATGGCTTTCTTTTTCATGGATATAAATAGTATAAAAGAAAATAGCTGCATTTAGCAGCTATTTGTATTAATCGAATGATTGCATCATTACCAGTTTTTTGTATGTGCCGTCTTTGGCAATCAGTTCCTCGTGCGTGCCCTGTTCCACAATCTGGCCTTTTTTCATCACCACAATCATATCGGCATTCTGTATGGTGGAAAGCCTATGGGCGATCACTACCGATGTGCGGTTCTGCATCATGTTTTCCAGCGCCTGCTGCACCAGCCTTTCGCTTTCGGTATCCAGCGCAGATGTTGCTTCGTCCAGTATCATGATAGGCGGGTTCTTCAATACCGCACGGGCTATGCTCAGGCGCTGTTTCTGCCCGCCGGACAGTTTGCCGCCTCCATCGCCAATGTTGGTGTCCAGCCCTTCAGGCAGGTCTTTTACAAACTCATAAGCGTTGGCAATTTTCAGCGCGTCAATGATTTCTTCCTCGGTAGCATCTTTTTTACCCAGGGTAACATTATTGCGCACGCTGTCGTTAAACAAAATGCTGTCCTGTGTTACAAGACCCATAAGCCCGCGGAGCGAATCCAGGGTATAGTCGCGCACATCAATGCCGTCAATCTTAATGCCGCCTTCCTGCACATCGTAAAAACGTGTAAGCAGGTTGGCTATGGTACTCTTGCCACTGCCCGATTGCCCTACCAAAGCAACAGTTTTGCCTTTGGGTATGTTGAGCGAGAAGTCTTTCAGTACGGTTTCCCTTTCATAAGCAAAGTTGATGTTTTCAAAGCTTATGCCTGCATCAAACGTATGCTTTTCAACGGCATCAGGGCGGTTTTTAATGGCGCTTTCGGTTTCCATCACCTCCACAATCCTTTCGGCTGATGCTGTACCGCGCTTGTAGGTATAGCTGGCTTTGGATATGTCTTTGGCCGGGGTAAGGATGTTATAGGCAAGCAGTATATAGCCCAGGAAAAAGCCTGCTTCCATATTCTTGTCAATAAATACAAGGTAACCGCCGTAAACCAGCAGTACCCCTATAACCACAATACCTAAAAGCTCACTCATTGGCGAGGCCAGGTTTTGCCTGTTGTTAAGCCTTGTGGAATAACGGAAAAGGCGTTTATTGGTATCTTCATACTTGCCGGCAAATATACTTTCTGCTGTAAAAGATTTTATGATCCTCAATCCGCTCAGCGTTTCCTCAACACTGCTCAGTAGCTTGCCGTTTTCCTGCATCACGGTATTGGATGTCTTTTTAAGCGACTTACCGATTTTTGAGATGATAAAACCGGAAACCGGTATGAATATAAATACGAATAAAGTAAGTTTGATGCTAAGGAAAAACATGGTGCCCAGTGTGAATAGGATGGTCACCGGCTCACGTACAATCATTTCAAGTATGGATAGGAACGAGTTGCTCACCTCGTTAACATCGCCCACTATGCGGGTTATGGTATCACCTTTGGTTGTGCCCGAATGATAAGACAGGGGCAGGCGTATCACTTTTTCATACAAGGTGCTGCGCATGTCTTTAAGCACCCCATTTTTCAGGTAAGTGATGAAGTACAAGGCAAAATAGTTGCACACGTTCTTGATAAGAAAAACCACAATGATAAAGGCGATAATAGCCATAAGCACCTTAAACTCACCATGCTCCTGTATTTCGGCAGTTAATAAGTAATTAAGGTACTGCTCAGAATAATCTTTAAGTTCTGTAATCCCATTATAAACCGGCTTTGTGTAAATTTCTTTTTTATCGTCAAAAATTACCTTGAGTACCGGAATGATGGCGATGAATGAAATGGTACTGAAAAACGCGTACAATACATTAAAGAAAATGTTAAGGTAAGCGTATTTTTTGTACGGCTTTGCAAAATGCAGAATCTTTCTAAAATGGCTCATTTATCTATATAAGGTTCATCTCTTCGATGATGTTCTTAATTTTCTCTTCAAGCATTGCTTCCACATGCTTGGCATCATGCACATGCTCCAGCGTATCATTCACGCTGAAGTAGAACTTGATTTTAGGCTCAGTACCGCTTGGGCGCGCGCATATTTTGGTACCATCTTCAAGGTAGTATATAAGCACGTTCGATTTTGGAATCGTAAGCGCTTCTTCCTCGCCTGTAAGCAGGTTCTTGGCGTTTGATGCCTGGTAGTCTTCCACCATCAGCACACGCTGGCCGTTGATTTCCTTCAGCGGGTTTTCGCGCAGGTCAGTCATCATCTGCTTTATTTCAGCAGCGCCGTCCATACCTTTTTTAGTAATGGAGATAAGGTATTCTTTGTAGAAACCAAACTCCACATACAGCTTCAGCAACTCCTGGTACAGCGAGCTGGCTTTGGCTTTGGCCTGTGCGGCAATTTCGCACAGCAATAGGGTAGAGGTTACCGCATCCTTATCGCGTACGGCATCGCCTACCATAAAGCCGAAGCTTTCTTCGCCACCGCCTATGAATTCCTGCTCAGGGAAATCTTTTATGAATTTGGCAATCCATTTAAAGCCGGTAAGCCCCACTTTGCATTCCACGCCATACGCTTCGGCAAGTTCCAGCATCATTGGGGTAGAAACTATGGTTGACCCAATAAATTGCTTCCTGTCAATCCTGCCATCTTTTTTCCATTGTTCCAAAAGGAAATGTGTCATCAGCACCATTGTCTGGTTGCCGTTCAGCAGGGTCATTATGCCGTTGCCGTTGCGCACAGCCACACCCAGGCGGTCACTGTCAGGGTCGGTGCCAATCACAATGTCGGCATCTACCTGGTCAGCCAGCTCTATAGCCATAGCTAATGCTTCCGGCTCTTCAGGGTTAGGCGATTTCACCGTTGGAAAATTACCGTTCGGCACGGCCTGCTCGGCCACAATGTGCATATTGGTAAAGCCTGCGTTTTCCAGCAGATCCGGAATCAGCTTTACAGATGTGCCGTGCAGCGGGGTGTAAACAATCTTCAGTTCGCTTTTGGCTTCAGGCGCCGTATTGAAGCTGGCATTCACTAACGATGATTTCAGGAATGCCTCGTCAATCTCGTTATCTATATATTCAATCAGGCTTTCATCAGAGCTGAAGTTGATCTGGCCGTATTCCAGCGCTTCAATCACCTGTATGATCTCGCCATCCTGCGGCGGAACAAGCTGCCCGCCATCCTGCCAGTACACTTTGTAGCCGTTGTATTCCGGCGGGTTGTGCGATGCTGTCAATACAATGCCGGCGTGGCAGTTAAGGTATTTTACAGCGAAAGAAAGTTCCGGGGTAGGGCGTAGTTCGGAGAAAAGGTATACCCTGATGCCGTTAGCCGAAAAAACATCGGCCACAACTTTGGCCAGCGTATCGCTATTGTTACGGCAATCGTAGGCGATAGCCACTTTAAGCTGCTCATCCGGGAAAGCCGTCTTCATGTAGTCCGACAGTCCCTGGGTAGCTTTGCCCAGCGTGTATTTATTAATGCGGTTAGTGCCGGGGCCCATAATGCCGCGCATGCCACCGGTACCAAACTCCAGGTTTTTGTAAAAGCTGTCTTCCAGTTCCTTTGGCGATGAGGTCATCATTGTCCTGATGCCTTCCTGCGTTTCGTTATCAAACGGTTCATTCAGCCACACATTGGCTTTATCTAATATGTTTTGATCAATTTGCATAAAATGTATTGTTACAGTGTTTCACTGATTTTGTATCTTTCTTCATTATTCTTCGTCCGCAGGATGATTTCCCCAAGGAAACCGGCCAAAAACAGCTGCGTACCAATTATCATGGTGGTTAGCGCTATGTAAAACCACGGGTTATCAGTTACCAGTATGGTTGGCGCGCCGTGGTACAGCTTGTACAGTTTCATGACACCGATATATGCGGCTGAAAACAACCCAATCATGAACATGATTACGCCCAGCGCCCCGAAAAGGTGCATAGGCCTTTTGCCGAAACGCGACAGGAACCAAATAGTGATAAGGTCCAGGAAGCCGTTGATGAAGCGCTCCATGCCAAATTTGGTAGAGCCATACTTGCGCGCCTGGTGCAGCACCACTTTTTCGCCAATTTTGTTGAAGCCGGCATTTTTGGCAAGTACCGGGATGTAGCGGTGCATTTCGCCCGAAACCTCTATGTTCTTCACCACGGTTTTGTTGTAAGCCTTAAGCCCGCAGTTAAAGTCGTTCAGCTGCACGCCCGATGTTTTGCGCGCCGCCCAGTTGAACAGTTTTGATGGCAGGTTTTTGGAAACTACAGAGTCGTACCTTTTTTTCTTCCAGCCCGAAACCAGGTCATACCTGTCCTGGGTTATCATGCGGTACAGTTCGGGTATTTCCTCCGGGTTATCCTGCAGGTCGGCATCCATGGTAATGATTACATCGCCCTCCGCTTTGGCAAAGCCCGCATGCAGCGCCTGGCTTTTGCCATAATTGCGCTGAAAGCGTATGCCTTTTATATTTTGGTTTTCAGTGGCCAGCTGCTGTATCAGGTTCCAGGAACCATCAGTACTGCCGTCGTCAATAAAAACAACTTCATAGCTGTAGCTGTTCTGCTGCATAACGCGGCTAATCCACTGGGTTAATTCTCTAAGTGATTCTTCTTCGTTGAGAAGGGGTATTACGATGGATAGGTTCATTGATTATTCGTTGCCCACATTGTTGATGTCAGGGGCTATATTGCCGTAAGGGTTTTCTTTTTTAGTGACAGCAGCTACAATAAGGCCGATGATAGCGTGGAAAACCAGGCTCATAGCAAGTGATTTAAGTAAGGATACCAGGCTGAAATTATCAGTTTTCTGCATTTCTTCAACCATTTTGCGGATATCTTCAGATTTTGTGCCTGCCGACTGCATCCAGCCAACTGTTTTCTGTACCAGGATATCCATTAATTTTTGTTTTGCATCAGGGTCAATGATGTTGAAAAGAACATATGAAAAAATGATACCGATAACTGAACCGATAAGCATGGTGATAAAATAAGTTGTAAATGCCTCTTTAAAGGTTATAAATCCGCCATTTTGCTTTTTTGCTTTTGATACAGCTACAATACCTATAATAAGGTTTAGGGCGAATAATCCAAGACCCACACCTATGCTTACCATTAATTCAATATTAACTACATAAAGCAATGTGCTTATTAAAATAGATACTACCCCAAGAATTACACCGAACGTTACTCCGTTTTTTTTAACTGCTTCTGTCATGGTTGTTGTTTTGTTATTGGTTAATTTAATCCACAAATATACTAATTCCGCCAATATCAGTATATAAAAAAGTGTTAGCATTACAGGTAAAAAATTGCTGCTAAAAGTTTGATTTTTAAAAAATAGTTGTACTTTTGCACACTCAAATAAAATGTTTAAAAACAAAAGGTTGTTGTACGTTTACACCTTTCAGCACGAAAGCTTCGGAACAGAAAGCAGCCAGACAATAAAAATTTACTTAAGATGAAAAAAGGTATTCACCCGGAAAATTACAGATTAGTTGCTTTTAAAGACATGTCTAATGACGAAGTTTTTATCACTAAATCTACAGCTGACACTAAAGAAACAATCACACACGAAGGAGTTGAATATCCTGTGGTGAAAATGGAGATCTCCCGTACTTCTCACCCTTTCTATACAGGTAAATCTAAACTTATCGACACTGCAGGACGTATCGACAAGTTCAAAAACAAATACGCAAAATTCAGCAAATAATAATTGTTGTTTTATAGATATTAACAAAAAGCTTTTCTGAAAACGGAAAAGCTTTTTGTTATTTTAATCAAAATTTGCATTAGTTCATTTTTATATTAAATAGATTTATTTAATTAATAATTTTTTTATTAATTTAAAGTTAAATTTATTTTATTTTAGTTTTTTTTATGAAGTTTTGTGATGTTCTAATCATAAACCATAAATTTTTAACTATGAAACAATTTCTTTTTGCTCTTTTGATTGCAACATTTTTATCTACCTCTTGCTCTGATGACTCTGTAACATTTAATGATAGTAAGAGTGTTCAAACTTTAGATTCTAAAACTTCTACAAAAAAAGAAAGCCCTTACAGATGTAATAAGTTTACAGTAACAACTATGACAGTTGGTATTGGTGTAATATCTGTAGATATTACATTAGACAAACCTATAAATATATATGTATGTTGTGGACCTGCTTTCGTTGGATATGGTGGGTGTGCCCCGGTAAATAAATTGTTATATGATGCCTTGAATGGTACAAAAAGTGTTGATGATCCAATAAATGTTGGAATTCCAATTTCAGAGATTATAGGTGATCCCGCTATCAATCTAAAAGATGTTACTACAATTGATGTGAAAGAATCACTCTATACAGATGGTCAACGTATAGCTTTAAAAACATATCCTGTTGACAGCAATGGTTTAGTTTATTTTGAACTAGAAAAACAATAATTATTATTTTTAAGTTGTAGCCTTTCCGGAAACGGGAGGGCTTTTTTGTTTGGGAGCTGCTTAGCCGCTATGCTTCTGAGCGATTAAGCTTTTGAGCTAAGAAACTTAGTGCCAGGCAGCCTGCCCTAAAAACTTTGTTCCTTTGTCCCTTTGCTACTTAGTATCTTTCCCTAAAAACTTTGTTACTTTCTCCCTTTGCTACTTAGCAACTTTCCCGTACTTTCGTGCCAACACAAACAGGCATACCATGAACTATATACTTTTTGACGGACCCGTGCGCAACGCCCTGCTGCCGTTTACATTTACACGTCCAGTAGCCGATATCCGCGTAGGTATATTGACCATCCGCGAAAAATGGGAGAAATACCTGGGCTACACCACCACAACCCTTACCGAGGAATACCTGATGGAAAAATACCCGATGGTAGAGATGGAGGAGAACATCATGATCAATGCCTCGTTCCTGCCCAATGAGGTGCTTGCCGAAATGGTGATGGCGCTGGAGCCTAATCAGGCTATTACCTGCGGCGATGATATTATTGCTTTCTACACCAAAGACACCCAGGAAGAAGTGGATTTTGATACTTATGAGGTGACCGAATATACCGAAGACTGCCTGCGTATTGAAAACCCGTGGGATATTTTCGGGAAGAACGACCTTGCCCTGCGCGAGGATTTTGAACTGCTGACGGAAGGCCGCGTTTCACAACCGATACCTTCCAGCATAAACACCATAGCGCCAGAGAATATTTTTATTGAGGAAGGCGCCAGGCTGGAATTTGTAACCCTTAACGCTTCAACCGGGCCAATATACATCGGCAAAAATTCCGAAATAATGGAAGGCTCTATCATTCGTGGGCCATTTGCCCTGTGTGAAGAAGGGCAGGTAAAAATGGGTGCTAAAGTATATGGCGCTACCACCGTAGGGCCGCACAGCCGTATTGGCGGTGAGGTGAGCAATTCAGTGCTGTTTGGCTATTCCAACAAGGGGCACGATGGTTTCCTTGGCAACTCGGTTTTGGGCGAGTGGTGCAACCTGGGTGCCGATACCAACAACTCTAATCTTAAAAACAATTACGAGGAAGTGAAGCTGTGGAGCTACGAGAAGGAAGGTTTTGTAAAAACCGGACTGCAGTTTTGCGGGCTCATGATGGGCGACCACAGCAAGTGCGGTATTAACACTATGTTCAATACCGGTACGGTTGTGGGTGTAAGCGCCAATATTTTCGGGTCAGGTTTCCCGCGCAATTTTGTGCCCAGCTTTTCATGGGGCGGCGCTTCTGGCTTTACCACTTACATTACTAAAAAGGCGTTTGAAACGGCAAAAATTGTGATGTCGCGCCGCAAGATTGAGTTTACCGAACAGGATGCTGCCATACTGGAGCATGTGTTTGAAGAAACCAAAAAGTGGAGGAAAGAATAGACTTTTAGGATTATTAGATTTTTAGACTGTTAGATTGTTGGACAGTGACGTTAAGATTTGACAAAGCGTAAAAAAAATACCAAATACAGTTTAGGAAGCCTGGTTTTACTCCTGGCTTTCTTGCTTTATTACACCTGCACAGAAAAAGAGCAGCCACAACCGCCTGCGCCCACTATTGAAAAACCGGTTAAGGCCAGGAAACCGAAAGAGAAGAGGGAAGTACGTGCGCTGAAGGTTTTTGAAGGCAAAGTCATCAGCATAAAAGATGGCGATACGTTTGAGGTTTTGTACGATGGCCAGCCGGAGCGTGTTAGGCTTGCGGAAATTGACTGCCCTGAAAAATCACAGCCGTTTGGCAATAACGCTAAACAATTTGCATCAGAGCTTTGCTTTGGCAAGATGGTCACGGTATCGTCCAACGGCAAGCGCGACCGCTACGGTCGTGTAGTGGGCATTGTTGTGACGCAGGACGGTATTAATGTGAATGAAGCGCTGGTAAAAGCCGGGCTGGCATGGCACTACAAAGACTATTCTGACAGCCAGGAATTGGCCGCGATTGAGGATCAGGCCCGCCTTCAGAAAATCGGCCTTTGGGCGGATAAGCGCCCCACACCGCCTTGGGACTGGCGCAAAAAGAAAAGAAAAAAGAAACAGCCGGCTTATTAAAAGATAAAAGGCGCACATACCCGTACGCCTTTTAGTTACTATGAAGAGAAAATAAGGATCAATCATCAATCCTTAAAAATTTGCCCGAAGCATCAAAATCCAGTTCTAACCCGTTAGTTAAT
This sequence comes from Flavobacterium sp., assembly GCA_041916875.1. Taxonomy (GTDB): domain Bacteria; phylum Bacteroidota; class Bacteroidia; order Flavobacteriales; family Flavobacteriaceae; genus Flavobacterium. Next base: position 418,591 of record JAYRYS010000002.1, read on the forward strand.
TCCACTTCATAACCCCAACGCTTTTTATCAATCTGGGTGGCATGCTGCCCTTTGTAGGTTGTATTGATGTAATTATTTATGGCATCCGGCAGGGCAGAGGCAGGCAATGCAGTGTGATGCCCGTCAATCTCTTCCCACTGGCCTTTGTCGTCAAACTCTATCTCAACTGCGTTGCTCAGGTAAGCTTTGTAATCAGTATCAAACATTTCCTTATCTACCTGTGCGGAAGCGATTGTAACGCCTTTAAAATTATTTTTGATGAAAGCCTGTGCCGCTGCCGGAAGCTGTGTGGCTGGTATGGTACTTTTTTGCGCGTAAGCGGTAAGGGTGAACGTAGTAAGGGTTACGATGGCGATGCCCAGGATGTTTCTGATTTTCGTTTTCATGATGTCGTTTTTTAAAGTTACAGGACAAAGTTCCTGTACGAATCTGGAAACAATTGGGAAAAACTACTGCATAGGGAAAATTATGAAAAAATTATGCTTCCCGTCAAAATCATAGCGAGCAGTAAAACCATAGGTTTCTGCCACCGACTGCACTATGGAAAGCCCCAGCCCGGTAGAGTTTTCGTTTTTCAGGTCGCGGTAAAACCTTTTAAAAACAGCCTCTTTATCTAAAGCTCCTGATGCGGCGGTATTGGAAATGGTTATTTTATTTTGTGCGATGGCTATTTCAACACTACCTTCTTTCGGGGTATGCACTATGGCGTTTTTAAGCAGGTTGCTCAGCATTACAGTAGCCAGCCCTTTATTCATTTTAAAGGTAAGTGTGGCTGATGGATTTATAGTAAGGCTGATGGATTTATATTCTGCCAGGTCGGCAAAATCTTCAGCCAGTGTTTCCGTCAAAGCATTAAAATCAACAGCCTCTTCTTCAGCAAACTGCCTGTTCTCAATTTTAGACAACAGGAGTAACGATTTATTAAGCCGTACCAAGCGGTTCAGCGTATCGTTGATGCGGCTTATTTCCATCATCTGGCTTTCGTCAAGATTATTCTTCTCAACAAAAAGTTCCAGCTTATTAAGGCTTATAGCCAGCGGCGTTTGCAACTCGTGCGACGCATTTTCAATGAATTGCTTCTGGCTGCTGAAAACCGCTTCGTTGCGCTGCAGCAGCGTTTCCAATTCCTGCCCAAGTGTCTTGAATTCCTGTATGGGTGTCTCCGGCGCTTTAAAGTTGGCCCCGCTGCCCAGCCTGAAATTCTTCAGCCGGTCCATCATCAGGTAAAAGGATTTCCAAACGCGCCGCAGTATAAAGTAATTGAGCAAAGCAATGCTTATTACCAGCATGGCATACAAGGCAATGAGCGCCGTCATCAGGTCTTCCATTAACTCATCTTCCTCTACCATAGAGGCGCGAACGGTAAGCTGATGCGGATTGCCTTTCACGTCGTTAAAAACGGTTTGTAGCAGGCGCACCGGTTCGTTATCCTCATCATACTCCATATACTCAAAAGTATTGATGAAGTGTTCCTTATAATTATAAGTGCCGTTTTTAGGCAGCGGCTTTATGGTAAACTGGTGGATGCCATATTCAGGGGTGTTGAGCAGCTTTTCATCTTCCATCGCCTCACGGATAATGAGCAGCTTGGAGTTTTTGAGGCCATCGTCAATATTATCATACACCTCCTCAATAATCACCATATAAAACAGCGTAGCCCAAACCGCAATAATCAGCAGTAGGGCTACTATGAGGTAGCGGAGGGTGTAGTTACGCAGTTTCATTCGGGCGCAGTCATTTTATAGCCCATGCCATATACGGCCTGCAAATCGGCTTCAGCATCAGATTCTTTGAGTTTTTTGCGCAGGTTCTTTATTTGGGAATATACAAAATCAAGGCTGTCGGCCTGGTCAATGTTATCGCCCCAAACCGATTCGGCCAGTGCAGTCTTGTTGATAAGACGGTTAGGATTGATCATGAAATAATACAGCAGGTCATACTCTTTGCGGTTCAGTACCAGCGGTACATCATTTACTGTAACAAGCCTTTGTTCGGGCTGTAGTTTGATATTGCTGAAGCTAATAAAGGTATCACCATCATGGCTTTTGCGGCGCAAAGTCGATTTTATGCGGGCATGCAGCTCGGCCAGGTGGAAGGGTTTGGCGAGGTAATCGTCAGCGCCAAGGTCCAGCCCTGCCACTTTATCATCCACGGCATCTTTGGCCGATATGATGATTACTGCTTCCTTTTTGCGCAGGGCTTTCAGCTCACGCACCAAATCCAGGCCGCTGCCGTGGGGCAGCATGATATCTATCAGCACGCAGTCATAATCATAGGTGCCTATTTTTTCCATCCCGGATATGAAATCATCAGCGGTCTCTACAATGTATTTTTCCTTTTCGAGTGATTCGCGCATTACCTCACGCAACCCCTGCTCGTCTTCAATTACCAGTATTTTCATTCTGTTTTGGCATTTCCGTATCTCAAATATACGCATTAGGGCAGCAAGAAAAGGCGCAATCTTGGAAGGAATTGGGAATTTTAGTCCAGCTTTACAAAAACGCCCATCATGTCAAACTTCAGCCCAAGGCCATTGCTTAGCCCCACTTTGTATTCTGACGGTGACCGCTCGATCTTCATGATGGATTCTTTCTGGTGGTTGATTTTTACATAATCCAGCGTTTGCTTTTGTATGAATGTTGTAGGTATAGGCACATCTTTTCCCTCCACTTCTTTCCACTTGCCGGCTTCGTCAAATTCAATTTCGGTATTGTCATTCAGCACTACTTCATAAGTTATGCTCCGTCCTTCCACATCTTTGATGGCGTGATGAAATTTACTTTTAAAATGTTCTTTTAAAAAAGCCTTAGCTTCAGCAGGCAGCTGCGATTGTTCTACAGGCACCTCCTGGCTGTACAGGCTGAATGTTGCAAAAAGGGTTGCGAACAGGTAAAGTAATCTGGTTTTCATGGCTGTAAAGTTTTGTTGTTCCTTTAAAGTTACAAAAAACAGCCGGGAGGGTTTAGGTGTTTATGATTTATTTAGATTTCCGCACCCTTTTCAATACCAATAGATTCAGCGGATTAATCCCCAGACCCATTACATTGCTGCGTGTAAAGCGGGAGGCTTTGTCATAAAACAGCGGTATAACCGGCGCTTCCGCCATTACAATCTCATCCATTTTTTGGTACAGGGCTTCGCGTTTGGCATTATCGGTTTCCAGGAAAGCCTGTTCGTACAGCCTGTCAAATTCCGTATTTTTAAAATGCGTATAGTTTGGGCCGTTGGGGCTGAAATTCTTGCTGTAAAAAAGCGAAAGGTAGTTTTCGGCATCAGGGTAATCAGCAATCCAGCTGGCTTTAAAGAACGATACCTTTCCGGTAGAAATGCTTTGTGTAAGCGTGCTTGGTGGGTTCACATCCACCTCTACATTCAGCCCAATCTTTTGCCACTCGCGTTGCAGGTATTCGGCAATGTCAAGGTACGATGCGCTGGTGCTCATCTGTATCTTGGGGTTATTGTCGCCGGTTTGCTTTTTGTAGTCGGCAACAAGTTCTTTGGCTTTGGCAATATCATAATTGTAGCCTTTGCCACCATGTCCTGCAAGCCCTGATGGAATCATGCCCTGCGTGGCAGGCGTCCCCATGCCGTTGCGCAGAAACAATATCATCTTGGCGCGGTCAAAACCGTAATTCAGCGCCTGGCGTATGCGCTTATCCTTAACCGCTTTATCAGCGCCATCCAGCCGGAAGCCCATATATTCAGTATTGAGGTAAGGCCCGGTAATCATTTTTACGTCTTTTGCATATTTAGGAGCCAGCTCACCTTTAGGTGTCAGTATCTCATCTTTATAGGATGGGTCAAGGCCCGAAACAAAATCCAGCTTGCCTTGTACAAATTGCAGGAACCCACTTTGCTTATCCGGCAAAAAAGTAATGGCAACAGCCTCCATGTAGGGCAACTGGACACCTTTATCATCACGCTCAAAATACAACGGGTTTTTGCGCAGCACCAGCTTTACGTTCTCTTCCCATATCTTGAATTGGAATGGTCCGGTGCCGATTGGATTGGAACGGAAATCATAACCCGGTTTTTCAAACGCTTCGTGCGGCACTACTGATGCATATTTCATGGTCAGTAATCCTAAAAAAGCAGGGAAGGTTTTGCTGAGTTTTATCTCAAAAACCGTATCGTTCACTGCTTTAAAGGTTTCTACATTCTGCAATATCCATCGCCCGGGCGATGCTACCTTTTCATCCAGCAGGCGGTTCAGGCTGTATTCAAAGTCGGCCGCTTTAACAACACGCGTACTGTCTGTGCCAAACAGGTTGCTTTTATGGAAACGCACATCATTCCGTAAACTAAAAGTATAGGTTTTTCCGTCTGGAGATATAGACCAGCTTTTGGCGATATCCGGCTGAATGTTCAGGCTGTCATCCAGCTGCACCAACCCATTAAAAAGCTGGTTGCATACCCATATGGAGGGGCGTATCTTTGCAAAAGCCGGGTCGAGTGAGTTTACTGCGGCATTCTCGTTATACCTAAAAACGAGGTGGTCGCGGTTATCGGTTTTATTTTCTCCACAGGAAATTAAAAGGGTTGATAAGAATAGTATTAAGAATTTACAAAAGATACTGCGCACACTTATTTGATTTTCTTGATTGGATTTTGATAGGTGTTGAATACTTTAGTTACAACGACCATATTTTGTTCAACTTTATAAATAACTACATATGGAAACTTCTGCAATTTTGCTTGCCTGAACTTACTAAAAGATATCCTGTAAATTTCCGGGTTATTTTCTATCGAAGAAAAACACTTTTCCAGTGATGATAAAAAATGTTTCCCTAAATCTGGCTGTTTGAATTCGTAATATTGAAACGCATCAAAAATATTGAAATCAGCCTGTGTTGTAACAACAAGTTTATGCTTTTTTTTCATTTAAAAGCCTCATTCGTTCTGCGATATTCTGTTTAACCTCTTCCCAGGTGTATCCTCTTTCTTCGCCGGAATCATACTTCGCAGCACTTTCTTCTACCATTAATTTTTGTTCTTCAGTCAGTGTAAAGCCTGAAACTTCTTCCGCATACATAATTTTTTTCAGTTCCAGGATTACAGCTTCATCCTCCAGTTGGGTTATCCATTCAATTAGTTCCAGTTTATCTTTTTGTAGCTGAACAGGTTGCATAGCTAGAGTCTTTTTGTTAAGATACAAATATAATCAATTGCTCCTGTTATTTAATCGCAAATTGTGCGTAAATTTGCAGGCTTATTTAGGAAGCTTTATAGCTGATGATTATGGAAAACAGGAAAAAAGTCGCTTTTTATACTTTGGGGTGCAAGCTGAATTTCAGCGAGACATCAACCATTGCCCGCAGTTTTCAGGACGAAGGTTTTGACCGTGTTGATTTTGAGGATGTGGCAGATATTTATGTGATAAACACTTGCTCGGTTACCGAAAATGCCGACAAGCAGTTTAAACAGGTGGTGAAGAAAGCGCTGAAGATGAATGAGAAAGCTTTTGTAGCGGCCGTGGGTTGCTATGCACAGCTAAAGCCCGAAGAACTTGCCGCAGTTGATGGTGTAGATCTTGTACTGGGCGCAACTGAGAAATTTAAGATTACCGATTACATCAACGACCTGAGCAAGAACGACCTGGGTGGCGAGGTGCATTCCTGTGAAATATCGGAGGCTGATTTTTACGTAGGCAGCTACTCTATTGGCGACCGTACGCGTGCTTTCCTGAAAGTGCAGGACGGCTGCGATTATAAGTGTACTTATTGCACCATTCCATTAGCGCGTGGCATTTCCCGAAGCGATACTTTGCAGAATGTACTGAAGAATGCTAAAGAAATATCACAGCAGAATATTAAAGAAATTGTGCTTACCGGCGTAAACATAGGCGACTATGGCAAGGGTGAATTTGGTAATAAAAAGCACGAGCATACTTTTTACGAACTGGTGCAGGAACTGGATAAGGTGGAAGGTATTGAACGTCTGCGCATATCGTCTATAGAGCCTAACCTGCTGAAGAACGAAACCATAGAGTTTGTATCGCAAAGCCGCACGTTTGTTCCGCATTTCCATATACCGCTGCAATCAGGCAGTAATGACATATTAAAGCTGATGCGCCGCCGCTACCTGCGCGAAGTATATACGGAACGTGTTGCCAAAATACGAGAAGTGATGCCACATGCCTGTATTGGGGTTGATGTTATTGTGGGTTTCCCCGGTGAAACAGACGAGCATTTCCTGGAAACATACAATTTCCTGAACGAGCTTGAGATTTCTTACCTGCATGTATTTACTTATAGCGAAAGGGATAATACACCTGCAGCCAATATGCCGGGCGAGGTTCCATCGGCAGTACGTTCCAAACGTAGCAAAATGCTTAGGGGATTATCGGTTAAAAAGCGCAGGGCATTTTATGAAAGACAGATAGGTACTACCCGTACTGTACTTTTTGAAGGTGAGAATAAAGAAGGTTACATACATGGTTTTACCGAAAACTACGTGAAAGTTAAAACCCCATGGAACCCTGAACTGGTAAACACGCTGCATGAAATAACGCTAACTAAGATAGATGAGGACGGTATTGTGCGCATGGAGTTTGTGAATGAACCGGTTGCTGTTGTTGCCCCGTTTGCTTTTTAGCAACACAGATTTGACTGATTGAACTGATTTCCACAGATTTTTTATCTCTATATAACAAATAAGTACATTGAGCCTGTAAAGTATACTTATTTGTAATTTACAATTAACGGTAATAAATAAAATGTCACACTGAGCTTGTCGAAGTGGGGCATTTTATTTACCACTCAGTCCTGTTTCAAGAGATGATAAAATCCGTTTTTATCAGCTTAATCCGCGTCATCCGCGTTCCATAAAAACTACAAACTCAGTACAATCACCCTTCCTTCAATCTCTAATCCGCTAAAGCCAAACTCATTCATTATCCATTCAAAGGCCTTGGCATGGTACAGGAAAACATGGGTAGGATCGGTTTTATAATACCATGTGCCAAAGTCACGGTCAGGGTCAAACCGTTCGGTCATAACATAGAGTTTACCTCCGGGATTCAGTAAATTTCGCAATTGCTCAAATTCACGGTAAGGCTCTTTAAAGTGCTCGGCAGTTTCGCTGCAGGCTATATAATCATATTTGTTTTTAAGCAACTCCGGATAATTATGAAAAAAAAGGTCGTACTGCACCACATTGTAATCCGCATCTTTCAGTAATTTCATTATGGGCGAACCTGTGCCGGAGCCGAAATCCAGCCCGGTATGTTCTGGCTCAAAATCGGCCAAAATCGGCCTGACTATAGGGCTTACAAAGTTTTGGTAGCGAACATCTTCCGGGTCGTTATTATGGGTAAGGTAATGCTTTTTCTCAGCCTCTGCACTCAGGTAATCACCGGGGTGTAGGAAGACTGACAAGCATGTGCCGCACTGTAAAAATTGCCGGCTTATATGCAGGTAATAGGGTATGCTTGCGCCATGGCAAAGAGGGCAGCTATGTATCATATCCTTATTCCCGGCGGTAAAAGCTCCTTATATTTAGGGTTTTTCCTGAAAAACGTAGCAACTTTGGGGTGTGTAGGCACTACCTTTTGGCGTTTTTCTTCAGCATTGTCCAACACCTGCTTTAAAAACTCATTTACCGTTTCTTCTTCAATCCCTTCGGGTGTATTTACGCGGGTAAGGAACAGCTTGCGTTCCTGTATTGAATATTCTACCGAAAGGATTTTTCCGTCAACCGTGGCTTCAAATTGCCTCGAAAATTCGTTGTCTTTTATTTCCATAGTTAATCGTTAAACTTCATTGGTACTTCTATTGTCAATATTTTTGCGGGTGTTTTGGTATGTATTTCAAATGAGTCAAACTCTACAATACCAAAAGCATCACGTTCATTTATTTTTTGCCCGTTAATTTCCAGTTCACCTTCAATCAGGAACAGGTACACACCATTTTCGCGTATTTTCACATCATAGGTAATAACCTGCCCGGCATCAAATAGGCCAAGGTGCAGGTAAGCCTTTTGGTGTATCCATAGTGCATTACCATCATTCCCGTCTTTAGGCGATACCACATTTACCAGCCTGTTGCGGTTGGCATCAAGGTCAAAGCCCTTTTGGCCATATCGGGGCGTTACATCCTGCTTGTCAGGAAAAATCCAAAGTTGCAGGGTTTTAGCCCGCTCTGTCTGGCTGGCATTCATTTCGCTATGCTGTATACCGGTACCGGCGCTCATTACCTGCACTTCGCCAAACCTAACCGTTTCCTGGTTTCCCATACTGTCACGGTGGGTAAGCCCGCCTTCAAGCGGTATGGTAACAATTTCCATATTATCGTGCGGGTGCGTGCCGAAACCCATACCTGCGGCAATAGTATCATCATTCAGTACACGCAGCATCCCGAACTGAACCATATCAGGATTATAATAATTACCAAAGGAGAATGAAAAATTGGCCTGCAGCCAGCCATGGTCAGCCGTGCCCCTTTCATTTTTAGGGAATATCCTTGAACGCATATTTTGTAATAAATTAAAATTAAAGGTAAGATGGTGTGTGATAAAAATTTTAACTTTATACAAATTTCGTAATAAAAATTGATTCTCCGCCCGGCGGAGCGTTAAATCAACCCTAATGGAAAAAATACCCGTATATTTTGTTCCCGGGCTGGCAGCAAGCCCTCTTATTTTTGAATACATACACCTGCCTGAAGATAAGTTTGAAGTAACAGTGCTGGAATGGGTGCTGCCACTGGAGCACGAAACACTTGAAGATTATGTAAAAAGGATGTCGTTAAGAGTAAAACACAACAACCCGGTGCTGATAGGCGTATCATTTGGCGGGGTAGTGGTGCAGGAGATGGCAAGGATGATGGAAACGCGCAAAGTTATTATAATATCCAGCGTAAAATCAAACCTGGAATTCCCGAGGCGTATGAAAGTGGCTAAGTTTTTGAAGGCTTATAAAGTGTTCCCTACAAGGCTGATGCAGAACGTGGACAGGATACGCAAATTTTTTACAGGCAATAGCTTCATTACCAAACGGCTGGATTTGTATGATAAATATTTGTCCATGAGGGATAAGATTTACCTGGATTGGGCGTTTGAAAAAGTAATTACCTGGAGCAGGACAGAGCCTGACCCGAATGTGATACATATTCACGGCGATGCGGATGAGGTTTTTCCGCCAAAGTATATAAAAACTAAGTACATACCTATTAAGGGAGGTACGCATATTATGATAATCAATAAATACAGTTGGCTGAACCAACACCTGCCCAAGATAATTTTAGGTGAAGAACAGCCGGTTTAAATACAATAGGATATGGAAAGGATAAAGAAAGCAGGCATCATAGCCTCAGTAATTTTGGTAAGCGGTGTGCTGATTCACGCGGTTTCCACCAAGCAGCCGGAAAGCAATACAGTGGTAGCAAATCAAAATTATTTTCCTGCCGAGATAGATTTTGCGGGCGAAAAAACACCGCTCAACATTACTGATGTACGCGAACGTTTTGACCGTGAATTGTTGGTAAATGCTAATTTAGATGCCAGTACGAGGCTTATTATTAAAAGGGCCAACCGCGCTTTTCCGGTTATTGAGCCGATACTGAAACGCTATGGCGTGCCAGACGATTTTAAATACCTGGCTGTAATTGAAAGCGGTTTGGTAAATGTAGTATCGCCGGCTGGGGCAAGGGGTGTGTGGCAGTTTATGCCGGAAACCGGAAAGCAATACGGGCTGGAAGTGAACGATATTGTTGATGAACGCTACCATCTTGAAAAATCAACTGAAGCAGCTTGTAAATACCTTCTGGCTGCCAAAGAGAAATTTGGGTCATGGACACTGGCTGCAGCTTCTTATAATGGTGGGGTAACCGGCGTAAACAAGCAAATCACTTTTCAGGGCGTAACGAATTATTATGACCTGCTGCTTACTGAAGAAACATCGCGCTATGTGTTTCGTATACTGGCGCTTAAGGAGATAATGAAAAACCCTGCGCAGTATAACTTTAACTTATTGCCTGGCGAATTGTACCAGGTTATACCTGCAAAACAAATTGATGTAGCTGCTTCAGTACCGGATTTAGCCATTTTTGCCAAAGAGCAGGGCATTAACTACAAAATACTGAAACTGCACAACCCATGGCTTCGCGACAGGAAATTGGACGTAGCTGCCGGTAAAATGTACAAACTGGAGATTCCTACGGCGGGCTATTAACCGGTTGCGTGTTTCGTGTTTCGGGTTCATAGTTGTATGTTTTCACGTGTTCCGAACCCGTAACCCGTAACCCGTAACTCAAAACTTACTTCGTTGCCAGCATTTCTTTTTTCAGTTCTTTATTTAGGAGTATAGTGCCTAATCCGTCAAGGTATGAGTTGAAGTTAATAGCATAAGCTTCCTTGTAAGATGTTTTTTTAGGGCATTTTTTCATGCCGCAACGCCTTATGTCGGCTACCCGCAGGTCGTCATCCAGCAAGAAAGTAGTAGGGAAACCTAGCGTGTGTTTTAAGGCCGATACAATAGGTGCATCATTCCTGTACGACTCATGCGCATAGCATACGGTAATATGACGGTTAAACTTGCGTGCTATTTTTTTCATGTTATGCTTTTTGTCCCAAAACAGCACTACAAATTTTACATCCTTGCCATATTTTTGTGCCAACTTGTTCAGTGCCGGTATTTCTCCTTTGCTGGTTACACACCATGATGCAAAAGTAATGAGTATAACCGGCTTCTTTATTTTACTTAGCTGAAGCTTGCCACCCCCTGATTTTTTAAATTTAAAGTCGTCAAACCGGGTGCCGGTAAGGCGGTGTTTTACTAATGAATCAAAAAGAAACCTGGCCCGTTCATCATTACCATAACGTGCAGCGCGGTTACTCTCTCTCTTATACTTTTTAAGCCCTATTTTGATAGCATCAGAAAAATAAATGCTGTCACCCTGGCTATAAAGTGAGAGTGGAATGAAAGTGAAGAGTATAATTAGTAAAATTTTTTTCATAACATTTACTAATTTGATACTCAAAGTTATAAACAATTTTGTTAATAACTGTGATTTATATAATAAAATTATTGCTTATGGTGTGAAAATAATAATTTTATTGTTCGGTAATTGTCAGGATAATTACGTATATAGTTGTTGTATTTTTAAAAGGAACGTTTATCTCAATCAGGTCAAGTATGTATCGCTGTGTGTGCTTCCCAACTTCAAAAAAATGTATCGTTTCATTTTCAGGAATAACTTTTTCCTATAGAAAGCACAAAAGCTTTTACTGACTATACAGAAAAAGTGAAGTCAAGAAAAGGAGTAAGGAGGGTAAGGTTTTTTATTTGGCACATGTTTAATTGCATAGAGTTATGCTGCCTGTTAAGCTCCAATCAAATCTATAACATTTTGATTGACGGCAACTCTAAGTCTTTTTAATAAGTTGTAGGCGAAATATGCTTTACAAAAATAATCCCGTCATATGCCTCAGCTAATTTCCGTTTGAACAGAAAGATATTGTCAGGATCAAACCCGGGGCCGCCTAAAAATAGCTGCCGCATTTTGGTGCTGAAAAATTTTGATGCAGCCGGATTTGCCATGGCCTGTGCCATATTAATAAAATAAACATCAGGCTGTGCTTTTATAAGGGTTTGTGCGTAAGTGTTTTTGTAAGGCTTATCAAGTATTCTGATTACCCTTCCTAGGTTTTTCCCATTCTTAATATTGTATCCGGTAAGCTTTCCACTTCCAAAGTCAAAACCAACGGAATAATAATTGGCCCCAAATTGCTTTTTAAGCCTGCTTCCCAGGGTTTCAATCTTGTAACCAGCCATGTCTTTTTTGTTGATATGCTCATTGTGTGCCCATACAAATGCTTTGGTTCCCGGCTCTGAATCTAAAACATCAAGAATATTTTGATACATGTCCCTGTCGCGTTTATGGTTGTAAGGTGCGGCAATATAAGAGGTGTATTGCTCAAGGTAACCCAAGCCTCGAAGCATATCATAGTATTCACTGGCATTGGCTGCTGCTGGCTTTTCTTTATTCTGTTTAAGCACTTGTCGTATCTCTTTAAGAGCAGGCAGCATTTTTTTATCCCAGCCTTTTATCCCGCCTGCAATCAGCTGTGCTGCCGAACAGCTGTCTGCTGCAACAAGTAATTGTTCCTGTATTGTTAAGTTATACTTTTTGATGTAATCACGTAACCGTATATTTATATCTTTACCAAACTGATTGTCAATGCCGTAAAACCGTATTTGTTCATTAGTTGCTTTGCCCAGGTTATAATCGCGCATCCATTGTAACAGGCTGGCCATTTCATTGGTGTACCATATCGCCATATTAAAGTAATTGAGTGTGTCTCTTGCATTACCTTGTCCGCCTGTTATAAAACTGTTTATTCCTTTTTCTGCCTGGTAGCTTTCTTCCATTAAAAATAATCTTACGCCCTGGTGTTCCACAAGGTATTTAAAGAACTTCGCTTTTATGTCAAAAAACTCTTTGCCATGATGCGATGCTTCGCCAAAACCAAACAACATAGCATTTTTAAAACCTTCAGGAACTTTAGCCGAAAAGCTATTAAGTGGTGTGTCGGGGGCTGCATCTTCAATAACAATGGCATTACTGTTTATCCATGCTATTATATCCTGATCCTGCGCCGCTGCCTGAAGCATAGTGCAAATGCTGAGTAAGGTGTAAAGTATTTTCATTATTGGCCGGAAATTTCCTTTTAAACGATTTTGTAGCCGAAATAGTATAAAATAAAAAACCGCCTCAGTGGGCGGTTCTTATTAATATCTTCTCATTTGTACCTGTGGGCCTTTTTTCATCTGGGCTTTCATCATCGTTATCTGTTCCTTCAGCATACCGTGTTTGTCCAGTCTTTTAGCTTCTGCCAGCAGTTTCTCGGCTTCAATCTTGCGGTTCTTGGTCATGGCAATGCCCGCAAGGTTCAGTTTGGCCATCGCCAGGTCCTGGTCCATGCTCAGGCCAAGCTCCACTGCTTTCTTAAAATATTTCTCGGCCATGTTCAGGTTGGTTTGCGATACCATCAGGCCGTTAAGGTAGTTATAGTACCCCTGCTGTTTGCGTACCAGCGCGGTTTCCGGGTTCTGTATCTTGTCCAGCCATTGCTTGGCACCTGGAAAATCCTGTTTCCTCAGTTTAAAGAAAGCCAGTATAATGAATTCGTTCTTAAAATAAAGCAGGATAAATATAAGTGAGAACAGCAAAAGGAAAATCCCGTTGCCTATGTTACTTTCGGTAAACTGCCAAACGGCTATGGCTACTACCAGTACAAACAGTACCAGTTTTATATTTTTATTGAACATATAATGTTGTAATTTAGGTGTGCAAAGGTAATAAAATCAATTAAAAATATTTTTCAAAAACCTCTTGTACGAAAAAAAAACCTTTGTATATTTGCACTCGGTTTTGGAATAACCATTCCGATAGCTTCCACAGTTAATTTAGATAAAGATTTTTAAAGATACAAAGCAATGAGTAAGAGAACGTTTCAACCATCGAAAAGAAAAAGAAGAAATAAGCACGGCTTTATGGAAAGAATGGCTTCTGCCAACGGTAGAAAAGTGCTTGCTCGCAGGAGAGCTAAAGGAAGGCATAAACTGACTGTTTCAAGCGAACCAAGGCATAAGAAATAATCGATGCTTTAGCAGCTACAATATATAAAGGTGTTACTTAATGAAGTAACGCCTTTTTTTGTACCCAGGCCTCACCCCAACCCTCTCCAAAGGAGAGGGAGCAAGAATGAAACGTACTACTCTTACAATTAATTGTTCAACACCCCCTCTCCTTTGGAGAGGGGGCAGGGGGTGAGGTCGGACAGAAAAAAACAAAATAAAATACTAAATTTGCATACCACCTTTGCCGGTGGCGCTACTAACACTACAACTACAACACACAATGCCAAAAGACACATCTATTAAATGCGTACTTATTATAGGCTCAGGCCCCATAGTTATAGGCCAGGCCTGTGAGTTTGACTATGCCGGTTCACAGTCGGCGCGTTCACTTAGGGAAGAGGGTATTAAGGTAATCCTTATCAACTCTAACCCGGCAACCATCATGACCGACCCTTCCATGGCCGACCATGTGTACCTGAAGCCCCTTACCACAAAATCTATCATTGAAATATTAAAGGAACATCCGGAAATTGATGCGGTATTGCCTACTATGGGTGGGCAAACAGCGCTTAACCTTTGCCTGGAAGCTGATGAAAAAGGTATTTGGGCTGACTTTAATGTGCGCTTGATTGGGGTTGACATCAACGCCATCAACATTACGGAAGACAGGGAGCAGTTCAAGCAGCTTTTGGAAAGGATTGGCATACCTGCCGCTCCGGCAAAAACGGCCAACTCTTTCCTTAAAGGAAAAGAAATTGCGCAGGAATTCGGCTTTCCGCTTGTAATACGCCCTTCATTCACGTTGGGTGGCACAGGGGCAGCTTTTGTACACCATAAAGATGATTTTGACGAGCTGCTAACCCGCGGCCTTGAGGCTTCGCCAATACACGAAGTGCTTATTGATAAAGCGCTTTTTGGATGGAAAGAATACGAGCTGGAACTGCTTCGGGATAAGAATGATAACGTGGTAATCATCTGTTCCATAGAGAACATGGACCCGATGGGTATCCATACAGGAGACAGTATTACGGTAGCGCCTGCCATGACGCTGAGCGATACTACCTTCCAGAAAATGCGCGACATGGCCATAAAAATGATGCGCAGCATTGGCAACTTTGCCGGTGGATGTAATGTGCAGTTTGCGGTAAGCCCTGACGAGAAGGAGGATATAGTTGCGATTGAGATTAACCCAAGGGTATCACGCTCATCGGCACTGGCATCAAAAGCTACAGGTTACCCTATTGCCAAGATTGCATCGAAACTCGCGCTGGGCTATAACCTTGATGAATTGCAAAACCAGATAACCAAATCTACATCGGCGCTTTTCGAGCCAACGCTTGATTATGTTATCGTGAAAATACCACGCTGGAACTTTGATAAGTTTGAAGGCGCCGACCGTACCCTTGGCTTGCAGATGAAATCGGTAGGTGAGGTGATGGGTATAGGCCGATCGTTCCAGGAAGCGCTGCACAAGGCTACACAATCGCTCGAAATAAAGCGTAACGGGCTTGGCGCTGACGGTAAAGGCTATAAAAATTACGAACAGATTATTGACAAGCTAACCAACGCAAGCTGGGACAGGGTGTTTGTAATATATGATGCAATACAGATGGGTATACCGCTGAGTCGCATACATGAAATTACCAGGATTGATATGTGGTTCCTGAAACAGTATGAGGAACTGTATGCACTTGAAAAAGAGATTTCAACCTTTACAATAGATTCATTACCTAAAGAATTATTGCTTGAAGCCAAACAGAAAGGCTTTGCCGACAGGCAGATTGCGCACATGATGCAGTGCCTGGAAAGCCAGGTGTATAACAAGCGTGAAGAAATGGGCGTTAAGCGTGTGTACAAGCTGGTGGATACCTGCGCTGCTGAATTTGAGGCAAAAACACCGTACTACTATTCTACTTTTGAAGCGGAGATTGAAAAGGCTGATGGTACGCGCTACGTGCATAATGAGAGCATTGTGACTGATAAGAAGAAAGTGGTGGTATTGGGTTCAGGCCCAAACAGGATTGGGCAGGGTATTGAGTTTGACTATTCATGTGTACATGGTGTGCTTGCTGCTGCAGAATGCGGATATGAAACCATAATGATAAACTGCAACCCCGAAACGGTTTCAACTGATTTTGATACAGCCGATAAACTGTATTTTGAGCCTGTGTTCTGGGAGCATATATACGACATTATACGCCATGAAAAACCGGAAGGTGTAATTGTTCAGTTGGGCGGGCAGACTGCGCTTAAGCTGGCAGAAAAGCTGGACAGGTATGGTATTAAAATATTAGGTACAAGCTTTGATGCACTGGATCTTGCTGAAGACAGGGGCCGTTTCAGTGAATTGCTGTCGGAACTTAATATCCCGTTCCCTAAATTCGGTGTGGCTGAAAGTGCTGAGGAAGCTGTAAAGCTGGCCGATGAACTTGATTTCCCGCTACTGGTAAGGCCAAGTTATGTACTGGGTGGGCAGGGAATGAAAATTGTTATCAACAAGCAGGAGCTGGAAGAGCATGTTATCGACCTGCTGAAGAACATTCCGGGCAACAAACTGCTGCTGGATCATTATCTTGATGGTGCCATTGAAGCCGAAGCTGATGCGATTTGCGATGGTGAAAATGTGTACATCATAGGCATCATGGAACATATTGAACCATGCGGGGTGCATTCGGGTGATAGTAATGCTACGCTACCGCCGTTCAACCTGGGGCAGTATGTAATGCAACAGATTAAGGACCATACAAAAAAAATTGCCCTGGCGCTTAAAACAGTTGGGCTTATCAATATACAGTTCGCCATAAAAGATGATACGGTTTACATTATTGAAGCCAACCCAAGGGCATCGCGCACGGTACCGTTTATAGCAAAAGCTTATGGTGAGCCGTATGTAAACTATGCTACTAAAATAATGCTGGGCCATAACAAGGTTACTGATTTTACTTTTAACCCTCAACTTAAAGGTTTTGCTATTAAGCAGCCGGTGTTCTCGTTCAATAAATTCCCGGGTGTGAACAAAAAGCTGGGGCCGGAGATGAAATCGACAGGGGAGAGCATCCTGTTTATTGACGATTTGAAAGATGACCAGTTTTATGAACTGTATTCCAGGAGAAAAATGTACCTGAGCCGATAAAAAATTAAAAAATCCAGTCTATCAGGCTGGATTTTTTAATTCTCTTACAATTTTAATTTTTTACTGCTGTAATACAATTATTTGATTTTACAAATATCACAAAATTTCTTACTATCGTTTTGTTAAATGTTGTTACTTTTACTATGCTATAACATTAAATAAAATGATATGAAAAAAATTTTACTTTTTACATTACTGTACACCGGTTTTACTGTCGGGGCACAAACAACACACATGGTAAACTGGGGAGTTAGCGAACCGGCAGCCCAATTTAGCAGGACTATCGATTCAGGCGATACTGTTATGTGGACCTGGACAAGCCCTCACCCACACAACGTTACATCAAATAACGGAAGCGTTGAAACCTTTGCCAGCGCCACTCAAACAGGTGTTGGGTTAACTTATTCTAAAGTTTTTACTGTTGTGGGAGCTAACTCTTACCGTTGCACCATTCACAGTGGAATGACCGGTACAATAACCGTGCAGGCAGTGGGTAGCACACAGGATAATACAGCTGCTGAGTTCAAATACTTTCCTAACCCGGTAGTAAATGAGCTTACCATAAGCGCACCCCAGGTTATTGACAGGATTCAGGTTTTTGATATGAACGGTAAGGCTGTGCTGGATGTACCTGGCCTTAACCCTAACTGCATTATTTACATGAGTAATTACAATGCAGGTACATACCTGGTTAAGGTTACAGCCGGTAAAACGGTAAAAAGCTTCTCTGTTATGAAAAAATAAAAAACCCCGGGAAACCGGGGCTTTTTTTAGCTTTTTTTCAAAAGTATCTTTTCTTGTGTAAATTGGTATGCAGTCTCCAGGAACGCTACCATATCTTTCCAGTTGGCGTTTGGCTCAAAGTGATTGACATAGTATTTGTACGTTTTTATTTTAAGGATATTTCCATCTACAACCGCGGTACTTACAAATCCTCCGGTTGCATTTTCCAGTTTTTTATTTAATTTTTCAATTCCCGAAACACTGTATCCGGAGGGTATTTCAAAATTTACTTCTTCCTGGTATGATCTTGGAAAAATAGAATATATATTTTCTTTGCGCGCATTTTCCTTATCATCAAGCTTCAATTGCTGGCCAATCAGCTTTCCTATTTCAACTACATAGTTTTGCCCTGCAGATTTAATCAACTCATTTCTTACAGAAAACTTTTCAGTATATTCAAAAGGTTGCAGCCTGTCATACCTGCCAAGGTTTTTAAATTCAAATGTATGATCATCAATAGCAAAGCCATATTCTGTTTCTGTTGATTCTTTAAACTCTTTTTTCTGTTTATCAATTATTTTGCTTTTGATTGCAGAAAATTCGCTTACATACTGCTCTCTTTTCCTTTGATTTCCAATCATTTCCTGTAATGATTTGGTTTTATACTTTTTATTATCTTCATCAGCATAATCAATAAAATAGAGCTTATCCTTTTGTTCGTCAGCCTTAAACTGGCCGTATACTGATGATTGCCTGTTCACGGTAAGTGATGTAAAATCTTCGTTGAGGGCTACGTTTGCTTTTTGAACAATGATATTTTCCTTGTAGTTTGATTTTGGCAGTGTAGTATTTTCTATTGCGGTTCCCTTTGCTAAATTCGGGACTTTTAGTGCATAAGCGTCAGTTCCCTCAATCCTGTAATCAATGGTACCGGCTGTATTGTAGGATTCAAAAAACTGAAAGTATATCGGTTCTTTAGTCAGGACTTTTACAGTAAGTACAATATTAGGCTGGGTAAGCATATCCTTTATAGGGCCGTTTTCCCTTGGCGTTGCCACTATAATATCATACTTAATCTTATTTTCTTTAAGGAAAGCCATAAAGTGCTGTACAAACCGTTTATCAGTATCCAAAACAATGGGGTATCCATATAGTTCAGCTGCATTAAAAATTTTAGCCTCTTCAGCCAAAATTGCTTCCATGTAGCGGGTATAATATTGATGCCTGCAAAAGTAGTAGGCCTCCATAACCTTCTCTTCATCTGTGGTGAAGCCCTTTTCTTTTACATATTTTTTTACCTCACCAACATTACCATAAGCCCATAACTTATTATCATAATATTGCAATATGTCCTGTTTGGTTATGACTTTGTTGATGGTGCCTTTTTTTTCAGGCACAAATGCGCGGGTAAATTTTGCCTGGTTTCCTGATTCGCGTAACTTCACGTGGAATTTATATGCAGGCATTTCTGCCAGTGGGTAATACCAGCGGGAATAAGTAGCTTTTTCTATATCGGTTGCAGTAAGCTCATATGTTGTTTCACCTTTAGATTTTATTTCCTTGATAGGAGGCGCTCCGTTGAAGGAATTTAGGTTTACTGCATATCGGTTGTCTGCCTTCAGAGCTATTTTCAAGTTCATTGTAGGGTATTCATCCGCCAGTATGTCTTCCTGTTTTGTATCCATCTCCAGGTCGGTGTTATAGTAGTAATCTATAATGTCTCCAACTTCCAGATTTGGTACTGCAATTTTTACTTTATCATCAGTTTTAACAGATTCTTTGGTAACATCAACAATTTTTTCAGTGCCATCAGGCTTAACAACTTTTATTCCAATTATATCGGTTACTTTTTTTTCATGGGTGCCAAAAAATATCTGAACGCGGTATTTTACCCGTTCAGAAACTGAGAATTCAGAATATTGCTTTACTGCTGCCTGATCCATCAGCATTACCCTTTTCCTTATGGTAATTAGTGCAGGAGCGCTGAAAGAATAATATTCATTCCTAACTATTACCACAGCCGATTCATTTTTCCATTTTTCAGGAATTTTTGTTATGGAAGAGTAGGGGTCATTTTTTGGCCATGCCAATTCCTCAACTTCTTTTTTATCTTGTGCCCATACCATGCAGCTTCCTGCAAAAAGAAGTGCAGTTAAAAATTTTTTCATTTATTCTCAGTTCTTAATTAAGGTAATTTGTTCTTTATACATTTTTTTGAGCTGCCCGTGGGTTTCATTCCAGTTGGTAAACTCATTGTTTTTTATAGCGCCATTAGCGAATATAAATTTTTTGGTGTAGATAATATTGTTGCCTTTTTGCTCATAGCTCAAAGCAACAGAATATCCCCCATGCTGTGATTGCATTCCTGATGGCAATTTGGCTACTTTATAGCCTTGTGGGATTTGGAGCGTGATGCTTGTTTCATAGTCTTGCTTGTAACCCATTTCATAATCATAAATGCGCTCTTGGAAGTTAAGCCCGGAAAATTCCTCCATATAGTCAAGATCTATGTACATCTCATCGTCAAATACCGAAACCTTATTTTTGATAAGCGCATCATAATGTACAGTAAGCATAGCATCGCGGTTTTTAAGGTCAGATGTTTTTACGTTGCTTACGGAAAGGTTATTGTTTCTTCCTGCCAGATATTTTTGTAACGCATTTTCTTTCCTGTCGTTTTGTATGTTGTTATACCCGTAAAGGAAGGATGCACGGCTTTCACCCTTCATAGTACAATCAACGGTGCCCAAAAGGCTTTCGCCGTCAATACTCAAAACAGCACTGTATGTTTCTTTATTTGCTGCTGGCAACGCTACAGGTACCTTTTCAATTATAAAATTTTCACCATCTTCAATCATTACCTGTTTGCCTTGTATGCGTTCAGCATATTCACCAAGTGAATTGTATTTTTCGGTACCGTCCAGGTAGTATTTTTTTCCATCCTTGAACAGGGTACAAATCATATGGTTATCTACAACCAGCGATGGAATAGAATAATCATATGCTATGTGTTTAGTGCCAATCCAGGTAAGGCGTGCATCAAACCCTGCTTCGCGCAGCATTTGGCGTATAAGGTTGGCCATGCCTTTGCAATCGCCATATCGCTTTTTAAATACATTTTGCGATGCATCAGGTTTAAAGCCTGCTATTCCGTCTTCAAATGCTATATATCTTATATTATCCTGTACCCAATAGTAAATGTTTTTTATTTTTTCATCATCATTTTTCGCATCTTTAGTCAGTTCCTTAACTTTATCCTGCAATTCTGATGGTTTTTCATCAATGCTGTTAACCAGTGATTTATACCATTTATAAAGATCTGTAGTGTTATTAAATAGTGTGGTTTTTTTATTGTTTTTTGTAAACGATTTCGCAATAACCAAAATGTGCGGGTACAAATAACTTGGTCCGGGGCATGACTCTTCATTGGTCATTTCCGGAAGGTTTTCAGCTGTAAATGCATATACGGTACACTTGTTTTTTTGATCGGGTGTTTTAGTAACAGTTATTTGGCTACCGTCAAAATTAAATTCTTTTATTTCCAGTTCAAGCCATTCTGGTACAGTAATTTCAATCCTTTTCTTTAAGGTGGGGTATTCACTGTTAAAGTAAAGCACAGTAAAATATTTTACATCATTATATTTTTTATGTACTTCGTAACTGTAGCTGTAACCTTGCACCGGAAAATCTACCGCTACGTGCTTTATACGATAGTCGTTATAAAAAAATTCATTGTTATTATGAATTTCGTCTTTAATCTCAAATTTTGCATTTTTGCCATTTCGATATTTCAATGTAAATTCACTTATTTCAGACTGGCTATCATAGCCCTCGTGCAAATATATATCCGTCCTTTGGCTTATGTTCATAAGCTCAGTATCTGAATTTAAGTCAGCTATAACATTATCTCCTGCCGCATTTATGGAAAACTTTACCTTTTCAGTACTTGAGAGTATAGCGATATCCTGTTTTTTGTACTTTTCCTTCAACTGTTTTGCCAGTTGGATGTGTTCCGGAGTTGGGTCAATATTTTTTTGTGCATGGCTGGCCTGGGTAATAAACAGCGCAAGCAAAAGTAGGTGGGATAGGATACCTGTTTTCATTATATTTTAAAAAAAGCCGCAAGATACTATTTTTGCTTAACATTTTATTAAGATATTGTTTTGTACATATTTAACGTTAAATAAAAAATCCCGCTACAGCGGGATTTTTTCTAAAATAATTATTCTTTTATAATCTTGCTTGTATGTGTCATTCCACTGCTATCATGGAGAATGAGTAAGTATGTGCCTTTTGATAATTGGTTCACCGGTATCCTGGCGTCTGTAATTTCTCGTTCCATTACCAGTTTGCCTTCCATACTGTAAATGCTTGCATTTTTAATGTCGGAAACGTTTGAGCCACTTATTTCAATCACATCTTTGGCAGGGTTAGGGAAAATTCTGAAAGAAGCAGAAGCAATATCAGTTAACGCCAGTGTAGAGCCTTCGGTAATCAATAGTGCCTGGTTTACGGCAGGGTTCAAAACAGTATCAACAACGCCCGATGGCCATTTTATTACAACTTTAGTGATGCTGGCCGCATTGCCAAGCCCAAAATGAGCATTTAGCGTGCTCATAAATTCAAAGCCGTCGCCGCTGCGCACATCACGAATCTGCTTGCCGTTGGCTGTATAAACTTCCACCCGCGCACCTATGCCATTCTTATTGCTGGCGGTACCATTAAGGTTTATTTTTATCCATTTGTTGGCATTGGCAGTGTTGAAATAAACAGTGCCTTCATTCAGGATATCAAGGAAACCGTCATTATTCAAATCGCCCACTGGGCCACTGGCCGCCGGTATTGATACAGGCGAAAATGTCATATTGCCATTATTGTACATAATCTTGTTACCCGCACACATAATGTCTATAAAACCATCATTGTTAAAGTCATAAGCTACGTGCTCCCTTCCGTATGATGTGAAAATATCAAAACCGCTTCCGGCAGTAACATCGGTAAAGGTGCCATTGCCATTGTTACGCATAATTTTGTGCGTTCCGTTAGCGGTTGAGTTGGCGCCCACCATAGCATCCATATCGCCATCATTATCAAAATCGCCCCATGCGGTTGACCATGTTTGAAGCATGTCCGACAAGCCTGCTGCCACACTTACGTTAGTAAATGTGCCATTACCATTATTACGGTGCAGTTCGTTAAGGCTCGCATCGCTGCCCGAACCCCTGCACTTGGCAATAAACAGGTCAGGGTCACCATCATTGTCATAATCCACAAATATAGAACCATAGTTTCCGCCGTTCGGGTGGTCTCCCATACCACCCTGAAATTGGTTAAAGCCATTATTGCCGTTATTAAGCAGGTACACGTTTGGCGCTACGTCATGGCATACAAATACATCCAGGTTGCCGTCGTTATTAATATCTACAAAATTGGTACGCTGGCAAAACATGCCTTGCCTTGTGAGCAGTGTTGGGAAAGCAGTTCCGGTGCTGTTGCTAAGTAGCAAAGCAGCCCCCGAAGTATTGCCATACACCAGGTCGTTATACCCGTCTTTATTAAAATCGCCTGCAGCCATACTCCAGCCAGGCATGTAGTTAGTAGTTGGTGATGGTAGCGTAGCCTGGGTAAAACCGGAATTGTTTGGTGCCTGGTATAATATGGTTACGGAACCCGTATTGGCCTTAACAATATCATCCAAGTAATCATTATTCATATCTACAACCCCAATAATATAACTGCCCGAAATATTGGCGCTTTGGGCTACAAATCCCATGCCCGGTTCATACGGAGGCACGTAGGCTGATTCTGTAATCTTGAAATTGAATGTCTGAGAGGTCCATTTGTTATCAAAGGCAATAGTATATGTTTTGCCGGCTTCAGCAGCAAAGCTCGCCATGCTCGTATAACCTGCACCTCCACTGTCATCATCTCCGGTAACACACATCAGGTTACCGCAGTCGTTTTTATAAACGTGCAATCGGGTATCTATAGTCGGGTATCCCGGTATATTAGTAGTTATGGTTACAGTCTTGTTTTCGGTAGGTATGTATTTATACCATATACCCGCAGTAGCGTTATTGGTTCCGCTAAGGCACATGGGCTGTGGTATTGCACCGCCGGCATAATTGGCTGATGCATGAATTCCTGCTGTAACAGGCAGTGCATTGCTGCAATTGGTTTGTGCCTGCATACCGGCAATACCCAGCAGTAATGCAAGTAAAGGTAGTTTGGTTTTCATAGGTTGGTTTTTTAACTGGTTAATGGCATTCTTCCATAGAGTTAATCCATTGCTCAATCATGGCTGCAGCTTCATCATGCACAATTGTACGCCCTATAAGGGGCATGCGCTTAGATGGGTTGTCGGTAGTGATACGGTCATAAATAGCTGACCTCTCCGTGCTACGGCCTGCAATAAGGAAAGGCTGCGAAGACTCAAACGGAGTTACGCAAATGCCAAGGTTAACCGGTAAGGCGGTTTCGGTGAACGAGAACCTCATAGCCATATAATCGCAGTGGCCGCCTTCGGTGTGGCAGTGGGCACAGTTAATGTCAAGATAAGACCTTGCCCTCATGTCCAAAGATTTAGTGGTATCAGTCCAGTCCACTGTTGATGCTATAGTGTTGGGAGCTGACTCCAGGTAGCCTGCCTCAATCCATTTAGCCAGCTGGTTCATAGAACCATTGGCATAGGTGAAATTCTTATTCAGGTTTTGCGGCTTGGGGCCGATTGGCATAGCAGTAGAACCCGATTTATGGCAGGTAAAGCAATCGTTAGGATGTGGTATCTCATAAGTTGTAGATTTCGGCGTGCCGTTCTCTGTCCAGGCAATATCCACAAAGCCATTAGTGTCAGTATAAACAGCTTCTGTTTGTTCGGTGTTCCAAATGTAATTTGCAAATATCCAGCCGGTTGATTTTTTAATCATAAGCCTGGTCTCGATAATTTTTCGGGTGTTGGCAGGTTGTACATTGTCATAATAAAAGTTTTTTATGAGTACGGTGCCTGTAGGGAAATCCAGTATCTTTCCATCAGTATCATAAGTAGCTTTTACTCCTGATGGCATCCATATAAATCTTTTTTTATGGGCATAATCAGTAAATAGGGTACTGTTCAGGTCATACGGTATTACTTTATAGGCAGGCTCCATATTTTTCATGTCGCCTTCATAAAATTTATAGTCCGATAGTTTGCTATATGGCACAGCATTCAGGTCGAGCACTACGGGCGAAACAGGTTCCGGCTCCGGTACTTCGGTATAGCCATTATCATCGCTCCCGCATGAGGAAAGTGCTGTAAATGCTAATAAAAAGAGAAATGTTTTTAAAAAATAGTTGTGTTTCATAATGTTATCATAGTAATTTTTAAACTTTGATAACAAATATATAATTTTTTATTTCTTGTGGAATGATTTCTTAATAAAATGTTACAATGCTGATAGTTAAACTTATAGCTGAACTTTTACATCATAAGATTTAAGTGCCTCCAATGCTTCTTGTGTAGTGTGGTCAAAAGTTTCGGCATGGTCATTTCGCTCTTTTTTCAGGTGTATGCGTTTTAGCGCATTATAATAGCGCCGCACTTCTTCAAGAGTGGTAACAGTAAGCCGTGGTACCCTTATGTTGTTATTATCTTTATCCTTTGCTACCATGGTAAAGTAGGATGAGTTGCAATGCTTTACTTTGCCGGTTTGTATGTTTTCAGAAGTTACCCTGATGCCCACCACCATAGAGCTGTTGCCCACATAGTTGACTGATGCCTTCAGGGTTACCAGTTCGCCTACTTCAATTGGGTTAAGGAAATCTACCGTATCTACCGATGCGGTTACGCAATAGCTGCCCGAATATTTGGATGCCGATGCAAAGGCTATCTGGTCCATGAGCATTAATATATACCCGCCGTGTATCTTTCCGCTGAAATTGGTGTGGGAAGGGAGCATCAGTTCCGAAAGCGTAACTTTTGATGCGCTTACTTTTTTATAAACAGTTTCCATGGCTTACTGGTTCAGGAGTTTATTGGCATCATCAGGCAGGTCTTCCTCTTCTTTGGCCAAGGCGCGGTTCAGGATATTTTCAGGAAGAGATTTCTTTGCTTTTGCACCCATCTTCTTTAGTTTCTCAATACTGGTTATGATGTTGCCGCGGCCGTCCACCAGTTTGCCCATGGCATTTTGGTATTCGGTTTGGGCATCTTTCATTTTGTTGCCCACTTTGGTAAGGTCGTTTACAAAACCTTCAAACTTGTCATACAGCGCACCGGCCTGGCGGGCTATCTCGTAGGCGTTTTCCTGCTGTTTCTGGTTGGTCCACATACTGTCAATTGTGCGCAGGGTGGCCAACAGCGTGCTTGGTGTTACAATTACTATATTACGCTCAAAAGCTTTGTTGTAAAGCGTGTTGTCCTCATTCAGTGCGCAGGCAAATGCCGGTTCCATTGGTATGAATAGCAATACAAAGTCGGGGCTTTCTATCTGGTACAGGTCGTGGTAGTTCTTGTCGCTCAGCTGGTCCACATGGCGTTTAATCGAATTAACGTGTTCTTTAAGAAATCCGCCTTTCAGCACATCATCCTCTTCATTTACAAAACGCTCATAGGCCACTAAAGATACCTTGCTGTCCACAATCATCTTCTTGCCATCGGGCAGGTTAATCACCACATCGGGCTGTATGCGGCTGCCTTCTTCGGTAAGGTGACTTTGCTGCACATAATACTCGCGGCCTTTCTCCAGTCCCGATTTTTCCAGCACGCGTTCCAGTATCAGCTCTCCCCAGTTGCCCTGCATTTTGGTATCGCCTTTCAGCGCTTTGGTCAGGTTCAGGGTTTCGCGGCTCATCTGTTCGTTCATTTCGCGCAGGCCTAGTATCTGCTGGCGCAGCGCGGCGTGGTAGTCAATACTTTCCTTATGGGTATCTTCTACTTTCTTTTCAAATAGGTGTATCTTTTCCTGCAGGGGCGAAAGTATGTTCTTCAGGTTCTCGCGATTCTGCTCGGTAAACTTGTTCGATTTCTCTTCCAGTATCTTGTTGGCCAGGTTCTCAAATTCTTTGGTGAATTTTTCCCTAAGCTCATCGGTTTCCTGCCTTTGTTCGCGCATGCGCTCAAAAAGGTTCTCAAAATCAGTTTCCTTTTTGGTAAGCTGCACCGTCAGGGCATCTTTGGCCGTGCGCAGGCTGTCGCGTTCGGCATGGGCCTGCACCAGCTGTTTTTCAATACCCAGCTTTTCATTTTGCGATTGCTGTTTCAGCTGCTCAATAGTAGCCTGTAGGCTGTTGTTGCGTTCTTCAAGCACTTTGTTTTCAGAGATGCTTTTAGAGGCAAAAATCAGTTTCCCTATAAATATCCCCAAAACCAGGGCAATGATAAAGGCAAGTAATAATGTAATGGTATCGGGCATTGTGTGTAAAATTGTAAAGGGTAAAAATAGCGAAAATTTTCTAATAGCGGCATCGGCTTATTTCAATATATTTGAGGGTAAAATAAAGCCAATGCAAAACTTCACCACTTTTAAAAAATACCCCGACCTTAACGAAGCTAAAGCGCTGGAGCAATTGCTCTCTAACAGTGGTATAGAAAGCCGGTTTATAGATAATTCATCAACTTTAGATAGCAGCCTGGGTGGCGGCATAGCCAAAGAATATGAAATACAGGTAAAGCATGAGGATTTCACCAAAGCCGAAACTATTATTATCAACCAGGCGAAAGACCAGTTGGGCGATGTATCGCGTGAACACTACCTGTTTGAATTTACGGATGATGAATTGTATGATGTGGTGCTGAAACATGACGAGTGGAGCGATTTTGATTACCTGCTAGCCCGGAGGTTGCTGGAAGAGCGAGGCAAAACCATTGATGATGAACTGATGGCAAACCTGCGCAGGCAACGCCTGGATGACCTAGCCAAACCGGAAGGCAATCAAATGCCATGGATAGCTTTTGGCTATATTTCGGCGCTATTGGGAGGTTTTTTTGGTGTCATTACGGGTTATGTATTATGGACATCCCATAAAACGCTGCCTAATGGCGATAGTGTACCAACTTATAGTGAAAGTGACCGCCTTCACGGCAAAATGATTTTTGTTCTTGGCATACTTTCAATGGCAGTATGGATTGCTGTTTGGCTATTGGGTAAAAAATAATGTAATTTACGTTTCTAAAAAAAATATGCTATGGATTATACAAACGATATCTTAAACCTTGAAAACAGGCTGATTGACGCCATGAAAAACAGTAACGCTGCCGAACTGGATGTACTTATTGATGATGATTTGCTGTTTACGGGCCATGATGGCCGCCGCTACACCAAGCAGGACGACCTGGAAGCGCACCGCTCCGGCAATATCGAAATTTACAGTATTGAAACCAGCGAGCAGGCCATCAAAATTGAAGGCGATGTAGCTATAGTTTCAGTGCTTAAAAATATCAGCGGGTCATTTTTCGGTGAAACTCAGGTGGGCATCTTCCGCTTCACAAGGGTTTGGAAACTAAAGGAAGGCGGCTGGAAAATCATTGCGGCACATTCAACACAGGTAGTGCATTAACATGCAGGTTGAATATAAAATAGGCGTTATCCCTACTGCCGAAGATGTGGCTGCACTGTATAAAAGTGCCGGCCTTAACCGCCCGGTTAATGATGTGCCGCGCATTGGCAAGATGTACCAAAACAGCAACCTGGTTGTTTCGGCCTGGCATGAAGGCAGGCTGGTGGGCGCAGCGCGTTCGCTTACCGATTTTTGCTACTGCTGCTACCTGTCAGACCTTGCGGTGAGTGAAGATTACAAAAAAGCCGGCATCGGCAAAAAACTTATAGCTGTTACCCGAGAGCAACTGGGCGATGAAGTTACGCTGATATTGCTGTCTGCTCCCGGCGCTATGGGATATTACCCCAAAGTTGGTTTTGATGCCATACACAATGGCTTTATCGTCCACCGGAAAAAATAGTTTATTTGGGAAGTCCTGCCCCAACAATTAACTTTGCAGGAAATTACTGCTATGAACATTAAAGTTATTGCATTTGACGCTGACGATACCCTTTGGGTAAACGAACCGTATTTTCAGGAAACGGAACAAAAATTTTACCAGCTGATGGAGAGCTTCCTCCCGGCCCATTCGGTAGGCAAGGAGCTTTTTAAGACCGAAATCGAAAACCTGGCGCTGTATGGTTACGGCATCAAGGGTTATATATTGAGTATGATTGAGACCGCGATACGCATATCTGACAAAAAGATGAGCGTGGAGCTGGTAGAAAAAATACTGGATTACGGTAAGGAAATGCTGGACAAGCCTATTGAGCTGATTGACGGGGTAGAGGATACCCTGAAGGCGCTGCAAGGCAAATACAAGCTGGTGGTGGCTACCAAGGGCGACCTTAAGGACCAGCATAAAAAACTGCACGAATCGGGCCTTGGGCCGTACTTTCACCATATTGAGGTAATGTCTGACAAGCAACAGATTGATTACCAAAAGCTGGTGAAAAGGCTTGATATAAAACCGGAGGAGTTTTTTATGATTGGCAACTCGCTGAAATCAGATGTGCTGCCGGTGCTGGAAATTGGCGGCCATGCCTGCCACATTCCGTTCCATACCACCTGGGCGCACGAGCAGATTGAACACACTATTGAACACGATAATTTCAGGCAGATGGAAAGGATAACCCAACTGCCGCAGCTTTTCCTGTAATGAAACAGCAGATTGATATAGAAACCTGGGCACGCCGCGACCATTTTAAATTTTTCAACACATTTGATGAGCCTTTTTTTGGCGTTACCGTAAATGTAGATTGTACGGTGGCTTATATCAAAGCTAAGGAACAGGGTGCCTCTTTCTTTTTGTATTACCTGCACAATGCGCTGGCAGCTGCCAATGCTGTAGAGGCTTTCCGCTACCGCATTGATGGCGACAATGTTTATTTGTATGACACCGTGCATGCATCGCCAACCATCAATAGGCCCAACGGTACTTTCGGCTTCTCGTATGTGGATTATCACCCGGATTTCTCGACATTTATCACCGAAGCGCAAAAAGAAATCGACCGCGTGCAGAATTCTACCGGTTTAGTCCCTGCTATTTCCGGGGAAAATGTCATACACTTCTCAGCCATACCGTGGGTTGATTTCACTTCACTGTCGCACGCCCGCAGTTTTAGCTTCCGCGATTCCATGCCCAAAATTTCCTTTGGGAAGGTGACGGAGAAGGACGGTGTTAAGAGCATGCCGGTTTCTATCCACGTGCACCATGGCCTGATGGACGGCTACCACGTGGGCCAGTTTGTGGATAAGTTCCAGGAGCTGCTAAACGCATAATTTACTATCTTGTACCTATGAGTACAAAACCCACCTTCTTCAAAACACCGGCTGATTTCCGCCAATGGCTGGAGAAGCACCACAACACGGAACCCGAGCTGGTTGTCGGCTTCTATAAAACCGGTAGTGGCAAGCCCAGCATCACCTGGCCGGAGTCGGTGGATCAGGCGCTGTGCTTCGGGTGGATAGACGGTGTGCGCAAATCACTGGGCGAGGAGAGCTATACTATACGATTTACGCCCCGCAGGCCCAACAGCATATGGAGCGCCGTCAACATCAAAAAGATGGAAGAGCTGCAGGCGAAAGGATTGATAAAGCCCGAAGGCCTGGCTGCTTTTGAAAAGCGTAAGGAGGCCAAGTCCAAAATATATTCGCACGAGCAAAAGGAAACGGCAAAACTCCCGCCCGAAATGGAAAAAACGTTCAAAGCCAACAAACAGGCCTGGAAATTTTTTACCACACAGGCACCATCCTACCAAAAGGTAATGCTGCACTACATTATCACAGCCAAGCAGGAAAAAACCAGGCAATCCCGTTTTGAAAAGTTATTGCAGGCCAGCATAGAGGGCAGGCGCGTACAATAATTTTAAGGCGATACTTACAATTTTTTTGGTTATATTTGAGTTTCAACTAAATAACCAATACCTGCCTTTATGAAAAATTACTTTAAATTTTTGGCAGCATGCGCAGTTGCGGTATGCTTTGCCTTTGCACTCCCTAAAAACAATGACAAACTTGTTGTAGTGATTGATGCCGGCCATGGCGGCAAAGACTACGGCGCTTCCTTTGAAGGGTTTATGGAAAAGAATATCAATGCCGGTGTTGCCCAAAAAGTGAAAGGCCTGGTGGATGCTGAAGAGGTGGAAATACACTTTACCCGCGAGGGCGACGAATTCGTTTCGCTAGAAGACAGGGTAAAAACGATCAATGCTGTAAAACCCGACCTTGTGCTTTCACTGCATGTAAACTTCGAGGCAAGAAATCAGGCCTATGGAATGGAATTTTTCGTGAATGAAAAAGGAAACTATCGTGCTGTGGAACTTGAAAATAAATTAGTGAAAAGCAGTGGCTATAAATCACGGGGTATAAAAGATGCGCCGTTCTATATCCTGAGGAAATCAGAAGCGCCTGTTGTTAATTTCCAAATGGGTTTCCTCTCGCATGAGTCAGACCGCGCTTACCTTACCAGCGAAGCCAAACAGCAGGAACTGGCACAAACTATAGCCAATTATCTAAACGATATTAACTAATGCCACAACCGCAGAATTACAGTAATCACATCCGCTTTTACCCGCCCCACCATTTTGTGTTTTATCCGCTTATGCTGGTAGTGATCCTTTTTGGAGTATGGCAGATAATTAATGATGAAGGCAACCGCATGCTGTGGGTTTTCGTTACATTGCTATCAGCAGTAATTGTATGGCTGGCCTGGATGCTGCGCCAGCACTACGCACTCACGCTACAAAACAGGCTGGTATTGCTGGAGCTGCGCTACCGCTATTTTACAGTTACCGGAAAGCATTTGGAAGAATTTGAAAGCCAACTTACCGAAGGCCAATTGTTTGCCCTGCGTTTTGCACCGGATGATGAAATTGAAGCCCTGGCAGAAAGAGCTGTAAAAGAAAACCTTTCACCCAATACTATTAAAAAGTCGATTAAGCACTGGCGGCCTGATAACCGCAGGGTATAAACAAAAAGCGGAATAGCATCTACTATTCCGCTTTTTTATTCAGATCAGGTTCGGAACATTAAATTCTTACCTCTGACCCTAAAAAAATTTACTCTTCATTTTTTTTGTCTCCCCATGAGTCCTGCTGCTCATCGTCATGTATGCCCGTTGTACGTTGTATCGGGTCGTTGGCATCCCAGTTGTTGTTCCTGGTACCGGAGTTGCCATACGAATCGGAGTTAGGGCCTGAGCTCATGCGCTGGTCATTTTCCCAGGTGTCTTCATCTTCTTTGAAAGTCCTTGACTGCGCCTCGCGGGAGTCTTCGTCAAAGCCATTATCGTTAAAGTCGTCATTATCGCTTCTTGCCTCATATGAGCCCTGGCTGTAAGGCTGGTCGTCATTCATAGGTGCATCATTCATTCCGCTGCCCCTGCTGCCTGTCCCTTGGGCTTGTTGCTGTTCGCTCCCAAGCACATCATGGTTGCGGCCTTGCGTGTTGCGGTTTTCATCCTGCCAGCTGTTGTGGCTCTCGTTTTGCGACGGGCTGTTTTGGCCGTAGTCGTTGTTTTTATCATTATGCATAATCGTGTAGTTTGTTGTTAATGTGCATTAATCCCTTTGCGATGGTTTCGGGTACATCTCTTTTTTGTCCGATCCTTTTGTCGCTTGTTTCGCTGCCGGCGTTTTGCGTTCGCTCGATGCTTTTGGTGCCGGGGTTTGTTTTCCTGTAGCCATAATGTTAAGTGTTGTGGTTATATTACAAAGTTCGGCAGGCCAGTTTTAGTGATGAATAGAATTAACGTAACCTTTAATCCAAAATGTTAGTATAAGCGTTAACACTCCGTGCTATCCCGCATGCTGTGGGTAGTGTTGAAATTTCTGTAAGAAGCAAAAACAACAAAGTTTAACAAATTATTCACGCCAGGCAGTGCAGTCAATCATGTTACAGTACCTAAATTAGTGAGGCAGTTATAAGGCTTTACTTGCAAAGGGTATTATAATTCTGCGTAACTTTAGTACATCAACCTATTTACCAATATTATGTCAACACGCCATTGGGTTATAGACCCCGCACATTCTGAAGTGCATTTTAAAATAAAACACCTGGTTATTTCAACAATCACCGGATCGTTCAATGTCTTTTCGGGTACTATGGTAACCCCGCAGCACGATGATTTTACCGATGCTTTCTTTACCATAAATATTGATGTGTACAGCATTGATACCAATAACCGCGACAGGGATGAGCACCTCAAATCGCCCGACTTTTTTAATGCCGATGCTTTCCCGCAGATAGAGTTCCGCTCCAAGTCGTTCATCCACCACGAGGGCGACCACTACAAACTTACGGGCGACTTTACCATTAAGGGCATCACCAAATCAGTTACTCTTGATGTGCTTTTTGGAGGGCAGGCCAAAGATGGTTTCGGGATACCAAGGGCAGGTTTTGAAATCACAGGAGAAATAAACCGCAACGATTTTGACATCCACTCCAATGATGTTACCGAAGCAGGCGGACTAGTGCTGGGCGAAAACATAAAACTGCACGCCAACATACAGTTTATCAACGAAGAATCGAACAAAGCGGATAATTATTAGTTGGTTGTTGATTGTTTTTCGTTAAGTCGTTAATTTGAATGACTAAAACCATAGTAATTTAAAGGATTATTTAGGCTATAGAGTAGGAGTGTAGCTGTTCCCCTCTTGAGAGGGGCTAGGGGTGTGTGAAAAATATTAAAGGAACGCGGATGACACGGATTTAGCTGATGTAACGGATTTTATATCATACGGTTTGAGCATGAGTCTAGCTGTTCCCCTCTTGAGAGGGTTAGGGAGGTATTTCAAAATGATTAGTCACACTGAGCTTGTCGAAGTGGGCTAATCATTTTTAGTATAGAGTGGATTCTCCTCCTTGGAGGGGTGCCCACAGGGCGGGGTGGTTTCTTTATAGATTCTATAGTATGAGAAAATAACCACCCCGGCTTTCAGCCAACCCTCCAAAGAAAGGGAATAAAAAAAGCCCTGCAATTGCAAGGCTCTGTGTATCTCTGTGCTACTCTATACATTTCAGTGAAAATTCAGGAAATTAATCCCTCCCAAAATCGATATTGCCCCGGTTCTTTTTATTGTCCGGGTGGTCTTTGCCATATCGGTCCTCGTCAAGGTCAGAATTAAAATCACGGTTTTCCGCCGTTTCAATATCTTCTTTCTCACTGCTGGTGCCACGGCTTTTATCTACCCCATCACCACCTTCGGCCGACTTTCCGCTGAGGCTGTCCACTGCCGGCGCTTTTTTCTCGTCAATGTCACGGGCTCGCTTGGTTGTTTCAAGTCCGCCGTCTTCATTCTTCTCCAGCTCGGCTTTCAGTTTTGTTGATGAAGGGTCATAATTCCTGGGCAGATTGTCGCCGCTGAAGCCTTCGTTCTTATCGGATTTCTTTTCCTGGTTGCCTATTTTTTTCGAACCCAAGTCTTTTGGGTCATCAGTACCTGGTGCCATAATTGTATAGTTTTAGTTACCTGAAATTGGTAATATAGTTATAATACGATTTAAGGATTGTGTTTGCCGTGGCTTCAAGCGATGGCTTCACATCAGCATAGCCTTCCTTCAAACTGCCGTCAGACGTAAAATAATCGGGAATAGTGTACTCAATCTTGACCCCATCGGCAAATATTTGTTTTACAAAAAGCTGTACCGAATACCGGTTACCGTAAAAGGTGAGCTTCATATCAAAATTAATATCGTGGTCATAACCCTCTCCCTTATTGCGGTAATAAAATGCCCTTTTTTCAATAGCTGAAATGGTCATTGAATTTTCTGTCACATCCGTCACATCATAGCCGCCGCGCTTGTAGGTTTCCAGCGCCCAGCTTTTGGACAGCTCAATCAGCTTTTCATTCTTGGTTGCGGGAATGCTCACATCCACTTTAGGGAAACCACTGCGCGACAGTTCCATCTGCGGGGGCTGGGCCAATGCAAACGTGGTTATAAAAAAGCATACTATGCCGAACACAGTTCTCATAGCCCTTTTTTCAATGCCTTTTCAAACTCGTCCTTTATCATCCCGGTGGAAACCAAAAATGGTTTCTTATCAATGGTTACCGTAATGTCATCGCCCTGTATGGTGTATGACCCTGCAAAACCACCCACGGGTGTCTCGCCTTCAAAATTGCCCGCTTGTTCATTGCCTGCCAGCTGGCCTTTGCCGCCAATCATATCTTTAAGTTTGGCTATCAGCTGGGCCTTATCACCCGGATAGCTTATGGTAAATTGCTTGCTCATAACATTGGTTTTTATGTTGCCTATTGTAAATTTAGGCAATGCGCCAACCAATGTGTGTTTACCTTTTGTTAAACCTTTTCTTATAAAATGGTAAAACCGCCTTTTTCGGGGTCGAAGGCTATGCTGCTGTCGTTAAAAATACTGTCGAAAGCCTTACGGTGTATGAGTTCCTGCGGAGTGCCCTGGGTTGTAGTGCCATTGGCCATCACTACAATTTCATCGCTCAATTTCAGGGCAAGGTCAAGGTCGTGCGTAGAATAAAAAATGCACTTGCCTGTTTCCGCCGAAAGCTTTTTCAGCAGTTTCAGCAGGCTTACTTTATGCAGCAGGTCCAGGTGGGTAGTGGGTTCATCCAGTACTATCAGCGGCGTGTCCTGTGCCAGCGCCCGTGCAATAAGCGCTTTTTGCAGCTGGCCGTCACTTACTTCATAATGTTTTTTATGGATGAGGTGCTCCGTTTGCGTCAATTCAATGGCTTTGTTTACTTTTTCCAGGTCTTCGACTGAAAGGCTGCCGAGCCAGTTGGTATAAGGCTGCCTGCCCAGTGCCACCAGTTCAAAAATAGTAAGGTTGCTGGGCGGAAGGCTTTCCGTCAGCACAATACTCAGTTGTTGTGCCAGCGCCTCCGCAGAATAGGAGGCAAGGCTTTTGCCGTTAAACTCTATTTCGCCTGACAATGGTTGCTGAATCCCGGTAAGCGTCCGCAACAGGGTAGATTTCCCTATACCGTTTGCCCCAATAAGTGCTATAAGTTTTCCTTCGGCCAGGTTAAGGTTAATATCATTGGCAATGCTTCCCATACCTTTTTTGGTGGGATAGCCAATGCTGATGCCTTGTGCCGATAGTATGGTTTTAGCTTGTTCCATGGATTAGCTGTAGGCTCCTTTCCTGCGGCGCAGCAACAGCCAGATGACTACCGGCGCACCTATTATAGAGGTTATGGCATTAATAGGCAGGGTGAAGGTACTGCCCGGCAATTGGGTAAGGGTATCGCATAGCAGCAATATGATGCCGCCGGTAAGCAGAACGCCCCAATACAATACCAGGTGATTGCTTGTCCTGAAAACCAGCTTGGCCATGTGCGGTACGGCCAGCCCCACAAACGCTATAGGCCCTGCAAAAGCGGTAATACTACCCGCCAGCAGACTCGTTGCCATGATAATGATGAAGCGTGTGCGTGCAAAATTGATGCCCAAGCTCCTGGCATAGCGTTCGCCCAGCAATAAGGCGTTGAGCGGCTTGATGCAGAAAGCCGACAGCACCAGCCCCACAAGGCATATAATTGCCAGTATAATGATATTATCCCAAGGAAGGTTGCCCAGGCTGCCCAGCGACCAAAAGGTGTATTTCTGTAATTGTTCGGCGGTGCTGAAGTAGGTGAGTACGCCAACTATAGCGCCGGTAAAGCTACCGAACATAAGGCCTACTATCAGTATTGCCATAGTGTCTTTGAGCCGTTGTGCTACAATAAGCACCGCCAGCAAAACCATAAGGCTGCCTAATGTGGAGGCGATGACAATGCCGTAAGCCGCCAGGAAAAACCCGCTCAATGTTACAGGTAGCAATCCTGCACCGAGTATGACAAATGCCACACCCAGGCTTGCCCCGGAGCTTAATCCCAAAACGTAAGGGCCGGCCAAGGGGTTACGAAACAGCGTTTGCATCAGCAACCCTGAAACTGACAGCCCCATGCCCACGAGCAGTGCCGTAATGGCTTTTGGCAGCCTGTAGTTCAGGATAATGTAATCCCACGCGGGTTTGGTTGACTCGCCGCCGCTAAGGCTTTGCAGTACATCATTAAAAGGTATTTTTACCGAACCGAGGCTGATATTCAGCACAAACAGGAATACCAGGGCAATGCCCAGCATAATGAAAAGTATGGTATTTCTGCCGGTGTTTTGCACTTATTTCAGTTTTTCAAAAAAGTATAGTTGATGATTCGGCAGCAGGTCCGGGTGCAGTATTGAGATGAGGTCTTTCAGCACCAGGTCCGGCCTGTTGGATGCCAGTTCATAATATATCAATCCGCCCTTAGCGCCCTTTTTGGTGCTGAACGAATATACTTTCTTCTCCTTAAATGCCCTGAACTGTGCGTAATGCGGATTGGAATCCGTTATTTCCTTTAATGAGGTGAACTGGCTTGGGCCAATCCAGTATTCGGCATTTTGTGCCTTATCCAAAACCGTTTCAAACGACAGGTTAAGGCTACCTGTACCATTGGCATCAGCCCAAAGGTATCGGGAATGCGCATCTTTCAAAAAAAGCGCCGCCCAGCTGCCGCCCTGCGGCATATACCACTGGTCCTGGTACATGGCACCGCTTAGTACGGTTGGGTTGGTGGTTGCCCCTTCAGCCAGTTTTTGGGCTGCGATATAATCTTTTTCAATCCCGGCAAAAATTGCATCGGCTTTATCTTCGAGCCCATACAATGCCCCGAAAAATTTAATCCACTCTGCCTTGCCAAGTGGCGATTGCTCGGTCCAGTCGCCGTTGTACAATACTTTTATCCCGCTGTTTTGCAGGTTGTTCAGCGTTTTATTATTGCTGCTGATGCTGAAGCCCACTACGGCGTCGGGCGCCAGGTCAATAATTACCTCCGTGTTCAGGCTTTCGTTGATGCCTACATCCCTCACCTTGCCGGCATCTATCAGCTTCCTTGTCTTTTCGGAAGAAACCAAATCGGTAGTGGCAAATCCCGTAAGTGTACCCTCAACACCCAGCATTTCCAGTGATGGGATGTATGTTGTTGATGTCGCCACCACTGACTTCAACGGTATTTGCAGCGCAATGTAGCGTTTCAGGCTGTCTGGCACCGCAACATTTTTTTGGTGCAATACATAGGTAAAGCTGTCCTTCGCATCCGGCCACGGGTTGGTTACTTTTACCACACTATATCCATCGTACCTGTAAATTTCCAGGCCTTTGGCATACTTTACTGAATTGGCGGTTTGTGTCTTTGATACTGATTTCTCGGTTACTGTAGTTTCCTTTTTGCAGGATGAAAATACAGCCAGCAACAGCAGTAAAAAGTATGGAAGGGATTTTTTCATAAGATGCAAATGTATTTATTTTTACTTTTTGCCTTGACGCAAAAAGTAACAAAAAAGTCAAGCCTCGCATATTTTTACCTTAAAATCTACGTCAGATTTTTTCCCTCACGACCCCAGCGGCTCGCTGCTTCGCGCTCGTCTCGGGGGTCGCTCTCCTTCGCCCGGCGCGGAAATCTTCCTTGATTTTTACGGTAAAAATATGAGGGCAGGGGTAAGGATGGATAATTAGGAAACTAAAATATAAATCCTATATTTGCACCCAGTTAAGGTTGTGTTGCGGTTAACGCCGCAGCGCATTAAAAGGGAATCAGGTACAAAACCTGAGCTGTTCCCGCAACTGTAAGCTAATCCCGAAAGGGAGGCTGTTGCAATCTTCAAGCCACTGTGTCACGCACGGGAAGGCAGCAACAGTACGCAAGCCAGGAGACCTGCCTTAGCCATAACCAAATTGAGGCCTTCGGGAAAAAAGGCTTACAGATTATGACGCTAAAAAAGCTATTTTTAATCGTATTGATACTGCTGTGCCGCAATGCCGTGGCGCAAACCGATTCTGTTGTCGTGCTCAAAGAGGTAATCATTACCGATACCCAATTGCGCGATTACAGCAATACGCAGGGCGTACAAAAGCTGAATGATTCGGTCATCAACAGGAATGCGTCATCGCTTACCTCGCTGCTCAACTACAACTCCGTTATTTATTTTAAGGAAAACGGGCTGGGCATGGTGTCATCACCCTCTTTCCGGGGTACTACGGCGCAGCAAACTGCTGTGGTGTGGAACGGCATCAACATCAACTCACAACTTAACGGGCAAACCGATTTCAACACGCTAAATACCCGCGATTTTACCAACATCAGCGTTAGGGCAGGGGGCGGAAGCGTTATTTATGGCAGCAGTGCCATTGGCGGCAGTATCCACCTGAACAACGAACTGGCCTTTGGCGATAATTTCAGCAATGAGCTCAGGGCAGAATATGGCAGTTTCAACACTTTGGGGCTTAATTATAAGGTGAACGCCGCTACCGACAAGTTTAGTACACATGTGAGCATCACCCGGAACAGCAGTGATAATGACTATGATTACCCCGGCTATAACCTGAAGAATGATAATGGCCAATTCCATAACACCAGCGTAAATGCGGCGCTGGCTTATAAGTTGAATGAAAAGAACACGCTGCGGCTGTACAGCTATATATTTGACGGCGAAAGGCATTTTTCGAGAACGCTGGCAGCGCCTTCACGCAGCATGTACCAAGATTTGAATACCCGAAACCTTTTGGAATGGATGGGCAGGTACGGCAAATTCACCTCTAAGCTAAAGGCCGCTTACCTTACCGAACGCTATAAATATTACGAGAATTTCAGGAATGATATTTTTACCACCGGCGAAGTAAAAACCTGGCTGGCACGCTATGATGTGGCCTATGACCTTACCGATGGCATTAAACTGAACGCGATTGTGGACTATACCGAAAACCACGGTGATGGGTCGGACATTATAAAACAAACCAGGCAGATAGGCTCGGGCAGCCTGCTCATGAAGCATGTGGTTACCCAAAAGCTGCAATATGAGCTGGGCGTGAGGAAAGAAATTACCAGCGTGTATGATAGCCCTGTGCTGTATTCCTTTGGGGCGAAGTATGATGTGGCGCGATTTTACAGCATACGGCTAAACGGTTCGCGCAATTTCCGCATACCTACATTCAACGACCTGTATTGGCAGGGAAGCGGCAATGCCGACCTGAACCCGGAAACTTCCTACCAGGCCGAACTGGGTAACGAATTTAGGGTTGGAGGGGTGAAGCTAAGCCTTACCGGCTATTACATAAAGCTGAAGGATATGTTGCGCTGGGTACCCAGCGGCTCGCAATGGCGCCCGGAAAACGTGGGTCGTGTAAATACCTATGGGCTGGAAGCCGTGGGTAGCTGGCAAAAGCAATGGGGCAGGAGCCGGGTGGAATTGAATGGTACTTATGCCTACACCGTATCGCGCGAAAAGGACAAGACAGAACAACTTATATATGTGCCTTTGCACAAAGCAACAGCATCAGTGGCATATTCGTATGCCCATATTTCGGCCTACTACAGGCATTTGTTTAACGGGGAAGTTTTTACCACATCCGACAATTCAACCAAGATTGACCCGTATAATGTTTCCACTGTAGGGGCCGAATACCATTTTAACCTGCTTAGCGGGCTTAGTATTGGCGCGCAGGTACTCAACCTGTGGAACGAGGAATATCAAAATGTAGCGATGCGACCGCTACCCGGCAGGAACTATAACGTGTACTTAAATTTTAAATTCTGATAACTATGAAACTTAACAAACTACTCTTAACCGCATTTGCTGCATCGCTGTTTTTAGCATCGTGTAGTGATGATGATAATA
The DNA here is from genome assembly GCA_041916875.1 of Flavobacterium sp. Classification (GTDB taxonomy): domain Bacteria; phylum Bacteroidota; class Bacteroidia; order Flavobacteriales; family Flavobacteriaceae; genus Flavobacterium. Next base: position 458,714 of record JAYRYS010000002.1, read on the forward strand.
ACATTGCACCGCCATCAGGCGATTATGTAAATGGCCTTTTTATCCTTAACCAGGGTGGTTTTGGCCATGGCGATGCTTCAGTATCGTTTCTTTCTAACGATTTTGAGTTAGAGAACAACATTTTTGCAAGTGTAAATCCCGGACACATACTGGGTGATACCGGGCAGGATATTGGGCTTACCGGCGAACAGGCTTACATAGTGATGAACTTTTCGAACAAAATTGAAGTTGTAAACCGCTATAACTTTGAGCATATTACCACAATTGAAGCCGGACTGGATAACCCAAGGTACATTGCTTTTGCCAGCGGAAAAGCATATGTTACCAACTGGGGCGACCCTGGAGTGGCTACTGACGATTTTGTTGCGGTCATCAACCTTACTGATAATACCGTGATAGCAACGATACCGGTGGCCGAAGGCCCTGAAAGGATTATTGAAGCCAACGGAAAGCTATATGTAGCCCATGCGGGCGGCTATGGTTTTGGCAATACTGTTTCGGTTATTGACAGTACCAACAGTACACTTGCTGCAACCATAAATGTTGGCTATGTGCCTAACTCGCTTGAAGTGGCCGATGGTAAACTGTATGTTATGAATGGCGGCGTACCGTCATGGTCATTCACGTTGCCGGAATCTGCAGGTAGCATGAGCATCATCAACCTTGCCAATAACACCGTGAGCAGCACAGTAAACTTCAGCGGAATGGTTCACCCGATGAATATTGATATTGAGGCAGGAAATATTTATTACACAGTAGATTCAGGCGTATATAAAATGCCTGTATCAGCTACTGCTTTCCCGGCAGCTCCTTTATTCACTACTACAGCACAGGGCGCTTATGGCGTGTATAGCTTTGCAGTAAGGGGTAGCCACATTTACCTTGGCGATGCGGGCGATTATAACTCAGCAGGTAAGGTATATGTACACTCACTAACCGGCACGCATGAGCAAAGTTATACCGTGGGCGTAATACCGGCAGGCTTCTATTTTAATAATTAATTGTTTGTTTATTATAGTTGTAAATTGAAAATGGCTCCCAATGAACTGCCCCCAAAAAGTTAGACACTATTTGGGGGCATTTTTATGGAAAGAAAAGTCAAGTACAATTATGAATTTAAGCTTCGTTGTGTTTATGAAGTTTTACAAAAGAATCGTTCGGTTAA